>JAZTYJ010000011.1:0-26745 GCA_045636865.1 Eubacteriales bacterium
AAGTGCATACGTATACAACTATGCAGAGCTTGCACCGAAGCAGATGACTGAAAAGGTATACACATGTGCACGCGTAACAGCAACAGACGGCACTGTATACTACTCAGGCGTATACATTTACAACCCGCAGCGTTGGGCATCAAAGATGCATACAGATAACAATGCAACTTACATGCCGCTTGCTAAGGCAATGCTCGTATACGGCGCAGCTGCAAAGGCATTCTTCGGTTAATCGAACAAAGAACTGAAATATCAGTTCATAATCCAGGCAAAGGGCAAGGCGCGATTTATCGCGCCTTGTTTTTTGCTGTCAGCAAGATTTTTAAATTTAAGTAAAAAAATACTAAAAAAGACTTGCAAAATGCTTTAAAATGTGGTAATATATTTCGGTGAAAAACTCACACATTCTGACTTTCGCGCCGCTGTGTCGAAAGATGGCGAGTAAGAATGACGAATGTGGCGGTTAAAACAGAAGGAGGAAAAATCTATGTCACAGGTAATCTCAATGAAGCAGCTTCTTGAAGCAGGTGTTCATTTCGGACATCAGACAAGACGCTGGAACCCCAAAATGGCTCCGTACATCTTCACGGAGCGTAACGGTATCTACATCATCGACTTGCAGAAGACCGTTAAGAAGCTCGAAGAGGCTTATTTCTTCGCTCGCGACATCGCAGCAGAAGGCAAGAGCATTCTCTTCGTAGGTACAAAGAAGCAGGCTCAGGAAGCTATCAAGGAAGAAGCAGAGCGCGTAGGTATGTACTACGTCAACGCTCGTTGGCTCGGCGGTATGCTCACAAACTTCAAGACAATGCGCCGTCGTATCGACCGTCTCAACCAGCTCAAGAAGATGGAAGCAGACGGAACATTCGATCTTCTCCTCAAGAAAGAAGTTATCAAGCTCCAGGCTGAAATCGCAAAGCTTGAGAAGTATCTCGGCGGTGTTAAGGAAATGAACAAGCTCCCGGGCGCAATGTTCATCGTTGACCCGCGCAAGGAGCGCAACGCTATCGCTGAAGCTCGTCGCCTCGGTATTCCGGTTATCGCTATCGTTGATACAAACTGCGATCCTGAAGAAGTTGACTACGTAATCCCGGGCAACGATGACGCTATCCGCGCAATCAAGCTCATTTCTCAGACAATTGCTAACGCTGTTGTTGAAGCTCGTCAGGGCGTTCAGGAAGAAGCTGCTGCAGAGGCTCCGGAAGCTGAAGCTGCAGTTGAAACAGCAGAGCAGGAATAATATAAATATTCTAAATTAATATTAAGGAGAGTGTACATTATGGCTTTTACAGCTGCTGATGTTAAGGCACTGCGCGAGTCTACAGGTGCTGGTATGATGGACTGCAAGAACGCACTTGCAAACTCAAACGGTGATATGGAAAAGGCTATGGAATACCTCCGCGAGAAGGGTCTTGCTGCTGCTGCAAAGAAGGCAAGCCGTATCGCTGCTGAAGGTATGGTCTACGCTACTGCTACTGATAATGCAGGCGTGTTGGTTGAAGTTAACAGCGAAACTGACTTCGTTGCTAAGAATGCAGACTTCCAGAAGTTTGCTGCAGATGTTGCAGACACAATTCTTGCTTCAAACCCGGCTGACGTTGATGCTCTTGCAGCATGCAAGTGTGCAGGTACAGATATGACTGTTGCTGAGGTTCTTCAGGAGAAGATCCTTACTATCGGTGAAAACATCAAGATTCGTCGTTTCGCAGTTTGCGAAGGCGGCGTTAACGTTCCGTATATGCATATGGGCGGTAAGATCGGTGTTCTCGTTAACCTCGCAGTTTCAGATAACCTCAAGGGTAACGAAGCTGTTATCGAGCTCGGTCGCGACATCGCTATGCAGATCGCTGCTATGAATCCGTCATGGCTCGTAAACACAGAAGTTCCGGCTGACGTTCTTGAGAAGGAAAAGGAAATCCTCACAGCTCAGGCTATGAACGAAGGCAAGCCGCAGGCTGTTGCAGAGAAGATGGTTATGGGTAGAATCAAGAAGTTCTACGCTGAAAACTGCCTCCTCGAACAGGAATACGTCAAGGGTGACAAGATCACAGTTGCAGCTCACGTTGCAAACGTTGCAAAAGAGCTCGGCGGTGAAATCACTGTTACAAAGTTCGTTCGCTTCGAAAAGGGCGATGGTCTTGAAAAGCGTGAAGACAACTTCGCAGAAGAAGTTGCAAGCATGATGAAGTAAAATTCAAAAATTAAACCGCACAACCAAAAGGTTGTGCGGTTTTTTATACGTTTTATTATAAAGAAAAATCTTCCTTTGAAAACGAATCCGCTTTAAGAAGAACTTCTTCAGGCGGAATTCTTTTTGTCGCATCATAAACGAATTTTCTGCACTTATATCCAAGATTAACTACGCCGTGCCTATCGCAAATAGCTTCATTATCATTTATCTTTTTGCCGTACTGACAAACAGCACATCTCTTTTCTATCTTTTTTGAAAACAGCATATCAAAACCCCCAAAGTATCTGTCTATATATAATATACACTATTTAAAAACACTTTTCCACCTTTTTTTTGAAAAAAAACATACAAAAACAACAATTAAGGTCAATAGGGCATACGTGATGCTTAAATTGCCTGTTTTTACACTTTCTGAAAAGGTATATACCGCATCGAAAAAACTTGAATTTGCCGTAAAAAAGGCTGTTATCGCGCTTATTGCCGCCTGAAGAAGTTTGCCGATGAAATATTCTTTCGTTTTAAGATCCGTTTTCTTAACAAAGCTCATGGCCTGGAAGTGAATGCAGAATCCGCCCCATCCTAAAAGTGTTGAAATCAGAATAAAAGCGGTTTCCGGCTTTGTTTTTTCACAAAGCAAAAATGCGCCGGAGGTCAGTTCAAAGATTCCGTTAAGAGCGCCTTTGAACAAGGGATATCGGCTTGTAAAGGCAAACAGCCTTGCGGATAAAAGGATGTCGGTCAAAGACGTGAAAACCGAGAAAAAGACGATATAAGCAGTTATTGAAAGAGATGCGGTTATTGCGCCGTAAACGGCATCGGTGAACGCAAACGAAAAAGCTTTTGGTGCGGCTTCTTCAAAAACGTTTTTTTGTGGGTGCGGCAAAGGGGATATGATTCTGAAAAGGAACCCGACCAAAAATGCGGAGAATATATGTATAACCAAAAGTGCAAAACCTATTTTGAAAGAAGAAAAAAGAACCGTGCCGACTGTGCTTAAAATAAAGGCGGGACCTGCATTGTTTGAAAAAGCGAGAAGTCTTTCGGCTTCACGCTTATTAAGCCGTCCGTTTTGGTATTCGGTTGCACACATTGCGGCGCCTATGGGATAACCGCTGATAAATCCGAGAAGTAGGGGAGTGACAGCAGCATCACTTAAAGAAAAAACAGGATTCATAATCTTTTTGAAAATTCTTTCAAGTGGGGAGCATAGCCGCATATCCGAAATCATCCGTGTAAGAACAAGAAACGGAAACAAGGAAGGGATTACGCTCTCTGCACATAGTGAAAGGGCATATCTCACAGAAGAGGAGGTTTCTTTTGGAAAAACAAGCATTGTTATGAGAAGAAATAACATAATTAACGATATAAGTTGCTTTGAAAAATGCTTTTCAGACATAAGTAAGGACCGCCTTTCGCTAAAACATTCTATGCAAAAAAACATTTATAAATTTTGAAAATTTTCATTTAAATTCGAGAAGTTTCGTGTTATAATAATGATGTATAGTTTTTTGTAAATTCGGCAAGGAGAGGCTTATGAAGAAAAATTTTAGCGACAATGGTTTTTCTGAAAATGAAAACTACATAATTGAAGGAAGAAATTCCGTTTTTGAGGCTCTTCGTACAGGCAGAGCGATTGACAAGATTTTATATGCTGAGGGTGATAAGAATATCAGCCATATCCTTGCAAAAGCAAAGCAGATGGGTGTTGTTACATCAAAAACCGACAGACGAAAGCTCGATTCCTTAAGCTCAAGCGGAGCGCATCAGGGAGTTCTTGCATTTGCCGCGGCGCATGAATACAGCACAATTGACGATATTCTCAAAAAAGCAGAAGAGTCCGGCAGAGCACCGCTTGTTGTTGTTTGTGATGAAATTTCTGACCCGCACAACCTCGGAGCAATAATAAGGAGTGCAGAGGCGGCAGGTGCCCACGGTGTTATTATCCCGAAGAGAAGAAACGCAGGACTCACTGCGGTTGTTTCAAAGGTTTCATCCGGTGCGCTTGAGCATATACCTGTAGCGCGCGTTTCAAATATTCCGTCAACACTTGAAGAACTGAAAAAGAGAGGCCTCTGGGTTTACGGTACAGGTCTTTCTTCGAGCGTTTCACTTTACAAAACCGACCTTACAGGTCCTTGTGCGATAGTTATCGGGTCGGAAGGCGACGGAATGGGAAGACTTGTCAGCGAGTGCTGTGATGTAATTATGAACATTCCGATGATAGGAAAAACTCAGTCGCTAAACGCATCTGCGGCAGCGGCAGTTGTCTTGTTTGAGATTTTAAGACAGAGACTTTAAATTTTACGAAGGAGGCATCCTGAAAATGATAGATAAAGATGACCTTTTTGATACAACTTCAGATTTTTCCGTTCAGGATGTTCTGGACGAAATCAAATCGGGATTTTCTGATTCGGACGAAGAGGATATCAATATTGAGGACATCCTTGCCGAATTTTCAGAACCACAGAAAAAAAGTGAGAAACCTGTTATAAAAAAGTCTGCGGAAGTAGTAAAACCCGAAGAGCGAAAAGATGAGAAAAAGCCTGTCAGAAAAGAACAGGGAGAAAAGCTTTCAGAAAAAGAAGAAAGTTTTCTTAAAGAGCGCGGAGATGCGGTTCGTATGATAGATACGGTTATCCGTCCGTGGGAAAATGGTATGTACGGTGATATGTCTCTTGACGATACACCTGCAGAGAGTGAAAAGAAAAAAGAAAAGGAAAAGAAACGTCGCAGACATAATCAGACAATCTCGGAGACTTTTGATACCTTTACGCGAAGTGAGCTTTTTGAGGAAAAAATTCAGGAAGAACCCCTTGAAACGCGCTCTGTCGAAGATATAATTTTTGAAAACAGACGCATATCAAGACTTCTTACAATTCGTTCGATATTCCTCTTTATCTTAAGCATTCTTTCGTGCTATCTTGCTTTTGCAAATCCGCTTAAGTGGTTTATTCCGACATTTATTTCATATATTCATCATCCGTTCAGGTATTTGTTCCTTACGGCACTTTTCCAGATATGTGCAATGCTTTTGTCCGTTGATGTAATTTCAAAGGGAGTTTCGGGAATCTGCAGATTCAGACCGAATGCGGAATCAATAATAACGTTTTCATCTTTTGCATCTCTTATCCACGTAATTTCGGTTATGGCGGCACCGCATTGGAAGGGATGGCTTCCGTATTCAGCTATTTCGGTTCTCGGGCTTTTCTTCACGATATATTCAAAACTGATAAATATCCGTGCAGTATGCAGAGTGTGCAAAACTGTTAAATCCGCAAAATGCCCGAGCACTGTGCATATCGTGAACAGATATGACCAGACGAATATTATAAAGCAGACAAATGAAGATACAAAATCTTTCATTGCACACATAAATGACAAAGATGCCGCACGAACATTCTGGTCGTTTATTTCACCGATTCTGATTGTTACGTCAATTGTTTTTGCGGCTCTGGCGTCTTTCGGAACGCGGACTCCCGAACACTTTTTCTGGGCACTGGCGGCAATCTCTTCTGTGGCACCGCCATTTTTTATGTCGCTTTCTTTTGCGCACCCTTTTTCTCTTGCAACAAAGGGTTTAAATTCCATAGGTGCGGCGATTTCGGGATGGTATTCCGCAAAACATCTTTCAAAAAATGCGAACTTTATTGTATGTGATGAAGATATTTTTCCGAAAGGAACGATAACACTTCACGGTCTGCGCATTCTCGGAAAGTATTCGCTTGAGAAGACGGTCTGTTATACTGCAAGCATAATAACAGAATCTAAAAGCGGTCTTTCTGACGTATTTGCAGATTTGTTAAAAAGCAGATATGGTGAGGCTATTGAAGTCAGAAATCTTCAGTATCACGAGTCCGGTGGACTGGAAGCGATTAACGGCGGAGATAATGTTCTCATAGGCGGCGCGGGATTCATAATGCGTTGCGGTGTGAAGCTTGAATCGGGAAATGCCACGAAGAACGCAATATTTGTTGCAATAAACAAAGAACCTGCCGGCGTTTTCAACGTGAATTACAAGGCGAATTTAGAAGTAGAGAGAGCCTTGCATTTAATGATAAAGAAGAAAATACCGGTTGTTTTGGCGGTTCGTGATTTTAACCTGCTTCCGATGATGGTTGAAAATACATTTGACCTTCCGGAGAATACCCTTGAGTACCCCGAAATTGAAGAGCGAGTAGATCTTTCATCGGAGGAACAATTTATAAACGAAGATGCGTGCGCAGTCATAACAAGAAGCGGACTTTATCCGTTCGCATCTGCAGTACTTCTTTCAAAAAAGCTTCGTAGTGCAACCATCCGCAACATATGTCTTTCTGCAATCGGTTCGTTTATCGGAATTTTTCTGATGTTCTACCTCACGTTTATGCAGAGACCGATCCTTGTTACTCCGCACACGGTTTTTGTATATATGATGATGTGGATGATTCCGACGTGGATGCTGTCGGGATGGGTTAAGAAATAAAGAGGAGAAAAAGTATGGATATAAAAAAGTCCGGAATGATTGCAATCGTAGGTCGTCCGAATGTAGGAAAATCTACTCTCATAAATAAGTTTGCAGGCGAAAAAATCGCAATAGTTTCAGATAAGCCGCAAACAACAAGAAACAGAATTTTCGGAATAATCAACAGAGAAGACACACAGTATGTGTTTCTTGATACTCCGGGAATCCATGTTCCGAAGAGTCATCTCGGAGAGTATATGGTAAAAGTAGCGGGAGATTCAATTTCAGAGGTTGACGCAGTTTTGGTTATGGTAGCTCCGATTGCAAAAATCGGTGAAATCGAAAAGAGTATTATCGAGCGCATATCTGCAAATAAAGTTCCTGCGATTTTGCTTATAAATAAGATAGACACCGTCGAAAAAACGGATATATTTGCGGTCATCGAAGCTTACAGCAAGGCATATGACTTTGAAGCGATTATACCTGTATCCGCACAAAAGGGAGACGGAGTTGACCGCGTTTATGATGAGCTTGACAAATTCATCCCCGAAGGGCCTGCTCTTTTCCCGGAAGGAATGGTTTCAGATATTCCTGAAAAGCAGATGATATCGGAGATTATCCGCGAAAAGCTTCTGCGACTTCTGAATCACGAGATTCCTCACGGCACGGCTGTTGAGATTGAGCGCTTTACAGAGCGTGAAAACGGAATTATAGATGTCGTAGCAACAATCTATTGCGAGAGAGATACACACAAGGGAATCATAATCGGCAAAAAGGGTGCTATGCTCAAAAAGGTTGGAGAGAGCGCGCGCCGCGATATAGAACGTTTTATGGGTACGAAGGTTTATCTTGAAACGTGGGTTAAGGTCAAGGAAAACTGGCGCGATAACGATGTTCTTATCAAGAATTTCGGGTATGAAGTTTAACTGTAAAGTCTTTTTGCTTTAGTGGTGGTGTTACCGTGCAGATAGTAGATAAAGGTCTTATACTTCGCGAAACCGCATATAAAGAAGCAGATGTTATGCTGACTGTTCTTACAGAGTGCGCAGGTAAGCTTTCCGTTGTTGCGCGAGGTGCAAAACGAAAGGGCAGTCGGGTCTCCGCCGCAATTCAACTCTTTGCATATTCTGAATTTACTCTGTATGAAAACGGCGGAAGGTATACACTTAACGAGGCAGAGCTGATAGAACTGTTTTACGGAATACGGGATGACCTTATAAAGCTTTCGCTGGCATCGTATTTTTCTGAAGTTTTAGAGCAGGCGGCAGATGCTGATACCATAAACCCCGAGCTTTTGAGACTTGGTCTGAATTCTCTTTTTGCTCTTTCGAAAACGGATATTCCAAACGAAAAAATAAAGGCCGTTTTCGAGATAAAGGCAGCAGAGCTTTCGGGATATGCACCGAATCTCAATTTCTGCATGAGTTGTGGTTGTTCTGATAACCTTTTTTTGTTTGATGTAAAAAACGGAAGTGTGGTATGCAGAGAATGTGCAACAGGTATATGTATGGATATTGACGCAAGTGTTCTTGATGCACTCCGCTACATTTCAACAGAAGATATAAAACGGATTTTTTCTTTTAAGATTAACGACAGTTCAATGAAGATTCTTTCAGAACTTGCAAATTCCTATTTAAGAACGCATTTTGACAGAAACTTTAAAACAGATGCGTTTTACAAAGCACTTTTATAAGTTACGGAGAATGGTATGAGTAGTCTCTATGTAAAAACACAAAAAACGCTTGAGCTTGACGAGGTTTTAGGCCTCCTTTCTGAAGAAGCAGTAAGTGATGCCGCAAAATCGCTTGCGCTCGAAGTCATGCCGAGCACTGATATAACAGAGGTAAAAGCTTCTCTTGCAAAAACAGGTGCGGCAAGAAAGCTTATCGGATATAAGGGTACTCCGTCTTTTTCGGGGATTACCAACGTATCGCAGAGCCTTAAGCGCGCAAGTGTCGGGGGTGCTCTTAACACGACGGAGCTTTTGCACATTGCAGACCTTTTAAAAACTGCAAGGGGCGCAAAAGACTACCTCGAAGATGATAAAAGAAAAGAGAATACCGCGCTTGATTCTTACTTTGCGGCACTTTTTATCAATAAGTATTTTGAAGACAAAATAAGAAATATCATAATTAGTCCGGAAGAAATTGCAGACACGGCATCCGATGCGCTTCTTTCCATACGCAGAAAAATGCGGAGAAGCGGCGAGAAGATTCGTGAGGTTTTAAGCGCAATCATTTCTTCGCCGACAAAATCAAAGTATCTTCAGGAAACTATCATAACACAACGCTCCGGCAGATTCGTTGTTCCTGTCAAGAGTGAGTACAGAGGCGAGATAAAAGGTCTCGTTCACGACGTTTCATCTACGGGAGCAACAGTTTTTGTTGAGCCGATGCAGGTTGTTGAGCTCAACAACTCAATGCGTGAGCTTGAAGCTGAAGAGAAGAAAGAAATCGAGAGAATCCTTTTTGAGCTTTCTGCAGAGGCTGTCGAGTTTTCGGAGGGACTTGAGCGCAATTTTGATATTCTCACAAAGCTCGACCTCATTTTTGCTATGGGAAACCTCTCATATAAAATGAACGGCGAAGCTCCCGAGGTAAACGACAAAGGCATTGTAAATCTCATAAATGCGAGACATCCGCTTCTTAATAAAGATAAAACAGTCCCGATATCAATCCGCCTCGGAAAAGATTTTGACACACTTGTCATCACAGGTCCGAACACGGGCGGAAAAACCGTTTCGCTCAAGACGGTCGGACTTCTTACACTTATGGCAGAGTGCGGAATGTACATCCCGTGCGACTACGGTAGCGAGATTTCGGTGTTTGATAAGATATATGCAGATATTGGTGACGAGCAGAGTATCGAGCAATCACTTTCAACTTTCTCGTCGCATATGAAAAATATCGTAAAAATTCTTGACGAAGCAGATGGCCGATCACTTGTTCTTGTTGACGAGCTTGGCGCGGGCACAGATCCTGTAGAGGGTGCGGCGCTTGCAGTTTCTATTATTGAGTATATTAAGGCTCTTGGTGCGAAAACTATTGCTACAACACACTATGCGGAGCTTAAGAGCTTTGCGCTCATTACAAACCGTGTTGAAAATGCAAGCTGTGAGTTTGATGTTAAGACACTCAAGCCGACATACCGTCTCCTGATAGGAATCCCGGGCAAGAGTAACGCGTTTGCGATTTCCGAAAAACTTGGACTTCCGTCGAATATAATAGAAAGTGCAGAACACCTTGTCGAGCGTGAGGATAAGCGATTTGACGAGATTTTATCAAAGCTTGAGGATAAGCAGAAAGAGCTTGATTCAGAGCTTACGAAGGCAAATGAGCTTCGTTCTGATGCGGAGAAGAAGCGAAAGAAATCCGAGCAGTTTGAAGAAGAGCTTGAAAAGAGGAAGGTCGCAATAATTGAAAAAGCACGCGAAGATGCCGAAAAGATTATTAAGGATGCAAGAGATGCAGCAGACAGAGCTCTTGATGAAATTAAAGAAATAAGAAAGCTTGAGGCTAAAAAAGCCGATCAAAAACGCATAAATGACGCAAAAAGCGAGCTTCAGAGAGGCCTCAATGAGGCTGAAAAGAGTATGATTCGTGCAAAGCCACGAAAGACGGCAAAGCCACTTCCGAGAAAGCTTCGTGCGGGAGACACGGTCGAGCTTGTTGAACTCGGTCTTCAGGGAACTGTTGTTGAAGTTTCGGAGAAAAACGGAAGCATAACGGTTCAGGCAGGTATAATGAAGGTTTCCGTAAAACCTGAAGAGATTTCGCTTATTGAAGAGAGTGGATTCAAAACTGTAAATGATTTTGTTGCAAGAAAAAAAGCAGAGCTCCGAAATGTCAAAATCAGCCCTGAAGTTGACCTTCGCGGAATGACTGCGGATGAAGCAGAGTATACACTCAGTGCGTATCTCGACAACGCATTTCTTGCAAAGCTCAATTCCGTAAGGATTATCCACGGAAAGGGGACCGGTGTTTTGAGAAAAACCGTTCATTCATATTTGCGGACACATCCGCACATCAAGTCGTGGAGACTTGGAGTTTTCGGCGAGGGAGAAGACGGCGTAACAATTGCTGAACTGCGCATCTGATTTAATTTGACATATTTCGTGTTTTTTATACAGAATATGGATAAAAAATATTGACTTATGTGTGTTGAATTTGATATTATATAAGATATGAATGATATACGTAAAATAATTGTGAGGAGACAACTCTAAATGTGTTCTAAAGAAGTTATAATCAACAATCAGATCGGTCTTCGTGCAAGACCTGCTGCATTCTTTATCCAGAAGGCAAACGAATTCAAGTGCAGCATCCAGGTTGAGCGTGAAGAACGCAGAGTTAATGCAAAAAGCATTCTCGGTGTCCTTTCTCTCGGCATCGTTAAAGGAACAAAGGTTACGATAATTGCAGACGGTGTGGACGAAGACGAGGCACTTGTTGCTTTGACAGAGCTCGTAGGCAGCAATTTTTCAGATAAGCTTTAAAAATCAGATTAAACTATTATAGACGGCGTTTAGCCGTCTATATTGTTATAGGCAGGTGAGAGTTTTGAATCCGAAGGAAAAAGCGCTTAAGCTTCCGCAAAGTCCAGGCGTTTATATTATGATGGACGATAAGCATCGCGTTATATATGTCGGAAAGGCAAAAAAGCTTTATAACCGAGTGAATTCATATTTCAGGTCAAACTCCTCGCATAATCTAAAAACAAGGCTGATGGTTTCGCAGATACGCGATTTTGATTATATTATAACTGATTCTGAAATCGAAGCATTCGTCCTTGAAAACTCTCTTATAAAAAAGCATATGCCGAAATACAATATTCTGCTGAAAGACGATAAGGGATATCCGTTTATCAGGGTTTCGTTAAAGG
This sequence comes from Eubacteriales bacterium, assembly GCA_045636865.1. Taxonomy (GTDB): domain Bacteria; phylum Bacillota; class Clostridia; order Oscillospirales; family JAAYXM01; genus SIG480. Next base: position 11,514 of record JAZTYJ010000011.1, read on the forward strand.
AAGAATATCCGCGATTTTCCATAGTTGCAAAGCGTGAGGATGATGGCGCGGAGTATTTCGGGCCATATGGTGGCAGAGTTGAATCAAGACGTGCAATCGAAACTGTTTCGGAGCTTTTGCGACTTCCTACCTGCAGCAGAAAATTTCCGAAGGATATAGGGAAAGGACGACCGTGCCTTAACAGTCACATAGGAAGATGTGATGCTGTTTGTGCGGGCAATGTTACAAAAGAGGAATATCGCGAAAAAATCGAGCAGGCAAGTATGATTCTTTCGGGAAAAACCGATTCTGTCATCGATGTTCTTGAAAAGAGGATGCTTGACCATGCCGAAAAGCTTGAGTTTGAGCGGGCAGGGAAGATTCGTGACCAGATTCATTCAATAAAATCGCTCGCAACAAAGCAGAAGATGATTTCAAGTATGCTTTCGGATACTGACATAATTGGTTTTTTTGTCGGTGAGAGCAAAACGTATTTTTCGATACTTCATTATATAGATGGAGCCTTGCTTGAGGGCGAAACGAAAGAAACAGAAACACCGGTATACGGTGAAGTGCCTGAGATTCTTGAGGAGTTTATGCTCAGGTATTATACTGCGAGAGGAAGTTTTCCGAAAGAAATTTATATTCAGACGGAAATTCCGTCGGCTGAAATTATTTCGGAGTTGTTTTCGGAAGAGGCGGGGCGACGCGTTCACATAATTTCACCAAAGCGCGGAGAGAAGTTAAAACTTGTAAAAATGGCTGAAAATAACGCGAAAGAAAAAGCTTTGTCCGAAACAGACAAGGAAGAAAAAAGAGCGAGAATCTTGGGCGATATCAAAAAAGTTCTCGGTCTTGAGCGTGAGCCGATGAGGATTGAGGCGTACGATATTTCAAACACTTCCGGCAAAGAAATGGTCGGGGGAATGGTGGTTTTGAAAAACGGAGCATTCCTCAAAAGAGACTATCGTCGTTTCAGGATAAAAACATTGACGGACCAGGATGATCCGCGTGCAATGAGCGAGGTTTTAAGACGGAGATTTTTGCGTCTTCGTGCAGACGATGAAAAATTCTCGACGATGCCCGATTTGATCCTTCTTGACGGAGGTATAAATCAGCTTCGCGAGGTTTTGAAACTTTTTGATGAGCTTTCGATTTCTGTGCCGTTGTTTGGTATGGTAAAGGACGATAAGCATATGACCCGTGCAATTGTCGATGCAGACGGTCGAGAAATCGGGATTTCGGGAAATCCTGCACTCTTCAGATTTATCTCAACACTTCAGGATGAAGTTCACAGATACTCGATAGAATATCACAGAAAGCTTCGCGAGAGAAGTATGACTGAGAGTGAGCTTACGAAAATTGAAGGAATCGGAAAAAGTCGCGCAGAAAAGCTTCTTGAAAAGTTTAAAAGCATCGGTGCGATAAAAAAAGCAGAGGTTGATGAACTTATAACCGTTCTTCCCGAAAACGCTGCAAAAAAGGTCTATGAGTATTATCACGGTGAGGAGGATTAGAATGAGAGTAATATCAGGTTCGGCTCGCGGAAGAGTTTTAAAAACTCTTGAAGGTGAGCACACGCGTCCTACAACCGATAAGGTAAAAGGTTCAATTTTCAACATAATTCAATTTGAAATCGAAGACAGAGAGGTTCTTGACCTTTTTGCCGGCAGTGCACAGCTCTCAATCGAAGCGATAAGCCGAGGTGCAAAGAGTGCGCTCGCAGTTGATAACTCAAGAAAAGCGATAAATATCATAAAAGAAAACATTGAAATTTGCGGATTTGAGGATAAAATATCAACAATCTGCGGTGATTATTCGGAAGTGTTGACAAAAGGCAGGAAATATGATGTAATATTTTTAGACCCGCCGTATGATAGCGGTCTCCTTGAAAAAGCACTCCAAAAGATTTTTGAATTTGACATATTGTCGAAAAATGGTATAATAGTATGTGAGTCAGATATATCTGCAAATACATCAGCTCTCGTTCCGGAAAATTATTCATCAAGAGAGTATGTATACGGCAGAATAAAACTTTTAGTCATCCGCAATTGATTTAGTTTGTGGAGGAGAGGTATGAAAACAGCAGTTTATCCCGGTAGTTTTGATCCGATAACAAAAGGTCATCTTGACATAATAGACCGTGCGTCAAAGATATTTGACAGAGTCGTTGTTGTTGCGATGACAAACGCAAAGAAAAAAGCAGTGTTTTCTCTCGAAGAGAGATGCTCACTCATTGAAAGATGTACTAAAAACTATGACAACGTAGAAGTTTTGGCATCCGATGCACTTTTGGCAGATTGGGTGAATTCGATAGGGGATTGTGTGCTTGTAAAAGGTCTTCGCGCCGTAAGTGATTTTGAAAGTGAATTTCAGATGGCACTTATAAACAGAAAGCTCAATCCAAACCTCGAAACTTTGTTTTTGCCGACATCGGAAGAGCATCTTTACCTTTCGTCAAGTGTTGTAAAAGAAGTTTGCGCTCTTGGCGGAGATATCTCGGCATTTATTGATGAAGAAATTTTAGAAGACGTAAAAGAAAGAATTTTGAAAGGGGCGCAAATATAATGGCAAGCGGAATTGATGAATTGGTAAATATGTTATACGATATGGTATCGGAGGCATGGGCGCTTCCTTTTGGTGCTGAAAAGTGCCTTTTGGAGAGGGAAAAGGTTCTTGACCTTATAGATGAAATACGCGTAAACTTGCCGAAGGATCTAGAGCAGGCAAGAACAATTGTTGACAACAGAAACGAGATTCTGTCTCTTGCAAAAAAAGAGGCAGATGCAATAAAGCTTGCGGCTGAAGAGCGTGCGCGCCACTTGGTTGCGGAGGATGAAATTGTTATCACCTCAAAACAAAAGGCCGCAGAAATTATGGCAGTTGCAGAGGCAAAGTCAAAGGAGCTTCGACGTGCGGCAAATGATTATGCGGAAGACACGCTTCGCCGTCTTGAAGGCGTAATTGAGCAGGCACTCAACGAAACGAGAGACTCAAGAAAACAATTTAGGTCTGCCGTTGTTAAAAACACAGGTGAAACAGAAGAATAAATTAAAAGCTCTGTCCGAAAGGACAGAGCTTTTTGTATCGTTATATTGACATAATCTTTGAGGTCATATACATTGCCTCGCTTATGTCCTTTTTCATTTCAAGAGCTTCGTTTATATCAATATCGCAAAGGTCACCGTCTCTTGAGCAAACAACACAGTTAGTTTTACCTGCCATAAGAGTGTGGACTGCATACTCACCGAAACGGCTTGCCATAACGCGGTCACGGGCAGTAGGGCTTCCGCCTCGCTGAATGTGTCCGAGGATGGTGAGACGCGTGTCGATTCCTGTTTCTTCGATTATCCTGTTTGTTATGTCTATTGAGCTTCCGACGCCCTCTGCCTGGATTATGATATAGTGTGAACGCTTGTTGATTCGTCCTGCACGAATCTTTTCAACAACGTCGCGCTGAAAATCAAACGGCTTTTCAGGAACAAGAACAGCCTGAGCACCGCAGGCAATTGCAACGTGGAGCGCGAGGTGGCCGGCATTTCGTCCCATAACCTCAACTACAGAGCAACGCTCGTGTGACTGCATCGTATCGCGGAGCTTGTCGATTGCATCAAGTGCTGTGTTGCAGGCAGTATCAAAACCGATGCTGTATTCGGTGGAGGTTATGTCGTTGTCAATTGTTGCAGGAACGCCGATTGTATGAACACCTTTCTCGGCAAGAGCACGAGCTCCGCGGAAGGTGCCGTCGCCGCCTATTGTGACAATACCGTCAATTCCGAGATACTTGCAGGTTGAAACGGCCTTCTGCACGCCTTCTTCCGTCATAAATTCAGGGCAACGTGCAGTAAAAAGCATAGTTCCGCCCTTTGAGATGATTCCGTTAACGCTTCGTGCGTTGAGTTCGGTAACATCTCCGTTGATAAGTCCGTTATATCCGCGACGGATGCCGAGACAGGTTATGCCGTGGTAAGCCGCAGTTCTTGCAACGGCGCGTATGGCAGCGTTCATACCCGGAGCGTCGCCACCGCTTGTAAGAACACCGATAGTTTTAATTTCTGACATAAAATCAACCCCTAAAACCAGTCTTTAGTTATTATATCATTTTAATCTAAAAAAATAAAGGTTTTTAAAAAATTACGATTTCAAAACAACGTTTGCAGAGCCGAGAATCTCAATAAGACGATTTAAAACGGTTTGGTCGTTTTTGATATATGTGCGTACTCTCTTTTTGTTGTTTTCAAAGTAAATAATTGTTTCAAGCTCACCCGGAAGAGCGGAGCAAACCGCACGGACAAGCTTTGCTTTCTCACAATCTTCATTTTCAACGCGGAGATACAGCTTTGAAAATGAGGACTCTTCTGAATTGAAATGTTCATATTCGGAAATTGCATGAAGTTCATCACAGATAAGTTGCGGTGCCGAATCTTCGCGCATACTGATTCTTGCAAGAACCGTGACAATTGCGTTTTCTGAAAGAATAGCCTGATACTTTTCAAGGATCTTCGGGAAGAGAATGCCTTCAATTATTCCCGTTGTTCCTTCAAAGGTTACATAGGCCATCATCGAGTTATTCCTGGTTGTCTTTAACTTAAATGATGAGACGCAGGCGGAAAGAAAAACCGTATCACCGTCTTTTAAGCTTTCAGAATGCAGACAATCCGAAACCGTTTTGGTTGCAAGTCTCTTGAAGATTGCCGAATAGTCATCAAGCGGATGGCCTGACAGGTAAATGCCGAGAGTTTCGCGCTCAAAAGAGAGAAGAGTCTTTTGCGGAAATTCGGGAATGTCAGGCAAAACATCTGCATCAGGCGTTGTATTATCTTCTGCACTTGAAGAGAATAAGTCGAACTGTCCTTCGATTGTTTTGTTCTTTACATACGAAAGACCTGTGAGGATGGCATCATAGCTCTGCAAAAGCTGTGCGCGGTTGCCGCCCGTACTGTCAAAAGCACCGCACTTTATAAGATTTTCAAGCGCGCGGCGGTTTAATTCCTTGTGCTGCATACGAGTGCAGAAATTGCGAAGTGATGTGAAAGGACCGCCAAGTTTTCTCTCTTCGGCAATAGAACGCACAAATACGCGACCGACGCTCTTTACGGCTGCGAGTCCGAAACGGATATTTTCTCCGCTAACCGTAAAGCTCTCGAAGGATTCGTTTATGTCGGGAGGAAGGACAGAAATGCCCATTTCACGGCAACTTTCAAAATACCCTATAAGTTTATCGGTGTCATCAAGAACAGACGTTAAAAGCGCCGCCATATACTCTTTCGGGTAATGAAATTTCATATATGCGGTCTGATAGGATATAACGGCATATGAAGCGGCATGAGCCTTGTTGAAAGCGTAGTTTGCAAACGCAACGATATCGTCATATATCTTGTTTGCGATCTCTTCTGAAATACCGTTGTTTACAGCACCCGAAATGCCCTCTTCGGCGTTTCCGTATATAAAGTTCTGACGTTCGCGCAGAATATCTTTTTCCTTCTTTTTTGATATAGCGCGACGTATCATATCAGCTCGTCCCAGCGAAAAGCCTGCAACTTTTCTGAAAATATCCATAACCTGTTCCTGATATACGATGCAACCGTATGTTATTTCAAGTATATCCTTGAGCATCGGGTGGAGATAGGAGATGTTTTCAGGATTGTGTTTTGAAGCGATGTAGTGAGGGATAGAGTCCATCGGACCCGGACGGTAAAGTGCAACGATAGCCGTGATATCTTCTATCGACTGCGGTTTCATACCGACAACAACAGAGGTCATACCCGGGCTTTCAAGCTGGAAAACTCCTGCGGTCTGTCCGAGCGCGAGTTGGCTGAATGTGAGCTCATCATTGTCCGGTATTTTTGAAACCGAAAAATCGGGGGTGTGGAGTCTTATAAGCTTTTCGGCATCGTGAAGGACCGTGAGGTTTCGAAGACCGAGGAAGTCCATCTTCAAAAGACCGAGCTCCTCGAGAGTTACCATCGTAAACTGAGTTACAACAGCCTCGTCATTTGTAGAAAGCGGAACGTATGATGAGACCTCGTTTTTTGTTATAACAACGCCTGCGGCGTGTTTTGACGCGTGTCGGGGCATACCTTCAAGAGCGATAGCTGTGTCGATAAGGTTCTTATATTTATCATCGGACTCATAAAAATCACGGAAAGGCTTTGAAATCTGCAAAGCTTTGTTGAGTGTCATATGAAGTTCCATGGGAACGCTCTTTGCAATTGCATCCGCCTCGGCGTACGGAAGGTCAAGAACTCGTGCAACATCTCGAATCGCACCTCTTGCAGCCATTGTGCCGAAAGTAACTATCTGTGAAACGCGGTCTTCACCGTATTTTCTGACAACGTAATCAATGACCTCCTGACGGCGCTCCTGACAGAAATCAACGTCGATATCAGGCATGCTGATTCGTTCGGGGTTTAAGAAACGTTCAAAGTAGAGGTTGTATTTCATCGGGTCAATATTTGTGATGCCGAGACAGTACGAAACAATACTTCCTGCAGCGCTTCCTCGTCCCGGGCCTACGGGAATGTCCTGTTGTCTTGCATAAGATATAAAATCCCATACGATGAGGAAATAGTCGACATAGCCCATCTTTGAGATCATATCAAGCTCATAGGAGAGGCGGTTGCGGTATTCATCCGTTGCATTGGGATAGCGCATATTGAAACCATCTGTTACAAGCTTTGTAAGATATTCGAGTGAGTCGGAAAATTCCTCCGGGGTATCGTATGCGGGGAGATGATGTTTTCCGAATTCAAACTCAAGGTTACACATATCTGCGATCTTCTGTGTGTTTTCAAGAGCATCCGGGCAAGAGGGGAAGAGACTTGCCATTTCATCTTCGCTTTTTATATAAAACTCCTCCGTTGCAAACTTCATGCGTGAAGGGTCGCTCAAAGACTTATTCATCTGGATGCACATAAGAACATCCTGGGTGTATGCATCCTCGCGAGATACGTAGTGTGCGTCGTTTGTGGCAACGAGGGGAATGTTAAGTTCGCGCGCCATTTTGATGATTTCGCGGTTAACTTCCTTCTGCTCAAGTATTCCGTGGTCCTGAATTTCGAGATAGAAATTATCTTTGCCGAATATTTCGTTAAGCTGAAGGGCAAAGATGCGCGCTTCAGCTGTTTCACCGCGGAGAATCAAACGCGGAATAGTTCCTGCAAGGCATGCAGAAAGGCAGATAAGGCCTTCAGCGTGCTCTCTTAAAAGGTCAAGGTCGATTCTTGGTTTACTGTAAAAACCGTCAATAAATCCACGGCTTACGAGATGAATAAGGTTTTTGTATCCAATCTCGTTTTTGCAGAGAAGAACAAGGTGTGCAGGCTCACGGTCATTTGTGAAGTCCTTATCAAACCTTGAGCGCGGAGCAAGATAAACCTCGCAACCGATAATTGGCTTCACACCTGCAGCTTTGGCGGCGCGGTAAAAATCAATGATACCGTACATTACGCCGTGGTCGGTGATGGCAAGAGCTGTCTGACCAAGTTCGCGCACACGTTCAAAAACCTTGCTTATACGGCATGCACCGTCAAGAAGGCTGTATTCTGTATGAACGTGAAGATGTGTAAAACCGCTCATTATTCGTTGTCCTTTCGTTTATCAAGCTCTTCCGCAAGGGAAACAAGTTTCTTGAGTCTGTGGTTGAGTCCGGATTTGCCGACTCCGTCCTCTGCAAGAGCTACAAGCTCTGAAAGCGATGCGTCGGGGTATCTGAGTCGCAAAATCGCTGCAGCCTGAAGTTGCGGAGAGAGAGTTTCAATCATTCCGAAGTCGTAGAGCTTATTTATTGCAGCGATGTGAATTTTCGCAGCATCTGCGGCTCTTGCAAGGTTTGCAAGGTCGCAGTTAACCTGACGGTTTGTGTTGTTGCGAACGTCTTTTAAAAGTTTTTCCTGCATAAGTTCAATTGCAGAAAGCGGTGCTCCGATTCTTGTGAGAAAGTCCTCTATATGCCCGCTTTCCTTGAAATATATAATGCTGTTTGACTTTCTGAGTGTATGCTTTGCCGGAAGATTGAGTTCATATAAAAGTGCAACAACTTCGCGGCTTAAGGTTGCGTGGGACGTTACGAGCTCAAGATGATAATGCGAAGTAGGGCTCGCAACAGATCCTGCAGTAAGAAAAGCACCTCTGCAGAAGGCTGAACGCGCTTCATCAGATTCAACAAGAGCACCGTTTAAGCGGATGGAGAGGTTTTCGTCTGCAACAAGACCAAAAGCATCGAAAATTTCTGCAATTTTTGTGGGGTTTTCGATAAGAAGATTATATTTTTTGAAAGTTGATTCAGGTATTATTTTTTTATCAAAATCAAATCCGAAAAGCGTTTTCAAAAGACGCGATGCACGGCGCGCCACGTTGTTGTTTTCGGTCACTATTTTTATTCTGTTTCCTGTTGTTGAGTTTGCGAAAAATATCATTCCGCAGCATTCGGCAAGAGCGCATTCGGGACTTGTTATCTCAACGGAAGCAAGTTCCTCTTTTATCTGTGCGGAAAAAGTCATATAATCACCACTTTGAAATTATAATATCGGATGTATCAGAGAATACATATTTCACATTCAAGAGGAACGCCTGTTTCTTTAAGAACAGTCTCCTGAATGAAACAAATCAGTTTTTTTACATCATCTGCAGTCGCGCCGCCATCGTTGATAATAAAGCCCGCGTGTTTTTTGGAAACCGAAGCTCCGCCGATCCTTTTTCCTTTAAGACCGCATTGTTCAATAAGCGCACCTGCAAAGTGTCCTTCGGGGCGTTTGAAAACGCTGCCGGCACTCGGATATTCAAGCGGTTGCTTTTCGCGTCTGCGAGTTGCAAAATCACGCATTTTATTTGCAATTTCAGAAGAATCACCGGTGGTTAATTCAAACTCAGCAGAGAGGATAAGGCACTCGGGGTTCTTTTTATAAAAACTGCTTCTGTAAGAAAAGCTGTGTTCATCTTTGTTGAGTGAATGAATTTCGCCGTTTGAGAGATAAGTTGATTTTGTAAGTACCTGTGCTACCTCACCGCCGTAAGCACCTGCGTTCATAACGAGTGCGCCGCCGACACTTCCGGGGATGCCCTGGGCAAACTCAAGACCTGAAAGAGAGTTTTTCATCGCAGAAACAGAAACAACGGGCAAAAGCGCACCTACATCTGCAGAAATCGTATTTTCTGAAATGGTTATTGATGATGAACTGTTTTTTAAAATTACACCATCAAACCCCGAATCTGAAAAAAGCATATTGCTTCCGTTTCCGAGAAAGAGAGGAGACTGCTCAAAGATAGAAAGTATTCTGCTTGCTGATATAAGCGCATCAGTTGTAGTAGCTTCTATAAAAAGCTTTGCAGGACCGCCGATTTTGAATGTTGAGTGCTTTGACATAGGCTCATTTTCGCATATCGTAAGATCGTGGATATCGGTAAGTTGTGAAAGCATTGCTTTGTTCATAAAAACAGTCCTTTAAAATTTAATTATTTCGCCGAGAAGTCCGTCATATAATGTTGATGAGATTTTAACATCAACAATTTTGTTTTGAAGATTTTCATTACTTCTTAAATAAACTCTGACGGAGTTCTTTGCGTGTCCGGTCCAGTAGCCGTTGTGCATTTCCTCAAGAAGCACAGATTCCGTCTTTCCGATGCATGACATAAGATAATCGTGTTCCATTTTATTTGCGATCTCGGATGCGCGTTTTGCACGGGCAGTCTTTTCAGTCTTCGTAATCTGGTCGGGCATTTTATCGGCTTTTGTGCCGGCACGCCTTGAATACGGGAAGATATGCATCGAAGAAAATCTGCATTTTTCTATAAAGTTGAGAGTGTCAAAAAATTCCTCTTCGGTCTCACCGGGGAAGCCGACTATCATATCAGTTGTGATTGCAGGTGAGTCAAAATGCTTGCGAAGAAGAGATACCGACTCGAAAAAACGTTCTGTTGTATACTTTCTGCGCATTCTCGCAAGCGTTTCATCACATCCGCTTTGCATTGAAAGATGAAAATGCGGACAAAGGTTCGAAAAGTTTTTTAGCTTTACACAAAAGTCGTCCGTTATTATCGTCGGCTCGATGGAACCGAGTCTGAATCTTATTTCGGGAAAGGTTCTGCAGAGTGCTGAAACCACATCCGCAAGCTCAAGTTTCGGCGAAAGGTCACGGCCGTATGAAGAAATTTCAATTCCCGTTACAACGATTTCGTTATATCCGGAAGCGGCGAGTTTTCCGCATTCTGAAATTGCGTCATCCAGAGGAAGTGAGCGAACGGGACCTCTTGTATATGGTATGATGCAATATGTGCAAAAATTGCTGCATCCGTCTTCAATTTTAAGGAGTGCCCGTGTGTGTCCGTGAAGACCGCCCGCGGGGAGATTCTCAAAAGTTCTCCTTTTGAGTGGATTATCAGGTGTAAAGCTATCTTGCTTTTCTGTGGAAAGTTTATCGATTTGCTCGGCGAAAGCGACTTTATCTGCTGTTCCTGATATAAGCTTGACACCGTCGATAGAAGAAACGGAGTCCGGGTTAATCTGCGAAAGACAACCACAGACTGCAACGCGCGCATTCGGATATGTTTTGATAACGTGTCGTATAAGACGGCGGGATTTCTGATCACTTGTTGAGGTGACAGTGCAGGTATTTATAACGATGACATCGGCAACTTCACAATCATCAACTATTTTGTGTCCTTTTTCTGTCAGAAGCAGCTCGAGTGACTGGGTTTCAAACTGATTTACCTTGCAACCGAGCGTAAAAAAAGCAATATTCATATTTTCACCTGAAAATCTTAATTTGAGGTTGAAAAAACTCTCTGAAAGTATTATACTTTATTTATAAGCAAAATAGCAACACAAATTTGAAAGGAGTTTTAATTATGTACAAATTTGAAGTATCTATTTCATCAATCAACGAGGTAAAGGAATTCGTAAATGCAGCTTGCAAGCAGATGTGCGATATCGACATCATTTCGGGCCGTTACGTTATAGATGCAAAGTCCATTATGGGCATCTTCAGTATTGACCTTACAAAGCCCGTAACAGTATCGGTTAACGGCACGGAGGACGAATACAACGCATTCCGCGAATCCGTCAAATCAATGATTGTAAACGCTTAATACTTAAGATAACATTCAGGCAACCGGAAAGGTTGCCGGTTTGTTTTTATCAAGTTATCGGGAGGTTTCTGGTATGGGAAACGGTCTTGCCGTTATGCTTAAAAAACTAAAAGACAAACGCTGTGCGGTGCTCGGTATGGGAGTCAGCAATATTCCTCTTATCAGGATGCTTGTTTCATGCGGATCGAGCGTATCTGTCTTTGATAAAACAGAAGAGCCTGAACTTTCTCTTGTAAACGAATTTGAAAAGCAGGGCGTAAGTTTTTCGTTTGGAAAAAACTATTTGGCAAATCTTAAAGGGTTTGATGTTATTTTCAAAACTCCGGGTATGAGATACGACGTGCCGGAGCTTTTGTCGGCTGAAAGAAACGGAAGTGTTGTAACTACCGAAATGGAGCAGTTTTTAAAACTCTGCACCTGCAACAGCATCGGAATTACGGGAAGCGACGGTAAAACCACAACAACAACCGTTATAGGAAAGCTTCTTGAACGCGCAGGGAAAACTTGCCACGTTGGCGGTAACATCGGAAGACCGCTTCTTTCTGATGTTGACGATATGACGGACGACGATTTTGCGATAGTCGAGCTCTCATCGTTTCAGCTTATGAATATAAAGGTCAGTCCGCAGATCTCGGTAATTACAAACGTTACACCGAATCACCTTGATGTGCATAAGTCGTTTGATGAATACATAGAAGCGAAGAAGGAGATTTTTAAACACTCATCCGGCAAGGTTGTTTTAAATTATGATAACGAAGTAACAAAAGCTATGGCAGCGGATGTAGGCAACAGGGGAGTGTTCTTCTCGTCAAAAACTATTCTTAATAACGGATTCTGCCTTGAAGACGGATACATCGTCAGGAGAACAGCCGGCAAGAGCAAGAGGATTCTTGCGATTTCGGACATCAAAATTCCCGGTATGCACAATGTCGAAAATTATATGGCGGCAATCGCGGCAACCGAGGGATTTGTTTCTTTGGATGATATCGTTTATGTAGCCAAAAACTTTGGCGGTGTTGAACACAGAATGGAGCTTGTGCGTGAGCTTTCGGGAGTTAAGTATTATAACGATTCAATAGCGTCAAGCCCGACGCGAACCGTTGCAGGTCTTCGTGCATTTAATCAAAAGGTTATTCTGATTGCCGGAGGATACGACAAAAAAATTCCGTTTGATGAACTCGCAAATGCAGCAAATGATCATATAAAAACTCTCATCCTTGTCGGTGCAACGGCTGAAAAGATCAGGGATAGTATTGTTTCAGTAAACGGATATGATGAAAAAGAACTTCCGATTATGATGTGCGAGAGCTTTGAAGAAGCTGTCAATACAGCTTATAATATAGCAAAAGCAGGCGATATTGTTACTTTATCACCTGCCTGTGCGTCTTTTGATTTATTTAAGAATTTTATGGAGCGTGGAAATCGTTTCAAAGAGCTTGTAAACTCACTTGTCTGATAAAAAGATCGGGGAAGTCGTAAATGTCAGTCCCTGTTCACGTTCACCATTTGTAAAGAGTGAATAAATATCATCAACTCTGCCCTCGAGAGCGAGAAGCCGCACTGCTTCTTCGCTCTCGAATTTTATTGATGCGGGCTTTGTAATTATCGGGATGGATGATGTTTTCTTTGCGGCTTTCAGAATTTCTCTTCCGGTTTCGTTAAAAGCGAGGACTCTTGCATATGGCGGCGACGATTCACAGTAATCAGATTCAATGCCGAGAAATGCGTTCAAAAGTATACGGCTGATTCTTGAGTGCGGATAACGCTTTGTTTTTACGTTTGAGATGACTTCGTCAATGTCCGAACTTTTTGAAACTGCGTCAAAGAGGCGGTTTTCAAGCCCCTCTGAAACATCGCTGTATTTAAGAAAATCATCCGCTGAAAGTCGCTTCAGCACGGACATAATTGCGTTTGAAGCTTTTTCTTTACAGTTTGGTGCATATCCTCCTGAAATTTCCCGAACAAGGATTTCAAAGCTTTTTTTGGGGAGAAGTTTTTTAAAATCGGAATTTTCAAAAATAAGCCTTCGTATATTTGATGCAGAGGAAAAAGATTCAGAAACGGCTTGCTCATCGTGGCTGACGCCCTCGCGCACAATTGCGATTGGCTCAATCTCTGAATTGATTTTTAAAAGTGCTTTTATATATTCAATGGCGAGAATATTGTTTGGTTTTTTTATAAACTCTGCAAAGAGGGGATTTACCTTTGCGAGTGCTCTTTCGCGTGCGGCGGCGTACGAAATACCTGTCGAGCATTCAACTGCGATATCAGAATCAAGAGTGCCCGACAGAAGAAGCTTTGCAATTTCATAAAGCTTTGAAACGTCGCAGTCTTCTGCACCGAAGGAGATTTTAGAAACACATCCGAGCCGTTCTAAAATTGAAACAGCACCAAAGGCAAAGCGTTCTGCAGAGGAAAGTGCGTAGGGAACAGGGAGTTCTATAACGACATCTGCACCGCATAAAATTGCGGTTTTCGCCCTTACCGTTTTGCTCATTATGGCAAAATCGCCGCGCTGAACAAAATTTCCGCTCATAACACAGACAATGGCATCAACACCGTTTTTTCTTGTTTCGGCTATCTGATGCATATGTCCGTTGTGGAATGGGTTATACTCGCAGACTATACCGCAGATGTTCATTTTCTCACTTCCTTGTCGCAAAAGTTAAAAAAAGCTTGCAAAAATAAGTAATATATTGTAAAATATAGGATACTGTCTTATGAACAGCATACATATTTATATTCTAACTGTTAAATCGTTTTTTTTCAAGACGTGAGGCAGAATTATTTTACGGAGGCATAAATTATGAAAATTCTTGTTATCAATGCAGGAAGCTCATCTCTCAAGTATCAGTTTATGGAATCTGAAGGCGGACAGGTTTTCGCAAAGGGTCTTTGCGAAAGAATCGGTATTGACGGTCGTCTCACACACAAGGTTCCGGGCAGAGACGATGTAAAAGCAGACATCGCAATGCCGACACACGCAGAGGCTATCCAGTCAGTTCTTGATATTCTCGTTGATCCGACAAACGGCGTTATCGCATCAACTGACGAAATCGCTGCAGTAGGACACCGCGTTCTCCACGGTGGTATGGAATTTGCAAGCAGCTGTATTGTAGACGACGCTTGCATCAAGGCAGTCGAGAAGTGCATCCCGCTTGGCCCGCTTCACAACCCGGCAAACCTTACAGGTATCCGCGCATGCCAGGAGGTTATGCCGAATACTCCGCAAGTTGCAGTTTTTGACACAGCATTCCATATGACAATGCCGCCGAAGGCATACATTTACCCGATTCCGTATGAATACTACGAGAAGGACAGCGTACGTCGCTACGGCTTCCACGGCACAAGCCACCGTTACGTTTCAGCTCGTGCTATCGATATGCTCGGCAACCCCGAACACAGTCGCGTTATCTGCTGCCACCTCGGAAACGGCTCATCACTTTCTGCAGTTGTAGATGGTAAGTGCGTAGATACAAGCATGGGTCTCGGCCCGCTTGCAGGTTTCCTTATGGGCACACGTTCAGGTGATATCGACGCAACAATCCTTGAGTACCTTATGGATCGCTACGGATACGACATCAAGGAGATGAACAACATCCTCAACAAGAAGTCAGGGGTTCTCGGTATCTCGGGCGTAAGCTCAGATTTCCGTGATCTTGACGATGCTGCAGCAAACGGCAACGAGCGCGCTCGCCTTGCGCTTGATAAGTTCATCTACGAGGTGAGAAAGTTCATCGGTGCATATGCAACTGCTATGGGCGGTGTAGACGCTATCGTATTTACTGCAGGTATCGGTGAAAATTCAACAGACCTTCGTGCTGACATCTGCTCAGGCCTTGAGTTCATGGGCGTAAAGATGGATGTTGAGAAGAATAAGGTCCGCGGAAAAGAAGCAGTTGTTTCAACTGATGATTCAGCTGTCAAGATTTTCGTCATCCCGACAAACGAAGAGCTTATGATTGCAAAGGATACAGAAGAAATCGTATCGGCACTCTAAAATTTAATTAAAAAGCTCCCACTTCATCGTGGGAGCTTTTTGCGTGTCTACATATGGTCGCCTGCGTGGTGCGGCATCATTGCGGCATCTTCGCGGAAGAAAAGGGAAATGCACCAGAGACCGGCAAGTGCGACGAGGGTATATATTATTCTGCTTAAAACAGCACCC
>JAZTYJ010000012.1:0-1529 GCA_045636865.1 Eubacteriales bacterium
GAATAATTGAATATGTAGTTGGTGAAAATTGCGGTGAGGGTCCACCTGTTCCCATTCCGAACACAGAAGTTAAGCTCACCTGTGCTGACAATACTTGGCTGGAGACGGCCCGGGAAGATAAGGCTTCGCCAACATCATATAGTAGCGGATAAGTGATTTGCTTATCCGCTATGTTTTTAGATATTGGTTTATCCGGTGTCGGATAGGCTTTTTATACATATTAAATTAAAGAAAAGGATGAAGAAAATGGACTTTCTCATAGCTGCACTTCCCATTATTTCAACAGTTCTCAGTGTTGCAGGTCTTGTATGTATGATTCTGGCATCAACCTACAAAACATCGAAAATGGAAACTATCCTCACATTCGTTATTTTCGGAAACTTCCTCGTCGCGGTAAGTTATCTTCTTGAGGGTAACAACAACGGTGCTACGTGCTGCTTTATCGGCACGGCGATGACGTTTATTAACTACTTCTTTGAGAGAAAAGATAAGCCGATTCCGATATGGCTCATCTGCATTTATGCAGCTGCGATCATCGGAGTCAACGCGGTAGTGCTCACAGAGCTTGTCGACATCCTCTCAATCATTGCGTCACTCACGTTTATTTTGTGCGTCGGACAGAAAAGCGGAGCAAAATACCGCTTCTGGACTATTATCAATATGCTCCTCTGGATAAGCTTCGATATAATCAAGGCTTCATATCCGCCGCTTTTCACACACGTTTCACTCCTTCTCTTTACGGTTGTCGGAATGATTCTTTACGACAGAAAGAAGGAAAAATCAACAGCAGAATAACGCGTATTCAGGACTGCAGGGTACAGAAAGTAAGCTTCTGTACCCTGCAGTTTTTTCTATATATTGTGGTTTCTGACAGCAAAAACATCAATCAAAAAATTTTCAAAAAAATTTTTACTAAAACGTTTTATGGATAGTGGGGGTGAATTTGCCACTTTTGACCTAAAAAAGTTACGAAATTTGCAAATTTTGAGAAAAAAGGCAGTAATAGGCAAAGTCTATATTCTTTACAAAAAGATTAAATTGTGTTATAATTTCTGCATAATGATATTGTCGGCAGACTTATCAACTTTCATAGAATAATGGAGGGAAGAAAAATGAAAGGACGCAAATTAAACCGCAGCGTAGCGTTGGTTCTCGCACTTATTATGTGCGTGTCATTATTGCCGGCGACTTATGCTACGGGATCACAGACAGACTCTGTGGTCGGAAAGGTGTACTCGCTCAATATTAACTCATCATCATTCAATATTGCGGCAGACACAGACGAAGATGGCGTTTTTGGCAGCGCGGGCGACACATTCGCACCGGGCACCGAAACAAGTGCCACAAAATTCATCCCCGCATACGCAAGCGACCCGACATCGGGCGCGCAGTATGTCGTAACAGGGGAGGGAGAATCACAGACAACTGAATGGAAAGTAGGTCTCAAGCAGACAAACTGGACAACAGTTGCAAACTATGATTATCTCTACACATACGATTATGCAAATGAAGGAAACGGAAACCATCCG
>JAZTYJ010000013.1:0-105474 GCA_045636865.1 Eubacteriales bacterium
TATTCTGCTTAA
This sequence comes from Eubacteriales bacterium, assembly GCA_045636865.1. Lineage (GTDB taxonomy): Bacteria > Bacillota > Clostridia > Oscillospirales > JAAYXM01 > SIG480. The sequence goes on from JAZTYJ010000013.1 coordinate 13, forward strand.
AACAGCACCCTGTCCGCCGAACAGGGATGCGACGAGGTCAAACTGAAAAAGACCGATCGCGCCCCAGTTTATTGCACCGATTATTACGAGTGCAAGTGCGATTCTGTCAAACATTTTATCAACTCCTTAAATATTTAAATTTTGCTACATAATAATTATTCCTTGAAGATAAGTTTCAAATACAGAATCAGAAATGTTTTTTATAGAAATTTATTAAATTTATGACAAAATTTGTATGGACTTTTTGACAAATTTATGTTTAAATATATATTATGTAGTTTTATGTATATTGGAGTGAATTTTATGAAACTTACAACCGTAAAAGAGCTGTTTATGTCATCTGATTCTTTTTCGGGTAAATCCGTAACCGTCGGCGGTTGGGTCCGCACGGTGCGCGACTCGAAGGTATTCGGTTTTATTGAGCTTAATGACGGTTCTTATTTCAAGAGCGTTCAGGTCGTTATCGACGATAAGCTTGAAAACTTCTCAGAGCTTGTTCATCTCAACGTCGGAAGTGCTATCGTTGTTACGGGTGAGCTCATTCTCACACCCGAGGCAAAACAGCCGTTTGAAATCAAGGCTTCAGCCGTCAGCATCGAAGGCGAGTCTGCACCGGATTATCCGTTGCAGAAGAAGAGACATTCTCTTGAATTTTTGAGAACTATCTCATATCTTCGTCCGAGAACAAATACTTTCTCTGCAGTCTTCCGTGTGAGGAGTGAGGCGGCATATGCAATCCATAAGTTCTTCAACGAGCGTGGATTCGTTTATGCACATACTCCGATTATAACGGGAAGCGACTGCGAGGGCGCAGGTGAGATGTTTAAAATCTCGACTCTCGATATGGAAAATCCGCCGAGAACAGAAGACGGCAAGGTTGACTATTCTCAGGACTTTTTCGGAAGGGAAGCAAGCCTCACGGTTTCAGGTCAGCTGGAGGCAGAGACCTTTGCGCTTGCATTCGGAAAGACATACACCTTCGGTCCTACATTCCGCGCTGAAAACTCAAATACCGCGCGCCATGCCGCAGAATTCTGGATGATCGAACCGGAAATTGCTTTTGCAGACCTCAACGATGATATGGAGCTTGCGGAAGCAATGGTCAAATATGTCATCCGCCACGTTCTTGACAACTGCAAGGAAGAAATGAACTTCTTCAACAGCTTTGTCGATAAAGGACTCATCGAGCGTCTTGAGCACGTTGCAAATTCTTCTTTCGGTGTTATGGAATATGCAGAAGGTATAAAGATTCTTGAGCAGCACAAAGAGAAGTTTGAATATCCTGTTTTCTTTGGTTGCGACCTTCAGACAGAACACGAGCGCTTCCTCACAGAAGAGATTATGAAGAAGCCGATGTTCCTCATCAATTACCCGAAAGAAATCAAAGCATTCTATATGCGTCAGAATGACGACGGCAGAACTGTTGCCGCTATGGATCTTTTTGTTCCGGGAATCGGTGAGCTTATAGGCGGAAGCCAGAGAGAAGAGCGTTATGACGTCCTCGCCGCAAAGATGGACGAAATGGGTCTTAACAGAGATGACTACGATTGGTACCTTAATCTTCGCCGCTTTGGTGGAGTTTCTCATGCAGGATACGGACTTGGATTTGAGCGTCTTATTATGTACCTCACGGGCATAAGCAACATTCGCGACGTTCTTCCGTTCCCGAGATGCACAGGTAAGCTTTTATAAAATAAATAAAGGAGAATCATCATGGAAAAAGTTTTATACAGCAGCCTTTCAAAAGATGATGCAAAGGCACTTCGCGCATCCCTTGAAAAAGAATATGCTGATTATGTTGCACAGGGCCTTAAGCTTGATATGTCAAGAGGCAAGCCGGCTCCGTCTCAGCTCGATATGACAGAAGATCTTTTCACTATCATTTCAAAGAATGAAGACGTTGCAGATGTTTCACCCGACGTCAGAAACTACGGCGGCATCGACGGTATCCCCGCAATGAAGGCTATTTTTGCAGAAATGCTCGGCGTAAAGACGACAGAAGTTGTTGTCGGCGGAAACGCAAGCCTTACAATGATGTTTGATATGGTTTCCCGTTCAATGACACACGGCGTTATGGGAAGCACTCCGTGGTGCAAGCTTGACGAAGTCAAGTTCCTCTGCCCGGTTCCGGGATACGACAGACACTTCGGTATCTGCGAATGCTTTGGCATCAAGATGATTCCGATCGCAATGACTGAAGAAGGTCCGGATATGAACGAGGTCCGCAAGTACGTTGAAAACGATGCATCGGTCAAGGGTATCTGGTGCGTTCCGAAGTACTCAAATCCGAGCGGCATTACCTATACAGATGATGTTGTCCGCGCTTTTGCAAATTTAAAGCCGGCTGCAAAGGATTTCAGAATTTTCTGGGATAACGCATATTGCGTACACGACCTTTACGATGAATCTGACAGCCTCCTTAACCTTCTTGATGAATGCAAGAAGGCAGGAAACGAGGATATGTGCTACATCTTTGCTTCAACCTCAAAAATCACATTCCCGGGCGCAGGCGTTGCTGTTATGGCAATGAGCGAAGCTAACATTGCTTCAAACAAGAAGGTTCTCACATATCAGATGATCGGTCCGGATAAGATCAATCAGCTCCGCCATGTCAAGTATTTCAAGAATCTTGACGGCATCAAAGCTCATATGAAGAAGCATGCAGCTATTATGGCTCCGAAGTTTGATATGGTTCTTGACACACTCGACCGTGAGCTTTCAGGTCTTGGTATTGCAAGCTGGACAGCTCCGCGCGGCGGTTACTTTATCAGCCTCGACGTCAAGGGCGGCTCTGCAAAGAGAGTTCACAAGCTTATGGCAGATGCAGGTGTTGTAATGACAGGTTGCGGCGCAACATTCCCGTACGGTAATGACCCGCAGGATGAAAACCTCCGCATCGCTCCGTCATATCCGACAGTCGAAGAGCTTAAGATTGCATCAGAGCTCCTTTGCCTCTGCGTAAAGCTTGCGTCAATCGAGACTATAACAGAATAGGAAAGTCGCTATGAGAAATGTATATGAATCACCGCTGAATACGCGTTATGCGAGCCGCGAGATGACAGAGCTTTTCTCTCCGGACACAAAGTTTAAAACATGGAGAAAACTCTGGATTGCGCTTGCTCGCGCTGAAATGAAGCTTGGTCTTCCTGTTACGCAGGAGCAGATTGACGAGCTTGAAAAATTCCGCGACGATATAAATTATGAAGTCGCAGAAGCACGTGAAAAAGAAGTAAGACACGACGTTATGTCCCACGTTTACGCTTACGGCCTCCAGTGCCCGAAGGCGAAGGGAATTATCCACCTCGGAGCTACAAGCTGCTACGTCGGAGATAATACAGACATAATCGTTATGCGCGATGCAATGAAGCTTATAAGAACTCGCCTTGTAAGTGTAATCTCTGCACTATCTTCATTTGCTGACAAGTACAAAGATATGCCGACACTCGGCTTTACCCACTATCAGCCGGCACAGCTTACAACTGTCGGCAAGCGTGCAACTCTGTGGATAAACGAGCTTTTGTATGACCTTTCAGAGCTTGAATTTAGAATTGATGCAATGCGTCTTTTAGGCTCAAAGGGAACTACTGGTACACAGGCAAGCTTCATGGAGCTTTTTGACGGCGACGAAGAAAAAATCAGGAAGATGGAAGCGTACATTGCCGAAGAGCTTGATTTTGAGGGCGTTATTCCGGTTTCGGGACAGACATATTCAAGAAAGATCGACTCTATGGTTCTTGCAACTCTCTCCGGTATTGCTCAGAGCGCTTGCAAGTTTGCAACAGATCTTCGCCTGCTCTCAAACCTCAAGGAGATGGAAGAACCGTTTGAGAAGAATCAGATCGGTTCATCTGCGATGCCGTACAAGAGAAATCCGATGCGCTCGGAGAGAATATGTGCGCTTTCAAAGTTTGTTATAAGCACATCAATGAATCCGGCTCTTACTGCTGCAACACAGTGGTTTGAAAGAACACTTGATGACTCTGCCAACAAGCGTCTTGCCGTTGCTGAGGCGTTTCTTGCAACAGATGCGATTCTTTCAATTTATCTCAATATCGCATCAGGTCTTGTTGTTTATCCGAAGGTAATTAACCGCCGCATTATGGAAGAACTTCCGTTCATGGCAAGCGAAAACATAATGATGGATGCAGTAAAGCGCGGTGGAGACCGTCAGGAGCTTCACGAGCTTATCAGAACCCATTCAGTTGCGGCCGGAAAGCGCGTCAAGGAAGACGGTGAGGCGAATGACCTTATCGACAGAATCGCAAACGATCCTGCTTTTGGAATGACAAAAGAAGAGATAGAGTCAAATCTTGATCCGAAGAATTATACCGGCAGAAGCGCATCACAGGTAACGGAATTTATCAGGGATTACGTTACTCCGGCTATCTCAAAATACAGTTCTGAAATCAATACGGAAGCCGAACTCAAAGTATAATTTTTCCAATTTCTATTGACTAAAATAATCTGACAAGATATAATATTTTAGTGTTGCACAATAAAAAATAATGATTGTGCATATTCAGAGGAGGTTTACACAAATGAAAAAAGGCATTCTTTGGTTTGTCGTTGTTCTTGTAGTAATAGCTCTCTTTATTGCTACTTCAATAAACGGCCTTAACCTCGGCACATTCGAGATTCCGAGCGCAAGCGAAGGTGTTCGTCTCGGTCTTGACCTTGCCGGCGGTGCTTCAATCACTTTTGAAGCACGTACAGAAGACGGTTCAGCTCCGTCTGCTGCAGATATGGAAACAACAAAAGCTATCTTCAGAGAGCGACTTGACGGTAAGGGCTACACAGAAGCTACTATCCAGAAAGTCGGCGACAAGAGATTTACTGTTGAAATCCCGACAGTTACAGACCCTGAAGAAGCAATCGCCCTTCTCGGCAAGCCTGCAGTCCTCGAGTTCCGCGATGCTGACGGTAACGTTGTTATCGAAGGTAAGGACGTTGCGGATGCAGTCGCTCAGTACGGTCAGGTTTCCGATGTTGGTATCAGCCAGCACCACGTTGCATTGAAGCTCAATTCAGACGCTCGTGCAAAGTTCAAAGAAGCTACAAAGCAGGCTGCAAGCCGCGCATCTGAAGGCAAGAACTACATCGGTATCTACCTTGACGGCACGGCTGTCAGCGTTCCGTATGTTGATGCATCATACGCAAGCACAGGTATCGACTCTGATGAAGCTATCATCACTTTCGGTGATGAAGGCAGCACTGCTGTTACAGGCGGTGCAGCTGCTGAAGAGCTTGCAAACTTCATCCGTTCAGGTGCACTCCCGTTTGAGCTTGAAGAAATCGAGCTTCGTTCAGTAGGTCCGACACTCGGTGAAAAGGCTCTTGAAACAAGCCTCTTTGCAGGTCTTTTGGGTCTCCTTCTTGTTATGCTCTTTATGATTATCATTTACCGTCTCCCGGGCCTTGTAGCCGCATTTTCTCTTGCATTCTACGCAGCGCTTATGCTCGTTGTAATGGCACTTATCAAGGTTAACCTTTCACTTCCGGGTATCGCAGGTATTATCCTTTCAATTGGTATGGCGGTTGACGCAAATGTCGTCATCTACGAGCGCATCAAAGAAGAGCTTCGCCTTGGAAAAACACTTAAGGCATCAATTGATGCAGGTTTCAAGCGCGCATTTACCGCAATTTTGGACTCTAACGTAACAACCCTTATCGCTGCAGTTGTTCTTTATGCATTCGGTATGGGAACAATCAAAGGTTTTGCTGTTACATTGGGACTCGGTGTTATCATTTCAATGTTTACTGTTTTGGTAGTTTCACGCTTCTTGCTCTACCGCCTCGTTGATATGAAAATCAAATCACCGAAGGCTTACGGCGCATAAGGAGGAAGAGAAATGTTTGCAAAATTAGAAAATAAATTCAATGTAGTTGATAAATTCAACATTCTCGGCACAATTGGTCTTATCTTTGCGCTTTTGGGTATCGTTTCTGTTATTCTTCTTCCGTTCAACGTCAATTTCTTTAATTTCGATATTGACTTCCTCGGCGGAACAACAATGACATACGATATGCACACAGAGCTCGACAAGGCAGAACTTGACAACATTGCAAAGCTCGTTGAAGATGCTTCGGGTGTCGCTCCGTCATCCGTTCAGAAGTCAGAGGGAACACAGGTTGTCATCAAGACAACAACTCTCGACACAGAAAAGCGCGATGCAGTATTTTCTGCACTTAAAGAAGCATATAACTTGAACGACGGAACTGCAAAGGATGCAGACGGAAACATTATCCCGACTGATATGCTTTCAGTTGATAACGTTGACCCGGTAATGGGTGCAGATCTTCGTAATGCTGCTATCGTTTCAGCTTTCCTTGCAATTCTCTGCATGCTCATTTATATTGCTATCCGCTTTGACTGGAAATCAGGTCTTGCAGCAATCGCAGCTCTTGCACACGACGTTTTCGTTGTTATGGGTGCATATGTAGTCTTCAGAATTCCTGTAAATATGACATTCATCGCAGTTGTTCTCACAATCCTCGGTTACTCTATCAACGCAACAATCATCATCTTTGACCGTATTCGTGAAAACAGAAAAGTTCTCAAGAAGACAAGCTTCGGCGAAATCGTCAACAAGAGCATCTGGCAGACTGCTACAAGAAGCTTGAATACGACAATCACAACACTTCTTGCAGTTGTTCTCATCGCAATTTTAGGCGTAAGCTCAATTCAGAACTTTGTAATTCCGCTTATCGTCGGTATCATCGCAGGTCTTTATTCTTCGATGTTTATCTCAGGTCCGATCTGGGCAAAACTTATAAAGAATTCAAAGTAATAATTCAACAAGGGGCTTGCAAAAGGCAAGCCCCTGTTTTTTATGAGGTGTAAAATGCGAATCGGTATTTCGAATGCAGTATTGTATCCGGAGTCGTCTGAAATCACAATAGAAAAGCTATCTGGAGCAGGGTTTGACCTTTTTGAGTTTTTTTATAATTGTGATTATGAAGCAACTTCGGAGTTTTTAGGTGAAATAAAATCGAAAAGCAATGGGGCTGACTTCGTTTCAATTCATCCGTATACCGCTTTTGCAGAAGGCGTTCTGTTCTTTTCTGCTTGTGAAAGAAGAACGGTAGAGTCGATAGAAAAATACAGAAAGGTGTTTCTGGCGGCTAAAGAGCTTGGAGTGTCGTATTTCACTTTTCACGGCGACAGGTTCTATGGCGCATCAGCTAAAAAATATGCCCTTTCTGAAGATAGCGAAAAAACATTGTCAAGACTGTCCGGCGTTGCAAAAGAGTGCGGAATTAGGCTGTGCCTTGAAAATGTTTCGTGGTGCAAATCTTCAAGCGTTGAATATGTAAGTGATGTTTCCGAAAGAGTAGCCGAAATCGGATTTACACTCGATCTCAAGCAGGCGCGCCGCGCGGGCATTGATTATAAAGAATATATAAAAGTGATGGGGGATAAACTCTGCAATATTCACGTTAGTGATTTTGACGAAGCTCGCGACTGCCTTCTTCCGGGAAAAGGGAAGTTTGATTTTTATAGATTCCGCGAAGAGTTAGAGAGCATTGGTTATAAAGGCGATATTCTTATTGAGGTTTATTCACAGAACTTCTCCGATTTCTCGGAGCTTGCAAAGTCGAAGGAGTTTCTTGAAAAAATCTTTTCGTAGATAGGTTTGAAACATTACAAACATGTAACGATTTTGTAACTTCACTTGAAATCCGCTCTTGATTTGTGGTATTATCATAAAGGAAAATTTTCCTTTTCGGAGGTAGTATTATGAAATGTCCTTTTTGCGGTTATTTAGAAAGTAAGGTTCTTGACTCAAGACCGGCAGAGGGGGGCGGCTCTATCCGTCGCCGTCGCGAGTGTCTTTCTTGTCAGAAACGCTTTACAACATATGAAACTGTCGAGAGTATGCCGCTTTACGTTATTAAAAACGACGGTTCACGTCAGCTTTTCGATAAGTCAAAGCTTCTTTCGGGTATGCTCAGAGCATGCGTAAAACGCCCGGTTCCCATCCATAAGCTTGAAGAGGTTGCAGACGAAATCGAGCAGACACTCCAGAACACTATGGAAAAAGAAGTTTCAAGCAGTATGATCGGCGAAATGATTATGAAGCGTCTTAAGGAAATCGACCAGGTTGCCTATGTTCGCTTTGTTTCTGTTTACCGTTCTTTTGAAGACGTAGACTCTTTCTTCAGAGAACTTAATAGCTTAAAAGGCGAATAACTTATAAGATATTATTCAGCGTTATTTTATCGGATTCAGTAAGCTCTAAAAGCCGTCTTCTGAAGATTTCTATGTTTGACGAAGCTGCGGTTGTGTCTTTATCTTTTATTGAAATCTCAATATTTGTGAGTATGTCCGATAATCGCTCAATATCTTCGTGAATCAAAAAGCTTTCAAGCACGTTGGATTTTTCAGAGAAAACCCAACGTGCTTTTTTTACATATGCTTCGGCGTTCTTCCAGTCGTTCTTACGGACAAAAGAGTCGCATTGAGATATGTTTTCTTCTAAAATATCAGATACTTTTATGGTGTATTCTCTCGTGAAGTATGAAAGTGAGCAAATGAAGACAAGAATTAAAATTGCGGTGATAGTTGCTTTCATTTTTTCTTTTCCTTTTTGATTATGTTTGTTTTACCGTTCTCGTCAGCCTGCATCAGAAAAACCTCTTGATAAGAGGTGATTCCGTGTTTTGAGAGCTGTTTCTGAACCCATTTTTCGCTTTTTTTGATGTTTTTCTCTTCTGACCTTATATATTTTCCGTCGGAAATTATCGTGTGAGGCAAAAACGTTGTTTCCTCGCGGATTTTCATATCCTTTTTTGTAACAGGCTCGTTTTCTGAAAAGGGGAAAACGCTGAGTTCACCGTTTGCTTCAAGTATCGCATATTTTACATCTGTGATATTCAAAAAGCCCTTAAGTCGTATTTCTTCAAGCAGCTCATCGAGCGTTATGCGAAGCTTTCGCATTTCAGCCTGATCAAGCTTTCCGTCTTTTATTAAAATGTTTGTTTTTCCCGTTGCAAGCTTTCGTATAAAACTGTTGTGTATAAAAATCGTTGAAATTATGATTTCAACGGCAAGCAGAGTGAAAATTGGTATGATTCCGTGAAGCAGTGGAGTAGAGGTTGACTGCATGGGTATTGTTGCAAGCTCTGAAACGAGGAGCGTTACAACAAATTCCGAAGGGGACAGCTCACCAACCTGACGTTTGCCCATAGAGCGCAGAGCGACTATAATGAGGATGTAGAGGATTATTGTTCGTATAAAAGAAATAGTCATAAAAAACCTCTTTGAAAAAAGTTAAATTTATACTTGAAACTTTAGAAAAGATGTGTTATACTTGCATAGTTGATATCCGGGTGTGGCGCAGCTTGGTAGCGCGCTTGAATGGGGTTCAAGAGGCCGCAGGTTCGACTCCTGTCACTCGGACCAAGGTCGGCAGGATTCGTGAGAGTCTTGCCGATTTCTGTTTTAAATGCATTGGGTATTGTTGTCTGTTATAAAATGTAAAAAGGTGTAATGATTATGGATAAATTACTTTATAAAGAGAAAATTTACACCCGTCAACGTGGAAAGTGGATTGAAAATTCTGGTATGGTCGTGCATGAGGCTCTTCAAAAGGAATTGAACTATGAATTTGCTAAACAACTTGATCCGCAATTAATGACAGTTGATGATTGTATTGCGTTTGGTGATGAATTCAAAAGTAGCACTTCAGTTTGGCTCGCTTTAAAATTCTATGAGGCAGCGATAAAAAGAGCTGACAACATTACTATGAAACATATTCTGCCAAGAATAACATCTTGTTACAGAGTGAACGGACAACCCCAAAAAGCAATTGATATTTTTGCTTATGCAAATAAAAAATTTGGACAAAAAGTAGTTTCCCATCATTTGCTTACTTCTATTGCTGCAGCATATTGTGATTTAAAAAATTATGCCAATGCTAAAAAGTGCTGTGATAAAGCTTATATAGAGGCAGGGAAAAAAACTACACAAGAACTGTCGTTAGTTTATGCAAGAATTAAAAAAGAGACTGACGAATATTAGATTTTTGACGATAGTAAATTAAAAGCATCTTGCGAAAGCAAGATGCTTTTTTACTTATTATTATAAAAATTCAAAAAACTATTCAAAATATTTAAGTTTAAACGGTATATCAGAAAGGATAAAGGTTTTTCCGTTTAAGTATTCAAGTGCGCCTGAAGGGGTTTTAAAGCTGAATTTAAGCTTATATGAACAAAGTGCCTGGTATTTTTCACCATAACGCTTATTATCCGCGTTTTTGCCGTATTTTCCGTCTCCGAGAAGGGGATGACCGCTTGCTGCCATTTGCGCCCTTATCTGATGTGTTCTGCCCGTTATAAGCTCGCATTCGACAAGAGACAGCTCTCCGTTTGTTTTTAAAACGTTGTATTTTGTAATCGCCGTCTTTGCGCCCGGCGACGGAGTTGGCTTAACGTAAACGCGGTTTTCCTTGCTGTCCTTGAAGATATAACCTTTAAGTGTGCCGTTTTTTGGCTTCGGAGTTCCGAATACAACGCAAAGATAGTATTTTGAAAGCTCGCGGTTTTTGATTTTTTCGTTCATTATGCGGAGGGCTTCGGCCGTTTTTGCGGCAATTACGATGCCTGACGTGTTGCGGTCAATTCTGTTGCAAAGCGCCGGAATAAAGGCGTTTTCTTCTTCGGGATTCCATTCGCCTTTATGTGAGAGATACGAGAGAATCTGCGCAATAAGTGTTTCGCCGCCCGCTTCGTCATCGTGAACTGAAATTCCGGCAGGCTTATTTGCAAGAAGAATGTTTTCATCCTCATATACGATATCCGGAAAAGATGCCGAAAGCTTCGGTTTTGCTTTTGTTGCGCGGTTTGTTTCGAAAAACTCATCGTTTAAATACATCGAAACAACATCGCCGACAGAAAGCCTTGCATCCGGTTTCGTTCTTGCGGAATTTACTTTAATTCTCTTAAGACGGATATACTTCTGGATAAGATTTGACGGCAGAGAGGGAACTGACTTTGCAACGAACTTGTCAACTCTCATATCTGCATCGTTTTTTCGTATGGTAAACTCTTTCATCTTGCACCTCCGTCTTAAATTCTTAAAACAGTATATCAAAAATTGTGAGAAAGTGCAATTATCTAATTAAAATTTGAGAAAAAATAAAATAATGCTTGCTTTTTCATTTTAGATGTGATATTATATCGTAGTCATATAACGGTCGGTCCTCTGTCTCCACAGTTGAGGCAAGAACGTCTATGAAGAAGGGAGGCGTGCATCAATGGATCTTATCAAGAATTTGACAGACAGTCAGATTAAGAAAGATTTGCCTGAAGTAGGCATTGGTGACACAGTCCGTGTCCATGTCCTTATCAAGGAAGGTAACCGTGAACGTGTTCAGGTTTTTGAAGGAACTGTCATTGCAAGAAAGCATGGCGGCATTCAGGAAACGGTTACAGTTCGTCGCTTGTCATACGGCGTTGCTGTTGAAAAGGTATTCCCGATTCACTCACCGCACGTTGCAAAGTTTGAGCTCGTAGGTAAGGGTAAAGTCAGACGTGCAAAGCTTTACTATTTGCGTGGCAGAGTCGGCAAGGCGGCAAAGGTCAAGGAAGATATCTAACTGGAGAAGGGGAGGGCTTGTCAGTCTTTCCCTTTTTCAATTTATCCCGGAGTGTGATTTTATGTCTGAAAATATCAATATCAGTGAAGAAAATATGCCCAAAACGCCATCTTTTAAAGATGAGCTGTTTGACTGGGTTTCAAATATAACGTATATATTAAGCGCAATAGTTCTTATCTTTATTTTTCTTGTGAGAATTGTCGGGGTTGACGGTGAATCCATGATGCCCACACTTCACGATAAGGACTGGCTTATAACTTCAAACTTTCTCTACGAGCCCGATAACGGCGACATAGTCGTTCTTGCAAAGGATTCTTTTCTTGACGGCAAGATGATAGTAAAGAGAGTTATTGCAACAGAAGGTCAGGAAATCGACATCGACTTTGAAAACGGCGTTGTCTATGTTGACGGCGAAAAGCTTAATGAACCGTATATCGAAGGAAAAACATATCGTCAGTTTGACTTTCCGTTTCCGTCAATCGTTCCCGAAGACTGCGTTTTTGTTATGGGTGATAACAGAAACCACAGCTCCGACAGCCGCGATATAAGGCTCGGTATGGTTCACAAATCAAACATTCTGGGAAGAGTTGTTTTCAGAGTATTTCCCATTAAAGATTTTGGAACAGTAAAATAGCTTAAATTTGGAGGTACAAAATGAATATTCAATGGTACCCCGGACATATGACCAAGACGCGCAGAATGATAGAAGAAAACCTCAAGGCCGTTGATGCGGTATGCGAGGTGCTTGACGCGCGCATTCCGATTTCAAGCAGAAATAACGATGTGTATGAGCTCTCAAAGTCAAAACCGAGGCTCATTATATTGAATAGAATAGATCTCGCTGATCCCGAAAAAACAAAGGAATGGGCGGCATACTACAGAAAACAGGGCTACCACGTTCTTGAAACAAACTCAAAAAGCGGTTCGGGAGTTTCGGCGTTCTCTTCTGCAATACGCCAGCTTTTGGCTGAAAAGTTGCAGGCGTATAAGGAAAAAGGTCAGATAGGAAGAACCCTCAAGGTTATGATTTGTGGTGTTCCGAATGTCGGTAAATCCTCGTTTATAAACAGAATTTCAGGGCGCAATATCGCAAAGGCGGAGGACCGCCCCGGTGTTACGCGCGACAAGCAGTGGATAAAAACAGGTGAGGGAATTGAGCTTCTCGATACTCCGGGTATGCTTTGGCCTAAATTTGACGATAAGAGAACTGCATTGAATCTCGCGTTTACGGGAGCGATAAAAGACGAGATTCTCGACATTGAATCTCTCGCATCTCTTTTTATGGAGGTTCTTTCGGAGCGATATGCCCAAAATCTCAATAAGAGATATAAGATAACTTCAAATGATGAAGAACCGGGCTTTGAGATTTTGGAGCGCGCAGGACGCGCACGCGGATTTCTCATATCCGGCGGAGAAGTCAACCTTGAGCGAATGGCAAAAACGCTTCTTGATGAGTTCCGTGCAGGTGAGCTTGGTCGGATAACACTTGAAAATGTTGATGAGGCAGACCGCGCTCCGCTTGAGAATATCGAGTTTCGCGGAATGCTCTCGGAGTTTTAGAGGGATTTATATGAGTAATAAGTTGTGGGAAATTGAAAACGCTCTCATTTCTGAAGGCTTTTTTAATATTTGCGGAGTTGACGAGGCAGGGCGTGGCCCTCTTGCAGGCCCTGTGTTTGCCGCGGCGGTTATATTGCCGCCAAACCTTGAAATAGAAGGTCTTAACGACTCCAAAAAGCTCAGCGAAAAGAAACGCGATATGCTTTTTGACGTCATACGCGAAAAGGCTCTTGCTTATGGTATTGCAAGCTCTGACGAAAAGGAAATTGACGAAATAAACATCCTCAATGCATCTCTTCTCGCAATGAAAAGAGCGTGCGATAAGCTTTCCGTTTCGCCGGGGTACATACTCGTCGACGGTAATAAGACTTTTAGAACAGAAACTCCGATAAAGTATGTTATCAAGGGCGACAGCTTGTCGGCAAACATTGCGGCGGCATCAATTCTCGCAAAAGTAAGCCGCGACAGATTTATGGAAGAGTGTGCAAAAACTTATCCCGAATATATGTTTGAAAAGCATAAAGGATATCCGACAAAACTTCATTATGAGTGTGTCGAAAAATTCGGACTCTCAAAAATCCACAGACGTTCGTTTTTTAAAAAGTACAAGAACGGAGAGCTTTTGAAATGACAGCTTCACTTCTTGGAAAATGGGGAGAGGCTTTGGCAGCAGAGTTCTTGAGAAAAAAAGGGTTTTCGATAGTCGCGGCAAACTATAAAACGCGCTTTGGCGAAATAGACCTTATTGCCGAAGATAAAAAAACGGTTGTTTTTGTTGAAGTAAAGCTTCGCAAAAACGCAAAGTTCGGAAATCCCGCCGAGTTTGTTACATTCTCTAAACAAAAGAAATTGCGCGCGAGCGCTGAAATCTGGCTTTCACAAAATGATACTGAAAAGAATCTCAGATTTGACGTCATAGAGATATACGCACCCGACGGCATATCTGAAAATCATACTATAAACCAAATAGAAAATGCATTTTAATTCCGGAGGAATATATATGAATTATTTTAGCACAAGAGATATTTCACTCAAGCTCTCATCTGCTGAAGCCATAGTAAAGGGACTCAGCGATGACGGTGGTCTTTTTTGCCCTGAGAGCATTCCGAAGCTTACCGATGAAGATAAGAAGTTTCTCTTAAATGCTTCATATCAGGAGCGCGCGGCTCTCGTTCTCGGAAAGTTCCTTTCTGATTTCACGGAGGAAGAGCTTTCGGACTTCTCAAAAAAGGCATACAGCGCTGAAAAGTTTGATGCAGCAGATGTTGCACCTGTACATATGCTTGATAAAAAGCTCGGCATTTTAGAGCTCTGGCACGGTCCTACATGTGCATTCAAAGATATGGCGCTCCAGATGCTTCCGTATCTTCTTTCTGCATCACTTAAAAAGACCGGTGAGAAGAAGCTTGCCTGCATCCTTGTAGCGACATCCGGCGATACGGGAAAAGCTGCTCTTGAAGGCTTTTCTGATGTTGAAGGAACCAAAATCGCAGTCTTTTATCCGAAGGACGGCGTAAGCAACATTCAGGAGCGTCAGATGACCACACAGAAAGGTGATAATGTTTACGTTTCATCTGTTGTCGGAAACTTCGACGACGTTCAGTCTGCGATGAAGACCATCTTCTCGGATGAGGATATCCGCAAAAAAGCATTTGACAACGGTTGCATTTTCTCGTCGGCAAACTCAATCAACTGGGGACGTGCTGTTCCGCAGATTGCATACTATGTTTCGGGATATTTTGATTTGCTTAAAAGTGGTGCAGTCAGCGAAGGCGAGGAGATTAACGTCTGCGTGCCGACGGGCAACTTCGGAAACATCCTTGCCGCATTCTATGCACGCGAGATGGGCATTCCGATAAAGAAGTTCATCTGTGCATCAAACGAAAATAATGTACTTACAGACTTCTTCAAGGATGGCAGATACGATAAGTGCCGCGACTTCCACGTTACAAATTCTCCCGCTATGGATATTCTTATTTCAAGTAATCTCGAGCGCCTTATTTTCAACGTTTCCGGAAATGACGATGCGACGGTGAGAAAGTATATGTCAAAGCTTCAGTCTGACGGTGCATATACGGTAAGCAGCGAAATCTTCGGAAAGATTTCAGAACTTTTCTACGGTGCCTTCTGCAATGGAAATGATACTTTGAAAACAATTTCAGAAGTATTTTCAGAACACAACTATTTGCTTGACACCCACACGGCTGTTGCTGTAAATGTCTATAACAAATACAAGAAGGAAACGGGCGATGAAGCGGTAACTCTTCTTGCTTCAACTGCAAGCCCGTTCAAGTTTGCAGACAGCGTTCTTTCTGCTCTCGGCATAGATATCTCATCCGGCGGAGAAGAGCTTCTTGAAATACTTTCAAAAACAACAAAAAATAAGATTCCGGCTCCGCTTGCCTCTATTTTTGAGCTTCCTGAGAGATTTGTAAATACCGCAACACGCGAAGACCTTCCTGAAGTTGTGGTCAAGTTTACAAACGGAGAGGTTTAAATGTCAGTTTATACGATAGCTGATTTGCATCTCTCAAAGGTGAGCAATAAGCCTATGGATGTTTTCGGTCCGCTTTGGGAGAATTACGAAAACCGTCTTCGTGATGGTTTTTCAAAGCTTACGGATGATGATACAATCGTTATCCCCGGTGATATTTCCTGGGGGATGTCGCTGAAGGAATCATGTCTTGACTTTAAGTTTATCGACTCCCTCCCCGGAAAAAAGATAATATCAAAGGGGAATCACGATTATTGGTGGGAAACCGCCACAAAAACAAAGCGTTTTTTTGCTGAAAACGATATTACAACCATTGAAATCCTGCACAATAACGCCTTTTTTGTTGAAGGTGTTGCGATTTGCGGCACAAGAGGCTGGTTTTATGAGGAGGAAGACGGAGGCGGCCGAAAGATTTATGACAGAGAAATCGGAAGGCTTCGTCGTTCACTTGAAGAGGGTATAAAGCTCTGCGCCGAGAAGATGTTTTGCTTCCTGCATTATCCACCGATTTGTTCGGGATATGAGTGTGATGAGATAACCGATATGCTTTCTGAATTTAATGTTTCAAAGTGTTTTTACGGTCATCTTCACGGATACGGACACAAAAGTGCATTTTCAGGCGTGCATAAAAACGTTGAATATTCTCTCGTTGCCGCCGATTTTCTCGGATTCAACCCGCTTTGCATAGTCTAAAAGCACAAAAAATATTACATAATGTTTAAAAACTGTGACAAAACAACTAAATTAAATATTTTTTTGAAAAAAACTAAAAAATATGTGGAAAAATTTGTGAAAATCTGTTACAATAAACAGGTTATAACGGATTCGAAAGGAATGATCTCAAATGAAATTGAAATCAACAGAAAAACTCGAAAATGGAAAGGTATGTCTTGAAATCCAGGTTGAGAAGCCTGAATTTGATGACGCTATGAATAAAGCATACCTTAAGAACAGAGCAAAGATTGCAGTTCCGGGCTTCCGTAAGGGCAAGGCTCCGAGAGCTATGATTGAGCGTATGTACGGTGCAGGCGTATTCACGGAAGACGCTATCAACATCGCATATCCGGCTGCATATGAAGCTGCAGTTATCGAAAGCGGTATCGAGCCGGTTGACTATCCGGAAGTTGAGCTTGTAGACATCACAGAAGACGGCTTTGTTATGAAGACTACGGTTACTGTAAAGCCTGAAGTCAAGCTCGGCAAGTACAAGGGCATCGAAGCTGAAAAGCTCCCGGTTTCAGTTACAAAGAAGGACGTTGAAGCAGAGCTTAACGTTTTGCTTGAGAGAAATGCACGCCTCATCACAGTTGAGCGCGCAGCAAAGGACGGTGATACAGTTATCATTGACTTTGAAGGCTTTGTTGATGATGTTGCATTTGAAGGCGGCAAGGGCGAAAACCACAGCTTGAAGCTCGGTTCAAATCAGTTTATTCCGGGATTTGAAGCACAGCTCGTCGGAAAGAGCGCAGGAGAAGAGTGCGACGTTAACGTTACATTCCCGAAGGAATACCACGCAGAAGACCTTTCAGGCAAGGATGCTGTGTTTAAGGTAAAGGTTCACGAAGTTAAAGAAACAGAGCTTCCGGCTCTCGATGATGAGTTTGCAAAGGACGTTTCTGAATTTGAAACACTTGACGAGCTCAAAAAGAGCATCGAGGCAAAGATTCGTGAAACACGCGAGAAGATGTCAGACGAAGGTTTTGAAGCTGCAATCATGAAGGTTGTTGTTTCAAAGATGAAGGCTGATATCCCTGAAGTTATGATCAACGCACAGCTTGACAACATCTGCAACGACTTCGGTCAGCGTCTCCAGATGCAGGGCATCACACTTGAACAGTACCTTGAAATGATGCAGTCAAATATGGAAGACTTCCGCAAGAACTTCTATGCACAGGCAGAAGAGCAGGTCAAGTCTCGTCTTGCTCTTGAGGCTATCGCAAAGGCAGAGAAGATCGAGCCGACAGACGAAGATGTTGAAGCTGAATATACAAAGCTTTCAGAGCAGTATGGTATGCCGGTAGAGCGCATCAAGGGATTCCTCTCATATGAAGCAATGAAGAGCGATCTTTACACAATCAAGGCTCTTGCATTCCTCCGTGAGAATGCAGTTGCAAAGGCTCCTGAGAAGAAGACTACAACAAAGAAAGCAGCTTCAGCAGATGCAGAGAAGAAGCCTGCAGCTAAGAAAACAACTGCTAAGAAGGCAGAGGGCGATGCACCTGCAAAGAAGACAGCAACAAAGAAGGCAGCTTCAGCAGACGCAGAAAAGAAGCCGGCTGCAAAGAAGACAACTACAGCTAAAAAGACAACAAAGAAAGCTGAAGATAAAGAATAATTTACCAGTTTTTAGGGTATAGTATATGTGTTGGGATAGGCGGGAGGAGTTTTTCCTCGCGCCTATCTTTAAAATAAAAGAGGAGTGAAAAATATGAGTTTAGTTCCTATGGTAGTTGAACAGACAAATCGCGGTGAAAGATCTTATGACATTTTCTCGCGACTTTTAAACGACAGAATAATCATTTTGTCAGAAGAAGTAAATGATACAACAGCTTCGCTTATCGTTGCACAGCTTTTATACCTTGAATCACAGGACCCTGACAAGGATATTTATTTTTATATCAACTCTCCGGGCGGTTCAATCACTGCGGGTATGGCAATTTTCGACACTATGAATTTCATCAAATGTGATGTTTCAACAATTTGTGTCGGTATGGCAGCTTCCATGGGCGCATTCCTTCTCTCAGCAGGAACTCCCGGAAAGCGCCTTGCGCTTCCGAATTCTGAAATTATGATTCATCAGCCGCTTTCGGGTATGCAGGGACAGGCAACGGATATTAAAATCCATGCAGACAGAATAATAAGAATTAAAAAGCAGCTCAATGAAAAGCTTGCTGAGTTTACGGGAAAGCCGCTTGAGACTATTGAAGCAGACACAGAGCGCGACAACTTTATGACAGCAGAAGAGGCCGTTGAATACGGACTTGTTGATAAGGTGATTTCAAAGCGTCAGTAATTTTAGAACGGAGTCAGGATATGTCTGATAAAAAACTTGGAACAATTTGTACTTTTTGCGGAGAAGAAATAGCTCCCGGCACACGAACATTTGCCGGAGTTAACGGTCAGATCTGCGAAAATTGTGTTGATATATGCAAGGCTTATCTCGAGTCGTTGAGAGAAGCTGATATGCCGGAGAAAGCAGATGCCGTTTCAGGCGGAATGACGCTTTTAAAACCGCGTGAAATCCACGAAAAACTCAACGAGTATATCGTCGGTCAGGAAGGTGCAAAGCTTGCGCTTAGTGTAGCTGTATACAACCACTATAAAAGGATTTTTTATAACGAGGTTGACGATGTTGAGCTCCAGAAGAGCAATATCCTTATGATAGGTCCGACGGGCTCGGGAAAAACGTTATTTGCACAGACTCTTGCAAAGATGCTCAATGTTCCGTTTGCGATTGCTGATGCTACAACGCTTACAGAAGCCGGATATGTCGGTGAAGACGTAGAAAATATTCTTCTCCGTCTTATTCAGGCGGCGGATTATGACATAGAAGCTGCAGAACGCGGAATTATTTTTATCGACGAAATCGACAAAATTGCAAGAAAAAGCGAAAATACGTCAATAACACGAGATGTATCGGGTGAGGGTGTTCAGCAGGCAATACTCAAAATCCTCGAAGGAACAGTTGCAAACGTTCCTCCGCAGGGTGGAAGAAAGCATCCGCATCAGGAGTTTATCCAGATTGATACAAGCAACATTCTCTTCATCTGCGGCGGTGCTTTTGACGGTATTGAGCGCGTTATTTCAAAGAGAAAAACACAAAACGGAATCGGCTTCGGTTCTGAAGTGACATCAAAGTCAAAAGAGGATAAGGCGGCACTTCTTGCAGACGTTCAGCCGCACGACCTTCTTAAGTTTGGAATTATTCCCGAACTCGTAGGAAGACTTCCTGTTATCGCTCCGCTTACACCGCTTGACAAAGAAGCTATGATAAGCATTCTCACAAAGCCGAAGAATGCGCTTACAAAGCAATATATCCGTTTGCTTGAAATGGATAATGTGGAGCTTCAGTTTGAAGAAAAAGCCCTTGAAAAGGTTGCTGAACTCGCAATAGAGAGGGGAATAGGCGCCCGTGGTCTTCGCGCAGTGCTCGAGGGAGTTATGCAGAAGATTATGTACGATGTGCCGTCCGATCCGGATATAGAGAAAATCACGGTGACAGAGGCGTGCGTCGAGAAGAAAGATGCACCCAAAATAGAAAGAAAGAAGTTAAAATCAGCGCAGTAAAGGAGGAGATTACACAATGATGCCTGAAAACACAGTCAGAAGAGGCATTATGCCGGTTCTTCCGCTTCGTGGTCTCACAGCGTTTCCTCATATGATGCTCAACTTTGATGTTGGGCGTGATAAGTCAATGAAGTCTCTTGACAATGCAATGGCAAAGGATCAGAATATTTTTCTCGTTGCGCAGAGAGAAATAAAAACAGATAATCCGAAGCCTGAAGATATATTTCTTGTAGGAACGGTTGCTAAAGTAAAGCAGGTTCTTAAGTTTCCCGCTAACAATACGAGAGTTTTGGTTGAGGGTGTTTACCGCGCAAAAATTCTCAATGTTATTCATACAGAGCCCTTTATCGAAGCGGAGGTAGAAGAGCTCGTTACTCCGGCAATACGCGAAAATTCAATTAAAAACGAAGCTCTGATGCGTTCAACCCAGGAGCTTTTTTCGGAGTATGCCGAATTTGCTCCGAAGATAGCAAATGACGTTATGCTCAACGTTATTTCAGCAGAAACAATGGGAGATCTTGCTGATTATATAGCACAGAGTATCCCGTCAAAGTTTACGAATAAGCAGATGGTGCTTGAGGAGCTTCATCCGTATAAGAGACTTTCTCTTGTTTATAAGCTTCTTGCAAGAGAACTTGAGATTTTTAAGGTTGAACACAACATCGCAGGCAAAGTTCAGGAGCAGATGGACAAGAATCAGCGCGATTATTTCCTTCGCGAGCAGATGAAAGCCATCCACGACGAACTTGGCGACGGCGATGAGGCTGAAAGCGAATACGAAGAGTATGTGATGAAGATTGAAAGCCTCAATCTTCCAAATGAGATTTCCGAAAAGTTGTTCAAAGAAGCCTCTCGTCTTCGCAAGATGCAGACAAACTCACCCGAAAGCGGAGTTGTAAGAACATATCTCGATACGGTTCTTGAGCTTCCGTGGAATACAAAAACAAAGGATAAGCTCAATCTTTCTTCTGCCGCAAAGGTTCTTGATAAAGGACATTACGGTATGGAGAAAGTAAAAGAGAGAATCCTTGAGTTTCTTGCAGTAAAGCAGCTTTCACCGAAAAGCAACAGCCAGATAATATGCCTTGTGGGACCTCCGGGTGTTGGTAAAACTTCTATCGGCAAGAGTATCGCAGAGGCTATGGGCAGAAAGTTTGCAAGGCTTTCTCTCGGTGGTGTGCGCGACGAGGCTGATATCAGAGGACACAGAAAAACGTATATCGGCGCAATGCCGGGCAGAATTATGAGCGCAGTAAAGACTGCAGGCTCTAAAAACGCACTCATTCTTCTCGATGAGATAGATAAGATGTCAAGCGATTTCAGAGGAGATCCGTCAGCTGCGATGCTCGAAGTTCTTGATTCTGAGCAAAACGTTGCATTCAGAGATCATTACCTTGAAATTCCGTTTGACCTTTCCGATGTTCTTTTCATCACAACGGCGAACACAACTTCAACTATTCCGCTTCCGCTTCTTGACCGAATGGAGGTCATTGAGCTTACAAGCTATACAGTTGAAGACAAGTTCCACATTGCAAAGAATCATCTTATTAAGAAACAGATGGATAAAAACGGCATTACATCAGCTATGATGAGAATATCTGATGATGCGATTTATAAAATCATTTCAGATTATACGCGTGAAGCGGGTGTCCGTACCCTTGAGCGAGAGATCGGAACACTTATGCGCAAAGCAGCTCGTATTATTGTTTCGGGCAAAGACAAGAAGCTTAAGATTACCGGGAAAAACATTCCCGACTTTCTCGGTGTTGAGAAGTTTAAAGAAGATAAGCTTTTTGACGGAAAAGAGGCAGGAGTTGTAAACGGTCTTGCGTGGACTGCTGTCGGCGGTGAAATTCTTGAGGTTGAAGTCAATGTAACCGAAGGTACCGGCAAGCTTGAAATCACGGGAAATCTCGGAACGGTTATGAATGAATCCGCGAAGGCGGCCTTGACCTATGTAAGAAGTCGTGTAAAGGAATATAACATTACAGCGGATTTTTATAAAACCAAAGACATTCATATCCATTTTCCTGAGGGTGCGATTCCGAAAGATGGTCCGTCTGCCGGTATAACCATCGCAACGGCTCTTGTATCGGCGCTTACGGGTATTCCGGCACGAAACGATATTGCAATGACTGGTGAGATTTCAATCCGCGGAAGAGTTCTTCCGATAGGTGGTCTTAAGGAAAAAACAATGGCTGCATACCGCCACGGTATAAGGACAGTTATTATCCCTGAAGATAATTTCAAGGACCTTGATGAAATAGACAAGACTGTTCGGAGTTCTCTCAATTTCGTTACTGCAAGCCACGCGGATCAGGTTATAAGATGCGCGATAGAAATTCCGGATAATATGGAACTGCAGAATGAAGAGAGGAAAGATTCTTTCAGCCCGATAACTGAGGAAAAAGAGTCTTACAGAAAGATTCACGGCATTCGCCAGTAGGAGCGATATTATGGCAGAGAAAGCAAAATTGAATTTGCATATAGCAGAGTTTATTAAATCTGCTGCAACACCGGCAGGTCTTATTGATACTGATTTTCCGCAGATAATTTTTGCCGGTAAATCAAATGTCGGTAAATCTTCCGTAATTAATCGTATTTTAAACCGCAAGAATTTTGCGCGCGTTGGAGCATCGCCCGGAAAGACAATTCATATCAATTACTTTTTAATTGACAAGAAAGTTTATCTTGTTGATTTGCCGGGATATGGATATGCAAAAGTTTCCGCAAAGGAAAAAGAGCGCTGGAACAAGCTTATAGAAACATATCTTAACCGTGACGATGCATTTTCTCTCGGAATTTTTATAGTTGATATCCGACATAAACCCACAGCAGACGATGTTGTTATGGCAGAATGGTTCATCAACTCGCAGATTCCGTTTTATGTAGTTGCAAACAAGTCGGACAAGCTCAAAAAGAGCCAGATAGAGCCGGCAATCGAGCTGATTTCAGAAACTCTGAATGTTCCAAAAGAGATAATATTTCCGTTTTCTGCCGAGAAGGGCGACGGGCGCGATGATATAGTCCGCGTTATTTTAAACTCACTTGAATAAACTATATGGAGGTGTGGACAATGTTTATTTCAGATTCATTATCGGTCAACTCTGCCGGTCATCTTACGATAGGCGGAGTGGATGTCTGCGACCTTGCAAAAAAATATGAAACACCTCTCTACATTATGGATGAGGATAAAATCCGACGTACATGCAGAGCATATTACACGGCTCTTAGTGAGTGCTACGGAGAGAATTTTACAATTCACTATGCAAGCAAAGCGTTTTCAACAAAGGCAATATATAAAATTATCGACGAAGAAAACCTTTTTGCTGATGTTGTTTCGGGTGGAGAGCTCTTTACTGCACTTTCAGCAGGACTTAAACCTGAAAAAATTTCTTTTCACGGAAACAATAAAACTCTTCGTGAAATTACCTTTGCGCTTGATAACAATATCGGTGAATTTATTGTTGATAACAGTGAAGAGCTGTATCGCATTAATGAAGAGGCGAAAAAACGCAACAAGTTGGCAACGGTTTCTTTCAGAATAAAGCCCGGTGTGGATGCTCACACCCACGATTTCATTAAAACAGGACAGATTGATTCAAAATTCGGCGTTGCTCTTGAAAACGGCGAAGCATTTGAGATTATCAAAGAAGCTCTGGCTCTTGAAAATGTCAGGGTAGCGGGCGTTCATTGTCATATTGGTTCGCAGATTTTTGATTCTGACCCGTTTGCATATGCCGCAAAGGTTATGATGACATTTATTTCTGAAATAAAAGAAAAACTCGCATTTGAAATAAAAGAGCTCAATCTCGGCGGCGGTTTTGGTGTAAAGTATGTAGAGTCGGATAACCCGAATTCAATTTACGATTCGGTTAAAGTTTTTACTGATGCAGTAAAAGAAGAGGCGAAAACTCTTAGCCTAAACCTTCCGCATATCTCAATTGAGCCGGGAAGATCCATTGTAGCAGAAGCCGGTATTACTGTCTACACAGTCGGCTCCGTCAAGGAAATTAAAGGTATCAGAAACTACGCCGCGGTTGACGGCGGAATGACCGATAATCCGAGATATGCACTTTATAATGCTGAATATACAATGCTCTTGCCCGATAGACCGCAGGCACAGGCCACGGAGACATACACCGTTGCAGGAAGAAACTGCGAAAGCGGCGATTTGCTCGGAGAAAACATATCTCTTCCGAAACTTGCGGCGGGTGATCTTCTTTGTGTCCTTACAACAGGCGCATACAATTATTCGATGGCATCAAACTATAACAGAGTTCCGCGTCCGCCTGTTGTTATGGTAAGAGACGGAAACGACCGCGTTGTGGTTAAGAGGGAAACATACGAAGATTTAATTTCAAACGATTTAGTTTAAAATTTTTCTTGACAAAACGTTTTTTTGATGCTATAATTCATTTGTTATAAGAAAGTAGGGCTTGCCCGTCCTCACCTTAAGCTTTCGGCAAAAAGGTCAATATCGTCTTTGAATTCGGTTTTGAGCCGGGTTATGATGTCTTTTGAGCACGGGTTAGTTTTGCCCGTGCTTTTTAGTTTTGGAGGTGCTTTATTATCAGCAAGGTAGAACATCAGATCAATGAAGAAATTCGTGATAAGGAAATCCGCCTTATCGACGCAGAAGGTAATCAGGTTGGAGTTGTTTCTTCTGAAGAAGCATTAAGGCTCGCAGAAGAGAGCGATCTCGATCTTGTAAAAATTGCGCCGCAGGCAGTTCCGCCCGTCTGCAGAATTATGGATTATGGTAAATTCAAATTCGAGCAGGAAAAAAGGGAAAAGGAAGCACGAAAAAATCAGCGCGTAATCGAAGTTAAGGAAGTCCGTATGACTCCGAGCATTGACGTGCACGACTTTGAAGTTAAAATGAATAATGCTATTCGTTTTTTAAAGTCAGGTTGCAAGGTCAAGGTTGCTGTCCGATTCAAGGGACGTGAGCTTGCTCACACAAACCTCGGCACAGAGCTTCTTAACCGTTTTGCTGAAGGTTGTTCAGAGTTTTGCAATGTTGACAAAGCTCCAAAGCTTGAGGGACGTCAGATGGTTATGTTTATCTCATCGAAAGTTCCTCCGAAGTCAAACAATTAGTAAATAATTCACGAGAGGAGAAATTATCATGCCTAAGATTAAAACACATAGCGGTGCATCAAAGCGTTTCAAGGTTACAAAGAACGGCAAGGTTAAAATCAACCGTGCAAACCGTCGCCATATCTTGAACAAGAAGAGCACAAAGCTCAAGAGAGGTCTTCGCCAGGCAGCTTATGCTTCACCGGCAAACGAGGCAACTCTCAAGCGTTTAGTTCCTTACAATTAAGATTTACGAAACAGGAGGTTTTATAGAATGGCTAGAGTTAAAGGCGCAATGATGACGCGCAAAAGAAGAAAAAAGATTTTAAAGCTCGCAAAGGGCTATTGGGGTGCAAAATCCAAACACTTTAAGATGGCTAACCAGGCTGTCATGAAGTCTCTCACATACGCATACGTTGGACGTAAGCGCAAAAAGCGTGATTTCCGTCGTCTTTGGATCACAAGAATTTCTGCTGCTGCAAAGATGAACGGCATGAACTACTCACGTTTTATGAACGGTCTCAAGAAGGCAAACGTAGATATCAACCGTAAGATGCTTGCTGATATGGCTCATAACGATCCGGCAGCTTTCAAAGCTCTTGCAGAACTTGCTAAATCTAAAATATAAATATTTTTCGTCATTTTGAGAAAAATGTTTCTATAAGAAACAGATTCAGCTTAAGTTTTGAGGGATATATATGGAAAAGAAAAGATCTAAAGTAGCTATTATAGGCGCAGGTTTTGTCGGAGCAGCTTCTGCTTATGCTATCGCACTCAACAAACTCTGTTCAGAGCTTGTCCTTATCGACGTTAACGCTGATAAGGCCATCGGTGAAGCGGCAGACATTGCACACGGTCTTCCGTTCATAGGTTCTATGGACGTTTATGCAGGTGATTATTCTTGTGTAAAAGATTGTGATGTTATTGTTGTTACCGCAGGCGCAAACCGTAAGGTAGGGGAAACACGACTTGACCTTGCACGCAAGAATGTAGCTATTGCTAAAGAGATTACAGCTAACGTTATGAAGTACTATAACGGTGGCGTTATCCTTGTTGTCGCAAATCCCGTCGATATTCTGACATATATGATTCAGAAATGGACAGGGCTTCCGGACGGTATGGTCCTCGGAAGCGGCACAACACTCGATACGATTCGTTTCCGCAGTGCTCTTTCCGACATTACCGGAACTGACTGCACGAATATCCACGGTTATATAATCGGTGAACATGGCGACTCTCAGGTCGCTGTCTGGAGTAATACTCACATTGCAGGCATCAAGATTCAGGACTACTGCAACACTAACGGTATTCTTCTTGATGATGAAGTCAAGGAAAAGGTTCAGGAGCAGATCAAAACCGGCGGTGCAGAGATTATCAGGCGCAAGGGTGCAACCTACTACGGTGTCGCAGTTTGCGTTATGAATCTCGTTGAATCACTTCTTCGCGACTGTGATACCATCAGAACGGTGTCTACCGTGCTTCATGGTGAGTTCGGTATTGAAGATGTTGCACTTTCGCTTCCTACTATTATAGGACTTAACGGTGCAAAAAAGGTTTTGCTTCCTTATCTTACTGAAGACGAGCTTGCAAAGTTCAAAAAGTCAGCTGAAGTATGCAAAGGCGTGCTTAATGAATGTCTTTAATAAAAAAACCACTATCCAAAAGGGTAGTGGTTTTTTGTTTTGAATCCATCAGTGTTCTGTGATGGGTTCTTTTTAATTTTGTCAGCACCGTATTTTGAAAGGTTTTTCGGGACATAATGAATACAGCCCGAATCGGATGTAATGTCTCCCGAAAACGCGTTTTCGAGCATACAGACGCCATCTTTCTGATGCTTGCATTCGCTGATACACGGAATATACCCCATAAATAACACCTCACGTTTTATATTTAATATTTATCTGCTGTTTTCTTTGATTTATGCAATAAAGCGAGGTAAAAAATGAAAAGAATACTTATAACTGTCTTTATAACACTATTTATAATTTCCGGGATGTGGATTTTTTCATCGCACGATAAGGAGCCGGAGGTGTTAGAGGTCTACACAATATCTCCCAAAAGAAAAAATATATACGATCATATAAATGCGGACGGAAGAATTAAAGAGGGAAATCGTCGCGATGTGTACGTAAAACAACCTTCACAAATCGGTAGGGTTTTTGTTAAGGAAGGCGAAAGTGTCAAAAAGGGAAGTCCGTTATTTGAGATAAAGCCATTGGCAGAAGGGAAAATGAATGAGAATATATACACGGTTGACAACAGTTTGGTTCTTGACGTGTTCAGAGAGTATGGCTTTGAAATTCCCGATTTTGAAAAGTTTTCGTTCGTTTCAACAGAAGACAGCATTGTAACGAGTCCGATTGACGGAGTGATTACGGATATCAATATAACCGGCGGCGAAAACGCAAATATGTTAAAAAAACTGATAACGGTTTCTGATTTTTCTGATGTCTACATCTCGATTCTTATTCCGGAGGCATACTCTGCAAAAGTGACGGAAGGAGCTGAAGCAAAAATAACCGCAGAGGCGTTTGGAGACAATCAATATTTCGGAAAAATTGAAAGTATTTCTCCTGTTGCAACATATATTCCATCCATAACAGGCGAAGGCAAAACGTATATAAGCGCCGTAGTGCGCCCAAATTCGAAGAATAATCTTTTCAGACCGGAATTATCCGTCAAGACGAAAATAACGGTAAATACCATAAAAAACGCGCTTACGTTGCCTTATGAGTGCATCAGACAAGACGAAAGCGGCAAAGAGTTTGTTTATTGCATCGAAAACGGAGTTATAAGAAAACAAATAGTAAAAACCGGATATGAGCTTGAGCGAGAAACCGAGATCAGAAGCGGACTCAAAAAGGACAGTAATGTAGTTTTTGATCCTGATGACAGTATAAGTGAAGGAGCCGCTGTTATTGCTATAAAAAATAGTGAGCATACGTTGGAGAATGACACGTAAATGTTTATAAAAGATGTTTTAAAAATATCAAAATTAAATACTTTTCGAGGAAAAACGCGGGCAGTTCTGACCATTCTGTCTATCACAATCGGTATTGCGGCCGTTCTTCTTATCTCATCAATAGGAAGAACAGGAGAAAGAGTTGTTATAAATGAGATACAGAAAATGGGATTGCAAGGGATATCTATCTATCCGACCGACTCAGGAGGTTCTGAAATTTTGCTTGCATCTGATGTTGATGTCCTGAAAAACAGATTTTCAGAAATAGAGGCTGCAATTCCTATGGTATTTGATTATGGGAGTTTTAAATTCAACAAAATTTCGGGCACAGGAGTTATAATCGGAGTCGGAGAAAATGCAGATGAAGTATATGATATAACGATTCTGCATGGTCGGATTCCTGATGTTTCTGATATAGAACGACAGGGGAGAGTTGCAGTCGTAGACGATGAGCTTGCCATCAAGGCATATCACAGAACAAACGTTGTGGGAAAGAAAATCAAGGTGACACAGAACAAAAAAACAGAGAATTTTGAAATAATCGGAGTAATAAAATCTCAAAAAGACGGCATAAATCGACTTTTTGGAAATAATATACCTGATTTTGTTTATCTGCCGTACAGCACATTGAATGAATTGAGAGAAAAAGAAGAAATATCGCAAATTGCAATAAATTCAGGTGATAAATATGGTGATGGCGGTAATTTTGCTAACTTTTTAAGCAAGATTAAGGGTAAAAATAATGCTTTTTATTCAGAAAATGTATCATCAAAAATGGATGAAGTCAAGAAAATCACGGGTTTAATATCACTTTTGATAACTACAATCGGTGCGATAGCTTTAATTGTTGCCGGGATAGGAATAATGAATTCCATGTTTTCGTCATGCGCGGAGCGCAGAAGGGAAATCGGCATTTGTATGGCGCTGGGAGCAAAAGAAAGCGACATTTTAATTTGCTTTCTTTGTGAAGCAATTATAATTTCAGTTATCGGAGGAACTCTCGGAGGATTGATTGGAATACTCGGTGGAAATATTATTTCTGATAAACTTGGAATTGAATACATCTTTAATTTTAAAACATTTTTACTGGCAGAAGTAATTTCAATTGTGTTCGGAATTGTTTTTTCAATTCTTCCTGCAATAAAGGCAGCGCGGCTTGATCCTATAGTGGCTTTACGGCGCAATTAATTTTACAATATTTTATGGATATTATGGGGAGTGGGCGTTTTTGATATTCGCCCTTCCTGTTTTAGATCTATACCGAATTGAACAAAATAAAAATTTTGTTCAATTCGGGGTATTGAATAAAGCCTTATATTATGGTATTATATTATTATATTAAAGAAATGCGGTGATTTTATGAATCGAGACGATCTCCAGAATATGCCGTCGGTTGTTCGTGAGTTTGCAAATTATCTTAGAACTATTAATGATAAATCTCCCGGAACTATCAATGAATATCTTCTTGACCTTCGAACTTTCTTTAAATATATGAAAGTTGTGTTTGGTATTGAAAAGATTTCTGATGAACACGGCATAACGAAAATTGATATTTCAGACATTGACATGGATTTTATTAAAAGAATAAAAATCACTGATGTTTATGAATACTTTGATTACCTTTCAACAGAAAGAAAAAAATTTCACAACAGCGCACACTCAGATTCCGGACTCTCGCCTGCCGCGCGTGCACGCAAAGTTTCTTCACTCCGCACCTTTTATAAGTATCTACAGAAAACAGGCAGAATTTCTGAAAATATAATGTCTGAGCTTGAATTTCCGAAAAACCGTACAAGACTCCCGCATTATCTTACATATGATGAAAGCATAAAGCTTCTTAAGAATATTGAGGGCGAATTCAAAATACGCGATTTCTGCATTATAATGCTGTTTTTAAACTGCGGATTGCGAGTTTCTGAGCTTTGCGGCATAAATCTTGGTGATATTAAGGAAGAAACTTTAAGAGTTCTTGGTAAGGGTCAGAAAGAACGCGTTGTTTATCTGAATGAGGCCACACAGGATGCTATTTCTTCATATCTTGAAGAGCGTTCGAAAATAACAAAAATACGCCAAAAAGACGAAAAAGCACTATTTATCAGCAGAAATGGTAATAGAATCAGCACATCAACCGTTAAGTGGCTCGTTAAAAAATACTGTTCGTTCGCAGGTCTTGATTCAAAGATTTCCGTTCATAAATTACGCCATACGTCAGCTACTCTTATGTATAAAAACGGTGTTGATGTTAAAGCTGTTCAGGAAGTTCTTGGGCACGAGCATCTCAATACTACGGAAATCTATACACACGCCGATAGTGAAACATTAAGAACTGCTGCTCAAGCGAATCCCCTTTCACATTATAAAGATTCTGAAAAGAAATAAAAAAAATCTGTGGGAATTTCCACAGATTTTTTTATTCGGAAAGCAGTTTTTCGGCAAAGGATTTAATTTCTTCGATAGAGTTGCAAACGATTTTTCCCTGTGCGTAATTTTGTTTTCCTCCGCCTTTACCGTTAAATTCTTCATTTAGAAGCTTTACCGTCAGACGCGTATCTCCGCTTGCATTGCTTATAACATATATATAATTTTCATTATCTTCCGAAGAAAAAAGCATACAAACATTCGTACCGTTTTTTGCGAGCATATTTACGCAATGGCGAAGCTCCTCATATGATAGATTTTGTGAAATTGCATACGCGCCGGCACCTGTAAACACGGGATCAAGCTCGCACCATGCCACACGTTTTAAAAGCTCCTGATTTTCATATTTTAACGCACTCACAAGCTCAATTTGTTTGTCAGCTGCCTCGGATACAAGCTCTCTTGAAACTGACAGGCTTTTCATCATATGTTTGTTTGCGCGGTTTAGCATCGAATAATCCGAGAGCGCGTCAGAGCCTGCAATTACTGTGAGACGCACACCGCCTTTGTTTGGTGTAAAATCAATAATTTTAATAAGTCCGATTTCCCCTGTTTTTAAGACGTGCGGCGCACAACAAGCACACACATCCAAATCCTCTATTGTTACAAGACGCAGATTTTCTATATTTTCAAGCTTGCTTCTGTACGAAATCGAAGCAGCTTCTTCATCTGACGGATACTTTATCGTTATGTCAAGGTTTTTATAAATCGCTTCGTTTGCAAGCCGCTCAACCTTATCGATGTCATCTTGCGTCAGAGTGCCGTCAAAATCCACCGTCATTCCGGATTTGCTCATATGAAAACCTACATTGTTATATCCAAATAAAGAACACACAATCCCCGAAACAATATGCTCTCCGGAATGATTCTGCATACGCGAAAAACGAAGACTCCAGTCGATTTTACCGTGAACTTCACAGCCGACAGGTATTTCGCCCGAAGTTTTATGAACTATCGCACCATCTATAATCTGAACATCTGAAACCTCAACTTCGCTTAAAGTACCGACGTCGGAGCTCTGTCCGCCACCTTCGGGAAAAAAAGCGGTCTTATCGAGTACAATATAGTATGAATCGCCTTTATATTCGCAAGAGACAACCTTTGCAATAAACTCGCGACAATATGCATCTTTCTCATAAAGACGATCTGTTTGTGTATTCAAAGTAATACCTCCTATCGAATAAAGTAATTTGATTATAAAATAACCGCAACTTTGATACAAAGCTGCGGTTATTTTTTGGCTGCCGGACTAGGATTTGAACCCAGACAAACAGAGTCAGAGTCTGTCGTGCTACCCTTACACAATCCGGCAACGAACTATTACATTATAATAGAAGATTTAACAAAAGTCAAGAAAAAAAACGAAAAAATTACCATATTTTTTATCCGTTGACTTTACAATATTATATACTCTCCAAAAGTGTTGCGGAATATTCATTAAAACTTGAAAAAATCAAATAATTTATCAAAAAATGTTTTACTTCTTTCTTCCTCAACATTCTCAACTGCTTTAATCTCAATACTGTCTTTTAAAACACCATCAACATAATATTCAATCTTCCCTACCGAATCGCCGTAATTTATTGGAGCATATATAAATTTCGGAAGATATATTATTTCAGAAACGTCACTTCCCTTTTTTGTAAGAAAAATTGCATCGTTTATTGATTTGACACATACAGTCATTCTTTCACCGCCAACAACATCGACATTGAATGACTTTTGCGAATTTGAATACAGATCAAAGTTTTCAAATCCAAAATCAAGAAGCTTTCTATGATCATTCCAATCATCGGGAGCAGAGAGTGTAACTGCTATAAGCTGCATATCTTCCCTTTCCGCACCTGAAACAAGGCATCTCCCAGCAGCTTTCGTGAACCCCGTTTTGAATCCGTTTGCACCGTCGTACAGCTTAAGCAACTTGTTGTGGTTTTTCAAATATCTTCCCGAAACTTTTTTCTCATATGTTGAAACTATATCTGCAAAGCTATCAATCTTTATCGCATATGCGGCGAGTCGAGCCATATCTTCTGCAGTTGAATAATGTTCGTCATCAGGTAAACCACTCGGATTTTTAAATGAAGTATTTTTCATACCTATTTTATCCGCTGTCCGATTCATCATCTGAACAAATTTTTCCCGGCTTCCGCCACCTGCGTAGTATGCGAGAGTTTCGGCTGCATCATTTCCCGATTGGAGAAGCATTCCGTACAGAAGATCCTCAACGGTCAGCTTTTCACCCTTTTTGAGATACATAGATGTTCCTTCAACTCCAACACAGCTTTGCGGCACCGTCACGACATCGGAAAGCAGTACGTTTTCAAGAACAACAACGGCCGTCATTATTTTAGTTGTGGAAGCAATCGCCCTTGCTTCATCTGCGTTTTTTTCAAACAAAACAGTTTCGGTTTTCGGCTCATACAGAATTGCAGAATGCGCAGAAAGTTCTATTGCAAAACAAGAGCAAATAAGAGAGAAAATTACCAAAACCGATAAAAGCATTTTTTTCAAAAAACTCACCCCCAATCAAATAAATATGATCGGGGGTGAAATTATATACGTTAGTCTTCTTTTTTGTTCGCTTTTGATTTTTTTATATAACCCTCAACTCTGTCCATAACATTCGGAACAAGTTCTACAAGTCGGTCAACCGTTGTGCTTGCAGCCTGCGCCATAGGAAGAATTCTAACGTTTCCGTCTTTGACTATGAGAAATGCTTCCGGTGAAACGCTGACACCTGCACCGGCGCCGCCGCCGAAGTTTACGCCTTCTTTTTTGCTGTCAAAGTCCGATCCGCCTGAAGCAAAACCGAAAGAAACCTTTGAAATCGGAATAATTGTTGTTCCGTCGGGTGTTGTAATCTGATCTCCGATTATGGTGTTTACATCAACCATACTGCGGAGCTTTTCCATTGTTGTTTTCATAATTTCGTTAAGTGCATGTTCTGCCATTTTTTAAGCCATCTCTCTTTCTTTTATATATTTAATCAAAAAATAAACTGCTAAAAATATAAGTTTGAAAATCGGTATTGAAATATCGGTTTCAAGATATATTGAACTTTCATTGCTTTCAAAGTCCGCAACAACAGATATGCTTTTTCTTTTTATCCGCAAATTATTCTCAAGAAATGGCAGAATAGTTGAAACACCCGCACACGCACCGCCATACATTATAGCCGTCTGACAGGCATCGCCGCCTGCAAGGCGAATATCAGCCAGAATACGGTTGAATGAAAGCATTCTGATAAGTTTGCCGAGCATTTTTAAAATCGGCGAAATAAGGCTTTTAAACGTCTCCAAACTGCCACCTGACTTTTCGGTTGTATCCTCTGCCGCTGAAACAGTTTCTTTTTTATCTTTTGTTTTTGGAAATCTGTATTTATAAAAAAGAACTCTTACAAACCCAGAAAACTTCTTTTTATCAAATTTAAGACATACGTGAACGGGAATCAGTAAAATCAGTATTACCGCTAAAATTATCAACAATGAAGCCATAGAAAATAATCCTTTAGTTGGTCTCATCTGCCACTTCAGGCATCTCGCTGAAGGAAACCTGTCCGTCTTCCGTGTCTGCAAACTCAGGAAGCTCCGGAAGGTCATTTAGCGATTCAAGTCCAAAAACACGCAAAAAGTTTTTTGTCGTTCTGTATAAGATAGGTTTTCCCGGAACATCAAGCCGGCCCGACTCTTTTATGAGTTCTTTCTCAACAAGAGAAGTGATTGAATATGAACAGTCAACACCTCTCACCTGCTCAACATATGCTCTCGTAACCGGCTGACGGTACGCAA
The DNA here is from genome assembly GCA_045636865.1 of Eubacteriales bacterium. Taxonomy (GTDB): domain Bacteria; phylum Bacillota; class Clostridia; order Oscillospirales; family JAAYXM01; genus SIG480. Next base: position 34,201 of record JAZTYJ010000013.1, read on the forward strand.
TGACTGAAAGAACTTCCAGAAGTGGCGGAGAAAGTCGCGGAGCGCGTTTTGTCTCCAAAGCTTTTCTGACGTAGTCTGCGTGCATTGGAGATGAGCACATCTGATATGAATTATCGAGCTTCACTATACGGAGACCGCGCTGGTCAAAGTCATAATCGTCGCGAAGTTTTGTAATTATTTTTTCAAGTGATTCTTCATCTACTTCAAGAATTTCAGAAAGTCGCGAAAGCTCAACAGGATCCCCCGCAGCAAAGAGGATAGCCTCTACTGCGCTTTCTATTTTTGCTATTTCCATAAAAACATCCCTTTATACATTTTCTTTTTCTTCGGGCAAGAAGGATATATCTTTAGTATCGTTTTCTATACTGATTCTGTTTGTCTTGCAAAGCTCTAAAACCGCGAGGAACGTTGCAACAAGCTCCGATCTTGATTTGACGGAATCAAAAAGTTCCATAAATCTAACCTTCTTTTTTGTAAGAAGACTGTTTAAGATAAATGCAACTTTTTTACCGACGGAGTAAACTTCCCTTCCGACTATACCCACAAAGTTCGTGATTTTGGGCGGAATCTTGCTCTCGGCACGCTCAAGCATATCTAAAATTGCCAAACGAAGATCCATCCTGTCGTGTGAGTATTTATATGTCTTATCAGGCGTGATTGACTCCGGTTGCTTTGTATACATATCAAAACCGACTTCGGCCTTCTGGTTAAGCTTTCCGCTTACTTCTTTGATGCGCTGATACTCAAGAAGCATCTCAACAAGCTGCAATCGAGGATCTTCTTCGTCGTCAATGTCTTCGTATTTCGGAAGAAGCATCTTTGACTTGATATAGAGAAGATGGGCAGACATTGCAACAAAGTCACATGTAACCTCAAGGTTTCTCTCTTGCATTTCAGAAAGAGCCTTGTTATACTGCTCAAGTATTTCGATAATCGGAATATCATAGATGTTTATTTTGTTTTTTGAAATAAGGTGTAACAACAAATCAAGAGGACCGTCAAAACCCTCGAGATGATATGTAATTTCTGCCATCTCAAACTTCCTTTTATAAAATTATACAACTAACAAGCTGGTTGAGTGTTATATATAACCACTCTCGTGCCCCTGTGAGCAGATTATTAAAAAACGTGAGATTAATAAGCACAAGTAAAATCAACATTCCATACCGTTCGAATTTAAGAATAAATCCAAATGCACGGGCAGGAAGAAGTGAAAACAGAATTTTTGAACCATCAAGCGGCGGAACGGGAATTATATTGAATATCGCAAGACCGATATTGAGAACTGCAAAACAAAGCAAAAACTCGCACACTATAATTTGTGTGTATATCCATACCGTTGTTTGCGGAGAAAATACGCTTGCCAATAATCGGAACAGCAAAAGCGAAACAAATGCCATAATCACATTTGACAAAGGTCCGGCTATTGAAACAAAAACTATGCCGAGCTTCTTGTTTTTGAAATAATACGGATTTACGGGAACCGGCTTTGCCCAGCCAAATCCGAAGAAAATCATGGACAGAAGACCTACTATATCAAGGTGTCTTACGGGATTTAAAGAAAGTCTTCCCTTTTCCTTTGCAGTTCTGTCGCCGAGAAGAAATGCGATATATCCGTGCGATACTTCGTGAAAAATTATTGCAAGAAGTGCCGCCGGGATAATAAGAAAATTAAATCCGCTAAACAGCGACATTATTCTTTCAAGAATACCCAATTAAAAAGCCTCCAAAATATGTTTCTCAAAACTGAATGAAACTTACTTAAAGTAACTCTCAAGCATAAGGAGCGAATCGAGACCATGCTTAAAGAAGCTCGTAAGTCCCGCGTCATCATAAGGATAATGAACTTCTAATGTGAAATCGCCTGAATAGCCGCATTTGTACAACGCCGGCATTATGTTTTTCCAGTCAGCATACCCGAACGTCGGAATATTGTGGTCATCATTAAACTTATAATTGTTTGCCATGTGAACCATTCTGATTTTGTCACCCAGAATTTCAAAAGCCTTTTCCTGTCTGAATGCCATAAGGTTTGCGTGTCCGAAATCCCAGCATATTCCAACCTTGTCCGACTTGAAGCTTTCAACCAAAAAGTTCAGTTCATCATAGTCTGCGGAGAAAAAAGTGTGTTGCGGACAATCCGGAAATATCGGAATGTTTTCCACAGCAATACCCACACCGAGCTTTTCGGCCTCCTCGAGATATATACTGATTTCCCTTATATTATCGCGGATAGATGCATCTGAATCAAAACCGTTGACAAACGATGTTCTCGGGTGGTATGCTCCCCACTTGCAACCAAGAATTTTCATAGCCTTTAAGGAGTTCAGAGTTGCCCTTTTTACATTTTCATCAATAATTTCAGACGATTTGAAAATATCATGGCACGGAAGATGAACCTGGATACAATCAAGTCCGTTTGCATCAAGGCGCTCTTTGATTTTATATGCTTGTCCTTCCCAGTTTTCATCGGACATAAATGAAGGGGCAGACGATGTCAGGTCAATGTCGCATCCGTCAAGACCTGCCTCTTTTACGCATTTATAATATCTGTCATCAAACAGACCGCCGTTGTTTATGTTTACGCCTTTTCTCATTGCTGTAATGCCTTTCTGGAAGTGTTTTAACAAAAATACAAAAATATTATATCAAATTTCATACAAAAAAACAAGTGAGATTTACTTTTTAAGGATGCCTGCAATCACTATAAACAGATAAAGCACACACAATGCTATTGCGCCGATACAAATATACTTAAAAATCTTTTTTCCTTTATCTCCGTATTTTTCGCAAATCAACTGGCACGGTGCAAGAAGCAAAAAGAGAATTATCTGAAAAAGATAATGTTTGAATTCCCTGTTTGTAAAAAAGTTGGAAATTGCCGCCAAAATCCAGATTCCGGCGAAAATAAACCAGTTATACCATTTGTTTTTCATTTGAACAACATCCTTTCGTTGTACTTAATTAATTATATCACATCTGCAAACCGAAAGTAAACACATCTGATCTTGCGGGTTAAAACTTGTACCTAAAACACACATATTTCTTGTAAAAAGCGAAGTGAAATGATATAATGTTTATAACATTTTGAAAGGTGTGAAGATTGTGGCTTTTAAATCAGTTAATCCCGAAAGTCTTTCGGATAATATGTTCCGTCTTATCGCGAAGGATTGGACTTTGATTACTGCAGGAAACAAAGAAAAATACAATATGATGACGGCAAACTGGCTTGGAGTCGGTTTTCTGTGGATGAAAAATGTTGCTTTTCTTTTTATCCGCCCAAGCCGTTATACTTATGAGTTTACGGAACGCGAAGATACGTTGTCACTCAATTTCTTTGATGACTCATACCGCGAGATTCTTAACGTATGCGGCAGAAAAAGCGGGCGCGATATTGACAAAATGAACGACGTTGCACTTACTCCTGTCGAACTCTCGGACGGCACGGTCGGGTTTGAAGAATCAAGACTCATTTTAAACTGCAAAAAGATGTGCACAGCCGATATGGAAACTTTTGATTTTATTGATAAATCAGTCCTTAAGAACTATGCAGACGGCGACTATCACAAGCTCTACATCTGCGAAATCACCGAAGCACTTATAAAAGAATAAAAAATAAGCGATGAGAAAATCTCATCGCTTATTTTTTAATTATTTAAAAGATACTCGCATTGAACAATTTTTTCACAGAGATTTGCCCGTGTTACGTAATAATGGTTGGCAGCTTCGTACCCTACAGCCGCATTTTTTAACATTATTTTGTATGCTTTAATTGCAAGCTCTTTTTCTGATTTTATAATTTCGTTTATACAGGCTCTGTCTGCAGCTCCGTCGCGTTGCAGATAATATCTTATCTGATTGTGAGAGGATTTGAACAGCGTGTAGTTATATATTGCCATATCCTTAAATTCACAATCCGGCAACTCTTTTATCACTTCAAGTCCTTTTTCCCATTCATCGCAGATGAGTCCATACTGCTTTTCCAGAACCTCGGGAGGATACAAATAGTCTTCATCTTCCGGGTTGCTTACAGATTTACCTCTCCATGTGCCATACAGATCGTCATACGGAAAACACGTCATAGTGCCGGACATTCCCGATGGTTTTGGATAAAACAAATTTGCAGCTCCGGCATTTGACGGACCGCAATATATATGCATAGTGTTAAAAGGATACGCCGAAAAACCTTTGCAAAAATGACTTACCGCAGATTTTATGACATTTGCATACTCACCGTATGTACGACCGAGAATTTCATCATACGCATCCGTATCAGACATTTCATCTTCAAAAAAGTATGACGATGCCATTTTGATATTGTCAGAAATGTAACCACCAAGGGTCCAAGCAAGCATAATATGTTCGATTCCCTCGTCGACAAGATTTTTCATATGAGCAATTACATTATCATATACAGGTATAAATGGCGCAGATGAATTTTCCCATGAGTTGTTTATTTGAATTTTTGCAGCTGTTTCAAGACCATTTTCTTTTGCAATCTTCCATTGTTTTCTTGCAACGTCTCCCGGCCCTATTATCGAAAGTGAATAGTCAAGTATCTTATCCTTCACTCCTCCACGTTCAAAAGGCATTTCAGTTTCACTTACCTGAAGGACAATAGCTTCTTTCGGAAGCTTTCTTATAAGATTTTCAGCCTCGTCTTCTCCTAATGTGTACCCAAGCGACCATGCATAATAGAAAAACTTTGCCGAGGGGTTGATTTCTGAAATAGCATTAGTCATTGTTCTCACAAGATTTGCCGTAACGTCGGAAGCAGAAAGCTTTTCGCAAACCTTACAAGCTCTGTCAGCTGGTGTGTGTGCCATACCGGCTGAATGACATGTAACATTGTTTTCCGATTGCGTGATATTTAAAAATCCTCCGAGAAGAGGTGCCCCCTTGCATACCGTTTGAAGTGCGTTTCTAAGGTACTCATGAGTAACAGGATTCGATGAACACAGACAAGCAAAATCTTCTCCCAGAACAGCTCCCTGCAGATTAGGATGCTTCTCAAAGAATGAGAGAGGAAGAGGTCGTGGTTCGTTTATGTACATATAGATCTTGATACCGTAGCGAGCCGCGCGTTTTGTGAGTTCGTCAAGTCTCTTCAAGCGTTCTTTCCATCCATCTGACTGCTTTTCATCAAAAGGATATGGAGCAAGCTTATAGAGCACACCCTGAATCCACACTCCGCTAATCCCACACCTTGCATATCCTTCAAGAAGTTCATCGGGAAACGAAATTTCGGATGGTTCATCAAGAACATCAGCATAAAGTCCGCAGAAAGAGTATATAAACCTGGTTTTTATCCTCGTTTTACGCTTGTAACATCTTTTCTCAAACGTAAACGTACCAACACTTTCGACAAGATCGCAAAGCAGATGAAGTGCGCGAAGAACACCAAGTTCCGATCCTGCATCAATCCTTATGCATTCATCTCCTATATCAAGCTCGTGGTATTCTTCATCTTCTGTTTTGATGTCAAGTGAAATTGTAATTTTCTTATCTGAGGACGTTTTAAATTCCACTCCGTGCTTTTTTGCAAAAGCTTTGAAATCATCAACAAAAACATCAATTTCCGCACAAGTATACTCAACGCTCCAGCTCGAGTCTACTACAACTTCCTTCGTCTTTTTTGCGACAATCGGAGAATAATGACTCGTAAAAAAGTCAAAAGGTTCAGCAACGTCAAATTTATCAAGCGAGCGTATATCACGTTCAACCGTTTTTCTGATTTTCTCCGTTTCATATTTTTCAGATTCGGTCAATTCTCTGTATAAAACCGGAGGACAATCACATTTCTCACCAAGCTTTACGCCTAAAAAATCATCCTCTTTCAAACAAAAAGAAAGTCGTGCGCGATCCCAATCAAGCAACGTATAGATCTGCTCATACGGAAGAAGATTCCAGACCGCCTTGATAATTGAAATATATCCTCTTGTGCTCCATTTTTCGAGGTTTTTTTGCGGAGTAAGCCCCATTTCATATGCAACTTTCTCTACATTGGCGGCAGTTGTCTCAAGAACCTTTGCAAGTTTGCTGCAAGGCACCATTTCCCACAGGCGAAAAACAAGTGCCTGATGAGAAGTTGGAAAATGTGAAATTTCAAGAGTCTTTCCTTTTGTCGGAGTTATCAAAAAATCCATAGATTTCTTCCTTTCGTGCATTACTTTCTTTAGTATAGCATCAAGAAAGTATTTTGTCTATAATAAAAGAACCGTTCCATTTTGTGAAACGGTTCCATGATATCTACAATATGATGCATATAAGTCCCGAACAGGTTTCGTTTGTAACACGCTCTATCGTCTCTTTGAGCTTCATTCTTGCATCCTGAGGCATCTTATGAAGCTTGTTATGAAGCCCCTCATTTACAAGGTCATAGAGTGACTTTCCGAAGATGTTTGATTCCCATATTTTCTCCGGCGCATCCTCAAACTCACGGAGCATACATACAACAAGCTCTTCTGACTGTTTCTCGCTGCCGACTATCGGTGCGACCTCTGTGGTTATGTCAGCTCTTATGAGGTGGATGGACGGAGCACTCGCCTTTAATCGGACACCGTAGCGTCCTCCCTGCTTTACAATTTCGGGCTCTTCGAGAGTCAACTCACCTGTGTCCGGCATAACAATTCCGTATCCCGTTTCACGTACCTGCGAAAGCGCATCAGAGACTTTTTCGTATTCGGAGTTTACTTTTGAAAGTGTCTCGAGAAGCGGCAGAAGGTCTCCGTCGTCATTAATTTCAAATCCGGTTTGCTTCGAGAGAATTTCGTAGAAGAATTTTTGCGGAATTTCCGCCTTTGTTTCGATTTCTCCCGTTCCGAGATTTATTGAAGATATCAGCACATCGTTAAGAAGTCTGCATTCCTTTAATTCTTCTGAAAATGCGCTTATATCTCGAATTCGCTCAAGTTTTTCCGCACTATCCGATACAGCCTTATAGATTTCAGTCTTTATCGGGTGCGCGTGCGGCAAGGCATCAACCCATGACGGAAGATAAATATCAACCTTTGAAAGCGGAAATTCATACAGAACACCCTTGATTACATTTCTGATTTCAGGCTCATCTGCAGTCTGGCAATTCATAGCAATACAGGTAACATCATATTTTTCACTGATCTCACCACAAAGTATTTTCGCCGCTTCACTGCTCGGGTTTGCGGAGTTTAAAATGACTATAAACGGTTTTCCGATTTCTAAAAGCTCGTTGATTACGCGTTCTTCAGCTTCAACATATTCGCTTCGCGGGATGTCTGTAACGCTTCCGTCTGTTGTAACAACAAGCCCTATTGTAGAATGCTCGGAAATCACCTTTTTTGTGCCTATTTCCGCAGCCTCCGTCATGGGAATTTCGTGGTCAATCCACGGAGTTGAAACCATTCTGGGCGATCCGTCCTCCATAACGCCTATTGCGCCGTTTACCATATAACCGACGCAGTCTATCATCCTGACATTGAATTTTGACTTTCCGTCAAGCGAAATATTCACAGCCTCTTCGGGAACAAACTTCGGTTCAGCGGTCATTATTGTTTTTCCCGATCCGCTTTGCGGAAGCTCATCCTGTGCGCGCTCTTTGCTGTAAATATTACCGATATTGGGAATAACCAAGGTTTCCATAAATCTCTTTATAAAAGTTGATTTTCCCGTTCTCACAGGGCCTACAACACCTATGTATATATCGCCTTGTGTACGTCTGGATATATCTTTGTAGATATTGTCCACGAAACATTCCTCCTTGTTTTTCGTTTATTACTGCCAATAAATTATATTTGAGGAATGTCCGAATTATGCAGAGAAATATTCATCCTGTTTTTTCCAAATTTTTTTGTGTTTTTGTATTGATTTATTTTCGATAAAGCGGTATTCTATAAGTAAAGGAGCGTGAACACTATGGAAAACAAATTCGGCGCAGATATCATCACTCTTACAGATGATGAAAATAATGAATATGAATTCGAACATATTGACACAATAGAATTGAATTCAAAAATGTACCTTGCATTTACGGAAGTTGGTTCTTCAGATGACGAAAACAGCGTTGCTGAAATCATCATCCTCCGTCTTGAAAAGGATGAAAACGGCGAAGAAATTCTCGTTACTGTTGATGATGATGCAGAGCTTGAAGCGGCATACGAAGCTTTTATGGATGAAGCTTTGAATGAAGACGAATAATAACGGACATGCAGAGCGTTGCTCTCATATTTTCCGTATGTTATAATTTTTGACAAGGTAGGTTATTACCCTGCTCTGTTTGTGATGTATTCTTTTAAACCCACATTTCTACAACGGGACTCCGCGTTCTTGCGACGGATAGCAGGCCTCCCTGTATGCATTTTCGCGTGCAGGATGTTGGAAGCACATGAAACGCAAGACAGGTAACCCACCTGCAATCGTGCAGGTTATAAACGGATGCACACGGCAGTAGCGGGGGAATTTTTTATGAATTTGAAATTTTCGCGTCTCGCAGCTCTTGTTGGTGAGGATTCCGTATCTTCCCTTTCAAAACGCCACGTTATGATTTTCGGACTTGGCGGCGTCGGAGGATATGCCGCAGAAGTAATCGCCCGTTCGGGTGTAGGAAAAATTACACTCGTTGATTTTGATACCGTAAATGAAACAAACATCAACAGACAGATTTGTGCACTTTCTGGCACAATCGGAAAGTCTAAGGTTGATGTTATTGCAGAGCGCATAGCGGATATAAATCCTGAAATTTCGGTTTTAAGGCGAAATATGCGCTATAACGCCGAATCGAGAGATGTTTTCTTTTCTGATGTTCCCGATTATATCATTGATGCAATAGATTGCGTTACCGACAAAATAGACCTTATAGTTGAAGCTAAAAAACGGGATATTCCGATAATTTCCGCAATGGGCGCCGGAAACAAGCTTGATGCGGCGGCATTTCGCGTTTCGGATATTTCAAAAACACACTCCTGCCCTCTTGCAAAAGTTATGAGGAAAGAGCTTGGAATACGCGGCGTTAAACACTTAAAAGTTGTTTTCTCCGATGAACTTCCGGTTATAAAAGAAAGAACGCCTGCAAGTGCCGCATGGGTGGTTGGAACTGCCGGACTTATGCTCGGCGGCGAAGTTATAAAGGATCTTATAAAAAAAGAAGCAGATTAATCTGCTTCTTTTTTGTTTTGTTCTCTTGCTGTTCTGCGAGGATCTTCGTCGAGCTTCTGCCATCCCGATAGCGGAAGTCGTTGCATTGAGTTGAATATCTTTACCGAATATCCCGGATATTTTTTGTTCATCTCATAAACAAACTGTTTTATTTCCTCACGCTTTGTATTTCCGTTTGCAGGACAGGGGTTTTTGACTACGTTTATGTCAATTTTCTTCACCACATGTCGGATGAGCTTTTCATCTGTATAAAGAAGCGGTCTTATCTGATATAAACCCTTTCTGTCCATATGCGTAACGGGCGAAAAACATGAGATTCTGCCCTCAAATATCTGCGACATAAGAAAAGTCTCAACCGCATCGTCAAACGTGTGTCCGAGGGCTATTTTATTGCACCCGAGGCGAAGTGCCTCATCGTGCAGCATCCCCCTTCTCATTTTTGCACAGAGCGAACAGGGATTTTCTTCTTTTCGTATATCAAAAACTATTTCAAATATGTTGCTTTCAACAACCGAATACTCTATATTGTTTTTCTCACACAATTCCTTAATAGGAGAAAAGTCGCTTTTTCCGGGATCTGAATCTATTGTAATTGCTTTAATTTCAAACTTCTTCGGATAGAATCTGCGAAGCTCGGAAAGTGCAAGAAGAAGCATTATTGAATCCTTGCCGCCCGAAACTCCTACGCCTATAATGTCGCCATTTTCGATCATTTTATATTCAGCTACGCACTTTCTGACCAGACTTAATACCCTTTGCATAAAATATCCTCCGAAAAAATTTAATTTGCGTTGTGAGAAAACGAGAGATTTAACGAGAAAACAAGAGAAAACAAGAGTTTGTAAAATATAACTTAAAAAAATCAAAAATAGGTGTTGACTTTTTTGTCCAAAAAGTGTAATATTGTATCTGCTCGTAATGAAATTATACACTAAGTAGCGTAAAAAGGGAATGTCTTTTTACATTCTTTTTTTACGATACTTAGAAATTTCATACGAAGAAATTATTTGGAGGGCATAAAATGTCTACATTTATGGCTAATGAGAAGACTGTTACCCGCAAGTGGTACATTCTCGATGCTGCGAACAAGCCCCTTGGCGAGACTGCTGCTCAGGCTGCTGTTCTTCTTCGCGGCAAACACAAGACTGACTACACTCCCCACGTTGACTGTGGCGATTTCGTAGTTGTCATCAACGCTGCTCAGGCAGTTCTCACAGGAAACAAGCTTAACCAGAAGTATTACCGCACTCATTCAGGTTACGTCGGCGGCCTCAAAGAGGTTCAGTACCGCATCCTTATGAAGGAAAAGCCTGAGCTTGCTCTTGAGCTTGCTGTTAAGGGTATGATTCCGAGAAACGTTCTCGGCAGAAAGGCACTTAGCCGTCTCAAGGTATTCGCAGGTGCTGAGCATTGCCACGCTGCACAGAAGCCGGTTATGTTCACTTCTTATGAGGAGGTAACAAGATAATGTATACACCTAAAAAAGCTTATTTCTACGGCACAGGCAGAAGAAAGTCTTCTGTTGCTCGTGTTCATGTTTATCCGAACGGCAGCGGTAAGATCACAGTTAACGGCCGCGAGCTTGAAAACTACTTTGGTCTTGATACACTCAAGTTCATCGTTCGTCAGCCGCTTGCAACAACAGATATGCTCGATAAGGTTGATATTGAAGCAACAGTTATCGGCGGCGGTGTTACAGGCCAGGCAGGTGCTATCCGCCACGGTATCGCTCGCGCACTTCTCAACGTTAACGAAGAGTTCCGCCCCCTTCTCAAGAAGGAAGGCTTTCTCACTCGTGACCCGAGAATGAAGGAACGTAAGAAGTACGGTCTCAAGGGCGCACGTCGTGCTCCGCAGTTCTCAAAGAGATAATTACTCTTATATGCAAAAACTCCACAACTTCGGTTGTGGAGTTTTATTATTACTGTTTGGTCATATGAGTGTGTACGTACAATAAATAGATATAAAAAAAGCTATCCGATTTTTCGGATAGCTTTTTTGTTTGACTTTTTTAAATCTTATGCTGTATGAAGTTTTCTCTTTTTTGAAATTAACTGAATGAGAAGAACCACACCAACCATAAGAACGCCTACAATGTCGGTTGTCGCGCCCGGATAGATAAGCATAAGACCGCCTGCGGCACTTATGATTCTTTCATACCACTTCATAGGAGCTATAAAATATCCTTCAAGTGATGCCGAAACTGCATAGATTCCGATGAGTGAAGTTACACACATCAAAGCAACTTCCCATGCTCCGGTATCTATCAGAAGCATTGCAGGGTTAAGTGCGAATATATACGGAACGATAAACGCACCGATTGCAAACTTTGTTGCGGTAATTGCTGTTTTCATCGGGTTTGCCTGAGCGATAGCCGCACCTGCATAAGCCGCGAGAGCAACCGGTGGTGTAAGGTCAGCAACGATACCAAAGTAGAAGACGAAGAAGTGAGCTGCGATATTTGGAACACCCATTCTTATGAGGATCGGAGCACAGGTTGCCGCCATAATACAGTAGTTTGCGGTTGTCGGAACACCCATACCAAGAACGATACAACAAAGCATTGTAAGGAAGAGTGCAACAATAACCTGATTTCCTGCAAGAGTAACGATGCCGTTAATCATCATATTTGCAAGACCTGTCATTGTGATAGTTCCTGCGATGATGCCTGCAACGCCGCAAGCTGTCGCAACTGCAACCATTCCCTGTCCGCCTGCTGCAAGAGCTTCAAAGAAACGCTTTGGAGTGATGCGATTTTCTTTGTTGAATAAGCTTACTAAGATTGCTGCAATTATTGCGATTGCTGCAGAGTACTGAATTGAACTCTGATAAACACTTACCATATAGATAAGAAGGATAAGCGGAATAAGGAGGTAAGATTTCTTGAGAAGCGGAATAAGCTTTGGCAGATCTTCCTTGCTTATACCACGAAGTCCTTGCTTTTTAGCTTCAAGGTGAACGCTGATGAATACACCGGCAAAATACAAAACAGCCGGCAAGATAGCGCGAACAACTATGTTGCTGTATGGAACGCCGAGATAGTCTGCCATAAGGAATGCAGCAGCACCCATAATAGGCGGCATTATCTGACCACCGGTTGATGCAGCAGCTTCTGCAGCACCCGCAATTTCAGGCTTATAACCTGTTTTCTTCATAAGCGGAATTGTAACAGAGCCTGAACCTACGGTATTTGCAACAGATGAGCCTGAAACCATACCTAAAAGAGCGCTTGAAACAACTGCAACCTTTGCAGGTCCGCCGGAAAATCCACCAACAATTGCATTTGAGATATTGATAAAGAAATCCGCAATACCTGTACGTTCAAGAAATGCACCGAAGATTATAAAGACAACGATGAACTTTGAACAAACGTTAATCGGAGTTGAAAGAATACCCTCTTTTCCGTAGAAAAGATAATGAACAACATAGTTGAGTTTTCCCCAGAATGTCGGATTGGAAAGTCCCCAGATCAACGCATATACAATGAATACACTTGCCACGATTACTATCGGCAGTCCTACACTTCTTCTGCAAGCCTCCATAACGGAAATGATTCCAAGCACACCGATAATAATCTGATACCATTCAAAACGACTTCCCTGCTGAATGATAGTAATTGCGTTTATTGCAAAATAGACAAATGCACCGACGCCGCAAATCATAAGAAGCACATCGTACCACGGTATGAAATTTGCCTTTTGTTTGCCTTTTTTTGCCGGATATACAATATATGCCAGAAGCAAAATGTAAGCTACAAAAGTTGTTAATCGGAGTTCTTCAAGCCAAGTTGCAAAAAGTGTTACATAGAGACAAAAGAGTGAAAATACCGCAAGAAGGCAACTTACAACAACTTTCGGTTTACCTTCCCAGATGCGCGTGTTTGACTCTCTGTCAAATTTTTGCATTACTGCATCTAAATCCATCGGCGCCTGCTCAACAGGTGCTTTTTTCTTGAATAACATTTAAAGTTTCCTCCCGGACTTAAGTTAAAATGGCTGCGACGATTTTTCGCCGCAGCCATAATTAAGAGACTAAATTAGTCGACTGCTACCTCTACGCCCTTTTCTGCGAAGTATTTTGCAGCACCTGCATGGAACGGAACTGTCATACCGCTTGTAGCGTTTTCGATGCTGAGCTCTGCGCCCTTTGCATTTTCAGCTGTGATAGCTTCTGCATTTTCAAAAATTGCAGATGTAAGTGCATAAACATCTTCTTCTGTTGCATCTGCGTTTACGATCAAAGTAGCCTTAACTGTAACTGTGTTTACATCAGTATCCTGGCCTGTATATGTGCCAGCCGGAATTGTGTGTATTGTGTAGAACGGGCAAGATGCCATCAAAGCATCTGCAACCGCGCCATCGATCGGAACGAGGTATGCTTCGTTTGTTGTGCAAAGCTCTGTGATAGCCGGTGTCGGAGGACCTGCAACGATAAATGCAGCATCGATCTTGCCGTCCTTAAGAGCGTCTGCGCTGTCAGCAAATGACTGATACTGTGCCTTGATGTCTGTTTCTGCAAGACCTGCTGCTGTGAGAACATCAATAGCGTTGAAGTAAACACCAGAACCCGGAGCTCCGATAGAAACAGCCTTGCCCTTGAGATCTGCAACAGACTTGATGTCGGGGTTAGTTGTTATGAGCTGAACAGCTTCTGCATAGAGACCTGCAACTGTGCGGAAAGATGAAATCTGACCTTCTGTCTCAAAAGAACGTGTGCCTGCCCAAGCGTAAGCCATAACGTCAGACTGAACAGTACCAAGCTGGTAGTTACCTGCGTCAATACCCTGAATGTTTGCCTTTGAACCGTCAGTTGAAACAACTGTTACGTTGATGCCAGCATTGTTCTTGATGTACTGACCGAGAACGCCACCGTAACCGTAGTATGTACCTGCTGTGCCGCCTGTACCCATAGTCATCTTTGTTCCTGTTGCGCCATCGCAAGCTACAAGAGTAGCAAGCATGACAAGTGCTAATACAAGTGCTAAAATCTTTTTCATGTCAATTTCTCCTTACGAAATTTATTTTAGTATATTTTACCACGTTTTAACAAAAAGTTCAAGCATAATTATTCGTTATTCAGATTAAATTTACGGACGGAGTCCCATACCGCCTTCCAATGTGATTGTTTCTCCGTTCATATATTTGAAGTCCGGGTTTGCAAGCTGAACGCAGACACGTCCGATTTCGAGCTCTGAATCACCAAAGTGACCTGCCGGAGGCATATGGACATTTGCCTTGAATGCTTCGGGATATGCTTTTTCGAAGTTTTCAAGCTGTGCAGTCCATGCAAGCGGACACACAACATTTGTATTGATGCCATCCTTTGCCCATTCCGTTGCTGCTACTCGAGAAAGGCCGCGGATAGCCTCTTTTGCTGCGGCATACGAACATTGACCGTAGTTTCCGAAAAGACCTGCACCCGATGCGAAATTTATGATGCTTCCCCGTGTTTCCTTGAGATACGGATAGCAAGCCTTCATATAATAGAATGTAGCATAGAGACCGGAATACATAGCGAGATTAAACTGCTCCGTTGTATGATCCTGAATAGGCACACCTGATGCAGATGCCTGTGCATTGTTGATAAGGACATCGATTCTGCCAAATTCCTTTATTGTCTCATCAACTACACGCTTTGCAACAGCTTCGTTGTCTGCACCGTCAGCAATATCCGCCTGAAGAGCAAGAACCTTGATGCCATAGAGTTTCTCAAGCTCCTCTTTTGCTTTTTCAAGCTTTGAAACGTTGCGGCCGGTGATAACAAGGTTTGCACCCTCCTTTGCATATGCTGTAGCTATGCCGTATCCGATAGAACCGCAACGTCCGTCAGATAATGCCGCATAGCCCGCACCGGTGATAATAGCTGTTTTTTCCTTTAAGAAACCCATTTAAATATCCTCCTGTGAAATCATTTATTGTAAAGTATTTTTACTTTGCATTACAAATCTACGCCAAGAAACTTTTTTGCAAGCACACCTACGAAGAATGAGATAACCGCAACACTTACGCTTATAAGAGACATTTCAAGAAACTTCGGTTTGAATCTCTCACCCTGTGCAACGGAGATATAATAAGTAAATCCTGCGATGATGAGAATGACTATTGCAATCATCGTAAAGAGTGCCGTCAGATACTGTTCATTTCCAAATATCAGATACGGCAAGATAAGAAGCGCGACCGTTATGAGATATGCAATACCTGTATATGTACACGATTTAAAAGCATCGTTTCTTCCCTCACTTTTCGCGGCAAGAAATTCACTTGATGCCATAGAGAACGTCGCCGAAATGCCCATAATAAGTCCGGAAAGTGCAATAAGGCGCGTGTTCTGCATAGCAAATGTAAAACCGGCAAGTGAACCCGTAAGCTCTACAAGCGCGTCATTCATACCGAGAACCATACTTCCTACATACTGCAAGCTCTCTTCATCAAGCATTTCAAGCAAAGCTGCCTCGTGTTCTTCTTCCTGCTTTCTTATTTCGATGCTCTCGGGAACTTCACCCGCAATAACAGCGTACTCGTTTTGTGCGTTTGTTTCGCCGTTTTCCATAAGCTTCACGGCAAAAGTAAAACCAAGGATACGCGCAATGAGGCTGTACTTAAAGACCTTTGCCTTTTGCGGCTTGAGCTCGACTCCCGTATAGCCTTTCCAGATTTCATAATGTGCTCTTTCTTCACCGGCAAGGCGCAAGAGTGTTTTTTTATTCTCATCTCCTTTTGCAAACCTCGCGATTCTTTCATAAATAACACTTTCTGTCAGCTCATTCTGCTGCATTTTGCAAATAATCTGCTTAACTTCGGCAGTTAACTCTTTACCCATTTTCACATCACCTTTGTATTTAAACAAGA
Organism: Eubacteriales bacterium; assembly: GCA_045636865.1. Classification (GTDB taxonomy): domain Bacteria; phylum Bacillota; class Clostridia; order Oscillospirales; family JAAYXM01; genus SIG480. The sequence goes on from JAZTYJ010000013.1 coordinate 50,178, forward strand.
TTTTTATAGTATTATAGCACAAAATGTTAAGATTTTCAATTTTTTCTCATAACTTTTTCAGTAAAAAAACTCCCCGAAACAATGTGGTTTCGGGGAGTTGAAATTATTATTCTGTCTCTTCTTTCTTTTGACCCGGTTTGAGCATATATTCGTCAATAACTGAATATGTACAGAAAATGACCGAATAGCGCATAAGAGAAAACATAAGCGAGCCTATGAGAATAATATCAATTTTGGGTGTTGAGATAAATCCAACAACAATAATGAAGCAAACAAGAAGAGCAAGTATATTTTTGAAAAATCCCAGAACGATAAATATTCCGCTGTTTTTGAAAATATCTTTTACGGTAAGTTCAAATGTTACTGCGATCGTATAGCTGTAAAACCTCAAAACTGCATAAATTGCAGAAATGGCTATAGCCAAAATCTTAAGAACACGGTAAAAAATGAGTCCCCCGCCCCGCAAAACCGAAAGATCCGACGAAATATAAAAAGCAAAGCTTAAAACAACTAAAATGTCTATAAGTCCTAATGCAATCCCCTGCTTAAGATTACTTTTTGCGCGCGAGAAGAGATCACTAACCCAGATATGTCTTCCTGTCGCGATGTTTCTCATACAGAACGTAAGACCCGCGGTAAGCGGTCCGTATGCTATAAGTGATGCAACAAAAAGAAGCAAGGCAATAACCCACGAAAAAGATGATATAGCAGACGTGAGCCATACAAAAAGATGAACAAAGAAGAACGATTCAACAGCGGCGGCAGACAGACCTAAAATTCCGCAAACAAAAGTTGTGAGTCCGCAAAGAAGCGGCAGAATGCATGCAAAGTAGATAAGGTTTACAAGCACAACCTTCATAAAATTCGTGACAAGAATTTCGAAATACCTGACGATAGCTCTTTTTTCTCTTTTATCCGTTTCCGGAGTTACATCTTTTCTTTTTAAATTGAATAAAGACATATGTTTCACCATTTCCTTTGTAAAATTAAGCTCTGGGATGGAACTTGATATAGTTTGCCTTGAGATTGTTTTTTATAAGACGTGCATACACCATCGTCGATGATATATCTGAATGTCCCATAATCTCTTTAACAACTTCAATATCTGCACCGTTTTCGATAAGGTGCGCTGCAAATGAATGACGCAGAATATGAGGTGTTATATCTGTTGTTATCTTGGCTGTCTTCTGATAATACTTAATAATTTTCCAAAAGCCCTGACGCGTCATTCTCCCTCCGTTCAAATTGACGAAGAGTGCCTTTTCTGCGTTATTTGACAAAAGCAACGGACGAGCAGAATTGATATAGTCCGAAACTGCGGATATGGCTGCAGGATACAAAGGAATCACTCGTTCAGATGCATCTTCGCCGCATCTGATAAATCCAAGCTCTGCATTGAAATCCTTGAGATCGAGAGAAATAAGCTCACTGACACGAATGCCTGTTGCATACAAAAGTTCAAGCATAGCTCGGTCTCTGAAGCCTTTTAAAGAATCACACGTCGGTTGTTTTAAAAACAAATCAACTTCCTTGCTTGTAAGGATTCTCGGAAGAGGTGTTTTTTTCTTTTCTGATTTAATGCTTTTTGTAGGATTTTTCTTTATTAACTTTTTTGAGATAAGATATGTATAAAAAGCTCTTAACGATGCAATTGCACGCGTTATTGTCGCTGACGACTTACCTTCTCTTGATAAAAAATCTACGTAGTTCTCTATATCCGATTCAGAGCATTTTGCAATATCTTTTATCCCGTTTGAGTAAGCAAACTCATTAAAACGTGTTACATCTCTCATATAAGATGCGACAGTATTTGCAGACGCACGTTTATTCTTTTGTAAATACAATTGAAAATCCTGAACGTAATTTGTCATAAATCCTTCACCTTACTGAGAGAATAATGTTTTCGAAACAATCAAAACAAGCTTTGGAGTAATTAAAAAATCAAGAATTGATGCTAAAAGTAAAAATACAATACAAACACCAACAAATAAGAGAAATTCGCCGATTTTTGCATTTTTCAACGTGAATTTGTTTTTCTGCGGTAGTATTACAGAAGCCGACACTTTTGAAATCTCAAGCGACATTGCAGAAACAAGAAGCAATACCGGAATCTGCACAAATGTCTGTATACCAAACATCGACAACGCGCATAAGATACCGGATCTTCCGAAGGCAGCAATAAGCGACGATACAGATACGGATATCATGAAACCTTTGAAAAAAACAACAAGTGGTATCAAAAAAACGCCAATCGCACAAAAAGCCGAGAAAACAAGTATCAGGGTGTATTTTGTGAGATTAAAAAATGTTTTTAGAAAAGAATACTCCATGCCCTCATTTCCGACAAGCTCAACAAGATCCTTTCCGACGAAATCGTTTATAATTGAAGTATCACTATTTTTAGCGAAAAAAATGCCGACAGCCAATCCTAAAATCAGAAAAAACGACATAATTGAGATGTTCGCTCCAATTCCCGTCAGATTCTTTTTTGATTTTTGTAAAACTTTTGTTTTCACAATTAATACATTCCTTTCTTTTTTCAGTCTTTATAAAAAATATGAAAAGAATGTATTTTATATGCAATTATTTATTTTGAAGATTTTCCGAGCTCGTACGCCCGATCTATACACCGCTTTGCGGCTTCGTTTATGAAATCCTCAAAACCAAAATCATCAAAAGCAGTAAGTGCCGCAACAGTAGTTCCTCCGGGAGATGAAACCTGTGCAACGAGCTCATCCATACTTTTTCCGCTTTCAAATGCATACTGAGCTGAACCGCGCATTGCAACTGCAGAAAGCTTCAGCGCTTTATCATACGGAATGCCATATGCACTCCCGACATCTGCCATAGCCTTAATCATTCTGAAAAAGAATGCGGGACTTGAGCTTGAAAGCGGAATCGCTTCGTTTATCTTCTCTTCCGGCAAAACAGAAACTTCGCCTGCCGCTTCAAAAACAGACTTGACAAAATTAAAAAGCTCGCAGGATACAGAGTGGTTCTCTGCAATAACAGTCATTCCGTTGAGAGTGAGCATCGGAGTGTTTGGCAGCACTCTTATTACCGGAATATCGGATCCGATGATTTTTCTGATGTGCTCCGTTGAAACCCCGGCGGCAATTGAAACCACACATGCAGATTTGATATTTCCTTTTATCGACTCTAAAACCGAGTCCATAATCTGCGGCTTTACCGCAAGAAAAAGAATGCCGTCAGATTTAGCAAGCGCTTCAGCTGATTCTGCAAGTAAAACGGCTTTTTTTGAAAAAAAAGCCTTTCTATCATCACAAGGATCAAAAACAGAAATCTTATCTGCAGGAAGAATTCCGGCATTTAAAACAGCTTCGATTATAGCTGATGCCATATTTCCTCCGCCTATAAATGAAATACCTTTTTCGTAAGACATTTCGAAACCTCCGAAATCAACTTTACATAAAACCGAATAAATATAATATACATTAAAACACCCGAAAAAGCAAGCAAAATAATGCGTTTGCGGGTGTTTTTGTAAAAAATGACAAAAAATTATGTAAACGAAATTATGTAAACCCTGTAACTTTGTATATAAAAACGCGCACCCGTTGTGGATGCGCGTTAATTGATACACTATATTTTGTTTTTCAAGACAAGAATAAATTTGTCAATATCAAAAATGAAAATATTTAAATTTTAGCAGATTACACAAGAAAATCAAACATTGACATAAGTGCTGATAAGGTCATCCATACTATACTTCCCTGCCGACTTCGCAGATGAAAGATATATCGCAGCCCTGAGAGCACCTGCCGCAAAAACCTCACGGGACTGAGCACTGTGAGAAAGCTCTATGGTTTCATTCTCACCGGCAAAGATTACTTCATGTTCACCGACGATAGTTCCGCCACGGACAGAATGCATTCCAATTTCATTTTTTGCTCTCTCCCGTCTTGCAAGGTGCCTGTCATACACTCTTTCTGCTTTATAATCTAAAGCTGACTCAACCGATTCAGCAAGCATAATCGCAGTACCGCTCGGAGCATCAAGCTTTTTATTGTGATGACGTTCTATAATCTCCACATCAAAGCCTTCAGATAAAACACGTGCAGCGCGTTTTGCAAGCATCATGAGAACATTGATACCGAGCGACATATTGCCCGATCTGAAAACAGGAATCACTTCAGAAGCAGATTCTATCATCGAGAGCTCATCTTCAGAATAGCCGGTTGTGCAAAGAACGACAGGCTTTTTGTTTTTCTTGCAGAAATCAAGCAAACCCGGAAGAGTTTTCGGATTTGAAAAGTCAATAACAACATCTACCTCTTCGGAAATACTTGAAAAATCGGCATAGACGGGATAATCATAGCGTTTTTCAGTAAAAACATCTACACCGACAGAAATTTCTGCGCTGTCATATTTCTTGCAGAGCTCCGTAACAGCTCTGCCCATACGTCCGTTACATCCGGAAAGCAAAATCTTAATCATTAGTAAAACACTTCCCCGTTAGCAGACTGTCTTAATCCCGATATTTTCAAGAGATTTTTTAAGACGCTCAAGATTTGCAGGAGCCATCTCACAAAGCGGCATACGAAGAAGACCATTGTCATATCCCATAAGCTTAAGTGCTGTTTTTACGGGGATCGGATTAACCTCACAGAAGAGTGAATCCGTGATGTCAAAGTATTCAAGCTGAAGCTTTGCTGCAGACTTAAAATCTCCCTCAAGACAAAACTTACACATCTTTGCAACCACATCAGGAACTATATTTGCAGTAACGGAAATTACACCAACTGCACCGAGTGACATAAGCGGAACGACCTGATCATCATTACCTGACCAGATAAACATATTATCCCCGCACTTACTGAGAGTCTCTGCAACAAGTGAAAAATCTCCACTTGCTTCTTTTATGCCGTTTATGTTCTCATGCTTTGAAAGCTCTGCATATGTGTCAGCCTTGAAGGAAACGCCGGTTCTTGACGGAACACTATAAAGAATTATAGGCTTGCTGACACGGTCTGCAACGTAAGTGTAATGCTTGATAAGTCCTGACTGCGTTGTTTTATTGTAGTAAGGTGTAACCATCAAGAGACCGTCAACACCGCAAGACTCGGCAAATTGAGAAAGCTCAAGAGCATATGACGTATCATTACTTCCAGTTCCTGCAATTACAGGAACACGTCCTGCAACCTTCTTTACGCTATACTCTATAACTTTGCAATGCTCTTCATGTGAAAGTGTAGCAGATTCACCGGTTGTACCACAAACGGTAATCGCGTTAATACCTTTTTCTATCTGAAAATCTATGAGCTTGCCAAATCTGTCAAAATCAATCCCGTCTTCGTTAAACGGCGTGATTATAGCAACGTTTGCACCGGTAAAAACAGGTGTTTTCATAATAAATCTCCCTCTCTGAAAAAGCTTGGTTAGTCCATATAACCTTCTGCGCAAAGCAATTCAGCAAGCAAAACAGCGCCGCCTGCCGCACCACGAAGGGTATTATGAGCAAGACAAATAAATTTAACATCAAACTGTGTGTCTTCACGGAGACGACCGACAGAAACGCCCATTCCGTTTTCGAGCTCTCTTTCACTCTTTGTCTGCGGTCTGTCGTTTTCTTCAAAATATGTCATGTACTGCTTCGGTGCGCTCGGAAGCTCAAGCTCCTGCGGGCGGCCCTTATACTCTCTTATAAGCTTGACAGCCTTTTCAAGATCGACCTTCTTTTTAAAAGAAGCAAATACAGCTGCCATATGTCCGTCCGTAACCGGAACACGGATACACTGTGCCGTAATTGACGGTTTCTTTGCAGGAACGATTTTGCCGTTCTTGAGAGCACCCCAGATTTTAAGCGGCTCACGTTCTGACTTTTCTTCCTCGCCACCGATATACGGAATAACGTTGTCAACCATTTCAGGCCAACGTTCAAATGTCTTTCCTGCTCCGGAAATTGCCTGGTACGTGCAAGCAAGCGCTTTCTTGAGACCAAACTCTTTTTCGAGAACATCAAGAACCGGAACGTACCCCTGAATTGAGCAGTTTGACTTAACAGCAATGAAGCCGCGCTTTGTACCAAGACGGGTACGCTGTGATTTGATAACCTCGATGTGGTCGGGGTTAACTTCAGGAATAACCATAGGAACATCATCTGTCCAGCGGTGTGCACTGTTGTTTGAAACTACAGGACACTCTGCCTTTGCATAACGCTCTTCGAGTGCGCGGATTTCGTCCTTAGGCATATCAACTGCACAGAAAACAAAATCAACCTCAGATGCAATCTTGTCAACATCAACATTTGCATCATAAACCGTCATAGCCTTAAGATTTTCAGGAACAGGAGAAGTCATCGCCCATCTGTTGCCGAGAGCTTCTTCGTATGACTTTCCTGCAGAGCGTCCGCTTGCTGCAAGAGCCGTAACCTTAAACCACGGGTGATTTGCAAGCAAAAGCGCAAAACGCTGTCCTACCATACCTGTGCATCCGATAATGCCTACCTTATACGTCTTCATAATAACCTCCGTACATTACTAATCATTACATACTATGCAAAACTTTTATTCCGTTTACATTTTAAATGAAAATAGAGTTGAAAAAAGAGTTTCGATGTAATATAATTTATAGTGATATTCATTAGTAAATAATATCACAACAAACTATGTGATGTCAATAATTACAACGATAAAAAACGAAGAAAGCAAAGGATTTTTTAATGAAAAAGTCAGATTTCAATTTTATGCTCCCCGAAGAACTCATCGCACAGACCCCGATAGACAAAAGAGATACATCACGTCTTCTTGTTCTCGATAAAAAAAACGGTGATATTTCTCACAAGCATTTTTCCGATATTCTTGATTTCTTAAAACCCGGCGACTGCCTCGTTCTGAATGATTCAAGAGTTATCCCCGCACGTCTTTTCGGAGAAAGAAAAACAGGCGGTGCCGTTGAGGTTCTCCTTCTCAAAGATATTGGAAACAACAAATGGGAAGCCCTCACCCGCCCCGGCAGAAAGACAAAAATCGGAGAAGAAATCTTTTTCGGTAACAATCGTCTCCGCGCCGTTGTGAGGGATGAGCTTCCCGACGGTAAACGTGTTGTTGAATTTTTCTTTGACGGGATTTTTCTTGAGATTCTTGAAGAACTCGGTCAGATGCCACTTCCGCCTTACATACACGAACGACTCGAAAACCCCGAGCGTTACCAGACGGTTTATTCAAAGAACACGGGCTCTGCCGCAGCACCTACTGCAGGACTCCATTTTACAGATGAGCTTCTTGAAAAGATCAGAGAAAAAGGCGTAAATACTGCATTCGTAACTCTCCACGTAGGACTTGGTACATTCCGCCCCGTGAAGGCAGACTCGATAGAAGACCACATAATGCATTCGGAATATTTCGAGATTCCGGAGGAGTCTCAAAAGCTGATTCTCGAAACAAAAAAATCAGGCGGTCGCATAATCGCAGTAGGAACAACCTCCTGCCGCACACTTGAATCAGCATTTTCTGTCGACGGAATCATCGCAAAAGCATCCGGTGATACAAGTATTTTTATCTATCCCGGATACAAATTCAAGGCAGTTGATGCACTTATAACAAACTTCCATCTCCCCGAAAGCACACTTATTATGCTCGTTTCCGCACTTGCCGGCCGAGAAAATATTCTGAGCGCCTATGAGACGGCAATTAAAGAAAAGTACCGATTCTTCAGTTTCGGTGATGCTATGCTGATAATTTAAAGGAGACCTATATGTTTAAACTTTTAAAGACAGAAAACAAAGCACGACGCGGTGAGTTTGAAACTGCTCACGGAACCGTTCAGACTCCCGTTTTTATGAACGTTGCAACTCTCGGCGCAATAAAGGGCGCGCTTGATACAAAAGACCTCAAAGACAACGGATGTCAGGTTGCTTTGTCAAACACATACCATCTGCACCTTCGCCCAGGTGAAGACATTGTCAAGAAAATGGGGGGACTCCACAAATTCATGAACTGGGACGGTCCTATCCTTACGGACAGCGGCGGATTTCAGGTTTTTTCACTTTCTTCACTTCGAAAAATCGAAGAAGAAGGCGTTACATTCGCTTCACATATAGACGGACACAAAATCTTTATGTCACCCGAAACATCCATGCAGATCCAATCCGCTCTTGGCTCGGATATAGCCATGGCTTTTGACGAGTGTGTCGAAAACCCTTCTCCCTATGAGTATGTGAAAGCATCGTGTGAACGCACAACGCGTTGGCTCGCAAGATGCAAAGATGAGCTTTCACGTCTCAACAGTCTTGAGGACTGCACAAATCCCGGGCAGATGCTTTTCGGCATCAACCAGGGCGGAACCTATGACGATCTCCGAATCAAACATATGATCGAAATTGAAAAGCTCGACCTCCCCGGCTATGCAATCGGCGGTCTTGCTGTCGGTGAATCACACGAGGAGATGTACCGAATTATCGATTCCGTTGAACCATATATGCCAAAAAACAAACCACGATATCTGATGGGAGTCGGCACTCCGGCAAATATAATTGAAGGCGTTGCACGCGGAATAGACTTCTTTGATTGTGTGCTCCCCGCAAGAAACGCGCGCCACGGTCATCTTTACACCGAAAACGGTTGTATCAACTTAAACAACGAAAAATACAAAGATGATCCTTCGCCGATTGACGAAAACTGCGATTGTTATGTCTGCAGAAATTTTTCAAGAGCGTACTTAAGACATCTCTTCAGAGCAAAAGAAATGCTCGCAATGCGTTTTGCTGTAATACACAATCTCCATTTCTACAATAAGCTTATGGAGAGAATAAGAAACGCTCTTGACAACGATGCTTTTGAAGATTTCCGTAAGGAATATTCAGGAAAATTCGATAAACGCATCTGATCTTGTTGAAATAGGCACAAAAAACAGGTATAATACTTATACAAGCCTTACGAAAGGATTTTAGGAAAGTGAAAAAGTTTTTAATTTCTGCATCGATCTTGATTTTGCTGTCTGTTTTTGCCCTTGCAGCACCTGAAGCAAATCCAACCGTACGCGTCGGTCTCTATTACGGAAACGATGCTATGTTCTCTGCAAATTTGCAGAACGTTGATGGTGTTGGTTATCGTTTCGGATACTTTGATTCAAATCACGATTTCATTTCGCAATACACCGAAACCCGCACAAATCGCATCAGTATGCTCAAGGATTCCAACATCTATTACAACGACGGCAAGTTTTATGAGAGTGGCGCACCTTCAGGAAGCTCACTTATCGGTTCTTATCACGTACAGCTTGCTACCGAATATCACTCTGCCGATGAAGTGATGAATATGGTCGCTTCACTCAATATACAAGGTCATCCCGCATTTGCCGCGGTAGAGAATGGTGTATACAAAATCCGCATAGGTTCTTATTCCACCCTTACTCTCGCGCAGGCAGATACAACAAAATACTCGACACTCGACGGCACTTCAGTAGTCGGAAACAAGCAAAAGTGCATAACTGTCGTAAATACCGCAAACGGAAAGATTCTGTTCGAGTATGACAACGATGTAAACCTCGCGGTTTATCCGTCGACAGATCCGTCAATTATGCCGTTGACCTGGTTTAAAGGCTATAAATACTACGGCGGTTTTCAGTACATAAGAAGCGGTGGCAACATTTCTGTTATAAATTTTGTTCCCATGCAGGAATATGTAAAAGGCGTTGTCCCTTATGAAATGTCACCGACCTGGCACATAGAAGCACTTAAGGCGCAGGCTTTGTGTGCACGCACATATGCTCTATACAACTACGGAAAGCACGGCAAAACCTTCGACGTATGCGGAAGCACAGACTGTCAGGTTTATCGTGGTGCAAATTCCGCAAGCGATAATTCCGACCGTGCAGTTGACGAAACCTACGGCCAATATATACTTTACGACGGAAAACCGATAAATGCCGTCTTCTGCTCATCAAACGGCGGTGCTACCGAAGACTCCGAGAATGTCTGGTCTGCAGCACTTCCTTATCTCCGTGGTGTTTATGACAACAACGAAAATCTTGACACCTGCACAAACGGACGTTGGTCTTATGAATACACACCCGAACAATTGACATATATTCTCAACGCAAAGGGTTATTCCTGTTCAACCATCGTAAATATGTATGTTAAGGAATTCACCCGCATGGGAAATGTAAAAACTCTTACGCTCGTTGATTCAACAGGCAAAGAGTTCAATTTCTCAAAGGAAAAAGCCCGCACAATTCTGTACAGTTCAACTTATAAAAAGTACACGCACAGCCAAAGATATACAGTAAAGAAAAAAGGTGAAACTGACCAAGGCGCAAAAGAGCCTCTTTATATAAATAATTCCGATTCTTTTATCGATCTTGCCTATGATTCTGTCTTCGCCACCGGTTCAGGCGGTACTTTAAAACTTTCCGGAAAAGAGTTTTCCGTTATCACAGCATCCGGAAAATCAACATTTAAGCCAAAGAAAACAACAGCACAATCTACACCTTCGACAACCGAAAATGTTTTTGTTGTTTCCGGAACCGGCTGGGGGCACAATGTCGGCTTGAGTCAGAACGGAGCAAAGGCAATGGCCCTTTCAGGAAAGACGGCTGCCGAAATTATTCACTTTTATTATACTGACGTTGAAATTTACCGTGCTTATTAAAACTTCTATTTTTGTTATTGATTTTTATTCCAAAATTTAGTAAACTGTATTTATGCAAAATTGCAAAAAAATTTTTGAGGTGTTTAAAATGAAAAAGAAATCACTTTTAGCTGTCATTACTCTCGCTTTCGTTATCGTATCAATGGTAACATTCGCTTTTGCAACAGGTGAAACTGCCACAACAACCGATACAGCAGTATCAACAGATGCCGCAACTGTCGATACAACGGTGGCAACAGATGCCGCAACAGAAGGCGACACTCCGGTCGAACCGGCTCCGTGGTATGCAGGACTTCTCTCAACTCCGATCCCGATGCTTGTTGTTATGTTTGCGCTCTTCTACTTCGTTCTTATCAGACCGGAAAACAAGAGAAAGAAGGAAACAGCAAATATGCGCTCAAGCCTTAAGGTCGGCGACGAAATCACTACTATCGGCGGAATCATCGGAACTATCACAAAGGTTAAAGATGACGAAATCACAATCAAGACGGGTTCTGAAGAAAACAAAATGAAAATTGCAAAATGGGCTGTAAGCTCCCTTAACAAGAAAGACTAATATTTTGCTTTAAGTAATATTTCTTTTCACTTTCGAATAGTTATTTATATATCTGTTTCGGAGGTGGATTTATGAAAAAAACAGTTGAAAATATCAAAAAACCGGGTAATTTTATGATTACCCTTTTTTTGAACTCTCTCATCGGCATTTTGCTCACGTTGATTCTCGCTTTAATTGGTGCAGGATTGGTTTCATCCGAAGTTATTTCACCTGACTTTATTCCGATTTTGTCCGGTATAGCAATTTTTCTCGGTGCATTTCTTTCGAGCCTTCTTTCTGCAAGAAAGCTGAGGTTTCCAATCTACGCAGCACTTGCCCAAGGAGCGTTAAATGTATTGATACTATATCTTGTCGGAGCAATTCTGTTTGGCAGGGTATCCCCCATTTCATCTGTTTTGCTTGTCCTTATATGTTCTTTTATCGGCGCAATTTTAGGGGCTGTTTTTTCAGTCTTCTTTTCTTCCGGCAAAAGATGATTGCAAACGGACTGTGCGTCGCACAGTCCGTTTATCAAAAAGGAGGTGTAAACCGTGGAAAACTTCAAAAATACTATTCCGGATTATGTAATACGTATCCTTTCCGATCTCGAGAGCAACGGCTTCGATGCATATGTCGTCGGCGGATGTGTGCGCGATTATCTTCTTTCTCACCCCACAAACGACTGGGATGTATGCACCTCTGCCCTGCCTGAAAAAGTAAAAGCAACTCTCTCTGATTTTCACACGGTTGACACCGGAATTTCTCACGGCACGGTTACTGCAGTAATAGACGGTAATACTTGCGAAATTACAACCTTCCGTCGCGAAGAGGGGTATTCTGACCACAGACATCCCGACTCTGTTTCTTTTACGAGCAAAATAGAAGATGACTTGAAACGGCGCGACTTCACCGTTAACGCTATGGCATTTTCGTTAAAAAACGGTTTTTTTGATCCTTTTTCGGGAAAAGACGATTTAGACAACAAGCTTATCCGTTGCGTCGGAAACCCGTATGACCGCTTTGACGAAGATGCTCTCCGCATAATCCGTGCACTTCGCTTCTCTTCATGTCTCGGTTTCGAAATAGAAAAAGAAACCGCAAGCGCGATATCAGAGCTGTTTCCATCTCTTGAATTTGTTGCAAATGAACGCATCTCTGCAGAGCTTCGACGTCTTCTTTGCGGAGATATGGCGACTGATATTATGACAAAATTTCTGCCTGTATTTGAATTTATTTTCAAAACAGAGATAACACCACTTACAGAAAGGACAAGCTTTTCAAAAAATTTCTTTATAAGACTTTCTCACATCCTTTCTCACCTTTCTCCACAAACGGCAGCGGATATACTTCACGAACTCAAATTTGACAATCAAACAATAAAAACTGTTTGTTTTTTATTGGAAAATAAAGATTTAAAGCTTTGTAATGACAAAATCGAAACAAAAAAATTACTTTCAGCATTCGGACGTGAAAAATTATATCTTCTTTCCGATTTTCTTCTTTTTAAAGAATCATCAGCTTACAAAAAGCAAGCTGAAAAACTCCCCGTAATCACCCTGTCAGAGCTTGATATTTCAGGCAATGACCTCATTTCAGAAGGAATTGCCCCCGGCAAAGCTATCAGCACTTTGCTCTCTTTGGCACTAATGTCAGTTTTGGAAGAAAAATGTCCTAATATAAAGCAAGATTTATTAAAATACATACTTTAAAAGGAGTTAATGTACCCATTTTCAGGTATCTTAACTCTTTTTTTCTTGACAAAATAGTTACAATAGGTTACAATGTGTAATAAGTTGCTTTGAAATTGTTATTTTAACTCTGACACTTTCATATATTTTTATGGAAAGAAATTTGGAGGAAATTATGAAATTTGAAAAAGAACTTTTTACAAAACCAATTATGAGATATGCTGTGATAGTTTCACTTATTCTCGTTGTTTTTATTCTCTGCGCCGCTGCCGCTCGCGCAGACAGCAACATCTTTGTTGTGCTCGACGGTGAAAACAGATCTATCTATAACAGCAGCAAAAATGTTACAACCGATTTTTTATCAGAAACCGAATTGACTCTCCCCGAAAGCAAATACTTTGATATGCCTGACAAGGCAGAGAATGGTATCGCCGTAATAAACATACTTGATAAAAATGTTATAAAGGCAACAATAGATGGCGAAGTTAAAACTCTATATTCCATCGAAGGAATGACGATTTCCGATCTCCTTAAAGATTACGGCATAACACTCGGCCCTGACGACATAATATCTGTACCACTTGACTCCTCAGCCTCTGACGGTCTTGAATTTGAGCTTAAAAGAATTGTATTTAAAACAGTCGAAGAATTTGTTGATATTCCATTTTCTACAAAAAAGCGTCCGTCTGCCAACCTCAACAGAGGAACTTCAAAAACGGTGGAAGATGGAAAAGCCGGTTCAAAAAAGCGTGTTTTTGAAGTTAAGACGGAAAACGGAAAAGAAATTTCAAGAAAGCTGATTTCAGAGACAGTTATAACTCCCCCGACTGATAAAATCGTTGAATACGGCACAAAGGAAGTTATAAATTCAGGCTTTGTGGTTACAAAATCAGGAGAACGACTCGAATACAAAAACGTTATGAAGATGAGCGCGACAGCTTATACAACCGAACGCACATCCGACAAAATAACCGCAACCGGAAAGGTCGCAAGAGTTGGTCTTGTTGCAGTTGATCCAAAAGTCATCCCACTTGGTTCAAAACTCTATATTACGTCTTCTGACGGAAAAAGCTGGATTTACGGCACGGCAGTAGCGGCGGATACGGGTGTTCGCGGTAAAAGGATTGACCTTTTCTTTGATACCTATAAAGAATGCATCAATTTCGGCAGAAGAAGCGCTACCGTTTATATTTTGAAATAACAAAAACTGCACACATATACGTGTGCAGTTTATTTCTGTTGAAGTTTTAAAATAAAACGTGTATAATGTAATCAATACTTTTACGAGGTAGAAAAATATGGATTTGTTCTCAATAAAAAACATAAAAGATATTCTTGCAAGGCATGGCTTTCATTTTTCAAAATCATTAGGTCAGAACTTTCTTACAGAGCGCTGGGTATGCGAGGAAATCGCCTCTCGTTCTGATATAACTCCTGATGATTCCGTCCTCGAGATAGGCCCCGGAATCGGAAGTTTGACGTCTATTCTCTGCGAGTCTGCCGGAAATGTTGTGGCTGTTGAAATTGACCGTTCACTTCTTCCCGTTCTTTCAGAGACACTTGCGCAGTACAAAAACATAAGCATAATTAACTCCGATATTATGAAGTGTAATCTAAAAGAGCTTGTGGATGCTGAATTTTCAGGCAAGAAGCCAAAAGTATGTGCAAATCTCCCCTATTACATCACAACACCCATTCTTTCATACTTAATCGAATCAAAGCTCTTTTCCTCCGTTACGACCATGATTCAGAAAGAAGTAGCCGAGAGAATCTGCGCAAAACCAAAAACATCTGAATACGGTGCTTTTTCGATTTACGTTCAATACTACACCGAACCCGAATATCTGTTCACCGTTTCCGCCGATTGCTTTATCCCTCAGCCAAAAGTTGAGTCTGCGGTAGTAAAACTAAACACACGAAAAACACCTCAGGTTTCCGTTAAATCCGAGGAGATGTTTTTCAGAGTAGTAAAGGCAGCTTTTGCACAGAGGCGCAAACAGCTTGCAAACAGCTTACATTCAAGCTTTAAAAATCAACTTGAAAAAAGTGAGCTTTCCGATATTCTGACATCTCTTGGCCACAAACCAACAGTACGCGGAGAAGAGCTTTCAATTGAGGATTTTGCAAAACTTTCAGATGAGATATACACAAAAACACAGTTGTAATCATACAACTGTGTTTTTTCTTATAAGCTACGTATTTCTCTTTTTTTCTCTTCGGCAAGCAGCAGAAGCTCACGAGCATTTTCAAGTGTTGTTTCGCTGATTGATGAGCCGCCTGTAATTCGCGCAAGCTCGCCTTCGCGTCCTTGCAAATCAAGTGGCGTAACAACCGTATACGTTCTGCCGTCTTTCTCACTTTTTTCAATCTTGAAATGAATATCCGACATTGCCGAGAGCTGTGCAAGATGCGTTACACATAGAACCTGCTTGCCCAGAGAAACCTTATAAAGCTTTTCCGCTATTTTCTGTGCAGCCCTTCCGCTTACTCCCGTGTCAATTTCGTCGAAAATAAGCGTAGATACATAATCAGTATCCCGGAGCGCATTTTTCATGGCAAGCATAACTCGTGAAAGCTCACCGCCGGAAGCAATTTTCTCAAGCGGCTTTTCATCTTCACCAAGGTTTGCGGAGAGCAAGAATTCAACTGTATCAAGACCTCGTTCTGTAAGTTCTTCTCCCTTTTCCAATTTAGCAACAAACTTTGCATTTTTCATGTCAAGCTCTGAAAGCTCTTTTGTTATGCGGCTTTCAAGCTCACGTGCGGCATTTTGCCTCAACTCAAAAAGTCTCTCTGCAAAGCAATATGCCTTTACAGATAAATCTTCAATTTCTTTCTCTAAAATAAGCATCTTTTCATCTGAAAATTCAATTTCAGAAAGCTCATTTTTTATTTTATCAAAATATTCAAGCATTTCCGCAACGTTGCTGCCATATTTGCGCTTTAATTTATGTATCACATCAAGTCGGGACTCTACTGCATCTGCGTCTTCGTCTGAAAAATCAAACGAATCGAGAAGATCGCGGAGTCTTTCGGAAACGTCTTCTGCTGCGTAATGTATCTCCGTTGCAGCCTCCGAAATCTTTGACATTTCTTCTGAGAAATCCGAAATCTGTGAAAGAAGTTTTGATGCTTCGCCAAGCGCGGTGCATACTCCAACCTGCTCACCACTCCCGGAAAAAGCTTCATACACCTTTGCTACACGTTCGGTAAGCTTTGCACTGTCGCGCATTATTTTTTGCTTTTCAAGAAGCTTTATATCCTCATCTTCTACGAGATTTGCCGCCTCAAGCTCATTAATCTGAAACTTCAGCATCTCAACCTGTCGCGCCTTTGCGGTTTCATCAATATCAAGTCGCTTGAGTTCCTGTTTTTTCTCACAGAGTTCTAAAAAAATCAACTCATATTCCTTTTCACATTCGGAATATTCCGAAGATTGTGCAAATCTGTCGACAAAAAGCGCATGTGTCTCTACATTTAAAAGCTGCTGACTGTCATGCTGACCAAGGATATTTATAAGAAGGATTCCAAAATCTCGCAGAAGTGTCGCAGTTATCGGTTTTCCGTTGATTCTTGCTGAACTTTTTCCATCTGCCGTGATTTCTCTCGAAATCATAACCTCATCATTTTCCGAATCAAATCCGTTTGAAGAAAGCCAATTCATCGCCTCTTGTGAAATTCCGTCAAAAACCGCGCTTACAGACGCCTTCGCCGCCCCGTTTCTTACGACATCTTTTGTGGTTCGATATCCAAGCACAGCCCCGATTGCGTCAATTATGATGGATTTGCCCGCACCTGTTTCACCGGTAAGAACATTAAATCCCTCTCCGAGCTCAATGTCGCAACTTTCTATAACTGCTATATTCTCAATGTGAAGAAGCTTAAGCATTTATATCACTCCGATATCAGGAAAGCATTTTTCCAAGTTGTTCGCAAAAATCACTTGCAGATTTTGTCGTGTGCATAACAAGAAAAGCGGTGTCATCTCCCGCAAGAGTTCCGACTATGTCAGATGACTGCATTGAATCAATAGCAGAACATGCAGCAGATGCAAGACCGGGCATAGTTTTAAGGACAACAATATTCTGCGCGTTGTCATACGAGAGAACACTCTCTCTGAATATCGTAAGCAAACGTTCCGAAAATCCGGAATCCATTGAAGAGTGCGATACTGCATATTTGCTCTTTCCGTTTGAACCAACAGCCTTCACAAGACGAAGCTCCTTGATATCCCTTGAAACCGTCGCCTGTGTTGCATTGAAGCCTTCTTTATTCAAATACTCCGTAAGCTCCGATTGTGTCGAAATATCATACTTTTCAATAAGTTTCAGAAGTGTTGTTTGTCTTCTTGATTTCATTTTAATCAAACCTCCTGTCAGAAAGCTTAGAATACAGAACATCGTAGAAATTTGTATCTTTAACGTGAATCAGTTTTGTTGTTTCACGAGCCTTCTTGATTTTTACGTAATCCCCGTGCATAAGCTCAAAACCGTCGTCTCCGTCAATACTTACGGCAATTACTGAATTTTGCGAACTTTTGGCACAAAGCTTGATTGTGCGCTTGTACGAAAGAACTATCGGTTTTGCAGTCAGTGCATGTGCACAAACGGGTGTTATCGTAATGTTCTTTGAAAGCGGGTCTATAATCGGTCCTCCTGCCGAAAGCGAATATGCAGTTGATCCCGTTGGTGTAGCTATAATAACACCGTCACCGCTGTAATGCGAAATGAACATCTCATCGGCAAACATATCCATATCAACAGTCCATTGTCTGCCTGTTTTCATAATGACCGCATCGTTGAGAGCTGTACGCTTGTATATTGTTTCATCATTGCGGATAACAGCAACATCAAGCCTCATTCGCTCTTCAATCTGATAATCTCCGTCCAAAACCTTTTTGAGTTGTTCAATTTCGTTTGATTCAAGCTCTGCCATATATCCGATACGACCAATATTTATCCCGAGAACGGGTATATTAAGCTCCGCAACTTCGTTTGCCGTGTCAAGAAGACTTCCATCCCCGCCAAAAGAAATGATCATATCAGCATCCTTCAGGGCATCTGAAAAATCCGATAAGACTGCTCCTGTTTTTTCTGCACCGGGAATATCAGACGGAATATATGCTTTTACTGAATGTTTTTTAAAAAAATCAGCAACCTTTTTCGTGCATTCAAGTCCCACATCGCGCGAGGGATTAGGATTAAGAACCACTTTTTTCATAACACGTCTACCCTTTCAACGAGTTGTGTGCACCTTCTACGATTTTTGCCGTTTCAATCTCTCCCACGGAGATATCCCCACAGGATAAATGTCCAAGAAACTCTATATTTCCTTCGGGGCCCGTTATCGGAGAGAACGTAATTCCGCATACATTAAATCCGGCACCTTTTGCATTCTCTATAAAATTATCAAGAACCTCTTTATGAACCGCAGGGTCTCTTACAACGCCTTTTTTGCCTATTTTTTCGCGACCTGCCTCAAATTGCGGTTTTATAAGACAATACACATCACCCGAATCGCCCATAAGTCCTCGGATTGCAGGCAAAACGATTTTAAGTGAAATAAACGAAACATCGATTACCGCAAGCTCGATGATATCGGGAATCTGCTCATGTGTAACGTATCTGATGTTTGTTCGTTCCATACAGACAACACGCGGATTGTTTCTTATTTCCCACGCAAGCTGTCCGTAACCTACGTCCACGGAATACAGTTTTTTTACTCCTCTTTTCAAAAGACAATCTGAAAAACCGCCCGTAGACGCTCCTGCATCTATCGCAATCTTCCCCTCGACCTCCGCACCAAAGAAATCAAGTGCTTTCTCAAGTTTGAGTCCTCCACGGCTTACGTATGAATTATCGTTTTTTCTGACTTCAATGTCTGCATCCTCAGAAAAAAGCTCACCTGCCTTGTCAGCTTTTTGTCCGTCAACATAGACATTTCCACTCATAATTATCGCCTTTGCCTTCTCGCGACTGGGCAAAAGTCCTTTTTCAACAAGAATCACATCAAGTCTTTTCTTCGTACTCAACCCTCAAAAGCCTCCAAAACAGTTTTATATATACCCTCTTCAGAAAGATTTAGCGCATCATAAAGTTTATCAAGCTCACCGTGAGTTACAAACGAATCTCCCGCATTTACAGGTATAAGCTTGCAGTTTATATTGTTCTTTGAACAAATCGCAGAAAGCTGTTCAAATACAGAACCTTTTTCGACTACCTCTTCAATAACAACGATTGCTTTATGCTTTGAAACTACATTTATTATAGTTTCATCATCAATTGGTTTTAATGCGTTAAGCTTAAGGACAGATGCGCATACCCCATCACTCTTAAGCCGCTTGCACGCGAAAATAACCTTGTTTACAAGAGTTCCGTATGTTATCACACAAACGTCCTTGCCCTCGCAAATGAGTTTTGCAGATATTTTGTCATCAAAAGTATTTTCTTTGAAATCTCCTTCAGAGCCTCTCGGATATCTGATTGCTATCGGTCCGTCAAGCCTGGTGGCATATCCAAGCATCGCGCGAAGCTCTGCGAAATTTGACGGAGCAAGAATCGTCATTCCCGGTATTGAAGATAGATACGCAACATCGAAAACACCATGATGTGTTTCTCCGTCTTCACCAACAAGCCCTGCCCTGTCAACAGCAAAGACCACGTGCTGCTTTGAAATTGCAATATCATGGATAAGCATATCGTATGCACGCTGCAAAAACGTTGAATATATCGCACAAACAGGAATCATCCCTTGTGCCGAAAGCCCTGCCGCCATTGCAACTGCATGCTCTTCTGCTATCGCAACGTCAAAAAATCTATCTGGAAACTTCTCTGCAAACGGAGTGAGTCCTACACCGGAGGTCATAGCCGCGGTTATCGCACATATCTGTTCATTCTTCCCTGCAAGAGAAATAAGCTCTTTTCCGAAAACGTCTGAAAATGTTTCACTTCTGCCCGAAACAGATGCACCTGTCTCTACGTTAAACTTTCCGACGCCGTGATACTTTTCCGGGCTTTCTTCTGACGGAACGTATCCTCTTCCCTTTGTTGTCGTAAGGTGAATGACAACAGGTCTTTTCAGGTCACGGGCAAGCTCAAGAAGGTATGTGACATATTTTATATCATGCCCGTCCGCAGGACCAAGATATGTAAATCCCATCTCCTCGAAAAATAATGATGGTATAAAGGCGTTTTTGATAGCTCTTTTAGCTTTGTGAATTCCGTTATCAATCGCTATCGTAAACTTTGATTTTTTAATTATTCTTCTGTAAACATTCTTAAAACGCAAATACTTTTTCTTTACACGAAGCTTTGCAAGATAATTTGTCATTGCACCAACGTTTTTTGTGATAGACATCTCGTTATCATTCAGTATAACGATGAGCGGCTCCTTGCTCTGACCTGCATCAGAGAGAGCTTCATACGCCATACCGCCCGTAAATGCGCCGTCTCCTATGAGAGATAGAACAGAATAATCCTTATTTGTAAGTGTTCTTGCACGCGCCATTCCAAGCGCAACGGAAACAGAGTTCGAAGCATGTCCCGAAACGCAGGCATCGTGTTGACTTTCGGATGGTCTTGTAAAACCTGATATGCCGCCAAACTTGCGGAGGGTTCCAAAGCAGTCCTTCCTGCCGGTTAAAATCTTGTGCACATATGACTGATGACCGACATCGAAAACAAGTCGGTCAACTGATGTATCAAAAACTTTATGAATTGCGAGAGTAAGCTCCACTATACCGAGATTGGACGCAAGGTGACCGCCCGTTTTTGAGATGTTTTCAATAAGAAACTCGCGAATTTCTCCTGCAAGCTCGTACAACTCAGAAACAGAAAGAGCTTTTATATCATTTTGATCCTTGATTTTGTCCAAAAATCCCATCTTTTAACTCCCAAAGCCCATTTATTTTTTTACTTTGAAAAAACTTATCATTCTTGCCATAAAAAAGACAATACTGTTACTCTTGCTTATTGCAAAGCCCTTTGCAAAAGCCTTTCCACCAACTGTTAAACCTGCAACAAATCCCGTTATAACAAGCGAGATCAAAAAACCTGTTGTCCCCGCAAACGGCAACGACGCTATAATAACAGCAGCGGTTGAGCCACTCATAATTCCGCATATATCGCCTATAACGTCATTACATATACTTGAAACTTTTTCCGCATTTTTGACAAGCCAAAGTGCTTCCTTTGCGCCTTTTACGCGCTTTGCAGCCATAGCATTTATCGGTTTTTCTGAAGCAGTTGTCGTCGCAACTCCAAACACATCAAAAATGATGCCAAGTAAAATGAACGTCGCAAGCACTAGAAATGCAACTATTAAATTTACGCTTTTGAGCGTTGTTTCCGAAATTGCATTAAAAATTATTGAAAGAATAAAGCTTCCGAAAAGAATGGTTATTGACCACCGCATCGGAGATGACTTTTCTTTTTTAATATTTTTCTCTTTCAAAACCGTATGCCTCCGAATAAATAATAAAAATGGGTAGCGAAAGAAGGTAATCTTGCGGCTTAGGTCCGGTATGTTTTCCACACAAAGTACCCCTTGTTGCCAATAAGGGCGGTTTCCCTTTAAACCTTGCGCCGTCAAGTTGCCAACGACGACACCGGATCACCACTTAGTCCGCACTGCAAATCTTCCTTCGCACGACAGCCTAGATGATTTCCATAACAGTCACGTCGGTTCTTAGCCTCTTTTGCAGCAGGGGTTTCAAAAAGCAATAGGCCCTGTTTTTTGGCCAAAAACAAGAGCTTCAGTTCTTCTATTCACCGAAACCACTCAAGGCAGGCTACTCTGCACACAGCACAAGGCTTATGCCAAGCACCGCATTGCAGGTTTAATCCCGGCACGTACTCAATCCATCAATTGCGATAATGTATAGGTTTTGCACGAGCTCGGGTCTCCACGGCAATAGGGTCGTTCCTGCATGCCGTTGCAGGTCGCCCTAAAGCCTTAACCCCCAGCACTCACCCCAATCTGGGCGAGAGAAGCAAGCACAAGGGACTTCATCGATATGCCCGTCTACGGATTTTTAGGCCCGTCTTGGGAACCGACAGATCTGACTAGGATACTGCACCCATCTTATTAACTTTAATTTTCTCTGGAGAGAAGCTTATATGCAAGCCAGATGAGAAACTCGCTATTTTGCAGTTTCTTTGCTGATATTTCTGCATCTTTCGTAAGTTCTTCGACTTTTTCTTTGCACCTTTCAATACCAAGAAGCTTAACAAATGTTGATTTACCGCTTTTTTCATCGTTTCCGACATCTTTTCCTATTATCGCTTCATCGCCTTCAACATTCAGAATGTCGTCGCGAATCTGAAAAGCGAGCCCGATTTTGTCTGCATAATCTTCTGCAAAAGAAATTTCTTCGTTGCTTGCTCCGCCGATTATGCATCCCATAACAGCTGCAGCTCTTATGAGCGCACCTGTTTTCATATTCTGAAGAAGCTCAATTTCCGAAACATCAAGTGTTCGGTTTTCACCCTCCATATCAATAACCTGTCCGCCAATCATTCCTTCTGCGCCCGATGCGGTTGACAGAACTTTCATAGCCTGAAGTGTTACATCTGAAGAAAGGCGACTGTTTGCAAGAATATGTTCAAATGCGCGATTTAATAGCGCATCTCCCGCAAGCACCGCAATAGCTTCGCCGAATTTCTTATGATTCGTAGGACGACCTCTGCGAAGATCGTCATCGTCCATACACGGTAAATCATCGTGAATGAGAGAATATGTATGTATCATTTCAAGTGCAACCGCAAACGGCATTGCATCCTCTTCAGATACACCGAAAATACGTGCAAATTCGAGGACAAGCATCGGACGAATGCGCTTTCCGCCTGCATTGAGGCTGTATCGCATCGACTCAAAAATTTTGCCGTAGAGACAGGCTTTATCCGAAATCGAGTTTTCAAGCGCGTCGTTTATAACTTTTTGATAATTTAAATATCTTTCCTCATTCATCATTCGTTCTCCTCCGAATCCCATGCTTTCTCTTCCGGAGAATCCCCTTTTATGAGTAAAGTAACCTTCTGCTCGGCTTCATCAAGCATTTTTGAGCAATCCTTGATAAGTGAAGTTCCCTCTTCGAAAAGAGCGAGCGCGCTATCAAGAGGAGCATCGCCTTTTTCGAGCAGACGAACAACATCTTCAAGTCGCTTTATTGATTCTTCAAATGTCTTTTTTTCTGACATTGTATATCTTCCTTTCAATCGACCGTACAGCCTATACTTCCGTCTTCCACGCGAAGCTCTATTTTATCCCCCGAAGACACATCTGATGTTTTTCTAATCACTTTTCCTGATTCTGAAGATGCAATAGAATAACCTCGTGACAAAACCTTGAGCGGACTCATGGCATCAAGAGATGCAACGAGACGTGAAAATTTTTCTTTCGATTTTAAAACCGAACGTGATGTACTGTTTGCGAGCTTTTCGTGGAGAAAATCAAGAGCAAGACGTCTTTCAGTAAAGAAATTCTGCGGACTTTGCATGACTCTTTTTTCTGAAAATTTTTTTAAAACTTCCCTGTTTGAATTGAGTTTAAATAAAACTGATCTGTAAATATTTGCTTCAAATTCTTTTATCTGTCGACGCAACGATGAAACTTCAGGTACCGCAAGCTCTGCCGCATTTGAAGGCGTTGCCGCCCTGACATCCGCAACAAAATCAGAGATTGTAACGTCAGGTTCATGTCCGACAGCCGAAATCACAGGAATTTCTGATGCAAAAATAGCTCTTGCGACCTGCTCATCGTTAAATCCCCACAAGTCCTCAATTGAACCACCACCACGACCTGTAATTATGAGATCTGAAAGTCTGTGATCATTGACATAACGAATCATATCAGCGATATCCGCCGGTGCGTCAGGTCCCTGCACAAGAACGGGACACACAACAACATCCGCCATTGGAAAACGAGCTTTTAATACTCTTAAAATATCGCGCACCGCGGCGCCTGTGGGTGACGTTATGACCGCAATCTTTTTAGGAAACTTCGGCAGAGACTTTTTGAGAGATTGTTCAAAAAGGCCCTCGTCCATAAGCTTTCGTTTCAGCTGTTCAAACGCGACATAAAGTGCACCTGCGCCATCCGGCATCATATCAGTTATATAAAGCTGATACTGTCCGTCTCTCGGAAAAGTGCTTACTCTTCCCTTTGCAATAATCTTCATTCCGCTCTCCGGTCGGAACTTGAGCTTAGTCGCTTCAAACTTGAACATTACTGCGCGGATAACGGAGTTTTCGTCTTTTAAAGTCATATAATGATGCCCGGATGAGTGAAACTTATAGTTTGAAATTTCACCCTTGACATATACTCCCGTTAGTGCGGAATTAGCGTCAAACATCGACTTTATATATTCGTTAAGCTCGCTTATAGTACAAATATGAGCCATATTTTCGCCTAACCTTCTCTTCGTGAAATACTTCCGAGAATTCCGTTTATAAACGAAACCGTTTCTTGTGTATCATACTTTTTCGCAATCTCAACCGCTTCGTTTATAGCAATTTTTTCGGTAATATCCTCTGCAAATTCAAATTCGTAAACCGCAACACGCATTACTGCGATTGCAATTCGGGAAATTCTGTTGATATTCCAGCCAACTGAATATTTCTCAATAAGGCTATCAATTTCTTCTCTCTTTTCTGAAACACCTTTTACAATACCAAGAATATATCCGTGCTGTTCTCTTCCTACCTGAGAATATATATCTGTATCATCGGAGATACTTTTTGCAAAATCATCACTCAAAAAATATTCAAGCGACTCATCTCCTATTTCATTGCTGAAGCCGTAGTCATAAACAATGTGAACAGCTACTTCTCTTGCGGCTTTTCTGCTCATGTAACTTCCTCCATAGATTATATGAATAATAATTCAAAAAAAACAATTCTTACTGTATATATAATATCCTAATCAAGCCTCATTGTCAATTGCGATAACACATTAAATCAAAAGGTTTATTGCCTCTGCTATATTTTTTGCAAAGAAGACATTAAGCCCTTCCGGCACCTGAACATCCTTTTCATTCTGACGCGGCATAATGCACTGATTAAAACCAAGTCTTTTAACCTCGTTCAGCCTCTGCTGCGCTGCGGAAACAGCCCTTATCTCTCCGGTAAGTCCTATTTCGCCAAAAGCTGCAAAATCGCACGGTAAGGGCTTGTCCTTTGCAGCTGATGCAATTGCAAGAAGTGTCGGCAGGTCTGATGAAGTTTCTTCAACCTTCAGTCCACCAATTACGTTAATATACGCATCGTAGTTTCCCATTTTAAATCCTGCGCGTTTTTCAAGCACCGCAAGAAGAAGAGTTGCCCTGTTGTAATCTATACCCGAGCTCATCCGTCTTGCTGTACCGTATGCCGCAGGTGAGACAAGTGCCTGGATTTCGGCAAGTATCGGTCTTGAACCCTCCATAATACACGCAACACACGTACCCGGAACATCAACCGGACGACCTTCAAGGAGTGCTGCTGACGGGTTTTTAACCTCAACAAGTCCCTTGTCGCGCATCTCAAATACGCCGATTTCATTCGTCGAACCGTATCTGTTTTTTGCTGCGCGCAAAATGCGATATGTCATATTCTTATCGCCTTCAAAATAAAGGACGCAGTCAACCATATGTTCAAGCACTTTCGGACCTGCAATATATCCGTCCTTGTTGACGTGTCCGACAACAAAAACCGTTATATTCTTTCCTTTTGCAAGCTCCATGCACGTCATCGTACATTCCCTGACTTGTGTAACACTTCCCGGTGTTGACGGAAGTTCACTTTTATACACCGTCTGGATCGAGTCGATAATCATTATCTGAGGATTTGTCTGCTCCGCCACCGAAACGATATCCGACATATCCGTTCCCGAATACACAAGAAGATTATCCGGATTTACGCAAAGCCTCTCTGCACGAAGCTTAAGCTGTCTCTGCGATTCTTCACCTGAAACGTAAAGAACTTTTGATTTTGTGCACAGACGCTCACAAATCTGAAGCAGGATCGTTGACTTTCCTATTCCCGGCTCACCGCCCACAAGGACAAGAGATCCCGAAACCGCTCCGCCACCAAGCACTCGGTTAAGCTCTTCCATACCCGTATCAAACCGAATCTCATCATCAACTGTTATGTCTTTGATAGACGAAAGCGCACCTCTTGACGCTGAGCTTGCTCTTTCTGCCGACGATTTTTTTGCCTGAACGGTCATCTCTTCAAGAGTGTTCCACTCTCCGCAGGAAGGACATTTTCCGTTCCATTTGGGAGTTTCGTTTCCGCATACCGAACAAATGTATACAGTTTTTGTCTTCATAACCCACACTTCACTTTTCTTCTTGATATCTCAAAAGTCCTGCTGTTATACAAACTGCAAGCTTTGTTTTATATGTATCCTTTTTAAGAAGCTGTGCCTCCTGAGGATTTGTGAGAAATCCGCATTCAACAAGTATTGCCGGACAAGTGACATTCTCAAGCAAATAAATCGACTTGTCGTTTATCTTTTCTTTTCGCCTATTTTTACTGTCAATACCAAATCTCAATGATCCCTGAACATATGTTGCAAGAAGCTTGCTGTTTGTATTGTTTCCTGAATAGAACACCTGCGAACCTTTGCAGTTTTCCTGCGGAAAAGAATTCTGATGTATGCTTATGAGAATTGCGCAAGGCTTTTCTCTCACCAGTTTTACGCGGCTTTTAATATCTGCAACCTTTCTGCTTGATACGGTTCCTCCCTCAGAATCAACGAGCGATACATCATCGCGACGCGTCATTTCCGTATTTATTCCAAAAAGATTCAGGATCATTTCAAGTTTTTTCGTTATATCAAGGTTTATCTCTTTTTCCAATATTCCGTCAAAACCTACCGCACCGCCGTCCTCACCACCATGACCTGCATCGAGCACGACGGTTGTCAAATTTTTCATATCGGAATTTGTATGCAAAGCCACTTCGTTTTCAAATAAAAAAAGAACCGAAACTGACAAAACAAAAATAACAACTATTATGATTTCAAAACATTGCTTCTTTTTCAATAATATCACCCCATTGATTCTATGGCGTGATATTAAAAAGTATTCTATTCTTCGTCTTTCTTATAAATCAAAATCTGCTTGATTGATATTCTGTTGAGTCCAAGAAAATATCCTATTCCGGAAACAAACGGCACAAACAGCGGTATAACGAAATTCAAAACCGGATTTTCGTTTGCAAACACATACAGACCGCTAAGAGGAAATTGCCAGAATCTGTTGAGAGCTGTAAATAAGTCTATACCAAGAAAATCAACAAAAACAATACCCTTACTTTCTGCGATATATGCAAAGATGGCAAAAACATATGCCGGAATCGTCGCAATGAGTCCTGCAATAAAACCTTTTGCCGCATTGCGCCTGAATGTGCCAAGCTTTATTTTGTTACAATCGGACGAGCCTCGAATCCACGAATCAATGTAGATGAGGAAAACAAACAAGACAGCAGATATTAAAAACTGCAAAAACGCCATTCCACCTTTTGAAACAAAGCCGATAATGTTCACAATCAACATAGTTGCAAGAACCAGAACAAACTGATCTGCTATCAGGCTCCCTGCATATGCAATTGTTGAAATATAACTTTTTTTCACAACACTCACCTACTTATACTTCGGAATTGCCTCAAGCTCTGAATACATTTTTTTGTAGCTTTCATACCTTGAAGGTTGTATTTTCCCCTCATTGAGCGCCTCTATAACCGCGCAGTCATCTTCTTTTGTGTGCGAACATCCAATGAATCTGCACATATCCCGATATTCCGAAAATTCAGAAAAAAACTCATCAAGGTTTTCCTTTGTTATGTCAGATTTTGCCGAAATATCAAAGGCTGAAAATCCGGGAGTATCTGCAATCCAGGTATTTTCATCTGCCTTCAGGATTTCAACAAGGCGTGTAGTATGTCTGCCTCTTCCGATTTTTTGATTAATCTCGCCCGTTTCAAGTGACAAATGCGGCAATATCGCATTAATAAGCGTTGATTTTCCCACGCCGGAGTTACCTGTAAATGCGGTCAGTTTTCCCGAAAGATGCTCTCTCAAGGCAGAAACCCCGTCTCCGTTAAGCGCACTCAATCTGAACACCTTTGCATCGGTTTTTGAGTATATGTCATAGAGCTCATCGCCCATATCCTCATCGCTTTTGTTTATGACTATACAGACCTCTATGCCTTTATGCAGAGCCATCGCCATAATTCTGTCGATGAAATACGTGTCGGTGGTCGGCGGTGCTTTTGATGCCAGAATAGCAATTGTGTCAATATTTGCAACCGGCGGGCGAACCATAACGTTTTTTCGCTCGCAGATTTCCATTATATAGCCGGTTTTATCGTCGTTAACGGTTACTTCTACAAAATCACCTATATAAGGAATCTCACCAAGCTTACGAAACTTTCCACGGGCGCGGCAAGTGATTATTCCCTCGGAAGTATCTACGTAATAGAATCCGCCTATTCCTTTTAAAATTCTACCCTTTATCGTTTCTTTCATATTATCTGAAGTCTATCGAAATTTCCTGACGAATCTGGTTATCTATATATACAGAAACGGTTGATTCACCCTTGCCGCTTAAGGTTACGTTTACCGATCCGTCAGTCCCGCTATGCTGTTTCTCATATTGTATTTTTCCGTTTACGGTAATTTTCACCATAAAAGTTTCCGGAGTGTCAGGAAGCCTTATCTCCCTTGTGATCTTAATATCAGCTCCGGCATTTGCATCTGCCGTTGTCTTAGCTTCAGACTTTTCACCCGTCGAAGACGCAGGAACATCACTGCTTGAAGGATTTTCCGCACTTTCGCTCTTCTTCGGACCGAGACTTACGGTAAAGCCAACACTTGTGCCTTCGCTGCGTGTTTCTCCGTCTGTCACATCCTGACGGATGACAACACCCTTCTTTACAGAATCACTATTCTCGTAACCAATGCTTCCTTTCTGAAGATTTGCCGCAGTAAGTGCTTCTATCGCTTTTTCTTCAGAAAGTCCTACTATCTTCGGAACAGTTGCTTCTTTTTCTGCTTTTCCGAGGCTTATATAAACTTTGACCTCATCACCTTCAGAAAGCTCTGTTCCTTCTTCAGGCTCGGTTCTTATAACGTATCCCTTTGCAACATCTTCAGAGTTTTCCTCCTCCATTATACAAACAAGACCTGCGCGATTAAGAACTATTTTTGCCTGATCCTCGCCCATATTGTAAAGATCCGAAAGAACAATAACATCATCGCGCTTTCCACGGCTTAAGGTTACGTAAATTTTACCTGATGAGTTTGCAGAATCAGCTTCAGGTCTCTGCTTGAGAATTACATCCTCATCATACTTATCGCTGTACTCACGTGTACCCTCATCGCTTTCTATAATTTCAAAATCACCGTACATTTTACTTGCTTCTTCGATTGTCATACCGATTACATACGGAGTTTCTGCCGGAGCTTTTGCATTTCCGTTCCACCAACCAAAGAGAGTTCCGAGGAGTGTTATAATACCTATCAAAAAGATTCCTCCCGCTATAATCGGAGCAAGAATGGGAAGTTTTTCCTTCACCAGTGATGTCGGCTCCTTGCGGATTTCAATAGGCTTCTCTTTAATTATTGTTACAGGACGCGTTTCCGAGAGGTCTTCTTCATCGCGTGAGCGCGGAGGCTCATATTCTATATCTATATCCGGATTTTTGCGGAATGCTTCAAGATCGGCTATCATATCATCTGTCGTTGCATATCTTCTCGGAAGAGCTGATGCCATAGCCTTCATAGTGATCTTTTCAAGCGTTTCGGGAATTTCCGGATTAATCTCTCTCGGACTTAACGGCAGTGAGTTTATATGCTGAACGGCTATTGCTACAGGTGTATCTCCTTCATAAGGAAGTCTGCCTGTAAGCATCTCATAAAGAACCACTCCTGTTGAATATATATCAGCACGGCAGTCTATATTGCTTCCTTTTGCCTGCTCCGGAGATATGTAGTGAACAGATCCGAAAGCTTCTCTTATAACCGTCTTCTGCGATGATTCAAGCCTTGCAATACCAAAATCCGCAACTCTGACTGTGCCGTCACGAAGAAGCATAATATTATGAGGTTTAATATCTCTGTGAATTATGCCTTTTGAGTGAGCGTGAGAAAGAGCGCTTAAAATCTGTATGGTAAAATGAATAGCTTCTCTCTGCGAAAGTGCACCCCTGCGATCCATATACTGCTTGAGCGTCATTCCGTCGATAAGCTCCATGACTATATACTCAACAGAATTTGAACGCGAAACATCGTACACAGCAACGATATTCGGATGTGAAAGCATAGCTACAGCGTGACTCTCTTCGTGGAATCTGTTGCGGAATTCTTCGTCCTTTGCATATTCATCTTTCAGAATTTTAACTGCAACATATCTGTTGAGACGATGGCAAAGTGCTTTATATACAACCGCCATTCCACCCGTTCCAATCTGCTCAAGAATTTCGTATCTGTTATCAAGAAGTTTTCCTATGTATTTATCAGACATTCCAATCTCCCCTTTCTCTAAAACGCGAGCAAGATGACAGTAATATTGTCAAAACCGCCACGATCATTTGCAATCGAAATGAGCCTCTCGCAACAATCGGTATGTTCGCCGCCATAAACGACCTCATAGAGCATTTCCTGCTCTGATACAAGGTTTGATAACCCATCGGAACAAAGAAGGATAAAATCGCCCTTCTTTATCTCCGGAAAGAAAACATCACCCGCAACCGAATCATCTGTTCCAACCGCGCGCGTTATAAAGTTCTTTCCCGGATGTTCCTGTGCTTGCTGTTCGGTAAGCTCACCCATTCTCACCATATCAGCAACAAGTGAGTGATCCTGTGTTATCTTCTCGATTCCGTCAGAATTGATCTTATACGCTCTGCTGTCACCGACATTTATAACAGCAACCTTATTCGATGTCACAACAGTTGCGACAAGAGTTGTCCCCATGCCACTATATTTTTTGTGGCTTTTTGCCTTTTCCTTCACAACCGAATTCGCTTCATTGAGTGCACCTTCAAGCAATGAGTGGAGCTGGTCATACGAAAAATTTTTGCTTTCAACATCCCTTATGCATTCAGTAAATTTCTCGAGTGCAAGAGAACTTGCAACATTTCCCGCTGCAGCTCCGCCCATGCCATCACACACAATGGCAAAAGTAAGTTTTTTGTTTTCTGATATACTGTACGCAAACGAGTCCTGATTATCCCGCCTTGCCCTTCCTATATCAGATTTTCCCCAAGCTAACATATCTTTCTCCATATACAGTCCGTATGACAGTACCGTCTTTACAGCCGACGATAAGGCCGAATTTATTCCGAAATATAATCCTGCCGCAACTGACCGCATGCGGCATCTATATCAGATCCGAGACTCCGTCTTACCGTTACCGTAATACCTTTGCCTTCAAGGTAAGACGAGAAGCTTTTTATCTGTTCGGGAGAGCTTGGCTCAAGCTCTCCTTCTTTTATTTTATTAAGCGGTATAAGGTTGATATGACACGGAAAACCCGATAGCAGCCTTGAAAGCTCACGTGCTTGTGACATTCCGTCGGTTTTTCCTGATATCATAGTATATTCAAATGAAATGCGCCTCGAAGTTTTCTGAAAATATGCCTTGCACTCTCCTATAAGACGCTCTACTCCATACGCACGGTTTACGGGCATAATTGCATTTCTCGCCTCATCTGTCGGCGCGTGAAGCGAAACCGAAAGCGTTATCGGCAAATTCTCTTCTGCAAGTTTTTCAATCTTTTCGCACAGTCCGCACGTTGAGAGCGATATATGACGCATACCGATATTCAGACCGCGCTCATCGTTTACAAGATGAAGAAATTTTATAACGTTATCATAATTGTCAAGTGGCTCTCCCGTTCCCATAAGAACGATATTGGAGATTTTCTCTCCCGTATCCCTGATAATCGCAAAAAGCTCTGCAAGCATCTCGGACGGAAGAAGATTTCTCACAAGCCCTTTCTTTGTTGACGCACAGAAAACACAACCCATTCTGCACCCGACCTGAGTTGAGATGCAAACCGTGTTGCCGTGATTATACTTCATAAAAACCGACTCAACACAGTTTCCGTCGGAAAATTTAAAGAGATATTTTCGCGTTCCGTCTGCTTTTGATATCTGTACCCTGACAGGCTCTGCGTTATTCAAAACGCATTCTTCCGCAAGAGTTTCTCTCATCGACTTTGGAATATTGGTCATTTCCTCAAAATCGCTAATCCCCTTGTGAAGCCACGAATAAATCTGTGAAACGCGGAATTTCGGAAGATTTTTTGAAAGTATGTACTTTTCAAGTTCATAGTAATTAAACGATCGAATATCCAGCATTATTTCCTCCGAAGTTTGCACATATAGAAGCCGTCTGTCCCGCTTATGTGCGGAAGTAACGTAACTCCGTATTCTTCTTTGACACAAGGAATCGGCACAATTGCTTCTTCTTCGTAAAAATCTGGGTTTTCTTTTAAAAACGCCTTGATTATATCTGCATTTTCACGGGAAAGTATGGTGCACGTTGAATACACAATGCACCCCCCGTTTTTTAAGTAGCGTGAAACATTCTTAAGAATCTCAAGCTGAAGCTTCGGCAATTCCGAAATATCTTCAGCATCCTTATATCTTATATCCGGTTTTTTTCTGATGATGCCAAGCCCCGAACACGGAACATCTGCAAGTATGTAATCAAACGAACCTTCAAATTCAGGCAAAAGCTCCGCGGCATTCTGAAGTTTAGACTTAATTATGTTGATACCGAGACGCTTTGCGCCGTCATTAATCAGCTTAAGTTTATGCTCATAAATGTCGCAGGAGATGATTTCACCACTGTTTTCCATAAATTCAGCAAGAAGAAATGACTTTCCGCCGGGTGCTGCACAGGCATCAAGCACGCGTGAACCCGGTTGCGGCGCAAGAAGCAATGCTGCAAGCTGGCTTGCCTCGTCCTGAATGTGAAATTCGCCATCTAAAAATACCCTGTTTTTTTCTATGCTTTCAGAGAAAGTTACTTTTACGGAATCGGAAACTCTGCCTTTTAAAAACATTCCGTCCCCAGAATCCGAAATCAATTTCTCTCTCGTTGTTTTTAACGTATTTACTCTTGCAAAAACCGGACTTTTCTTATTGTTTTCCGAGAGTATTGTTTCCGTCTCTTCAATTCCGAATTCACGGACAAACAACCGAACAATTGCCTTCGGGTGGCTGTACTTTATCGAAAGTCTTTCCTCATCTGAGCCTTCAATTTCGGGCAGATTTTCTTTTGAAACAGAAATTTTTCTTGTAATCGCATTTACAAATCCTGCCGCCTTCGGGTTATTCCGCTTTGCACGATTTACTGCATCATTAACCGCCGCAGAATCGGGAACCCTGTCTAAAAACAGAATCTGGTACACAGCCATTCTGAGTATATCAAGTATCCCGGGAGATATCTTATTGAGTTTTATCGATGAAAACTTTGAAATATAAAAATCAAGAAGCATAGAGTTTTCAAGAACGCCGTTTGTTATTTCGCTCGCAAGTCCCGCATCTCTGAAGTCAAGCTCACACCTTCTGATTTCATTTCTCAAAAATCCGTCAGACCATGCGCTTTTCTTTCGAAAAGCCGTCATTGCCGAAATTGCTACATCTCTTGCATCGAACTTCTTCAATCTCTTCTTCTCCCTCCGCCAAACAACAAAATAAGACGAATAAGCTGAACGAGTGAAACTGCAAGAGCCGCAACATAAGTCATAGCCGCGGCAGAAAGCACTTTCTTTGCAGATGAATTTTCACTCTCCGAAAGTATTCCCGCACTCTCCAGTGTTGCAAGCGCACGACGTGATGCATTGAACTCAACCGGCAAGGTTACAAGCTGAAAAACCGTTGCAAGCGCAAAAAACAAAATACCAATATCAACGATGCCCTGCCACGAAAAAATGAAACCTAAAAGTATCATAGGCATTGAGAGTGTTGAGCCTATCTGGCATACGGGAATTATCTTATTTCTGATTTTTATGGGACCATATCCGCTTGCATACTGCATTGCGTGTCCGCACTCGTGCGCCGCAACTCCCGCTGCGGCAACTGATGTTGAGTTATATACGGAATCGGACAGACGGATTACATTTGCCTTTGGGTCAAAATGGTCTGTCAGATTTCCGCTCGTGCGCTCGATTCTTACATTCGGAATCCCAAAAGCAGAGAGCATTCTCTGTGCAACTTCAGCACCAGTAAGTCCGCGCATCGTTCTCTGCGCTGAATACTTCTTAAAAGTTGAGTTTACTCTGCTTTGTGCAATCATCGTAAAAATAACTGCAGGTAAAACAAGAACAATGTATGTTATATCAATTCCGTAAAAATATCCAAACATAATTTCACACCCTGTTATTTAAAATAAGTACCTTCAATGCTTTCGTGTCCTCTGAAATAATCAGCAGGTGCCATTCTCTTTCCGCTCTCAACCTGGAAAAGCGTTATAACTATACTTCCGTCTGCAGTTGCAACCTCAAGCCCGTTTTTCAAAAGCTTAAGCACCCGTCCTGCAGTATTTGTTTTTGAATCTCCTTTGACCGCGGAATATATCTTTATTCTTCCGATTTCGCTGTCGGTAAATGCAATCGGCCACGAAAAACTTCCGCGGATAAGATTTAAAACTTCATCTGTCGTCTTATTCCAATCAATTTTTGCATTCTCTTTGATTATCGGAGGCGCATATGTTGCAAGCGAGTCGTCCTGCTTCTGCGGAATCATGCTTCCGGCTGTAACGGCATCAACAGTTTCGACAAGAAGATCGGCACCACAGACAGAGAGCTTTTCAAAAACACTTTCCGAGGTATCCGTCTCTTCTATTATTACTTCTTTTTTGAGAAGTATGTCTCCCGTATCGAGCCCTTCATTCATAAGCATTGTCGTAACACCTGTTACCTTATCGCCATTTAAGACAGCGTGCTGAATTGGTGCACTGCCTCTGTATTTCGGAAGAAGTGAGCCATGAACGTTTATACAACCATATTTTGGAAAATCAAGCACGTATTTCGGAAGAATTTTTCCGTATGCTACAACAACTATCATTTCCGGCTTAAGCTCATCAAGAAGCGGTGCTATCGCATCATTTTTGAGAGATGTCGGCTGAAAAACCGGTATATTCTCTGTAAGCGCATACTCCTTTACAGGTGTCATAAACACTTTCATACCGCGACCTTTAGGTTTGTCCTCGCGTGTTATTACTCCGCAGATTTCATGTCCTGCCTCTATAAGCTTTTTAAGCGGTAAAACAGCAAAATCCGGAGTTCCCATATATAAAATCTTCATACTAATCCTCTTCGTAATACTCAATTACTTTGTCCTTGAAAAGAACTCCGTCGAGATGGTCTATCTCGTGGCAGAAAGCTCTTGCAAGAAGCTCCTCGCCCGTAACGATGTATTCTTTTCCGAATCTATCCTGAGCCTTAACCGTGACCTTCATCGGTCTTGAAACCGAGCCGTATACACCCGGAATGCTGAGACATCCCTCAGGACCTGTCTGCTCACCCTCAACCGCGATTATCTCCGGGTTTATAAGCTCATAAAAATCAGGCTCAACGCTGACTATTGCAATTCTCTTTAATATCCCTACCTGCGGGGCTGCAAGCCCTACACCGTTTGCGAGAACGAGCGTATCGTTCATATCATCAAGCAGAGTGTGCAAACGCTCGTCAAAATCCTTTACTTCTCTGCATTTTTTTCGGAGAACCGAATCTCCTTCTGTTACGATGTTTCTTAAAGCCATTTTTCTTCTCCTAAAAATCTGTTGTATTTATATCGGGTATTATACTGATATCCTTATTTCTTTTATCCTTCATAAAGTCGCGGATAAGCCTTGAAACCAACTCTCTTGCAAGCTTTGTGTTTCTCATGCACAAGATAAGTTTATATCTGAATTTTCCGTTTATCTTGACGATTCCCGACGGTGCGGGTCCGAGCACCCGCACAGACAAGTCTTTATATTCGTTTTCAAGTGCATAGCGCACCGTTTCGGAAAGTCTGCTGCATGACCTGAAGGCAGACATTTCGTCCTGCGCTACGACAGTCAGTGAAAAGACATCCGAAAACGGCGGAAAATCACGTAATTCGCGAAGTTTTATCTCATTTTCATAAAATTCGTCATAATCCTGCTTTGACGCCGCCTGTATTATAAAGTTCTTTGGCATATACGTCTGAATGACAGCTCTGCCCTCACGACTTCCGCGACCTGCACGTCCGACGACCTGGGTAATTAACGAAAAAGCGTTCTCCGATGTTTTATAATTCTCATTGAAAATCGCCTGATCTGCCGCGAGGACACCGACAAGCGTAACGTTTTCAAAGTCAAGCCCCTTTGTTATCATTTGAGTTCCGAGAAGTATATCAATCTTTTCATCACGGAACTTGTTTAAAAGCTTCTCGTGAGATGCTTTTTGAGACGTTGTGTCCATATCCATACGAACTATCCCAACTCCCGGAAACAACGTTTCAAGCTCTTCTTCAACGCGTTGTGTTCCGAATCCTACAAACCGCATTTTTGCGCCGCAAACAGAACACTCTTTCTCGGCGCGAACGGAATATCCGCAATGATGGCACATAAGTCTGCCGTTTTTAGAGTGATAAACAAGCGGAACACTGCAATTCGGGCATCCCGGAACTTCTCCGCACTCATCGCAAAGCATATATTTGCTTGCACCGCGACGGTTTAAAAACAAAATGCTCTGCTCACCGTTATTTATATTTTTTTCAAGCTCTGTAAAAAGCTCACGACCGATTATTGAATCCGAGCCTTCGCGCAGATTTTTCCTGAGATCTGATATAACGACGCGCGGAAGCGGTTTTTCATTAAATCGCTCCGGTAAGGTATGGAGACTGTATTTTCCGCTTTTCGCAAAATACATACTCTCAACAGACGGAGTTGCCGAACCGAGAAGCAATAGTGCCGAATCGCTGACACATCTGAATTTTGCAACATCTCTTGCGTGATATCTGGGATTTGATGAGGATTTGTATGTATCCTCCTGTTCTTCGTCTATGATAATGATTCCGATATCTGAAAGAGGCGAAAATATAGCAGAACGTGTTCCTACAACAACATCAACTTCGCCGTTTCTGATCCTTTTCCATTCATCGTATCTCTCGCCCTGCGACAACGCGCTGTGCATAATCGCCGTGCGCTCTCCGAAATATCCGTAAACTTTAGCGAGAAGCTGCGGCGTAAGTGAAATTTCAGGAACCAGCAAAACTGCACGTTTCCCGCACTTTATTACCTCTTCTATAAGTCTGAAATAAACAAGCGTTTTTCCGCTTCCCGTAACACCGTGCAAAAGTGCACATGACGGACCTTTTCCGATTTTTTCAGCTATCTCTGAAAAAGCCTTTTCCTGCATTGGATTAAGCTCAATTTCATTCTGCCTCGAAAGCGTC
This sequence comes from Eubacteriales bacterium, assembly GCA_045636865.1. Lineage (GTDB taxonomy): Bacteria > Bacillota > Clostridia > Oscillospirales > JAAYXM01 > SIG480. Next base: position 87,427 of record JAZTYJ010000013.1, read on the forward strand.
TCCGGGCGCGGTCTGCGATAAACCTCAACATCCTCAAAGCTTATAATTCCGTTTTTTCGGAGCGTTGAAAGCTGTGCGGGAGTTATACCTGTATAATAGCTTATCTCTCGCGACATTACCGCACCAAGATCAAGAAGCAACTTCAGCGTTTCTCTTGCCTGAATCTTCGGTTTCTTTTTTGATATATACTCTTCAATTTCCTCTTTTGATACGTTAAGTCGGACAAGCCTTTCGGTCTTGTCCGATATATTTCGCATAAATTCTTCCGACTCAATTATGCACCCTGGCTTTATAAGGCACGACACAACTTTGTCGGTGTTTTCTTTGCCGTAAAGCTTTTCTAATTCTTCCCTTTTGGCAGGATTTTCGGATTTGAAGATAAACTCGCAGATTTCTCTTCCGCACTCGATTTTTGAAACCTGCACAATCGCATCGTCAAGAGATATATTTTCAGAGGGTGTATATAACTTGCGGAATTTATGCCATACGCCCGCCGGAAGCATAGCTTTTGCGGCATCAAAAAATGTGCAGAAGCACATTTCGCGGACATAGAGCGCAAGTTTTATCATCCTCTCATCAAGCAAGGGAGATGAGTCAATTATCTCGTCTATGGGTTTGAGTTTAAATCCTGACGGTTCTGTCAGCTCTCTGACCTCAAGGATAATTCCTTCAGTTTTTCTTCTGCCCTTGCCGAACGTAACGCGCACGCGAACACCCGGGGCAGCCGCTTTTGACAGTGCCTCGGGCAGCAGATATTCATAAGGTTTATCAATCGCATATGTCGCCGCTTCAACAGCTACATACGCCGAGAGCTTCTTCTCCAAAAAAAATCCCTCCGAAGAGATTATTCTGCTATCGGCACTCCTGCAAGCTTGCCTTCTGCAATCTCGTTTACAGCAAGGCTTACCGGCTTTTCCGGAAGTTCAATCTTTTCTTCTTCTGCATATTCTGCAATCTCGCGTGCTCTTCTTGCTGCAAGATTTACAAGAAGGTATCTTCCCTTTACCTCTTTTAAAAGATCACTCATAGCGGGATACAATAACATAGCTTTTCCTCCTGAATTTGGTTAATTTATTTTTCAGAACCTTCGTCCTGTGATTCTGCCATATCTTTTCCGTTTACACGGCTTGAAATTGAAACCGGAAGAATTGCAGAGAGAATAACGTGGTCGCTGTCCATAATTATTACGGCGCGAGTTCTTCTTCCGTAGGATGCATCAATGAGCATCCCTCTCTCTTTTGCTTCCTGAATCATTCTCTTAATAGGTGCAGACTCCGGGCTTACAACCGTGATTATTCTGTCTGCCGAAACAACGTTTCCGAATCCTATATTTACGAGTTTCATAAAATCAACTCCTATTCGATGTTCTGAACCTGCTCGCGTATTTTTTCGATTTCTGCTTTGATATCAACTACTGTTGAAGTAATCTGAAGGTCATTCGCCTTTGAACCCATTGTGTTGACTTCGCGGTTGATTTCCTGAACCAGAAAATCGAGTTTTCTACCGATAGCTCCGCCGTTTTTGAGCATATCTCTAAACTGTGCGATATGACTCCTTAATCGCACGGTTTCTTCGTCTATCGCTATTTTATCTGCATATATCGCAGCCTCTGTGAGAATTCTCTGCGGGTCGATCATCGCACTTTCAAGCACTTCCTGCATTCTTGCAAGAAGCTTTGCCCTGTACTCACCGACACACTCGGGAGAGCGTTTTTCAACCGATGTTGCAAGCTCTTCAATTTTTGAAAGGCGCGATGAAATATCATCGCAGAGACGGCTTCCCTCACGGAGTCTCATTTCTGTGTGACCGCAGAGCGCCGCCTTTACGACAGCCACTACGTCTGCAGTTACTTCTTCAATGTCGTTTTCTTCTTTTTCAACCGAGAATACATCGGGGATTCTCATAACCTCTGAAGCCGACGAAAGACCGCGAAGACCGTAGTCATCCTCAAGCCTCTCAACTGCCGTGAGATAACCCTTTAAAAGCGGCTCATTAATCTTTACAAGAACTTTCTCCGCTTCAGAATTGTCGATTGTAACAAACACGTCAACCTTGCCGCGCTCGATACTTTCCGATACTGCGCTCTTTATCGCATCTTCAAGAAAGACAAACGCTCTCGGAGCCTTTACCGTGCAGTCAAGGTATCTGTGGTTTACGCTTTTTACCTCTATGGTTATGCCGCGCATATGTAAATTCTCGGATGCGCGACCATATCCTGTCATACTTTTTACCATAGTTTATCCCTCTGTTTCCTTAAAATAAGCCAATAGAACTATTATATCAATTTTTACTTGTTTTTGTCAAATATGTCAGCCGTTTATATTGCATCTCGAATTAACGTATATCGACATTTTTCCAATGAATATGTCATAGAAAATAAAAGCTATATTATAAAACAAAAAGAAGAAGCGATGTCCCATTATGATTATCTTTCCGACGTTTGTGAGAAAGGACATAGAAACATACAATGCGGCAAATACAAGCAGATTCGCCGCTACTAATTTTAAAGCCCATGAAATATACGCCTTTCCTGTCTTTTCAAAAAGATTTTTGAGAATTGGATAAAAACCGAAAAGAAAAGCATACAAAACAACACAGCTTTTGTCCGGAACTAAAAAGAACGAGAGCACAGCTACTGCCAAAAACATAATCATCGTATACTTATACCCGCATCTTGTAAGTGCCACGGACGTAACAACTCCGCAGATTGCAAGGATACTTATCGACATCGTCGAAAAAACCGACGACATAAACAAAAGAAGAAGCGATAACGCTGCAAATACCGCGCAAAGCGAAATATTTTTAGTTTCTTTTTTCATAACTTAACAGCAGTTGCAGAGACAATCTGCACACATAAGTCCCGCACAGCAATCACACGGTGAAAGTCCTGCCCCTGCTCCACCTCCAAATCCGCTGCCCTGAAACTGAAGACGTCTGTAAGCTTCGGCATATTCAGGGTTTTGAGGATCCATAGAGCACGCGGTTGCAAAATATGTCCTTGCATTATCAAGCCAGCCTTTACGGAGCATAACACTTCCCATAAGGAAGTTCCACTCCGCATCGTGCACTGTCTCGCGCGAGAGAAGGCTCTCTGCAAGAGCAATATTGTTCTGTGCTATTGCCTGACGTATTGCGGCGTATTTTCCGCTTGTGTTATAGCCTGCATACGACGAACCTGAAGATGATGAGCCCGAAGAGTTTCCTCCCGCTCTTGAATTCATTATGGCATCATATGCCTCGTTAATTTCCTTCATCTTTTCTTCCGCAAGGTCGGCAAGAGGATTATTGATGTAATTGTCCGGGTGATACTTTTTTGCAAGCTCACGATAAGCTTTTTTCACTTCATCATTTGACGCAGAGCTTGAGACACCAAGAACTGCATATGGATCTTTCATATTTTCTTTTTCTCCTTATTAAGCACCGTATAAACGGAATTTTTCATTCCAAGCTCAATTATGTTTCTTATAAGACCTGAGTTTTCTCCCTGCGGCAAAATCTCAAAAGCTCTTAAAACTGCCTCTTTGCTCATAGCAAGTATTTCGACAACCTCGTTTCTTGTTTCTTCGGGAATAGTTTCCGAATTCACGCGGAACCTTTCGGCAATCGGGTTGTATCTGCCGCGCACTGCATCCTCTTCAAAATCATCAAGCGCATCAATTATATAAACAAATCTTCCGATGTGGTAAAACATCTCCCGAAGGACTCTCGAAACCACATCATCACCGCAAGCGATATCCGACAGCATATTTGCAAATTTGTGGGCTGCTTCGTCAATGGATGCACATCGCTCTTTTTCAAGCTCCGAAAGCTCAAGATAATTTGTCTTTGCTTTTTGTGTGTAATCAGATATCTTTTTTGATGCCTTTTTGTACGCACCGTTAAGCAGCATTCTCGGAACACGCGCACGAAAAAAGCTTTTAAAAAAGGTATTATCGGAAACATCGTCACAAAGTTTTAAGTATGTCAGAACAACTGAAATGTCAGCAACCGAGTCATACACATCAGACCTTGCACACATTCTGCCCGCAGGACAGACAATGCAACGTTTTTTAACAGTTTCACCCGCTACGTTATACGCATCGGATAACAGCAGCGCAAGGAATGTAAAATCATAATTTACTATGAACCTTGACAGAAATCCGCAACGCGAAGACAATGCATTACAGAGACCGCAGTACGCCGCACGATACGCGTCGTACTCACGCATTTTAAGTTCACACTTAAGTGGTCTTATATATCCAAACATATTTAGTTTACTTCAACGTAAATAACGTATTCCTCTGCCTTAACGACCTCATCTTCAGAAAAACCGTCTACCTGAACGACAACCGGAACAGGATGCGTTCCGCGGCTTAATACCATCGACTGAAGGTCTGCAATAACACGGACATTTGATGCATTTACCTTCTCAAGCACTTCAGCAGTACCGAGCAAAACTACATCGAGGCTCGTTGTAACCGGCTTGACTCTGTAGCCTGAAGGCAAGGTATAGGTATTTATAACCTGGATGAGCGTTGTTTTTACGGATTTTTTGCTGATTCCGTCAAACTCTATCTTTGCACTTGCATCAACTTTTCCGCTTAAATTGAGAATACCGTCAGGCATTGTCAACGTGAATTTCTTTGTCATACCCGAGCTGATATCCGAAATCTTTATCGCACCCGCAGGAATGCTTGAGAGCTGATTTAAAATACTTTCTTCTCCTGCAACAAGAATGGTTTTGGGATCAAAGCTGTAGTTCACAAACTTTTTGAGCGAATCACTTCCCTGAACATCAAGTGATAGCGGGATTTCCTTTGTGTAAAGAATCGGAATAAAAATGTCTATCGCCTCATAATCGGATGTAACTTCCGAATTCTTTATGAGTTTTCCGTCAATGTCATAAAACTCATAGCTCATTTTTCCCGAAATCGTAGACTTGGAATTCTTCTGCGGAAGCTTTACCTGCGCGTATGAAATTTTTTCAACATCTTCCTGAAGTCCCGTAAGTTTGAGTTCTTTCGGAATTATCGTAACTCTGCTCTGGTCGATGACATAACCTTCCGAAACAAGGTCTTCCGTATCAATGCGGACAGGAACTACGTTTACGTCCTCCTCATCAAGCTTAACCGTGAGCTTTTCGGGATGCTTATCGCGAATTGTATATGCTGCTGATGGAAGTGAGACCGTATACGGAAGCTCGTATGTACCTGCACTCGTAATCTTTGAAATATCGACCGTGACTTTGATATCTGATGCATTGAGTGAAACAATATCCTGTCTCTTACCCGAAACCTCAATGTCTACGGTATAATCACCCACAAGTGTGAGGTTTTTCGAAGTCATAAGCTCTTCCTCACCTGTGAAAGCAGGCGCAATTCCCCTGAACTTATAGCTTTTTGAAAGGTCTGTTGCGTTTACAACGTAAAGCCACAAAACAACCGCCACTATAACGGAAACTACTTTCGTTATTACATCATGCTTCTTTAACCATGCCATATAAGTAATTCCCTCCATTAAACTTCTTCGTTTTCGCTTGTTTCTTCGTCTTTTTTATGTAAAAAGAACTTTAGCACGGAACTTGCAAAAGTTGTCTGCTTCTTTTCCTCTGTTTTTGGCATAAGCTCATTCTTAAGCAACTTTTCAAGTGTTTCCGGTGCAAGATGCCGTTTAAGCATTCCGCCTATCGCAACAGAGAGAGCACCCGTCTCTTCCGAAACTACAACTACGACCGCGTCGGAATTTTCGCTCATACCGACGCCTGCACGGTGGCGCATACCAAGCTGCTTGCTTAAATTTGCATTTCCCGAAAGCGGGAGCATACATCCTGCCGCCGCCACCCTGCCGTGCTGAACAATAAGCGCACCGTCGTGCAGAGGTGTATTCGGAAAGAATATATTTTTGAGAAGTTCTGCACTCACTTTTGAATCAATGACCGTTCCTGTTTTGATTACACCCGAAAGAAGAAGGTCTCTTTCAAAAACTATAAGTGCGCCGGTGCGTGATGCAGAGAGGCTTTTGCAAGCTTCAACCGTCTGGATGATTGCATCTTCAATTTCAGAATTTGCTTCTTTTTCCGAATGGAACAAAAAGCCTTTGCTTCCGACTCTTTCAAACGCCTTGCGAAGCTCCGGCTGAAAGAGAACAACCAAAGCAAGAAGACCGAGCTGAAGTGTATTTACAAGCAAAAAGTTAAGAAGGTTAAGCCCCAACACGCCCGACAACTGTGCCACGCACAGAAAAAGGAGAATGCCTTTAAAAACCTGACCTGCGTTTGTACGGCGGGAAAAACTGATGAGCTTGTAGACGATATATGCAACAACTGCAATGTCCACAAGATCCCAGATTCCGAACATACTCAGATATCTTATAAAGCTGTTGAAAAATTCCATAAACACACCTCTTAACTGCATATTCTTACACATTATATATAATAACATACAAACACGGATTTTTAAAGGCTTTTTTGCAAATTTACAGAAAATTTCAATATTATTTTTTCTCCGACTTACGAAAGGATGCTCCTTAGCTTTTTCGCGAAATACATAACCTCTTTTTCTTGTGTAAAGTCACTGACACTTACACGAACTGTCCCCATGTTTGTTCCTACCGTCCGGTGTGCAAGCGGCGAGCAGTGTAAACCGCTTCGTACTGCGATTTTTTCAGCCGCAAGCTGATCTGCAATTTTCTCTGCAGACATTCTGTCCGAAAGAAAAGATACGACTCCTCCCTGCAGACTTTCGTCTTTGCTTGAAAATACATATAAAGAATCAATTTTCTTAAGTTCTCTTGAAATCATATCTGTAAGTGCTCGCTCTCTTTTTATGATTTCATCCGTTTTCCGCCTCAAGATATATGCTATACCTTCAGAAAGTCCCGAAATCCCCGGAACGTTATGTGTTCCGCACTCAAGTCGGTCCGGCATAAAGTCAGGTTGTTCCCATTTTACCGAATCGCTTCCCGTTCCACCCTCCATAAACGGCTTTATTTCCTCTCCGCTCCTGCAGATAAGCAAGCCTGTCCCCTGCGGACCGTAGAGCCCTTTATGCCCGGGCGCGCATATGCATTTACATGCTGAAAAGTCATCTAACTTTACATCTATGCTTCCGGCAGATTGCGATGCATCTATTATAAGCGGTATTCCGCGCTCGGCACATAGCTCGTCTATCTCTTTTACAGGCAAAATATACCCAAAAACATTAGACATATGAGTGCACACGACAAAGCGGGTATCCTTGTCAATAAGCCATCGGAAGCTTTCTATCATCATTTCAGGATCAAACAACGATCCCCTTGCAATTCTGCACTCTAAATCATTATCGGCTTTTATCGGACGAAGAACTGAATTATGTTCATACGATGAAATAACGCAGTTTCCTTTGTCGGCATAACCTTTTATTGCGATATTGAGCGCGTGTGTTGCATTTGATGTGAAAACGACCTGTTCGGGAGATGCGGCACCAAAAAGCTCTGCCGCACGCTCGCGCGCAGTATACACTTTCTCTGCCGCACGGGAAGCACTTTCATATCCTCCGCGCCCGACACTCGTACACTCCTCATATGCATTCATCATCGCGCGTTTCACCGCATCAGGTTTTTTATAAGTTGTTGCGGCATTATCAAGATAAATCATAGCTTAATCTCCCGATAGTCTGAAAAGTCCTCTTCAAGAAATATCTTCACGGGAATCATTCCGCCTCGTCTGAGTGTCTCTACAGCTTCGGGCAGATAGCCCTGCGAAATTACCACCGCATACGCACATCCGTTTTCACCCAGACGAAGCTCCGGTCGCTCAATTGATGCAGGTATGCCGTTTTTCCGCAAAATTCTTTCCATGCGCTGTGCATAGGTCATTGCTCTACTCGTAAAAAATACCCTGTTCACTAAAAACACCTCTTTCGATTTATACTATGCAGAAAACAAAACTTTGTACACGCCATCATTCATTATTTTTTCTTATGAGACATATCTTTTTTTATCTACATACGGAGGTGTTTATCTTGAAAAAACTGATATCTTCATTCTTAATTTTTCTGTTTTTCTTTCAATTTGCCGCTGCCTCGGGAGCAGCACCCGAAATTCTTTCTCCGTCAGCTGTTCTGATGGACAAATCAACAGGTCAGATTTTGTTTGAAAAAGACTCGCACTCAAAGCTCCCGCCCGCAAGCGTAACAAAAGTTATGACACTTCTGCTCACCATGGAAGCGCTTGAGTCGGGACAGATTAAGCTTTCGGATGTCGTTTCCGTAAGCGAGCATGCCGCAAGCATGGGCGGTTCACAAGTCTTTCTCTCGCCCGGTGAAGAAATGAGCGTAAACGACCTTTTAAAAGCAACAGCAATCGCATCGGGCAACGACAGCGCCGTAGCTTTGGCAGAAACGATAGCAGGCAGCGAGAGCGGATTTGTTTCTCTTATGAACAAACGCGCAAAAGAACTTGGTATGAACGACACAAACTTTGTAAACTGCACGGGACTTGATGCAGAAGGTCACGTTACGAGCGCACACGACATAGCCGTTATGTCAAGAGAACTTCTCTCACACGAAAAAATCAAGGAATATTCAACAACGTGGATGGACTCTTTGAGAAACGGCGCATTTACCCTCGCAAACACCAATAAGCTCATACGCTCTTATAAGGGCATAACCGGACTTAAAACAGGCTCAACGGGAAATGCAAAATACTGTCTTTCGGCGAGTGCAAAAAGAGACGGACTTGAACTTGTAGCAGCGATTATGGCAGCTCCGTCGAGCAAGGACCGCTTTGCCGACGCGTCGAAGCTTCTTGATTTTGGCTTTGCAAATTACGCAATTTACGATGCCTCAAAAGATGTTGGGTTAACCCCCGTTCCTGTTATTCTCGGAGAGAGCGAGAGTGTTATGACTGAATTTGAGTCCGGATGCGAAATTCTCATCGAGAAATCAAAGCTTACAACTCTTTCACACAAGGTTGAGCTTGCAGAAAACATTAAAGCTCCCGTTGAAGATGGGCAGACTCTCGGAAAGCTTATGATTTTTTCAAACGATGAGCTCATAAACGAAATTAAAATCGTCGCGTCAGAAAGCGTAAAACGCTTGAATTTTCAAGGGATTCTCGGTCTTTTTTCGAATCTGATTTTTATGCGATAAAATAAATTACCCATTTTTTTGGGTAATTTTGTTTTTTTAGTGGAAATTTCATTTTTTATGTGTTATAATATCAAAGATACAGAAAAGAAAGGAATGATAAAAATGGGTACAAAGTATGTATACCTGTTCTCCGAAGGCAATGGTTCAATGCGTAACCTTCTCGGAGGAAAAGGTGCAAACCTCGCAGAAATGACCAGTCTCGGAATGCCTGTTCCGCAGGGATTCACAGTTACAACAGAGGCTTGCACACGTTATTATGATGACGGAAAGATGATCGCTCCTGAAATCGAAGCTGAAATTCTTGAGCACATTACAAAGCTTGAAGCTATTTGTGGCAAGAAGTTTGGTGACAGCGAAAACCCGCTTCTCGTTTCAGTTCGTTCAGGCGCTCGCGCTTCAATGCCGGGTATGATGGACACTATCCTCAACCTCGGTCTTAACGAAGAGGTTGTCAACGTTATGGCTGAAAAGTCAGGCAACCCGCGTTGGGCTTGGGACTGCTACAGAAGATTTATCCAGATGTACTCCGACGTTGTTATGGAAGTCGGCAAGAAATACTTTGAGCAGCTCATCGACAAGATGAAGGAAGAAAAGGGTGTTACATCTGACCTCGACCTCACTGCTGATGACCTCAAGGAGCTCTCAATCCAGTTCAGAGCTGAATACAAGTCAAAGATCGGCACAGACTTCCCGTCTGACCCGACAGAACAGCTCCTCGGCGCTGTTAAGGCTGTTTTCCGTTCATGGGATAACCCGCGAGCAAACGTTTACAGACGCGATAACGATATCCCCTACTCATGGGGTACTGCAGTTAACGTCCAGATGATGGCATTCGGTAACATGGGTGACAAGTGCGGCACAGGTGTTGCATTTACACGTGACCCGGCTACAGGCGAAAAGAAGCTCATGGGCGAGTTCCTTATCAACGCACAGGGCGAAGACGTTGTTGCAGGCGTCCGCACACCGATGAAGATCGACGAAATGGAGCAGAAGTTCCCTGCTGCATTCGCTGAATTCAAGGCTGTTTGCGAAAAGCTCGAAAGCCACTATCACGATATGCAGGATATGGAGTTTACTGTTGAAAACGAAAAGCTCTACATGCTCCAGACACGTAATGGTAAGAGAACTGCTCAGGCTGCTCTCAAGATCGCTTGCGACCTCGTTGACGAAGGTATGAAGACAGAACAGGAAGCTGTTCTTATGATCGACCCGCGAAATCTCGATACACTTCTCCACCCGCAGTTCGATGCTGCTGCTCTCAAGGCTGCAACTCCGATCGGCAAGGGTCTTGGTGCATCTCCGGGTGCTGCTTGCGGTAAGATCGTCTTTACTGCAGACGATGCTGAAGCATGGAAGGCTCGCGGCGAAAAGGTTGTTCTCGTTCGCCTTGAAACTTCACCGGAAGATATCACAGGTATGAAGGCAGCTCAGGGTATCCTCACAGTCCGCGGCGGTATGACATCTCACGCAGCTGTTGTTGCCCGCGGTATGGGTACATGCTGTGTTTCAGGCTGTGGCGAAATCAAGATGGATGAAGAAAACAAGAAGTTTGAACTCGGTGGAAAGACATTCCACGAAGGCGATTGCATCTCAATCGACGGTTCAACAGGTAACATCTACGACGGTCTCATCCCGACAGTTGATGCTTCAATTGCAGGTGAATTCGGCCGCATTATGGCTTGGGCTGATAAGTACAGAATGCTCAAGGTCCGCACAAACGCTGACACTCCGCGCGATGCTGCAAAGGCTCGCGAGCTCGGCGCTGAAGGTATCGGTCTCTGCCGCACAGAGCACATGTTCTTTGAAGCAGGCAGAATCGAAGCATTCCGCGAAATGATCTGCTCTGAAACTGTTGAAGAGAGAGAAGCAGCTCTTGCTAAGATTCTCCCGATGCAGCAGGCAGACTTTGAGGCTCTCTTTGAGGCTCTTGAAGGCACTCCGGTTTGCATCCGTTTCCTCGATCCCCCGCTTCACGAGTTCGTTCCGACAGAAGAAGCTGACATTGAGGCTCTTGCAAAAGCTCAGGGTAAGAGCGTTGCAACAATTAAGGAGATCATCGCATCTCTCCACGAGTTCAACCCGATGATGGGTCACCGTGGTTGCCGTCTTGCAGTTACATATCCGGAAATTGCAAAGATGCAGACTGCTGCTGTTATCCGTGCAGCTATCAACATTCAGAAGAAGCATCCTGACTGGAACGTCAAGCCGGAAATCATGATTCCGCTTGTTGGCGAAGTTAAGGAACTCAAGTACGTCAAGAACTTCGTTGTTGCTACTGCTGATGCTGAAATCGCTAACGCAGGCGCAAACATCAAGTACGAAGTTGGTACAATGATCGAAATCCCGCGTGCTGCTCTCACAGCAGACGATATCGCAAAGGAAGCTGACTTCTTCTGCTTCGGTACTAACGACCTTACACAGATGGCATACGGCTTCTCACGTGACGACGCGGGCAAGTTCCTCTCTGCATACTACGATGCAAAGATCTTCGAGAACGATCCGTTTGCAAAGCTCGACCAGACAGGCGTCGGCAAGCTTATGGATATGGCTATCAAACTTGCAAAGCCGGTTAACGCAGACCTCCACCTCGGTATCTGCGGCGAGCACGGCGGCGACCCGACATCAGTTGAGTTCTGCCACAAGCTTGGTCTTGACTATGTTTCTTGCTCTCCGTTCCGCGTTCCGATTGCTCGTCTTGCTGCAGCACAGGCTGCTATCTCAAACAAGTAATCAATATATAAATAAAAACATCGTCCGATTTTTTCGGGCGATGTTTTTATTTTGCACAACAAAAAAGACATTGCAATTTTGCAATGCCTTTTTAACCGTTATTAGTTTCCTGCTTTGATTGTAGCGATGAGATCGCCATCAACTTCACATACGCGGATCTCGTAATATTCAAGTTCCGGAAGCTCTTCCTGCATCTCAACAAGAAGTGAGTCAAAAGTATCGCCAAAAGCATCATATGCGCCCTGCATAGCTGTTCTGTACTCATCACCAACCTCATCAAGCTCGTTAATATTGATGTTGATTACAAAGCCTTTGCCAACAGCTTCAATCGAAGATGTGCATGTCATCCCTGATGATGTTGCAAAGCTTTCTTCCATCGTAGAAAGAAGCTCTGTCTCGTTATCAGCGACATACTGAGCTATCTTTTCTGCTGCCGGATCACTTTCGACGCCACCTGTGCATGCAACCAATGTGAACACCATGACAATTGCGAGAAGAAGTGCTAAAAGTTTTTTCATTTTTAAATCCCCCTGATATATGTTTTCTTCAATATATCATAAGTGTATTGTTTTGTCAAGGAAAGTAAAAAAACACTATTTTTTAAGCTTTAAAAAATTTGGCAAAACCATATTGACAAGCCGCTTTTAAAGATATATACTTTTCTTGAATTTTTATAGCAGGTGATTTTATGCAGAACTTCTTTAACTCTTTTGAGCTTCCCTATTCATCAGAGTTTGATATTTATTATAAAAACGGAAGCGCAGAATTTAATAAACATAAAAATGAGATACTCAATTTTGAACACCACGGTATTTTCACTTATATGAATGAAAAAATCCGTGAAATACGTGATACTCTGAAAACGGATGAAAAAAATGTTTTATACTGCTATTTTCTTGCTTCCGTTCTTGATAGCGGCGACGATATGCTCATTCATCGCATATGCAGACCAAAGGCTTCGGAAAAGAGCGAGCTTTTTGACACGCTTCCTCTTTTTTCTCTCCTCTCAAAAGTGCCCGAAATGAAGGCAAACTTAAAAAAGCTCGGCATTCCTGACACGGTAATTGCAGATACCTTAAATATGTTTGAAAATCAGATTCAGGATTTTATCGATTTGAACGGGCACACAGGAATCTCAAGCTACGTTAACTGGATGATGAAGTTTATAAACTGCGACATCATCCGCGTCGGACGTTTTAATCTTGAGCTTTATACTTATGATCTTCCGTATCATATATTAAAATCCGGATCAGAAATCAGAATTATGCCCGACGGAATCACCTTCCACAAAAGCGGAGAGATTCTCGGCAGCGCGGGATGTACTGATAGCGAAGGTTCTTTCGCTGCTGACTTTTTTGAAAACGACGAGTTCTACGAAGGTAGACTTATCGAAAACGGAGTCTGCAAAAATGAAACGGTGCGCCTTTTAAAGACGGAGTGGTCTCCCCTCTTAAATACCGGCGACAAGATAATAAACGTTCATATTCCTTCAGGCGGTTCGCTCAATTTTGAGGATAATTCAAAAGATTTTTTGTATGGTGCGGAGCTTTTCGGAAAGGCGTTTTCCCCTTGCAACGTGTTCTACTGCGAAAGCTGGCTTTTAAACCCGCATCTCAAAGAAATAATCGGCAAGGAGACGAATATAACCCGTTTTGGTGACAGATTCATAAAATTTCCGTTTGAAAGCAGCGGCAACGATGTTTTTGAATACCTCTACTTTTTGCCTGCTGATACTAACCCATATGAGCTTCCCGAAAAATCATCACTTCAAAGGGCTGTGAAGAACCATCTCCTGGGCGGAAATCATATTCTGAGCTACCACGGCATTTTTACTGCGGATATGCTTTCAGATAATGGCTAATAAACAAAACGACCTTATTGCATTTTGCAATAAGGTCGTTTTTTTAGAAGAAAAAGCACCGAGCTTCTGCCCGGTGCCTATTGGAGCGGAAGACGAGATTCGAACTCGCGACGTTCACCTTGGCAAGGTGACGCTCTACCACTGAGCCACTCCCGCATCACAATGACTATTATAACATATTTTCACGAAATGTCAACACTAAATTTATCTTTTTTCTGCTTTTGTTTGCTTGACTAAATTCCAACATTTGATATATAATTATACCATACTTTTACTTATTGTCTGGAGGGTTATTTCATATGAATTCCAAAGTTTTTTCACCCGGAAAAATTCTTCTTCCGAAAAATGCAGATATGTCAAAATGGAGCGTTGTCGCTTGCGACCAGTACACCTCCGAACCCGAATACTGGGAATCCGTCTCTTCTTTTGTCGGTGATGCTCCGTCTACTTTAAAGCTCACCTTCCCCGAGATTTATCTCGAAGGCGGAAACGAAGAAGAGATTATCTCAAACATAAACAAAACAATGCTCGAATACCTTTCATCCGACATTTTTGAAAATCCCGTTTCAAAATACATATATGTTGAAAGAACTCAACGCGACGGCAAAATCCGCCGTGGACTTATGGGTGTTGTTGACCTCGAGGAATACGACTATATGCCCGGTTCACAGTCTAAAATCCGCGCGACTGAAGGAACGGTTCTTGAGAGAATTCCGCCGCGCGTGAAAATCCGCGAAAATGCCGCACTTGAGCTTCCGCACATTATGCTCCTCATTGACGACCGCGAGAAGAGTGTTATTGAGCCGCTTGCAGATGCGGCAAAAACTCTTGAAGTTGCATATGATTTTTCTCTTATGGAAGATTCAGGTGCATTGAAGGGATATTTCGTAAGCGAAGCAGAAGAAAAGCGCATTGATAATGCACTCGCAGCTCTTGCTGATAAGGATATGTTTGAAGCTAAATATTCAGTTTCAGGCAAAGGGGTTCTCCAGTTTGCCGTCGGTGACGGTAACCACTCTCTCGCTACAGCAAAGGAATGCTGGAGAAGAACAAAAGAAAACCTTTCAGAAGCCGAGCTTCAGTGTCATCCTGCCCGCTATGCTCTTTGCGAGCTTGTTAACCTCCACGACTCTGCACTTGAATTCGAGCCTATCCACAGAGTTGTTTTTGATATCGACACCGATAAGTTTTTCGATGAACTTTCAAAGTATTATGAGCTTTCAGACGATGCCGAGCAGCTTTTCGAGATGATTACTGCAGATGCCAGAAAAAAGATCGGCATCAAAAATCCAAAATCCAATCTCACCGTCGGTTCACTCCAGAAGTTTATAGACGCGTATCTTAAAGAAAATGGCGGACGTGTTGACTACATCCACGGAGACGATGTTGTCATTCGCCTTGGAAGCGAAAAAGGCAACGCCGGCTTCCTTCTCCCGAAGATTGATAAAAACGACCTCTTCCCGACCGTTATCCGAGACGGTGTTCTTCCGCGCAAGGCGTTTTCTATGGGACATGCCTGGGACAAGCGTTTCTACCTTGAAGCACGCGCAATTAAAAAATAACACACGAAATAGCTGCGAAGAAATTCGCAGCTATTATAAAATCTAAAATTCACTTTTCATATATCCGATATTGTGCTTACAAAGCGGACAAAGTTCCATCGCTTCTTCAGTTGTATACTCAAATCCGCAATTTTCACACTTCCACGTTGTCGGTGCTTTTCTCTTATAAAGTGTTCCGTTTGAGAGATGTTCTATGATTTTATTGAAAGTTTTTTCGTGTTCTTCCTCTACTTTTGCAATGAGGTCATATGCATTTGCAATTTCGGGAAAGCCTTCGTCTTTTGCAATTTTTGAAAACTTAGGATAGATAACGGTTGCTTCTTCGTTTTCGCCGTGAGCTGCAGCCTTTATGTTTGTGAGCAAATCACCGAGAACGTATGGGTACCCTGCATCGAACTCGATATTATCATATCCGAATTCAGGATTATCTGTAAGGAAATTGAGAAATACTTTGCTATGTGCAAGTTCGTTATTTTCAATCTCGGTTATCTTCCGATAAAGTGCCTCGTGTCCTTCACTTTTGAATTTTGCAGCATAAAAGTGGTATCTCCCTCTTGCCTGTGATTCCCCCGCAAAAGACCGTGCAAGATTTTTAAGTGTTTCTGTTCCATTTAAGTTCATGTTATGTTCTCCCTTCTAAATATTTACAGAGATATTATTTCCGCTTTTTCTATTTTTATACAAATCAGGAGATGAATGTATGAGCTATACAAAATTAACCCTTTCAATTTCAGGGATGCACTGCGCAGTTTGCGTAAGAAATATTGAAGTTAATCTTTCAAAAAAAGAAGGCATCGAATCAGTCTCCGTAAGCCTTCCGTCAGAATCTGCTTCAATTCTGTACAATAACGAAAAAATATCGCAGGAAGATATAATTACAACTATAAACAAGCTCGGATACAAGGCAGAGCTCCCTAATTTTGCAGAAAACGAGGACAACACCCTCGCTTCTGAAAAACGAAAGCTTGTTATTTCGCTTATTTTTTCTGCACTCCTGTTTCTCGTTGCAATGGGACCTATGCTCGGCATCATAAAGCTTCCCGTTTTTCTCAATAATATGAGAGTAATGTCCGTCTTGCAGATAGTCCTTACAATACCCGTTGTTATCTGCGGTTTCCGTTTTTACACATCAGGTTTTTCTTCCCTCTTCCGAAAAAGTCCGAATATGGATACCCTCGTTGCATCAGGTACTCTTTCTGCTATACTTTACAGCATATATTCCGTTATATTCATATTTTCAGGCAAGCAAACCGAATTTCACAAGCTCTATTTCGAGTCAGCATCAATGATTATCTCTCTCGTTATGCTTGGCAAATTTCTCGAAAAGCGTGCTACGAAAAAGACGTCTGATGCTGTGAGAAAGCTCATTTCCCTCGCGCCGCAGACAGCATGCGTCATTCGCGAAGACAATGAAATAATTATACCCGCAAGCGAGGTTTTAATCGGTGATACCGTCATCATCCGTCCGGGCGAAAAAGTCGCCGTAGATGGTGTAATCATCTTTGGCAGCAGTGAAATCGATGAGTCTATGCTCACGGGTGAAAGCATGCCCGTTGCAAAGAATATCGGCGATGAAATAATCGGTGGTTGTATCAACAAAACAGGTTTTTTAAAAATCTCTACAACACGCACGGGCGACGACACCGTGCTTTCAGGTATTGTCAAAACCGTTTCGGAAGCACAAGCCTCAAAAGCTCCTATTGCGCGTCTTGCAGATACAGTTTCAGGATATTTTGTTCCCGTTGTTTTCGCAATAGCTTTTATTTCTGCCGTCTTATGGTTCCTTGCAGGTTATGATTTTTATCTTGCACTCTCCGTATTTATATCCGTTCTCGTCATTTCCTGCCCCTGCGCGCTCGGACTTGCTACTCCGGTTGCCATTATGGCAGGCACGGGGATTTCAGCAAAACACGGAATACTTTTCAGAAACGGCGCAGCTCTTGAACATGCTTCAAAGATATCTGCTGTTGTGTTTGACAAAACCGGCACTATCACAACAGGAAAACCCGTCATAACCGATATTGTGTCGGACATAGACGAAGATGAGCTTCTTTCTCTTGCCGCATCCTGCGAAACAAATTCAGAGCATCTTCTCGGCAAAACCATTGTTTCTTACGCAAAAGAAAAGAAGCTTACACTTTCTGAAGCACAGAATTTTGAATATGTTGTCGGTAGCGGCATCTCTTCCACGGTTAACGGCAGAAGATTTTTTGTTGGAAATGCTGATTTCTGCAAAAACGCCGGACGTTTTGAACGGATTTCAAACAAACTTTCAGAAGAAGGCAAAACCACTGTGTTTGTCGCAGATGAAACTTCAACTCTCGGAGTAATCGCTGTTTCCGACTCAGTCAAGCCTTCTGCCGCAGAGTGCATCCATACACTAATCTCACAAAAAATCGAAATTTATATACTTACGGGAGATAATGAAAAAACCGCACAGGCAATTGCAAAAACAGTCGGAATCAAAAATGTTATCAGCCGTGTTTCGCCAACCGAAAAGAGCGAAACAATCAAAAAACTTCAGAATGAAGGAAAAAGAGTTTGTATGGTAGGCGATGGCATAAACGATGCACCTGCTCTTGCAGCCGCGGATGTCTCTGTTACCGTTCGCTCCGGCACGGATATTGCAACAGAGGCCTCCGATATCGTTCTTATGAAGGATGATCTTGGCGATATTGTAAAGCTGATCAGAATCTCCAAGGCAGTTACAAGAAACATCAAGCAAAATCTTTTCTGGGCATTTGCATATAACGCAATCGGAATCCCCGTTGCGGCAGGTTTTTTGCAC
>JAZTYJ010000014.1:0-49239 GCA_045636865.1 Eubacteriales bacterium
GGTCGGACATCTGTTCCGCATCATTCGTGCCCTGCGTGAGAGGGGGTGCGGAATTATCTATATCTCACACAAAATGGAAGAAATATTGCAGATTTCCGACGAAATCACGGTGATGCGTGACGGCAAGCATATCGTCACCGAGTCGGCAAGTAAAATGAGCATGGATAAAATCATCCACCTGATGGTCGGGCGTGAGCTTTCCAACCGCTTTCCGCCAAAGGCCACGGGCCTTGGCGAGGTTGTTTTCCGTGCCGAGGAGATTTCCTCACGCTATGCCAAGGTGCACAAGGCCTCGCTGACCCTGCGTCGCGGCGAAATCGTCGGTCTTGCAGGTCTTGCAGGTGCAGGACGCAGCGAGCTGCTGGAAAACATCTTCGGAATCTCCACCCGTTCGGGGGGTAAGCTCTTTCTGGGCGAGCGGGAGATTGCCAACAGAACCCCACGTGAGGCGATACACAACGGCTTCGCCTTTCTCACCGAGGAACGCCGTGCAAACGGCATTTTCGGCATTCTGGATATTACCGAAAACACCACCATCAGTGCACTTCGCAAATATCTGCTGGGGCATCTCTGGCTTTCCGAGCGTTCCAGAAAGGGCGACACAGACCAGATGATCCGACGCTTGGGCGTAAAAACCGCCTCACGCAGCACGCAAATCCGTACACTTTCGGGCGGTAATCAGCAAAAAGTGATTTTTTCACGTTGGCTTCTCACCTCCCCCGACATCCTTCTGCTTGACGAGCCGACCCGTGGCATCGACGTCGGTGCAAAATACGAAATTTATTCCGTTATCGGCTCTCTCGCCGAGGAGGGGCACGCCGTTATAATGGTCTCAAGCGAAATGCCCGAGCTTCTCGGCGTGTGCGATCGGATTCTGGTTATGTCGGGCGGATATCTCGCAGGCGAGGTTGATGCAAAAAACACCACGCAGGAAGAAATTATGCGGCTTGCGACAAAATTCATTTAGAGGTGGCATATGAGAAAGAAAATCAAAGAACTTCTCTCTTTCCGGCAAGACGAGCCGCAAAAAGAAAAGGTGCGCTCACGACGTGAGTTTTTGATAAACAACGCGCTGTATATTTTTCTTATCGCGGTAATTATAATAATTGCGATTTTAAGACCGCGCTTTGTTTCGACAAGCTCAATAATAAATATACTCTCACTCTCCGCGGCAAACTTGCCGATTGCGCTCGGAATTGCCGGAGCGATTATCCTGACGGGAACCGACCTCTCCGCAGGTCGCGCGGTCGGTGCGTGCGCGTGCGTTGCGGCATCGCTCCTTCAGGCAACGGGGTATGCAAACAAGATGTTTCCGTCGCTTCCGACGGTGCCTGTTTTTGCGGTTATCCTTCTCATCATCGCAATCGGCGCGCTGCTCGGCGCAATAAACGGCTTCTGCACCGCAAAATTCAATCTGCATCCGTTTATCGTAACGCTCGCAACACAGCTCATCATCTACGGCGGACTTCTGATGTATCTCACGCTCGGCACGAATAACGGTCAGTCAATCTCCGGACTTTCGGAGAGCTACACAAACTTTATAAACGGCTCTATCCTCTCCGTCGGCGGCACGGCGATACCGAATTTCGTGTGGTACTCCATCGCGATAACGGCTATTATGTGGTTTGTATGGAACAAGACGGTTTTCGGAAAGAATATGTTTGCCGTCGGCTCAAACTCCGAGGCGGCACACGTTTCGGGCGTTGACGTTACAAAAACAATCATCCTCGTCTTCACGCTCGCAGGCGCGCTGTATGGCGTTACCGGCTTTATCGAGGGCGCACGAATCGGCTCAAATTCCGCATCTACGGGCCTTAACTACGAGCTTGACGCGATTGCCGCGTGCGTAATCGGCGGTGTCTCCTTCGTCGGCGGCATCGGCAAAATCCGCGGCGTTATCATGGGCGTTGTTTTACTTCGCATAATCTTCGTCGGGCTTACCTTCCTCTCGGTAAACCAGAATCTGCAGTATGTCATAAAGGGACTTATAATCTTGATCGCCTGTGCAATTGATATGCGAAAATATCTTGTAAGGAAGTAATTTTATGAAAAATCCGTATAAAAACGCAAAGATTTCCGTGAATGCGCTCGATGCTTTAATCCTTCTCCTTCTTGCGGCACTCGGAGCCGTAATCGCATCGTGCTTCTGATAAAAAACAAGGGTGGCGAAATTTCGCCACCCTTGTTTATATATTCTTTTTTATTTCTTTTCTTCAAGTCTTTTTCCTGCCGTCTGCAAAACAGACAAAACCGACTGATTGAGCGCGGCATATTCAGCCGCGATATACTCGGGAGACAGCTCGGGCAAAATTGCCTCTTCTTCTGTTTCGATATTTCTTGCAGCGCGGTTTATGTTGTATGACGTCTGCATAAGCTCTGTGTTTGCAAGGTCTCTCCACACATTTTCATTTATCGGGAAGAGCTCCTCGCTGTTCTTTCCACAGGCAGAGTAAAGCGTGCGGAAAATCTTATACACCGCAACGTTGAAGAACATCGCAGTTTCGCCTATAAGCTTTTTGCTCTTCGATTTTCCGACGATGTCGAATATGAGGCTCACGGAATTTACGATAAGCTTCTTTGAAATTGCGGCGAGCATACTTCCGCGAAGAACGTTGTCCTTCTTCTCCGACATATCGGGAATATCCTCGGGTTTGATTGTATAGTCCTCTCTCGACATCGTTCTGCCGAGGAGAAAATCGCACGACACCTTATAAAAATCCGCCGCCTTTGCAACAAATTCAAGCCCCGGCTCACGGAGCCCGTTTTCATAGTGCGACAAAACTGCCTGTGATACGCCGAGCGACTTTGCAACAGAGCGCTGACTGAGCTGTTTTTCCTTTCGGAGCAGCGAGAGCGTTCTCGGAAAGTTTGTATTCATCAAAACATCTCCTTTTAAAACGGTGTGTATATTATATTCCAGATTATACGTTTTGTAAAGCAAAACTTGTTTTTGTTCAGAAGAGGTGCTATAATATTCTCGCAGATTTGCAATTCTAAAAAGGGAAGCGAAACGAAATGGACATCTCCTACGGTCTCCTCGGCAAAACCCTCAAACACAGCTTTTCTCCGCAGCTTCACTCCATCTTCGGAGATTACAAATATGAGCTCTTCCCCGTTTCGGAAGAGGAATGCCGAAAAATCATTCTCGGCAAAAACTATCTCGGCCTCAATGTTACGATTCCGTACAAGGAGCTTGCCGCAAGTCTTTGCGACGAGCTTTCAGACGATGCGAAAGAGGCAGGGTGCGTAAACACCATCGTTTTGAGGGACGGAAAAATCTGCGGCGACAACACCGACATCTTCGGTTTTTCATATATGCTCAAATCCGGCGGTATCTCGCTTTTCGATAAAAACGTTGTTATTCTCGGAAGCGGCGGCACTTCAAAAACCGCGACACTCGTTGCAAAGCGCGAGGGTGCAAGGAAAATAACAATTGTCTCAAGAACGGGCGAGATAAACTACAAAAACGTCTACTCCCTCACCGACACGCAGATTATAATAAACACAACTCCTGTCGGAATGTATCCGGGAAACGGAGAAGCTCCGTTGACTCTCCGGCGCTTTCCTGACCGCATCGGAGTCTGTGATGTTATATACAATCCTTCAAAAACCCGTCTTCTGCAGGATACGGAAGCCTTGGGCGTCCCCTGCGTCGGTGGTCTTTATATGCTTGCGGCACAGGCTGCGCGCGCCGCGGAGCTTTTCTGCGGAAAGACGATTTCCGATGACCTCATCGAAGAGGCTGTAAAAACAGTCCGGCAGGATATGCAGAACATCGTTCTCATCGGTATGCCGGGCAGCGGAAAGACGACCATCGGAAAGCTTCTTTCGCAAAAGCTTTCAAGACCGTTTATTGATACGGACGAGGAGATAGAAAATCGCTGTTGCCAAAGCCCTGCCGATATCATAACGCAATACGGTGAAGAGCGCTTCCGCGAGATCGAAACCGAGGTTCTTTCGGACATCGGACGCTCACACGGAAAAATCATCTCCACCGGCGGCGGAGTCTGCGAAAAATACATCAACGGTCTGCACCTCGGTCAGAACGCCAAGGTCATCTATATAGACCGCCCGCTTTCGCTTCTGGCAACGGAAGGCCGCCCGCTTTCCGTCAATCTTCACTCGCTCTTTGAAAAGCGGCATCAAAAATATCTTGACATGTCGGATTTCGTTGTAAAAAACGCATCTTCACCCGAAATCTGCGTCGACGAAATAGTTAAAATTTTCTTTGAAAAATAGCTGTATATTCTTTTTTCTTTCTTTACAAGTGTCCTTTTTTGTGGTATTATAATTATACTAATGTTTTTGGCGACTTTTAGAAAAATGCGCGCCAAAAGGACATATAGTCTTTATTTTTTTCTTTGCTGTTTTTACATACTACATATAGTATTCCGGCAAGTACATTACAAAGGAGTCATGGAAATGGAATTCGATCTTAGGACGCTTTTTCTGGTTGTTTTCACCCATGCAAAGCTTATAATAGCTTCCGTTCTTCTCGGCGCTTTCTCGTTCTACATAGTCAGCGCCTATTATCTCACACCGATTTACACATCGGAAACACTTCTTCACGTTTCAAACACGTCGTCTGACAGCACAACAGTCCTCACATCAAGCGACGTTTCGGTTTCCCGTGCTCTTCTCAAAACGTGTATCGTTATCCTCAACAGCAACATAGTTCTTGAAAAAATAGCAGACGACTCCGGTCTCGGATACTCTGCAAGTCAGATCCGCGGTATGATTTCCGCCGACTCTGTTTCTTCGACGGAGGTTTTCAAAATCACCGTTTCACACACGGACCCGAAAGAAGCACAGATAATTGCATCCTCAATCGAAAGGGTTGCACCCGAGGAGTTCAAGCGTGTTCTCAGCAACGGCTCTGTTTCGGTTGTTGACCATGCAACTCTGCCGAGATATCCGTCTTCTCCGAACGTTATGAAAAACACCCTCATCGGTGCGCTTTTCGCTTTCGTTCTCGTTGTTTTCGCAATCCTCTACATCGAAACTCTTGACACAAGAGTCCGCGACGAGCTCGTTCTCGAGCAGGAGTTTTCACTCCCTGTCATCGGTCTTGTTCCCTCCTTCTCACTCGTCGGAAAAAAACCGAATACTTCTTCAAAAAAGAAGCGCAAAAAGGAGGGCAAGTAAATGTCTCTTTTCAAGTCAAAAAAATCACGGAAAACGAGCTCTGCTCCGCGTGAGCTTATGACACGCAACACTCATTTTGTCATCACAGAAGCTTACAAAAGACTTCGCACAAACCTTCTCTTTATGCTTTCCGGCAACAAAAAGGTCATCGCTTTTACGAGCACCATGCCGAGTGAAGGTAAAACGACAAACTGCTTAAATATTGCCATCGCTTTTGCAGAGACAGGAAACAAAATCCTCGTTATAGATATGGATATGAGAAAGCCGAGAGTTCACACATCCTTTGATTTTGACCTCTCCCCCGGTCTTTCCGACGCGCTCATCTCCCCTGACAAGAAGCCAAACATCAAAGCTACGGACCGCGAGAACCTCTTCGTTCTCACGGCAGGCACAAAGCCGCCTGCTCCGCCGGAGCTCCTTATGACCTCGGAGTTTGAAACACTCCTCAATGCTCTTCGCGAGGAATACGACTACATCTTCATCGACACACCCCCTGTCCACATCGTATCTGACCTTTCGGTTGTCGCAAACAAGTTTGACGGTGTCGTATACGTTGTCCGCGAAAAAACAGTTCCGCTCCGCACACTCAAAAAGTCTATCGAACAGCTTGAAAACGTTCAGGCACATGTTCTCGGATTTATCTTCAACGACTCTGAAAAATCTTCACTTTTTGCAAAGTACGCCTACCGCTACAAATACTCATACAAGTACGGCTATCGCTACGGCAGTTACGGCTTCCGCTACGGCTATACATACGGCTATGAGGATTCTACAGACGAAAACGGCGAAACGGTAAGGATAAAAACAAAGAAGAAAATAAGAAAAGAAAATAAGTAGCTTATGTTTGTTGACTTTCATTCCCACGTTCTTCCCCGCGCCGATCACGGCTCAAAAAGCTCCGATATGAGCATCGCTCAGCTTCGTGAGGCAAAAAAAGCAGGAATCGACACCATAGTCGCCACTCCCCATTTTTATCTGGAGCGCGACTCAGTTGACTCTTTTCTTGAGCGTCGTGAGTCCTGCTATCTTCGTCTTATGCAGAAGGCGGAGACGGACATAAAAATCATAAAAGCGGCTGAAGTCCGGCTTGATATCGGTGTATCAGAGCTTCCTGACCTTGAAAGGCTCTGTATTGAAGGCACAAACCATATCCTCCTTGAGCTGCCGGATGAACCGTGGCAGTATTGGTTCTTTGAATTTATAAAAGAAATCGCGGAGGTGCGCGGTCTTTCCCCTATTTTTGCCCATGTTGACCGTTATTCTCCCCGCGGCCGCGAAAAACTTTTGTCGCTCGGCTATAAGGCACAGATAAACGCGTCTGCCCTTTTTGGTCTGGGAAGAAAAAAGTATTACTCTTCCCTTATCGAAGCAGGAAAGATTCACGTTATCGGAAGCGACACCCACGGCGACGGCACAGCCTCTTATGCAACTTTTTCAAAGGCAGCCGCAAAGCTTGGTCCGAATATGGAAAAGCTCACTCTCAATTCCCGTAAAATACTCTCTTTATGAGTATGATAAAAAGCATTTTTAGGAAGGTGTAAAACAATGAAAAAGACTCTCAAACTTATGCTTGTTATGGTTTTGAGCATCGCATTGCTCATGCCGCTTGCAAGCGCAGCACTCGACGGTTTCCACGATGCTCCCGCAGAGGACAACTGGAAATTCTACGGCCTTAACTGTGCTGTCCGCGATAAGGTTATGCAGGGCCACAACGGTGCTCTCCGTCCGGATGATCAGATCACCCGTGCAGAGCTTACAACAATGATGGTTCGCTTCCTTGGCGCAGAACACATCAAGGCAGAGGTCAGCCAGTATGTTGACCTCGCAGCAAACGCATGGTACTATGACTACATCCGTTCAGGCGTTGCTACAAAAATCATCAACGGCAGTGGCAACAAGATGATGCCTAACGACCCTGTTACACGTGAGCAGGCTATCGCAATCCTTGCCCGTACATTTGTTCTTCTCCCGAAGAACGAAAACTCACTCAACTCATTCGTTGACGCTGCAAAGGTTTCTTCATGGGCAAAGAAGGATACTTCTGCTCTTATCGAGCGCAAGGTAGTTCTCGGCGGCGCAAAGAACGACATCCGCCCGAAGGACAATGTTACACGCGCTGAATTTGCTGCTATGCTCTACCGCATCGTTTTTGAATACGGTATAGGCGGCGCAAACTATGCAGGCAAGACAATCAACGGCAGCCTTGCTCTTGCAAACGCAGACATCGACCTCACAGGTGCTACTATCGAAGGCGATCTCTACATTGTTGAAGCTGTAGGCAATGCAACTATCGTTCTCAAGGATGTTACAGTTACCGGCGATATCATCGTAAGATCAGGTAACGTTATCATCGAAGGCAATTCATCAGCTTCAAAGATCATCTACGGTAACGCTACAGGCGCGGCATCAGTTACAGGTAAGGACGGCGTTTCTGTTGACGAAATCATCATTACGGAAAACGCAAAGGATGTTGACAACGGAATCTCTGCTGACAAGGTTGAAATTAACGCAGATGATGCAGACATCGACTTCACAGGTGATGCAGAATATAAGGACGTTACTGTAAACGGCGAAAACACAGATGTTAACGTCGGCAAAGACACAACAATCGACAAGATTACTGTAAACGGCGAAGATACAGACGTTTCAGGTAACGGTACCGTTGCTGAAGGTGTTATAAACGGCGAAGGCTCAACAATTACAACTCCGGGCACAAACGTTACTGACAACACAAAGGACGAAGAAGAAGACAAAAAGCCCACCGGCGGTTCAACAGTCGGCGGCGGCTCATCAAGCGGCGGCTCATCAGATTCAGATGCTCCGACAAATGCAACATACATCTCATGGTACGATTCAGCAGACAGCGCAAAGACAATGAAGTATGTTCTTGCAACAGTCAACGGCTCAACTGTTACCTTCGACCTTTCAAATCTCCCCGTTGCAAGCAACAGAGTTGTTCTCCGCAACCTCTTCGTATATGATACACAGAATGTTACAGGTACTGTAAAGGGATTTGCAGGCGCAACAATCACAACAAATACCGAAAAGCTTCTCGAAACACTTCTTGTTGAAATGCTCAACGACACAACCAAGCAGGTTTCAGAGATGATCGGCATCACAAATGCTTCAGGTAACGTTGTAAAGACTTCAACTCTTGCAAACCTCGCAACAGTTGCACATGATGCTTATATCTTCTACTCAAACGATGTGTCAGATGACAAGTGGATGCAGAAGCTCTTTGACAACCGCTACATCACAGTAGCAGATGGTCAGTTTGCATTCGTAGGTAAGATTAACGGAACTGAATACACAATCAAGTTCCTTCTTCCGTAATCGCTGATTTTTGCAGTTTTGAGCACCGTCAGAAATGACGGTGCTCTTCTTTTTATGTTGACTTGACTTTTTCTTTCGGGTATAATTTAATTGTATAAAAGGAGGGATAACCCTTGAAATCAAAAACAAAAAAACGTCTTATAATATGGATTGTCATCCTTCTTGTAATCGCCCTTCTGGGATATGCGGCATACCGTGCCGTGTTCATCTTCGTTGGCGACAAGGCAGTTAACATGCTTGTTGAAAATCAGATAGAAACGATGCTCGATACAGGTGAGATAGACATTTCAGAGCTTGAGGCATTGCTCGTCGACGAAGAAGATGCTGTCAGCGAGGAAATTGTTTCTTCCGAAAGCGAGGATGAAACACCTTCTGCGGCAGAAAAGACTCCGGAGAGCAAATCTCCTGAAAAACCAAAAACCCGGGCCGAGAAGAAGGAAATCGTTCAGAAGGTTTCCGATAAGGTTTCAGATTCCGTTTCGGATGCCGACAAGATTGCAATGACGCGACTTATAACCTCACGCCTTTCGGGAGGCGACATAAAATATCTTATGGGGCTTGCAAGCGGCGGGCTGACGGGAGAAGAGATTTCAGCGGCATATCGCCTTGCAAAAGCGCGTTTCAACGCAGCCGAGCTTTCCGAAATCAAGGTCTTCTGGCACAGATATAAGCACAGCCTCGTCAACAAAAACTAATTTCTGACTGGAGTGATTATTATGAAATACGATGTCGCAATTATCGGCGCAGGTCCTGCCGGAATTTTCACGGCTCTTGAGATGATTCGCCGCGGGAGCAAAAAGAAAATTGTTATAGTCGAAAAGGGGCGTTCGATAAAGAACCGTTCATGCCCGAAGTCAAAGACGAAGGAATGCGTAAACTGCAAGCCGTACTGCAATATTACAACGGGATTTTCGGGCGCAGGCGCATTCTCCGACGGCAAGCTCTCGCTCTCGCCCGAGGTCGGCGGAATGCTCCCCGAACTCATCGGATACGACTATGCCGCCGAAATGATAGAATATACCGACAAAATCTATCTCGAATTCGGCGCAGATGAACACGTCGAAGGTATTGGTCGCTCCGACGAGGTCAAAAGCATTCGTCTCAAGGCAATTCAGGCGGGGCTCCGACTCGTTGACTGCCCCATCCGCCATCTCGGAACGGAAAAAGCACAGGATCTCTACTTTGCAATTGAAGAATATCTGCAGAAGATGGGCGTTGAAATCCTTTTCGGATGGCAATGCACCGATATTATAATTGAAAACGGTATCTGCACAGGCGCATACATCGAAAACGGCGGTGAAAATCGTGAAATCCGCGCAACTCATACCGTTGTCGCAACGGGCAGACGCGGCGCAAGCTGGCTCGAAAAGGTCTGCTCGGAGCACGATATCGCGCATCAGCCGGGTACGGTTGATATCGGCGTGCGCGTTGAAGTGCGAAACGAGGTTATGGAAAAGGTAAATGAGATTTTGTATGAATCAAAGCTCATCGGATATCCGAAGCCGTTTAAGAACAAGGTTCGCACCTTCTGCCAGAATCCGGGCGGATTTGTGAGCCAGGAAAACTACGATGACGACCTTGCGGTTGTAAACGGTCATTCGTACAAGGAGCTTAAATCCGACAACACAAACCTCGCAATACTCTGCTCGCACAACTTCAACGAGCCGTTCAATCAGCCGATTTTATATGCGCAGAAGGTCGGCGAGCTCACCAACATGCTCGGCGCAGGGCACATTCTCGTTCAGAGATACGGTGACATTCTCGACGGCAAGCGCACCTGGGCAAAAGAGCTTGCACAGTCAAACGTAAGACCGACTCTCCCCGACGCGGTTGCGGGCGACATCACTGCGGCTATGCCGTATCGCGCGATGATAAGCATCATAAACTTCATCGCCGCGGTGGATAACGTTGTCCCCGGCTTTGCCTCGGCTGAAACACTCCTCTACTCCCCCGAGCTTAAGTTCTATTCTAACCGCGTCAAGATGGACTCTGACTTTAACACAAGCATCAAAGGTCTCCATTGTCTCGGCGACTCAAGCGGCTGGACGCGCGGACTTATGATGGCATCGGTCATGGGCGTAATTATGGGACAGAAGCTTCTGTAAATTTCCTTTGAGTAAATAAATATCCACCCGTATAACTGAACTGGTCCAAATTGTGCTGTCCGCACAATTTGGAGCAGTTTAATTTTGTGGAGGTTTTTCTTACTCTTTTATATACTTTTTAAACATATTGTAGCCGTCGTCTGCAGTGGGCTCGTATATTCCGCGGTTGGTGCTTGCGCCGCCCATACCGACGCGCATATACTTCATCGCATCCTCGCGCGAAAACTTCGGCTCAAGCGGAATAAGTTTTCCTATCAGCTCGCGGAACTCCTCGATGTTCTTCACTCCGCAAAGGCGAAGAACACGGTTTGCGCGCTCCTCTGACACGAGGGATGAATACTCAACAAAATCTGCAAGGAAATGTGCATTCGCCTCACCGTGCGAGATGCCGCCAAAGTATGTAAGCGGATAACCGAACGAGTGAACAAAGCTTGTTCCCGTTATGGAAATCACCATTCCCGCAAGCGTTGAGCCATATAAGAGTCTGTCGCGCAGGGTTTCGTCAAGCCGACCTTCGGAAAGTGCTTTCAGCCCGCGCCCGACATAGAGCATCGCCTTCTCGGCAAGCGCATCGGAAACAAACGTTGCGCCCTTTGCAAAATACCCTTCAATCGCGTGGGAGAGCGCATCAACCGCAGTTGCGTTTACGACTCTCTGCGGAAGGGTTATGGTGTATTCCGCATCCAAAAGCGCGACGACGGGAAAGAGCTTCGGGCTCTTTAATGTCTTTTTGTTCTGCACTCTGTGGCAGGTTAAAACTGCATACTGCGTAACCTCGCTGCCTGTTCCTGCCGTTGTCGGAATTGCGATAACGGGAAGCGGATCGCTCTTACACTTGCCGTCATAGAGCGTTTCGACCGTGAGGTGAGGATTTGCAGCAAAATATGCCGCGCCCTTTGCCGCATCAAGCGGACTTCCGCCGCCGATGGCGATTATGAACGTTGCCTTTTCTTCGCGCGCAACCTTTCCTGCCTCAAGGCACGTCTCAACCGACGGATTCTGCTCCACCTTATCAAAAACAGAATACAAAACGCCCTGACTTGCGAGCGCCGACTTTACATCGTCGAGCGCGCCCGAGAGCCTTGCAGACTTTCCGCCGCACATAATGAGAGCGCGTTTTCCGTGTTCTGAATAGCTGTACTCTGCACACACTCCCCTGCCCGAATAAATTTTTGTCGGGTTAAAGAAAACATCCTTCATAAAAATCGCCTCCTGATTTTATCCTAACAAAACACCGTTTTTTATGCGACCTTCTCCCTCGAAGTTCGCGGAGAAATACGCATCAAACACGTCCTTTGCAACACTTGCGACGCGGCTTCCCTGACCGCCGTTTTCGATTACAATCGCAATTGCAACCTCGGGATCTTCTATCGGTGCAAACGCAACGTAAACGGCGTGCGAGCCGCCGGGCGCCTGCGCTGAACCTGTTTTTCCGCCGACGGAGACGGGGTATGCGCCGAACACCGCATACGATGTTCCTCCGACCTCCTGTGCACCTGCGTGCATTCCGCTTACGATTGTCTGATATGTCGACTCCGACATATCAACCCGCCCTACAACCTCGGGAATATAGCTCTCTATCTCCTCGTTTGTATCGGGGTCGCGCACGCTCTTTAAAAGGTGCGGCTTGTATCTCACTCCGCGGTTTGCAAGCGCGGCTACATAGTTTGCAAGCTGAAGCGGCGTTACCATAGTGTCCGACTGACCGATAGCGGCAGACAGGGTTTCACCCGGATACCAGACCTTTCCCTTTTCCTCGCGCGCGGCGGCTGATGCAACCTGCCCGGACACCTCGCCCGAGATTTCGATTCCCGTCTTCTCGCCGAGACCAAAGCGTTTTGCCCAGTCGGAAAGCTTTTCGATTCCGAGGCGGCGGCCCGTGTCGTAGAAGAAGTAGTTGCAGGATACCTTTATCGCCTCTGCGACGTCTATGTTTCCGTGGGTTTTGCCGTACTGTCTGAAAATGTCGCACATCGGAGTTGTGCTTGGCGCGTAGTACATATATTTTCCCGTTGTCAACATTTTCTCGGTGGGCTTTATTATTCCCTCCTCGAGTGAGCCGACGGCCGTTATCATCTTGAACGTCGAGCCCGGAGCATATGCACCCTGGATTGCGCGGTTGAACATCGGGAGATATTTGTCGTTTTTCATCTGGTTGTAGAGCTTACCGTACTGCGAGATGTCATACGTCGGATACGACGCCGAAACGAGCACACCGCCCGTCTTTATGTCGATTGCGACAACTGCACCGCCCTTTGCATCGCCGCCGCCCCAACGGGTGTTGAGCTTTCCCTCGCGGCGAAGGCGCGGCAGAAGCTCGGCAAGCGATTTTTCTGCCGCCTCCTGCATCTTTAAGTCTATCGTGAGCACGCAGTTTTTTCCGAGCACGGGCGGCTCTTCATAAAGAACCGTTGTCGTTTTTCCCGTTGTTGTTGTTTCTGTTGTCTTTGAACCGTCGATACCGCGGAGATAACTCTCATAAGCTTTTTCGATGCCGTCTTTTCCGACGAGGTCGTTCTGCTTATATCCGAGCTTCTTAAGCCCCGCATACTCCTCGCGGTAGATTATTCCGACGCGTCCCAGAATGTGCGCTGCGGAGGTAGTCTTGTATTCGCGGATAGGCGCTACGTCTATCATAAGCCCCGGAAGCAGACGTGAGCGCTCTTTTATTTTTGTTACGAGAGTTCTCTCAACATCTCTTGCAAAAACATACGGCTGTGATTTTGAAAAGCCGCGGATATCCATCTCATAACAAACTCCGCAGATTTTTCTTTTTAAAACCTCATCCTTTGTCTTTATGTCAAACCTCTCCGCAAGTGAATTTACAAACTCCTCTGCGGTGAGATTTTCTTCCCATTTTCTGTCTTTTATATACTCCGAAATCGCCTTTTCATCGGAGCTTTCCTCTCCGCTTGCATATGTATAGGAAAGCGGAGCTTCTTTTGTTATCGGAAGAGTGTCGTTATACTCCTGCCCTGCCGACTCAAAAAGCGAGATGATCTCGCCGATTATCTCCTCGCGACGTGACTTATCCCAGGTTGTTGCGTCAAACATAAGCGAAAAGCTCATGCGGTTTGTAACAAGAGGACGACCGAAGCGGTCAAGAATCTCTCCTCGCGGTGCAGAAACCGTAACCGTTCGCGAGGTGCGCGTCAAGGATCGCTCGAGATACTCCTCGCCCTTTACGATCTGCAAAAAATAAAGGCGTCCGATAAAGATGACAGCGCAGACAATGGCGATTATGCAGATTGCCCATATTCTCGCGTTGCTTCTTTTCATCAGGACACCTCCTTTTGATTTTTATTTCCGAATGCTTTAATCTTCTTCGTAGTTTTTAAATCGCTTTATTATCTTATAAACGATTATATACAAAAACGGCGTGAGTGCAAGTGTTGCGAGAAACTCACCGGGGATAACGTAGAGAAGTGATGTTATGCTTCCCTTTCCCTGCGCGAGCATATACAAAAGATAGCGGATAAGATGCAAAAACGCAATCAGAAGTCCCCAGTCAAGCACCGCCATACTGTAATTCTTCCAGTACATAATCGTATTCATAAGGCAGATTGCAAATATCAGAAGCGGAATAGTTACGGTGTAGAATCCCTCGTACCCCGAAAAGATTGCATCACACAGAAATCCGCCGACAAATCCCGCTACGACACCGTCTTCAACTCCCTCAAGGAGCGCAACCGTTACTGCAACAAACGGAAGGCAGACGGGGGAAGCCCCGAAAACGCGGAAGGACGAAAACACCGTCGTTTCCAGAACTATTGAAACGAGCATCAGCGCGATGATGCATATCCACTTATAAAGCGCGCGTTTTACATTTACGTTCATGCCGCCACCTCTATTCTACCGAATAAAACGACTTTATGACGAGAACGTAGTTTATGCGGTCAAGGTCAACCGCCGGCTTTATTATCGCATACTTCGAAACGCCGTGGCTCTCGTTTTTAACTTCCTCAACGCTTCCGAGAACGATTCCCTTCGGGAAGAGTCCTCCGACGCCCGATGTTTCAACTATATCTCCCTCAAGCACCTGCGTATCGCGCGAGAGATATGAAAGACGGAGACGACCGCGGCTCATAAGCTCAAAATCGCCCTCGACAGACGCAACCTCACGCGTGCGCGATGCGATTGCCGCCGCCTCCATAGTCGTGTCGGTTATCGCGGTTACGGTTGCCCATGTGTTTCCGACCTCACTTACAAATCCGACCATTCCGTCAGCCGTGATAACACAGCAGTCTGGCACAATTCCCGACGACATACCTTTGTTTATCGTAAACGAGCGCGTCCAGTTGTCAGAGTTTCTTGCAACAATCTCCGCCGACTCAAAAACAAGCGACGAATCGCGCTCGACGTGGCCGAGCGCCGCGCGGAGCTGAATATTCTCCTGCTCTATCGCATCGCGGCGGCGTACCTCCTCGCGAAGCGTGGATATCTCCATTTTAAGCTCTTCTATCTCTTTTTTCATATCGTCGTAGTGCAAGGCTCGTTCTGCGCGGTCGTTAAAGTCCTGCACTATCTCCGTGCCAAGCTTCTGAAGCGGTTTCACAACGATGTTCACGAGTGAGCCGACAGGCGAAATTCTCCCTCCCGATACGGCAGAAAGTATAGCAAGAATAAGCGCAGTTAAAACTGCGATCAATATTGTTATAACTGTCTTTTTGGAAAAAAATCCGTTCATCGTCTCACCACTCTGAAATTTCGTCTAAATATCCTGCGGTCGCCCTCATCGGAAGCCCGATTACGTTGAAGTAATCGCCATCGACGCGCGTTACAAACTCGCCCGCACCGCCCTGGATTCCGTAGCCTCCCGCTTTGTCGAGGCTGTCGCCCGTTGCGATGTAGTCGTCTATCTCCTTCTCGGAGAGGTCTTTAAAGTACACATCCGTCTTTTCAAAAAAGGTATGCGGCTTTCCGTCTTTTATGATGCAAACCCCCGTGAAAACCTCCTGACGCGCACCCGACATTGATGATAGCATCTCCTTTGCGTGCGCCTCATCTCTCGGTTTTCCGAGCACCTCGCCGTCAAATGCGACAACGGTGTCCGCACCGAGCACGGTGTCTGACGGAAACTCGTCTGCTACGCACCTTGCCTTCTTCTCGGCAAGTGACATAACGTATTTCGCAACGTCGCCGCCCTCATACGGCGGCTCATCGCACGGACGTGTTATTATTTTGAAATTCTCTGTATAAAGACCGAGAAGCTCGCGTCTTCTCGGTGATTTTGAAGCAAGAATCAGCATTTATTTTCTCCCTGTTGAGCCAAAGCCGCCGCTTCCGCGCTCGGTTTCCGAAAGGTCATCGGAAATCTCAATTTCAGGAAGCGATACCGGCATTATGAGCATCTGCGCGATTCTCTCACCCGGATTTATCACAAACTCCTCGCTTCCGAGGTTTATGAGCCCGACCTTGATTTCGCCGCGATAGTCGCTGTCGATTATGCCGACTGCGTTTGCAAGTGTTATGCCGTGCTTGATTGCAAGACCGCTTCTTGCACAGAGCATCGCAACATACTCCTTCGACGGAAGCTCGATTGCTATACCCGTGGGCACTGCAAAGATCTCACCTTTTTTAAGCGTCATCGGCGCATCGAGGCACGCGCGAAGGTCATATCCTGCCGCGCCATCGCTTGCGCGGGTTGGAAGAGCCGCCTTTTCGTTTAAAAGCTTTATCTTTAACATTATTCTACACCTCGGTAATATAATCCTCTCGTATACTGCGACGGCTTATAGTCGCTCTTTCCAAGATATGCATCAAGCACCATCTCACACTCTCTCACGTTTTCCGTTGTGAACATAAGGCGTACGGATGCAAGCCCTATTCTTTCATAGTCGCGCGCTTTATCTGCCAGAAATAACTTTTGCGAATTTAGAATTTCCGTTCTGTGCAAAAATTCGCGGACTATCGGAAACGCCGCACCCGTGCGGTCATAAAGAAAATTCCTGTTTCCGCAGACGCACGCGCCGACCTGCGCCGAGATTACGCAGTTTTCGCATATCATAAGCGGGAGACGTCCGTAAACCACAAGCTCGGTGTCGATTATCTTTGAAAGGTCGCGGACCTTCGGGAGAGTAAGCTCAGGAGACAGGAGGGCTTTTGATATGCCCTGCTTCTTCATCTCACGAAGCGCGTATGAGTTTGTTATATTTGTTCCGTAATCTGCACGGATGTCGGAGAAATATTCCTTTGCAAGGGATATGTGTCCGATATTTCCGACGGCGGCAACTTTTATGCCGATATCCCGTGCCGTCTCACAGAATTTCCGGATAAGGTCTTCTTCCGTATCCTTTATTATTCTCGGAAACAGTGCCGCAACCGGAACTTTTTCTGAAATTTCTTTTATTCTCTTTGCCTCTTTTTCAAATTCGGTAAGCGGAATAAAGATACTG
Source organism: Eubacteriales bacterium (assembly GCA_045636865.1). GTDB lineage: Bacteria > Bacillota > Clostridia > Oscillospirales > JAAYXM01 > SIG480. The sequence goes on from JAZTYJ010000014.1 coordinate 16,979, forward strand.
CTTATCCCGCGCGAAAGCAGAGCGTTGCTTATCTGCGAAACTGACTTTACCGAAACCGTTATATCAGGCTTTTCCTTTCGGTTTAAAAGCTTAAAGCCAACGTTGAAGCTACCCTCTTCTCTTCTCTCTTGCTTCTTTGAATAATTTTCTTCAAGCGCATCGAGACACTCGCGGCGCATGGAATTGAGCTCCGATAACGGAAGGGAGAGGTTTTCGCCGATTTTTATGTTTATCCCGTCTGTAACAAAGCGCGTGCCGCCCGTTTTCTTAAGCTGCACCGTGACACTCTCTTCGTTAAGAGCTACGTTCCGCGCCGCCTCCGGAATTTTTCCCTGCGCCATCGCGCGGTTTCCGTGCTCGTCAATTGCGGCAAGAAGAGCAGGCTTTCCCTCTTCGATTATGCAGAAAAAGGACACCTTCTCCTGCTTTATCGGAACGTCTTCATACGTCTTTTTCGCCTCATCAAGAAGAGTCTGCGGCGCCTCTGTCTCCGTGCGGACTCCGAACATTTTCTTTCCGGGGTTTTTTGTATAATAACCGTCGGTAAATCCCTCGCGGGAGAAAATTCTTCTAAGGTCGCGCTTTTCTTTTTCTGTCGGAGCGCGTCTTTCCCGCAATACATCGGAATATATGCGCGAAACTATTGCGACATACTCAGGTCGCTTCATGCGCCCCTCAATCTTGAGCGATGCAACGCCCATATCCGCCATCTCGCATATATAGTCTGCAAGGCAGAGGTCGGAAAGGCTCAGCGCATATGTCGCCGCGCCGTTTTCAGACATTTTATACTCCATACGGCACGGCTGTGCGCAAAGACCTCGGTTTCCGCTGCGGCGGCCGATAACGGCACTCATCTCGCATTGTCCCGAATAGCACATACAAAGCGCACCGTGGACAAAAACTTCTATCTCCACGGGGCTTTCCTTGCATATTTTCTTTATTTCGTCGCGCGAAAGCTCGCGCGCAAGAACAACTCTCGAAAAGCCAAGCTCAGAGAGAGCGCGGACACCTTCTATATTGTGCACCGTCATCTGTGTTGATGCGTGGATCGGAAGCGTCGGACACACCTCGCGGATGAGCCTTGCGATTCCGAGGTCTGCAACGATTGCGGCATCAACTCCTGCGCGGTTTATCTCGCGGACGAGCTTTTCAACATCCTCCATTTCGCGGTCAGACGCGAGCGTGTTCACCGTGACATAAACCAAAACGCCGCGCTTGTGACAGAATTCACATGCCTCGCAAAGCTCCGCATATGTAAAATTCTTTGCAAGGCGGCGCGCATTGAAATCACCGTAACCGATATAGACGGCATCTGCTCCGTTTGCAACTGCCGCACGAAGAGCCTCAAAGCTCCCGGCAGGTGCAAGAATTTCGGTCTTTTTTGACATTTTACTTGCCGCCAAGACGTGCGTTTTCGCGGCGGAGCTCTGCAATTTCAGACTTCATTCTGCTTGCATCCTCAAGATAGTCGCGAAGCTGTGTGCGAAGGTTTTCTGCAGTTTCAAGAGCCTTGTAATACTCGTCTGAAATGTTGATTGCAGAGAGAATTGCAGCCTCAACAATTGAAACGCTGCCTGCCTTTAATACCTCGCCCATACGTGTGTCGACGTGTGCAGCAACGCGGCGTGTGTACTCTTCATTTTCTCCGCTGAGAAGGCGAAGCTCTACTCCTGCGATGTTTACGGAAATTGCGTTTTTCATATCTCATTCCTCCATATTTAAAAAAACGATTTTATATGTAATAATTATATCATATTCTCTTCCGTATTTAAACAGATTTTTTCCAAAGTTCACAATTTTTTATCCTTTTTTTCTTAAATTTATTGACCTCGTTTTGTTTTGGGGATATAATTTAAACAGGTAACCTGTATATAAAATAAATTTTTTCTGGAGTTGATTTTTTTGTATCATAAATTAAGCATAAAAGAAACTCTTAAATCCCTCGATGTAAACCCCGAAACAGGTCTTTCACAGCAGGAGGCATCCTTCCGCCTTTCGGGAAACGACAGCGAGGACGGAGTTTCGTTTTTTAAAATTGCGCTCTCGCGCATTACGAAGCCGAGCGTCTGGCTCCTTCTCGTTGCGGCGGCGCTCTCTCTTCTGTTTGACGGCTACATCTCTTCTCTTTTAATCGTCGCTTCGATGCTTATAAACGTCGTCTTCTCATCCGAGGTGCGAAGACGCGCACTCCGCAAGATAAGCGGCTCGGTTACCCCGACCGTAACTCACGCGATTGTCCTTCGCAACAACTCAAAAATGCGCATTTCTTCCGATGATCTTGTCGTTGGCGATATCGTCTTCTTAAAGCCGGGACGCGTTGTCCCTGCCGACCTTCGCCTTATCTACACCGACGGGCTCGTCATAGACGAAACCGCGCTCACGGGACGGGCGGAATGCACAAAGGACGCGACGGACATCATCGCAGGCGATGTTGCACCCGAGCTTCGCGTAAACTGTGCTTTTGAGAGAACAACCGTCATCCGCGGTGAAGGTTGCGGTGTTGTTATCTCGACGGGTATGTCGACCGAGATAAGCCGCCTTGCAAAGCCGCTTGACGCACCGGAAAAGGATACGTCTCCCCTTCTTTCAACGGTGAGCCGCACGTCAAAAAGAATTTCACTTTTTGCATCTCTCTTCTGCGTTCTTCTCCTTATAATAAATCTCCTCTTCGGAGAAAAGCTTCTCCCGACACTTGCAGGATGTATTGCGCTTGCGGTTGCGGTTATTCCGGAGGGTGCCGCACTCGCCGCGCTGTCTGCACTCTCAAAGGGTGCACGCCGCCTTACAAAACAGGGCTTTGCGCTCCGCGAGATTTCTGCACTTGAAAGACTCGGAAGCACCTCTGTTTATGTGACCGAGCTTCCGACGCTCGGCGTCGCAATGACTTATACAAACGGTCGCGTCAAGGCTCCGCACGAGGAGGACACCGTTCCGTTTATCGACGGTTTTCTTCTCTGTGAGTTTGATAACCCCTCGCTTTCGGCATTCGCCTCGCACCGTTGCGATGCCGCCGAGGTGCGCGCGCTCTTCCCGAAGATAGGCGAGCTCACCGCAGAGGTTACGACAACTCTCCACAGCGCAGGAAAGACAACTGTTTCCTACACTGCTGGCAACGCAAAGGAAATCCTTTCGCGTTCAACACGAATCTGGGAGTTCGGAAAAATCCGCACACTCACAGACGGCGACCGCGATGAGATTTCGGCCTGCATCGAGTCGTTTGAAAAGGGCGGTCTTTCGGCGTATGCGCTCGGTATGCGCTCGGGCGACGATGTCCCCTGTGATACGGAGCTTGTCTTTGTCGGAATTGCCGCAACGTGTGCACGGAGCGATGAATCCGCGCTTGCCGATGTCTCTTCGCTTAAAAACGTTTCGGTTTCCGTCTTCATTCTCACGTCGGAGGATGCAAACCGCGCGCGTCTCGGCGCAGATGCGCTTAAGATTTCACACGAAGATCTCGTCTGCGGACGCGATATTGACAAGATGTCCGACTCTGACCTCCGCGATACATTAAAGACCTGCCGCGTTTTTGCAGGACTTTCTCCGAAGCACAAGATAAGAATTGTTCGCACACTCTCCTCAATGGGCAAAACCGTCTGCGCAGAAGGAAGAACGCTTTCCGATTCCGCACTTCTGGAAGCGGCGGATGTTTCGCTCTGTGATCTGAGGGCAGAGGATGCGATAAAGAGTGTCTCGGACGTTATTTTCAACAAAACTCCCGCTGACCGCGCGATTGTTACGGGAAATATCGCCCGCGAAAACATCTCGCGCTCGGTGAGCTATCTCTGCGCAACAAACCTCGCTGAATTTTTGTGCGTTGCACTTTCCGTCGTATGCGGCTTCGGTTTCCCCCTCTCCCCCGCTATGATTCTTCTCATAAACCTCATAACCGACTTCTTCCCCGCAACGCTTCTTGCAAACGGAAAACGTGTGCGCCGCCACATCTCGCTTTCACTTCTCTTTATAATCGGCGCAGGTATCGGCATTATTTCTGCGGCGGCTTTTGCGATTCTTGCAAATATAGCAAGCCTTGCGCCGTATGCAGAGCTCATCACGGCAGGATTTTTGGTCGTTGCAGAGCTTATAATCCTTTTGCCTGCGCATCTCTTGGGAGGAAAGAAGAATGTCAACTGAAATCGAGCTTAAATATATTCCAAATGGTGAATTTTCGAGTGATTTGCTCTTTTCTCTGCCCGAAATCGCGCCTTTTTGCAACGAAATTTCAAAATTTGAGATGAAGACCGAATACCTCGACACAGAGGATAACCTCGCGCAAAGCTCGGGAATCAGCCTGCGCAGACGGCTCGAAAACGGAAAAAGCTTTATGTATGCAAAGTGCAACGTCGCAAGAAGCGGTGAGTTTTCAATCCGCGGCGAGTGGAGAGTTGAGAGTGATGATATCTTTGCCGCCGCGAAGCTTCTTGCAGAATCTGGCGCGCCGACATCCTCTCTCGTCGGTCTTCCGCTTTGCACCGTTGCAAGCGTTTCGTTTACGCGTTTTGAGGCAAAGGTGTCGCTTCCGTCGGGGCTTTCGTTTATGCTCTCGTTTGATGAAGGCGTCTTTTGCGAAAAAGTTCCGTTTTCCGAAATTGAGCTTGAGCTTATCGAAGGCGAGGAGGATGAGCTTCTCCGCTTCGGACGCGACCTTGCGGTGAAATATTCGCTTTCTCCCGAATATAAGTCAAAGCATGCGCGTGCAAGACTCTTTTCAAAGATTTAATAAATTTGTAAAAACTCATTGACAAATTCCGACAATTACAATATAATAACAAACAGTGAACGACCTTTAAAAACGGTACCGCGATGCCGACAAGGTAGCAGTTTCAACGTCTCAGAGTGCGCCTTGCCGACAATTCGGCAGGGCGTTTTTTTCGGTCAAAAAACAAAAAAGGGGTAAAGTATTATGAAAATGATTTTTGACGTCGAGTCAAAGCCAAAGTTTGGCCAGCTTATCGTATTTGCTATTCAGCAGATGCTCGCTATCATGGCTGCAACAATCGCTGTTCCGATGATCGTCGGCAACGGCATGTCTACCGCCGCCGCTATGTTCGGCGCAGGTATCGGCACTCTCGTTTACCAGCTCTTCACAAAGTTCAAGAGCCCTGTTTTCCTCGGCTCATCATTCGCATTCCTCGGTTCAATGTTTGCAGCTTTTGCCGGCGCAACCTCACTTGCTCTCGGATACCTCGGTATCATCATCGGAGCGGTTATGGCAGGTCTTGTCTATGTTATCATTGCGCTCGTTGTTAAGTTTGTCGGTGTTGGCTGGATCAACAAGCTCATGCCGCCGGTTGTTATCGGACCGACAGTTGCTATCATCGGTCTCTCACTTGCAGGCAATGCAGTAGGCGACCTCGTTAAGGGCGACATCGCTGTTGAAGGCGTTGCAGTTGCATCTCCCTACGTTGCTCTTATCTGCGGTCTCATCACTCTTGCAGTTGTTATGCTCTGCTCAACATACGGCAAGAAGATGGCTCGTCTCATTCCCTTCATCATCGGTATCGTTGCAGGTTATGCAGCAGCTGCAATCTTTACGGTTATCGGCAATGCATACGGCATCGATTCTCTCAAAATAATCGACTTCTCAGTCTTCACAAACTATATGTTCTCAGACGGCGGCGTTTCTCTCAAAACATTCTTAAGTGTTCCGAGCCTCACATTTATCACAGCAAAAGACGGCTTTGCAGAGCTTAATGCACAGTATATAGCAACTCTCTTCGTTGCATATGTTCCGGTTGCATTCGTCGTTTTCGCTGAGCACGTTGCAGACCACAAGAACCTCTCATCAATCATCGAGCGCGACCTCCTCGCAGAGCCGGGTCTCCACAGAACTCTCCTCGGCGACGGTATCGGTTCTATGGCAGGTGCATTTTTCGGCGGATGCCCGAATACAACATACGGCGAGAGTGTCGGCTGCGTTGCTATCACAAAAAACGCATCTGTAAGAACTATCACTGCAGCGGCTATCGGATGCCTCATTCTTGCATTTATTACTCCGCTTGTTGCATTTGTTGACTCCATTCCGGCTTGCGTAATGGGCGGTGTCTGCATCTCACTTTATGGCTTTATCGCAGTTTCAGGTCTTAAGATGCTCCAGCAGGTTGACCTTAATAAGAACCGCAACCTCTTCACAGCATCAGTTATCCTCATCGCAGGCATCGGCGGTCTTTCAATCAGCTTTGGCGCTGTTACACTCACATCTATCGCAACAGCTCTTATCCTCGGCATTCTCACAAATACAATGCTCAGCAAGGAAAAGAACGACTAATAAAAACAATTTAAAAAGGTGCATCCAAAAGGATGCACCTTTTTTATTTTATAAAATTTCTTCCATGCACGTTTTTTGCGGGCGGAGACCGAGCTTTTCATAAAATTTCTCTGCGCCGTCGTTTCCGCGCCAGACGTTCAAGGTCACGTTATGGCAACCGAGCTCTCCGGCAAGATCGCGTGCGGCTTCGTAAAGAGCGCGTCCGATTCCGCCGCCGCGGATGTTTTCGTCTACGCACAAATCGTCAATGTAGAGCGTTTTTATGTCGGTGAGGACATTGTCACCCCTATGCTCCTGAAGGATGCAGAAGCAGTAACCCAAAACCTCATCTTCTTCGTTGACCGAGACGAGAATCGGGCGGTTTTCATCGCGGAGGATTTCACGAAGCTCACCTTCGTTATACTTTGTCCCGACATTGAAAATATCAGGTCTTGCCCTGTGGTGCACAAGGCACACCTGCAGGAGCAGATCAAGAATCTTTGCTATGTCCTTTTCTTTTGCAAAGCGTATCATTTTTCTTTCTCCTCAAAATCCTGCCTGTTAAGACGGCAGATTGTTTTTCTTCTTTTCAACTTTTTTCTTGTTTCCGTGCTCGTCCACTATATAGACATTACTCAAAGTGTTTTCCATTCCCTGACGGAATTTCCGGATGTATTCCTGCCGAAGTGCTGCCTGCTCTGCCTTCTCTGCTTCATTAAGCCCTTCTTCTCTCGACTTTTTTGCAAGCTCGTTGATTCTTTTTATAAGCTTATCCATTTCCATGTTATAATCCTCCGTTTAATTTTGTTTCTGTATATCCGCTTTTTTTCTTATGTCGTATCTGTAAATCGCGATGATAATTGAAATAAATGCAAGAAGGTCGCTGATCGCCGCCTCAAAATTTCCGACGATGCAGTTATAAGCTATCCAGAAAAAGCACGACGGCACGGTAATAAATCGCAAAAGGCGTTCATTTTTCATTCCGTAGGAAACGGTTGTCAGAATCTTCGGTATGAGCGCAAGAAGCGATATCCACCCTGCCCACGAGTAAATCCCGAAGGATAGAACCAGGCCTGAAAAAATCAGAATTATCGGCAGAGTTGAGATCTTTTTGTCGACAAATTTATAAAAAAGAAAGTTTCGGAACGCGGAAATAAGATCCATCCACGCGCCTGTATACGCCGCAGGTCCGATAAGGAAATACTGTATCGAAAAAGATATGCTCGCCGCCATTTTTAAAAGCACTATATGCTTGTGTTTTTTAAACTGAAACGGTATTATACTGAAAATAAGACCAAAAATTCCGAAAATTCTTATCAGTATCTGCATACTTTCCTCCCGCGGATTTTCGCTTAATTATACAAGCTCCGAAAAATTATAAATATAGTGGTCTGCTATCCCTTTTATTTCGTCAACATATTCTGCCGAAGATTCGTCATAAACTCCGCAGACTTTCATCCCCGCTTCTTTTGCCGTTTTGTCTGCATTGTAATTATCATCCAGAAACAAAATCTCTTCCGTCTTCTTTCCGAGCCTTTCTGCAGCTTCTATGTATATCCCAGGGTCTGCTTTCGTTTTCCCGAAGTCCTCGCAGGACCACACGTTTTCAAACAAATCGTATATCCCAAGCCGCTTAAGACACACATCTAAAACAAGATGCGGGCTTGCGGTGAGGATATTGAGGCTTGCGCCCGACTGTCTGAGCTTTTCGAGAGTTGGAATAACGCTTTCTTTTGCCTGAATGTTGTTTTCATATTCGAAATACGCATACTTGTTCATAAGATTGACAAGCGCGTCTTCGCTCATGGAAATTCCAAGCTCTTTAAAATATTTCGCCGTGCCGCCATAGCCGAGCGGTGTAATTATTTTCACTATGTCCTTGTCGTATCTGATGTTGTTTTCATCAAGAATTCTGAGCATGACAGAAACGAAAGAAGGCATGGAATTTACAAGCGTTCCATCAAAATCAAACAAATATGTTTTGTATTTTTTCATACTTTGGCTCCTCGTTTAAATACGTATAGTATTATTTATATATTGTTATACGTTTCAAAATCAAAAATAACGTCAACAACACCGTTTTTCTAAAATAAACTTCTGCAAAAACGCCCCGACGGAAATTCTCCGTCGGGGATGCTTTTATTTTTTCTTGAGTTTTTCAAAAAAGCTCTTGCGCTCGGTATATGATTCGTCTCCGACTGCTTTTGCAAATTCCTGCAAAAGCTCTTTCTGTTTTTTGCTTAAGTTTTTCGGAACTTCAATATTCACGCGGACGAGCTGGTCGCCGCGGCGCGATGAGTTGAGCACCGGCACACCCTTTCCGCGAAGACGAAAGACAGTTCCCGTCTGCGTGCCTTCGGGGATAGTATACTTAACCTTGCCGTCGAGCGTCGGAACTTCGATCTCGGCACCGAGCACCGCCTGTGCATACGTTATCGGCACTTCACAATGGATGTTTATACCGTCGCGGATGAGGATGTGGTGCGGTCTGACCGAAACGGAGATGAGGACATCGCCCGACGGTCCGCCGTTTGTTCCTGCGTTTCCTTCACCGCGGAGAGAGATTGTCTGCCCGTCGTCAATACCTGCCGGAACATTGACCGAGAGCTTCTTCGAAACCCTTTCCTTGCCTGTTCCCGAGCACTTTGAACACGGAGTTTTTATAATCTTTCCCGTTCCGTGGCACGTCGGACACACTCCCTGCTGCGAAATCACGCCGAGCGGCGTGCGGCGGGTTGTTTTAACCGTGCCCGTACCGTGGCAGGCGGCGCAGGTTTCAGCCGAAGTTCCGGGTTCTGCACCGTTGCCTCCGCACTTTGAGCATTTTTCGTTTTTCGTAATATTGATTTCCTTTGTGCAGCCAAATGCCGCCTCTTCAAAGGAAAGAATGAGGTTTACGCGAAGGCTCTCTCCGCGTTGCGGTGCGTTGCGACGCGTCTGACCGCCGCCGCCGAATCCTCCGCCGAAGAATGAACCGAAGATGTCACCGATGTCAAAGTCCTCAAATCCGAAGCCTCCGCCATAGCCGCCATAACCGCCGGCTCCGAAATTCGGGTCAACTCCCGCGTGGCCGAACTGGTCATACTTCTGACGTTTTTCCGCATTTGAGAGAACTTCATACGCTTCACTTACCTCTTTGAACTTCTCCTCTGCCTCTTTGTTATCTTTGTTGAAGTCGGGATGATACTTCTTTGCAAGCTTGCGGTATGCAGACTTAAGCTCTGCATCCGTCGCGGTTTTTGCGACACCCAGCACCTCATAATAATCTCTTTTTTCCGCCATAATATTTCCTCCCGGAAAATTGAAGTAATAGTTAATAAGTAACAGTGAACAGGTTCGGTGTTTTCGCAGAGCGAAAACCATTTAAACCAATTTTTGCTTTGCAAAAATCACCTTACTTCTTCACTCTTCACTATTACTTCTTCGCTAAGAAATTGCCGCCGATGGCGGCAATTTCAATTAGTCTACCTGTGTGTAGTCAGCATCGACTACGTTGTCGTCAGCTCCTGCGCCGGCACCTGCATCAGCAGCACCGCCCGCTGCAGCCTGAGCTGCCTGTGCTTCCTTATAAAGCTTTTCGGAGATTTCGTAGAACTTCTTTGTGAGAGCTTCGGTCTGTGCCTTTATAGCCTCTGTGTCTGTTCCCTTCAGAACTTCCTTGAGCTTGTCAAGCTCTGCATTGACTCCTGCCTTCTCCTCTTCAGAAACCTTGTCGCCAAGCTCTGAAAGTGTCTTTTCCGTCTGGTAAACAAGCTGGTCTGCAGAGTTGCGAACGTCTACCTCTTCTTTTCTCTTCTTGTCTTCTTCAGCAAACTGCTCTGCTTCCTTGACAGCCTTGTCGATATCCTCCTGTGAGAGGTTTGAAGAAGATGTGATTGTGATGTTCTGCTCCTTGCCTGTGCCGAGGTCCTTTGCCTTTACGTTAACGATACCGTCAGCGTCGATGTCAAATGATACCTCAATCTGCGGAATACCGCGCGGTGCCGGAGCGATGCCGTCGAGGTGGAAGCGACCGAGAGTTTTGTTGTATGCCGCCATCTCGCGCTCACCCTGGAGAACGTGAACCTCAACTGATGTCTGGTTGTCTGCAGCAGTTGAGAAAACCTGGCTCTTGTTTGTCGGGATAGTTGTGTTGCGCTCAATAAGCTTTGTGAATACGCCGCCCATTGTCTCGATACCGAGAGAAAGCGGAGTAACGTCGAGAAGGAGAATATCCTTAACGTCGCCGGCAAGAACGCCACCCTGGATAGCTGCGCCCATTGCTACGCACTCGTCGGGGTTGATGCCCTTGAACGGCTCTTTGCCCGTGTAGTTCTTAACTGCATCGAAAACTGCAGGGATTCTTGTTGAACCACCTACCAAGAGAACCTTTGAAAGGTCGCTCGGTGAAATGCCTGCGTCTGACATAGCCTGGCGAACGGGAACCATTGTGCTGTCAACGAGGTCTGATGTGAGCTCGTTGAACTTTGCGCGTGAGAGTGTAAGCTCGAGGTGCTTCGGGCCTGTTGCGTCAGCTGTGATGTACGGAAGGCTGATGTTTGTACTCATAACTCCCGAGAGCTCAATCTTTGCCTTTTCAGCAGCCTCGCGGATTCTCTGCATTGCCATCTTGTCTGCCTGGATGTCAACGCCTGTATCCTTCTTGAACTCGTCAACGATCCACTTTGCAACGCGGTTGTCAAAGTCGTCGCCGCCGAGACGGTTGTTACCTGCTGTTGCGAGAACTTCTACGACACCGTCACCGATTTCGAGAACAGATACGTCGAATGTACCGCCGCCGAGGTCGTAAATCATAATCTTCTGGTCTGCTTCTTTGTCAAGACCGTAAGCGAGTGCTGCAGCTGTCGGCTCGTTGACGATTCGGAGAACCTCAAGACCTGCAATCTTGCCTGCGTCCTTTGTTGCCTGGCGCTGGCTGTCTGTGAAGTATGCCGGAACCGTGATGACAGCCTGGGTTACCTTTGTTCCGAGGTAGCTTTCAGCATCTGTCTTGAGCTTTGCAAGGACCATTGCCGAAATCTCCTGCGGTGAGTATGACTTGTCGTCGATCTTAACCTTATAGTCCGAGCCCATCTCACGCTTGATTGAAGAGATTGTGCGGTCGGGGTTTGTAACTGCCTGACGCTTTGCAACCTGACCTACAAGACGCTCGCCGTCCTTTGAGAAAGCAACGACAGACGGTGTAGTTCTTGCGCCTTCTGCGTTGACGAGAACGGTCGGCTCGCCGCCTTCCATAACTGCAACACATGAGTTTGTTGTACCAAGGTCGATACCAATAATCTTTGACATAATTTTTTCCTCCATATATATAATGTATATTTTTTACTTATCTTAAAAGCCTCGCAGAGTTCGCATCCGCAGATGTGAAAATTTCGATTTGTTTTTTTCGATGACATGCGCGTCGAAAATAACTCCTCTCGCTCCGCAAGCGTGCGAGCTTGCGAGTGCGCTGCAGCGGAGTGCAGCCTTCTCAAAAAAGTGTTTGCACTTTTTTGAAGTCAGTTTAGTTTGCGACTTTGACGATTGCGGGACGGATGACGCGATTTCCGAGCTTCATACCCTTCTGGAAAACCTCCGAAACGGTGTTCTCACCAAATTCTTCGTTTTCCTCGTGCATCACTGCGTTGTGGAAGTTCGGGTCAAACGCCTCACCCTGCGGATCAACCGTTTCGACCTTCAGCTTCTCAAGAGCCTTGCAAAGCTCCGAGAAAATAATCTCAACGCCTTTTTTATAGCTCTCGTCTGTCGACGGAGTTGCGATTGCGCGCTCCATATTGTCATAAACTTCTAAAAATGCCGCAACTGCTGCTGCCTGCGCATCGCCGAAAAGTGCTTCTTTTTCTCTTGCCGTGCGCTTGCGGAAGTTGTCATACTCTGCCGCAAGACGAAGGTATTTGTCGTTTGCCTCTTTGACTTCCGCCTTGAGAACATCGGTTTCGGAAACCTCAACCGCCTCTTCGGAAGCTTTGGCTTCGTTTACCTCTGCCGCAGTTGACTCTGCCGGAGTTTCCTGTTTTGTCTTTTTCTTTTCTGCCATCTGCCTTGTTCCTCCTATGGTGATAACTCTGTTCTGTTATTCTGTAAAGAACGAATCGCGGAGCAGCTTGTTAAACCCGTCTATGAAATAGTTGAGCCTTGCCGCTACTTTTGCGTAATCCATTCGCCTCGGACCGACAATTCCGATAACACCCTGTAATTTTTCGCCCAAATCATACGTTCCGTATACGATTCCTGCGTCTTTAAGCGGCTCGTCGCCGTTTTCCGTGCCAATCGAGAAGCGGATTTGTGCAGGGTTGTCGTCGTCTGCGAAGTGGCTTTTTGCGTGGCGGAGGATTCCCTGCTTGTCGGTGAGGTATGTGAGAAGCTCCTGCGCCTTTTCGGGATCGCGGTATTCGGGGTGGCTTAAAATTCTTGAGATACCGTCAAGGTAAACATCGCCGCCACGGTTTTCGTCAAGCACCTCGCCTGCGAAATCCGCAACCGACGAAACAAGCTCCGAAAGCTTTCCCGCCTCGCTTGCACATCTCTTTATGAGCGAGAGCGAAATCTCGTCGAGCGTTTTGCTCGTTAAGTTTTCGTTGAGCAAGCGGACTATTTGTGCAAGCTCCTCGTCGCTCGGCGCAGTTGCAAGACGGATTCTCTTGTTCCTGAGAAGTCCCGAGCTTGTAACGATAACTGCGATTGCCGTCTGCGGCTCAATGAGAAAGACGTCAAACTTCTTGACGGTCTCCGACGAGAGCGCGGGCATAAGAGTGTATGTCGTGTAGTTTGTGAGCTGTGAAACGAGCCTTCCAAATTCGCGGAGCATCCTCTCAAGCTCCTTCATCTGGGTGTTGAGCGCAGAGTTTATCGCCTCTGCCTCGTTTGGCGAGAGCGCGTAGTTCTGCATAAGCTCGTTAACATAAAGGCGGTATCCTGCCGTCGAGGGAACGCGCCCTGCAGAAACGTGGGGCTGCTCTAAAAAACCGAGCTCTTCAAGCTCTGACATCTCGTTTCGGATGGTTGCCGGGGAGATGTCGAGGCGGCTTCGCGCCGCGATGATTTTAGAACCGACAGGCTCTGCATTTTCGATATATTCATCTACTATCGCCTTGAGTATTCGCTTTTTTCTGTCGCTGAGACTCATACCTGCCCCTCCCAAAGTTTCATTTAGCACTCTAAACCCCCGAGTGCTAATTTATATTTTACTCATTTTTCTTTTGTTGTCAATACTTTTTTCTGAAAATGTAACAGTTAATTAATAAAAATCATTAAAATTTTGCCCTTTTTTGCTCAAAAAATGTCGTTTTGAAAATGGCGGTTGAGGAAATTTTCGGATAAGTTTTAGCACTCTGCATAGTCGGTTGTCAACAAAATGCAGTCGGTCGGGCATAATTTGGTGGCGGTGGTGATGAATTTTCTGCAAAAACGGCATTTTTTGAAAAGCAGAACCAAACAAGAGCATTTGCCTCCTTTTCCCCCGACAGGACTTCCACCTCATCCACCGCAAGCGGTCCCCCTGTCTCGCTGCGGCTCAGGCACGGCTCGGCTCTGACAGTCCACCGGACTGTCATTCACTTCCTCGCCGACATTCGCCCTTATGGGCTCACTACCTCAAGGGGAAGGCTTCCTCAAGCCATTGTTGAATAAAGATGCGTTTTTATATTGGTAAAAACGCACCTCTATTTTCGTAGCGTATCTTTTTCAAGAACTATGGGAATTTGTGTGACAACAATCGGAGTTGTGCGTTTTTCGGCGCGTGGCTTCGGACATGCGCTTTTTTATTTCAGGCATAGTTCCTCTTGTCGCCACACAAAGCAAAGAAACCACGGCTGTTTTTTTCGTACAGCCGTGGTTTCTTCATATTATATATAATCATTATCTCTTTGTTCCCTCAAAGAAAACCGCGAGTGTGCCGGGGCCTGCGTGGAGACCGATTACGGGGCCGATGTCGGTAATAATTGTTACCCTTGCGCCAAAGCGAGCTTCAAGCTCTGCCTTTACATACTCCGCATCGTCCATGCAATCTGCCTGGCTGATGTATACCTCACCCGTCTTATCAGATGCAAGCTCGTCATACTTATCAATGAAAGCATTGAGCGCCGCACGTCTTCCGCGGACTTTCTGCATATTTATGAGATGACCTTCATCGTCAACGTGAAGAACCGGCTTTATGTTGAGAACTCCGCCGACAAACGCAGATGCCGCAGAAACTCTTCCGCCTGCCTTTAAGTACTTAAGGTCATCAACCGTGAACCAATGGCAGAGACCGGGGCGCTTTTCCATAATATAACGCGCAGTTTCCTCAAGGCTTGCGCCCTCCGCCTTTTTGTCAACTGCAAGCTTAAGAAGAAGCCCCTGACCTGCAGATGCGCAGAGCGAGTCAATCGCGATTACGCGGTTTTCGGGATATTCCTCCAAAAGCTCCTCTGCCGCGAGTCGCGCAGAGTTATAAGTTCCGCTGATGCCCGATGAAAGTCCGATATAGAGAACGTCAACACCGTTTGAAAGCTCCTTGCAGAAAGCCTCCTTGAAAGTTTCCATATTTACGGCAGATGTTTTTCCCATCGTTCCGCTTCTCATCTTGTCGTAAATTTCCTTCGGCGAAATCATACTGTTGAGATATACCTCGTCGCTTCCGTTGAACTGGAACGAAAGCTCCAAAAGTCCGACTCCCCACGAATCGAGAATCTCTTTTGAGAGGTCGCACGCCGAGTCGGTATAAATAACAAACTTGCTCATTCTATTTTTCCTCCGTTTACTTTTCTGCTATCATTCTACCCTTAATCCCTCCGTTATTCAACCTACTCGGACGTTTTTCTTCTCTTCTGCCGCGAAAGATGCCCGTAGAAGACGCAAAAAGCCACTCTCCCCGCAGTAGAATTTACAAAAAAGACGTTGTTTTGACAGAAAAAATGTGGTAAAATATATCTGTAAGTAAAAATTTTGACAAAGGAGCAGAAAATGGAAGACTTAAAGCTCATCGTTGCCAAAAACATCTCTACCCTCAGGAGAGCGCGTCAGATGACTCAATTTGAGCTTGCCGAGGCTCTTAACTATTCAGACAAGGCAGTTTCAAAATGGGAAAGAGGAGAATCCATCCCCGACGTTTTTGTCTTAAAGCAGATTTCGGAGATTTTTTCCGTCTCGGTTGACTATCTCCTTGAAGCCGAGCACCCAAAAAAGAAAAGCTTTGGCGAGAATTTCCGAATAAGGATGAAGAACCACAGCTTTATCACGGGTATGTCGATAATGCTTGTGTGGCTTGTTGCCCTCTTTGCGTTCATAATCGGAGATTTTTACCGCGACTATACCTCCGCAAAGCATTGGATAGCTTTCCTTTATGCCGTGCCGATAACCTTTATTGTCTGGCTGGTTTTCAATTCAGTCTGGTTTAACCGCCGCCGGAATTTCTTTATAATTTCGTGTCTCATGTGGTCAACTCTCGCATCAATCTACATAACGCTACTCGTTTTCTTCGACATAAACGTGCGCCTGTTTCTGACTCTCGGCCTTCCCGGTCAGCTGATCATCATTATGTGGTCAAGGATTCAAAGAAAGAAGTAAATACGACAAACCCACCCCAAAACGAAGTCGTTTCAGGGTGGGTTTTTGATATTGGACGAAAAAAGTTGAACTTTGTTTTTTCTTCTTTAAGCCGCTTTTCTTCGGGCGATTCATGAATCGCCCCTACAAATATTTTATTATTGCAGGGACAATCATAAATATCCCGCGGGATGATGCCCACATCATCCCCTACAACCAAATTCGCCTTTTAATACTTCCATTTCAAAATACACCGTGTCGATGTTTTCGCCGCGGTCATTTTTTATGCGGTGATACTCCGAAAAGCCGAGAGCATCCAGAATTCTTATATGCGCCGCGTTTTCTGACCACGTTCTCGTAAAAATTGACCTTTCGGGAAATTCCTCTGCGAGAGCTTTATACATTTTCTTTGTGAGCGACTTTCCTCTCGCCGCGGGAGATACTATGATTGTTGAAACGTAGACATTCGGGCTTTTTTTCACAACGCCGTTTTCAAAACCCTCTATAAACGACATAAATCCGAGCAGTGTCTCTCCCTCGACCGTCGCGAGGATTTTCTGTTTTATAAGTGACGAAAAGTAACCATAAACTCCGTCTTCTGCCGCTTTTGCACCTGAAAGAGACTTCTGCGTGGTCGACGCGCGCCGAGACAACGGCGGAACAAATTCAGAATCAGAAGCTTTTAACATATCGAGGATCGCATCTGCGAATTTTTCTTTTTCAGCTTCCGTCAGGAGTGTAATTTCCATATGCTTTTACCTCCTAAAACCGCGCACGAAGCTCGCACACACGCCCGAGCACGTCGATTTTCGTGTCGTTAAGCTTATCTTCCGTAAATACCATCGGCGGGTACTGCGGATTTATCGACACGAGGCGGATTCCGTCGTCCGTGCGGTAGAACTTTTTGCACGTTGCCTCCTCTTCTCCTATGAGGACTATCGCTATCTCGCCGTTTTCAACGCACGGCTGGCGGCGGACGATGACAGTATCCCCCTCCTCAAAGCGCGGCTCCATGCTGTTACCCTTTATCTGAAGAGCAAAGAACTCGCCCGAAGAAGACAGCTCGTCTGACACTTCAACGTAGCCTATTATGTCTTCGCTTGCGTATATCGGTGGCCCTGCCGCAACGCGCCCAAGCACGGGCACCTTTGTGACAGGTGCAGCTTCACCGCGGAGAGCATCTGTGCTCACCCCGAAAAAGTCGGCAATACGGAGAAGAGTTTCGTATGTCGGGCTGTTTTTCCCCGACTCCCACATCGCAACGGTTGACTGACGGACTCCAAGCTCACGCCCGAACGCCGTCTGCGAAATTCCGCGCGCCTCTCTCTGTTTCTTTATTTCGTTTCCTATCATATCCACACATCTCCTATAAATGCTTTACATTCCGATACGCCTCGCGGATGCAAAAACTCAATCTGATTAAGAATTTATTTCTCGTTGTTTTGTATATAGGTCAAAACCGGAATTATTTTTGCAATGGCAATTGCACACCAAGTGATAACGTTCAATTCTCTCATCCACCTTGAGTATATCATTTATTATGATATTTTTCAAGCGTTTTCCGCATTTTGTCGAAAAATCACTCATTTTAAATGTTGACAGAAATTCGATTCGGTGGTACTATATCATTACAAATGATAACCCGACAAGTTGCGACTTAATAATTTCGGTTATTACATTATTTGAGGAGGCGAAAATTTTATGGTCTATCCGGGCGTTATGCCGCAGGCGGTGGGCGGCGATCCGGATGTGCGACCGCTTCCCGAATACTCTTGCCCCGTATGCGGTGCGCAGCTTTACGGCGGAGACAGAGTTGCAGAAAACAAGGACGGGGATACTGTAGGGTGCGTCTACTGTATCCGGTATTACGAAATATGGGAGAAAGACAATGATGACAATTTCAGAAACTGAACGCGCAATTAACGATATTTTAGGTATTCTGCCTGCAGAAGCTTCTGCGGCAGAGAAAAGAAGAGGTCGACCGAACAAAACGCAGTCCGTCTGGTCGCTCAATTTTTACGAACCCGAAAAAAACACTACATACGCAGTTATTTCGATGTGTATCAAGGAGGATCCCGACCAGACATTTGACGAGCTGTGCAAGAGAGTTGCAAAAGCGAAAAATCGCCCGATACCCGAGTGCAAAAGGATTCTCTCGCAACTTCGGGAATGCGGAAAGCTCGGTTATTATGACGATTATTCCCTTCGTTTTCGCACCTGGAAAGGAGATTTTTAGCTTATGGACTGGAAGATTTGTGCGGTTGACGATCTGCGCCGCTATAAGCAGATGAAAATCGGAATAATCAACTCAAAGGAAAAACTCAAATTTGTCGAAAATGCCGCGATGCGCTACAACCTTTCAAACGTAAAGCGAGGACTACGGACCGACACAAACATTATAAACGCTCTCGTTGAGGCGAGCAGACTCCGGCACAACATCGCCTCGACCGAACGACTTACAAAGCTTGTCGAGCGTGGGCTTGACTCGCTCTCGGATGAGGAGCGTCGCATTATCGACAAGTTCTATATGACGAGCACTCCCCTTTCAACGCGTGTTCTCTCCGAGGAGCTCGGTTATGAACCGCGAACGCTTTACCGCATACGCGACCGTGCACTTGAAAAATTCACGATTGCGATGTATGGTATCGAAATCTCTTAAGGTATAACATTTGCTTTCCAGCTTTATTATAGTTCTTCTTTCCTGTCGCCCCGGGCGACAAAAAGACCGTATGGCATATGCCATACGGTCTTTATCTTTTCACATATTAGTTTGTGATTGTCATCTCTGTGTCCTTGTCGAAGAGGTGAATCTTCGGAGTTTCAACAGCGATCTTTACGATATCGCCAACCTTTGCAGTTGAGCGCGGTGAAACGCGAGCGATAAAGTTGCGATCCTGACACTTGAGGTAGAGATATGTCTCATGACCCATAAGCTCAACAACTTCAACCTTTGCATCCATAAGAGCATCCGGATACTGGTTGATAAATACTTCTTCGTCGTGGAGAGCTTCAGGACGAACACCAACGATAACTTCCTTGCCGATGTAAGACATAACTTCAGGCTTTCTGCCCTTTGAATCCGGAAGAGCGATCTTAACGTCGCCGAACTGGATGTATGTTGTGCCATTCTCATCGAGGAGCTTACCTTCGAATGTGTTCATAACCGGTGAACCCATGAATGTAGCAACGAAGAGGTTTGCCGGTGTATCATAAAGAACGTTCGGAGCATCGATCTGCTGGATGAAACCGTCCTTCATAACAACGATACGTGTACCCATTGTCATAGCTTCGACCTGGTCGTGTGTAACGTAGATAAATGTTGTCTGGAGACGCTCATGGAGCTTTGAAAGCTCTGTTCTCATTGAAGCACGGAGCTTAGCATCGAGGTTTGAAAGCGGCTCGTCGAGAAGGAAGACCTTCGGGCTTCGGACGATAGCACGGCCGAGAGCAACACGCTGACGCTGACCACCTGAAAGAGCCTTCGGCTTTCTGTCGAGGAGATAGTCGATTTCGAGGATCTTTGCAGCCTCTTCAACGCGGCGGCGGATTTCATCCTTCGGAATCTTTCTGAGCTTAAGACCGAATGCCATGTTATCGAAAACTGTCATATGCGGATAGAGCGCATAGTTCTGGAAAACCATTGCGATATCGCGGTCCTTCGGAGCAACGTCGTTACATACGACATCGTCGATGAGGAGCTGACCGTCAGAGATCTCTTCGAGACCTGCGATCATACGGAGAGTTGTTGACTTACCGCAACCTGACGGGCCAACGAGAATAACGAATTCTTTGTCAGCAATGTCGATGCAGAAATCTGAAACAGCTGTAACGCCGCCGTCAAATCTCTTATAGACATGCTCGAGCTTTACACTTGACATAATATATATACCTCCAAAAATTTATACATCTTTGATGTTACCCAAATAGTATACCACCCGCCTTTTGAAAAGTAAATTCTTAATTTGACCAAAGCTTTGTGCACACTTTTGTATAAGATTACTATACTAAATGACTAAAAGACAGGTGCTTGTTTTTGTGGATTTTGCCATTTACTAACTTTATCTCGCATTTTTCTGCTTTAAAACGGAGATTTATCTGTTTTTTCAACTATTTATACGTTGTAATTTTTCACATCACATCTGTTAATAATTAGTTTACAACTAAACTCGCACATGTTTTTATATAAATTGCTTGACAAATTATATTTGGGTGGTATACTATTTTTACAAGGAGGGATACTATGAAAAAAAGCGTTTACAGCATAACTCTGCTTGATGACCTTGTCCGCGAAATTGACCGCCGCGCCTACCTCTCGGGCACGACGAGATCAGGGCTTATAAACCGTCTTCTTGCAGAACAGCTCGGTCTTTCAACCCCCGAAAACCGAAAACAGAGCATCTTTTCGGAGATGGCGCGCCTTCTCTCGCCCGATGACGGCTTTCTCATAAACGACGGTGGCGACTCGCTCTTTGCCGTACGGAGCACCATCCGTTTCAAATATAATCCGACCATCCGCTACTCCGTTGTCATCTACCCCGAAGGCGACGAGTGCTTCGGCGAGCTTCGAGCAACGCTCCGCACACAGAACGAAAGCCTTATATCGGAGCTTGACCGCTTCTTCGCAATATGGCAGCGCACGGAAGACCTCGTCTTTTCGCGCCGCATCTCTACGTTTGGCGGCGGCAAGTTCACAAGACGTCTGCTCTCTCCCGCAAATTCCAAAAATCCGCAAGCTCTTGCAGATGCGGCATCGCGCTATATAAAGCTTCTCCACACGGCTCTCTCGGAGCACTTCCGTCTCACCCCCGACGAAAGCGCGTCTGCCGCAAATATCGCAAGGCTTTATAATAGCTACATTGATATGAACAACACTATAATATAGGAGGGTAAATTATGAATATGCAAAAACTTACCCAAAAATCGCTCGATGCGATAAAGTCCGCTGAATCCTTTGCCCTTGAATACGGTAGTAGCGAGCTTTATTCCATCCACCTTCTCTATTCTCTCCTTTCGCAGGAGGGTGGGCTCATCCCCGAGCTCATCACGGCTATGAGAATTGATTCCGAAGCTCTCAAAACCGAGACAGAGCGCGCAGTTTCAGCACTTCCGAAGGTTTCTGGAAACGCGCAGGTGTATGCATCCCGCGAGCTTTCAAACGCACTTTCTGCCGCAGAAAAGCGCGCAGATGCGATGAACGATGAATACATCTCCGTCGAACACCTGTTTCTCGGGCTTTGCGATAAGCCCTCAAATGATGTAAAAAAGCTTTTTTCTTCATTTAATATAACAACCGATGCTTTTCTTCTCGCGCTTTCAAAGGTCAGGGGTAACGCGCGCGTCACATCTCCGGAGCCCGAGGACACCTATAACGCGCTCAAAAAGTACGGAAGTGACTTAACCGCGCTCGCAAGGGACAAAAAGCTCGATCCCGTTATCGGGCGCGACACGGAGATCCGAAACGTCATCCGCATTCTCTCGAGAAAAACGAAGAACAATCCCGTTCTTATTGGTGAGCCGGGTGTCGGCAAAACCGCGATAGCAGAAGGGCTTGCGATTCGCATAGTGCGCGGAGATGTTCCCGACACACTCTCTGACCGCACGATTTTCTCGCTCGATATGGGTGCGCTCATCGCAGGCGCAAAGTATCGCGGCGAGTTTGAAGAACGCTTAAAGGCGGTTTTGAACGAAATCAAGGAAAGCGACGGAAAAATAATCCTCTTTATTGACGAGCTCCACACCATCGTCGGCGCCGGAAAGACTGATGGCGCAATGGATGCAGGAAACCTCTTAAAGCCGCTTCTTGCAAGGGGTGAGCTTCATTGTATCGGCGCGACAACGCTTGATGAATATCGCAAATATATCGAAAAAGACGCGGCTCTTGAGCGACGTTTCCAGCCGGTTTTAGTCGATGAACCGAGCATTGAGGACACGATTTCAATCCTCCGCGGCATCCGCGACAGATACGAAAACTTCCACGGCGTAAAGATTCATGACAACGCCCTCATCGCGGCGGCAACGCTCTCTGCCCGTTATATTTCAGACCGTTTTCTCCCCGACAAGGCGATAGACCTCGTTGACGAGGCGTGCGCCACCATCCGCACGGAGATTGATTCCATGCCGACAGAGCTTGACGAAATCTCGCGCGACATTATGCAGCTCGAAATTGAAGAGGCGGCACTCATGCGCGAGAGCGATGAACGCTCGCTTGAGCACCTTTCCGAAATCCGTGAGCAGCTCTCCACTCTCCGCGAAACATTTTCGGAGATGCGCGCTCGCTGGGAGAACGAAAAAGGCGCAATAGAGCGGCTTTCAGCACTTCGCGACGAGCTTGCAAAGCTCAATATCGAGATAGAAAAGGCAGAGGATGTATACGATTTAAACCGCGCGGCAGAGCTCAAATACGGTCAACTCCCGCGACTTCTTGAACAGATTTCAGAAGCAGAGGATGCCGCAGAGCGCGCCGAGAGCGAAAAAACACTTCTGCGCGACAAGGTTACCGACGAGGAGATAGCAAAAATTGTTGCGCGATGGACAAATATCCCCGTAACAAAGCTTCTTGCGACCGAACGCGAAAAGCTCTTAAACCTCGAAGAAATACTTCACCGCCGCGTTGTCGGACAGAACGAGGCGACTCAGGCGGTTGCGGAGTGCATCCTCCGTTCACGCGCAGGAATCTCAAATCCGAATCGCCCCATTGGTTCATTCCTCTTCCTCGGACCCACAGGCGTCGGAAAGACGGAGCTTGCAAAGGCTCTCTGCGAAACACTTTTTGACGATGAGAAAAACCTCATCCGCATTGATATGAGCGAATATATGGAAAAACACTCGGTTTCTCGTCTTGTCGGTGCCCCTCCGGGATACGTCGGATACGACGAGGGCGGTCAGCTTACCGAGGCAGTCCGCAAGAAGCCGTATTCCGTAGTTTTGTTCGATGAGGTCGAAAAAGCGCATCCCGACGTCTTCAATATTCTTCTTCAGGTGCTTGACGACGGCAGAATCACCGATTCACAGGGGCGTTGCGTTGATTTTAAAAACACAATCCTCATTCTCACATCAAACCTCGGCTCCGACATTATTCTTGACGGAATTGATAGTTCAGGTGAGTTGAGCGCAGATGCGCGTGAGGCTGTCTCTTCCCTTCTGAAGCGAAGCTTCAAGCCCGAATTTTTAAACCGCCTTGACGAGACCGTGTTCTTCACTCCGCTCAACCGCGGGCTCATCGGCAAAATCGCGACACTTATGCTCGATGACCTGGGTGAGCGACTCAAAGCAAAGCAGCTTTCTCTCAAGGTTTCAGACGATGCACTCGACTATATTATTGAAGAAGGCTTTGAGCCGACATACGGCGCAAGACCGCTTCGCCGCTTCATTCAGAGCAAGGTTGAAACACTTGTCGGTCGCCTTATCATAAGCGAGGAGCTTCCGCCCGATACCGTTATCTCCGTATCAATGAAGGATGGCGAGCTCGTCTGCGAAAATGAGTAATGTTCCACGTGGAACACAACTACACGCCAAAGTTTTAAAAAAGAAATGTTCCACGTGGAACATTTCTTTTTTTATGTTGCATAGTTACTCTCAAAGTGGTATAATAAAAATCAGAAAACTATGTCCTTTATCAAAGGCGGTGAATTCAGATGGCAAAAATTTTTGCGGTGGCAAACCAGAAAGGCGGAGTAGGCAAAACTACGACCTGCGTCAACCTTGCCGCTGCGCTGAACATACTTAAAAAACGCGTTCTTCTCGTCGATATGGACCCGCAGGGACATTCGGGAATCGGCTTCGGCGCGAACAAGCGCGACTCTCTCCCCACGGCGTACGACCTCATCATAAACGGTGTTGATATCTCAACTATCATCAGAAAAACTCCGTACGGCGACCTTCTTCCGTCGAGCACAAACCTTGCAGCAGCAGAGGTTGAGCTGATTTCGGTCGAAAACCGTCACTTTATCCTGAGAGATGCTCTTTCCAAAGTTTCGGACAAGTACGACTTTATCATCATCGACTGTCCGCCGTCT
Organism: Eubacteriales bacterium; assembly: GCA_045636865.1. GTDB lineage: Bacteria > Bacillota > Clostridia > Oscillospirales > JAAYXM01 > SIG480. The sequence continues at coordinate 40,763 of JAZTYJ010000014.1, forward strand.
CTCGGTATGCTCACGATAAACTCTCTCTGCGCGGCAGACTCGGTCATCGTTCCCGTTGACTGCGGTTTCTACGCGCTCGAAGGTCTCTCTGCGCTCACGGAAACGATGTCTGCTATCAAGAAATCGCTCAATCCGGAGCTTGAAATCGGCGGAGTTTTGCTTACGCTGTTTGATTCAAGAACGAACCTTTCGGTGCAAATAGCGCAGGAAATCAAGCGATATTTCCCAAAAAAGGTATTTTCTACAACAATTCCCCGCAACGTGCGTCTTGCAGAAGCACCGAGCCACGGAAAGCCGATTATGGAATACGACAAACACTCACGCGGCAGCGACTGTTATATGAAGCTTGCCGAAGAAATCATTAAAAAAGTTAAAAAGGAGGCGCTCTAAATGGCTAAAAAAGGCCTTGGCAAAGGACTTGACGTCTTTTTTGAAAGCAGCTCTGCCGATGAGCCCACACCCTCCGCACCTTCCTCGCCCGGTGAAACAGAGGTAAGGATTTGCGATATTGATCCGAACAAGGATCAGCCGAGAAAACTCTTTTTCGACGATTCTCTCGAAGAGCTTGCGGAATCCATCAGAATCCACGGCATTCTTCAGCCACTTGCTCTCCGTCTCCGTGAAAACGGCAGATATCAGATAATCGCAGGTGAACGCCGCTTCCGCGCCGCAAAGCGTGCAGGGCTCACAAGCGTTCCGGCTGTTATAATTGAGGCTGACGACAGAGAGGTTGCAGAGCTTGCTCTTATCGAAAACCTTCAGAGAGAGGACTTGAACCCCGTCGAAGAGGCAGAGGGCATCAAGGCTCTTCTCGTCGAATACGAGCTCACACAGGAGCAGGCGGCAGAGCGACTTGGAAAGTCGCGCTCAACGCTTGCAAACGCGATGCGACTCCTCTCCCTTTCTGATGGCGCGCTCGCATATCTGCGTGAAGGCAAGATAGACAAGGGACACGCAAAAGTCATCCTCGCTCTCCCGAAGGAGAAGCAGGAAGAGGCGGCGACAATCGTTTCGGAAAACAACTTAAACGTCCGCCAGACAGAAGCACTTGTAAAGCGTATGCTCTCTCCCGCAAAAGAGCCTGACAAGAAAGACGAAGTCAAGGTTGACTACATCGCGGCACTCGAGCGCGATCTTACGAAGACGCTTCGCAGAAAGGTTCGCCTCGTCCACGGAAAGCGACGCGGACGCCTTGAAATTGAGTATTACGGCAACGACGACCTTGACCTTCTCATCAAGGCTCTCGGAAAGCTTAAATAGGAGGCGCGAAATGTACGAAAAACCTGAAAACACCAAGCGTTTCCTCGTGATTTACTGCATCGCCATCTGTGCTTGTGCGATAGGTCTTATTCTGATCGCATCCTTTTCACAGGCGAGAATGACGCGCGAGGCAGACGCAATCCGCGAAAAGCTTGTTTCGGCAGAAGCGCTTGCAGCAGAAAGCTCAACGCGCCTTGATGCAGTTATGATGGAAAACACCCGTCTTAACGACAAAATTGCAGCTCTTGAAAAAGAGAACGAAGAGCTTAAAGCATTCAAGGACGAGTTTGAGATAAAGCTCACCGCAGAGAAAAAACTCATTGAGCTTTTAAACTTAAACCGCACGAAGAAATATGCCGCTTTCAGAACGGCGCTCAAGTCCTTCAAAGAGGCAGGCTATGCAGAACATCTTTCCGAAGAAAGTTCTAAAATATTTGAAAATATTACAAAATAAGAAAGAAAGTGAATTAAAATGTTAGATATCAGAGTAATCAGAGAAAATCCCGAAAAGGTAAAAGCAGCTCTTTCACGCCGCTGCAAGGACTACGGCGCAGAAGTAGATCGAGTTCTCGAGCTTGATGCACGCCGTCGCGAAATCCTCGGCAAAAGCGAGAGCATCAAGGCAGAGCAGAATGCCGCTTCAAAGAAGATTCCGCAGCTTAAGAAGGCAGGAGAGGACACCACTGCCCTCTTTGCAGAGCTTAAGAAGCTTGCAGACGAGATAAAGGAGCTTGAGGGTGAGCTCAAGACGGTTGAAGACGAGCTCAACACAGCACTCCTCGTTATCCCGAACACTCCGAACGATGATATCCCCGACGGCCCCGACTCTGACTCAAACGTTGAGCTTCGCCGCGACGGTACTCCGCGCGCATTCGACTTTGAGCCAAAGGCTCACTGGGACATCGGCGAAGACCTCGGCATCCTCGATCCGCAGGCCGCCGCAAAGGTTACAGGCGCACGCTTCCATTTCTACAAGGGTGCAGGCGCACAGCTTGAGCGCGCAGTCATAAACTTCTACCTCGACACCCACACAAGCCGCGGCTACACAGAAGTTTTCCCGCCGTTTATGGTCAACCGCGCATCAATGACAGGCACAGGTCAGCTCCCGAAGTTTGAGGAGGACGCATTCCACCTCGGACGCGAAGACTTCTTCCTCATCCCGACAGCCGAAGTTCCGGTCACGAACATCCACCGCGACGAAATCCTCGACGGTGCAGACCTCCCGATTAAATACTGTGCATATTCAGCTTGCTTCCGCGCAGAAGCGGGAAGCGCCGGCCGCGACACACGCGGACTTATCCGTCAGCATCAGTTCAATAAGGTTGAGCTTGTCAAGTTTGCAAATCCGGACAACTCATACGACGAGCTCGAGGCTCTCACAAATGATGCCGAGTTTGTTCTCAAATCGCTCGGTCTTCCGTACCGCGTAGTTTGCCTCTGCGCAGGCGACCTCGGCTTCTCATCTGCAAAGACATACGACATCGAAGTATGGATGCCGTCATACGACAGATATCTCGAAATCTCATCCTGCTCAAACTTTGAGGATTATCAGGCACGCCGCGCAACTATCCGCTTCCGCGAGGAGGCAGGAGCAAAGCCGCGCCTTCTCCACACACTCAACGGCTCGGGCGTTGCTATCGGCAGAACGGTTGCCGCTATCCTTGAAAACTACCAGAACGCAGACGGCTCGGTTACTATCCCCGAGGTTCTCCGCAAGTACATGGGCGGCAGAGAAAAGATTGAAAAATAAATACAAGCCGTATAATTCAAATAATATATTACAGTTTGAAATCAAAAACACCGCCATTTCGGCGGTGTTTTTTTGTAATTATGAATTATGAATTCAGAGTGCTGAATTTATAGCAAAAAGGCTCCCCTGTGCAAGGAGAGCTCGTGTCGATGCCCTCATCGACCTTTACGAAATATCTCCGAAAATATTTTTGGAAATTTTTGGAATTTTCTTCATAAAACCTCTTCCATTTTTCAACACAATGTGCTATACTATACTCACCACACAAAATAATATCACCTTATTTCAGAACGACGGGGGTACGTTTATAAAAAATGTGCACTCCCTCCTGGCGTTCTGTTATGGTGATTTTGTGTGGTAACAAATAGGAGTTGCGCGTTTTTTGGCGCGTGGCTTCGGTCATGCGCTTTTTTATTTGCGCATGAGAGGGATAGAAGTGGAACGGTTGTGGGCCTTTTGCCTGTGAAGGGGGTTTTAAAAAATGCCTGATTACGAAAAGATGTACTATGAGCTTTTTGGCGGCATAACAGATGCTATTGAGAGGCTCAAAAAGCTTCAGCAAAAAACCGAAGAGCTCTACATCAAAACTTCCGAAAAGGAAAATTAGGCAGGATAGCACTCAAAGATTTCTTTGGGTGCTTATCTTTTTTATATTCATTCCTGTCGGTGCAGTTGCGCTAATAAAAAGTCTCCCCTGTGCAATGAGAGCTGTCGAAACGCAGTGAGACTGCGGGGTTGTTGTAGGGAACGCCCTGCGTGGCGTTTTGCGGAATGACACATAGGTCATTCCCTACGATTTATTGTAGAGATGCATTCGCGAACGTCCCGTGGGGCGATGAGGGCATCCATTCCTGCGATGCGGTATATTCCGTAGGGGCGACGTCTTGCATCCGTCAACTCCCAATTCTGCATTAAAAAAAGCACCCTTGCGGGTGCTTTTTCACTAGCTCATCTGTGTTTTGATTTCTGTCCAGATTTCGTCGTAAATCTTTGTCTTATCGCCGAGCGATGAGAAGATTTCGAGGTTATACTTTGTGATGTCGGGGTATGCCGTCGGGTCTTTTCCCGCCTCGCCCATAAGCTCGCGCGCCGCGCTCATCGGTGATGAATATCCGATGTATTCCGCGTTCTGTGCGGCGATGTCGGGGCGGCACATAAAGTTTATAAACTTCTCTGCCGCTGCCTTGTTGCGGCAGTTTTTCGGAATGCACATTGAGTCAAAGAAGATATTTGAGCCTTCCTTCGGGATAACATACTCAAGGTCGGAGTTGAAGCTCTTGCAGTACACCGCGTCGCCTGCGTAGACGAGTGCGAGCGCCGCCTCACCTGCTATCATCTTATCCTTGACCTCATCGACTACCCACGTAAGAACAAGCGGACACTGCTCAATGAGCTTTGCCTTTGCAGCCTCGAGTGCTTCGGGGTTCAAGTCATTTAAGCTGTAGCCGAGATACTTGAGTGTTGTGCCGATGGCATCGCGCTGGCTGTTCATCATAATGATGTTGTTTTCGTATTTCGGATCCCACAAGCTTTCCCAGCTGTCGATCGGACCGTCTACCATCGTCTTGTTGTAGAGGATGCCGACCGTTCCCCACATATACGGAACAGAATACTTGTTTTCGGGGTCAAACGAGAGGTTTTTATACTCCGGATCAATGTTTGCGTAGTTTTCGATGCCCGAAAAGTCGATGGGTGCGAGCATATCCTCTTCTATCATACGCTCAATCATATAGTCAGACGGAATAAGAATGTCGTATGAATTGTTTGAGTTTTTAATTTTCGTATACATATCCTCGTTCTGCTCAAACATTTCGTAGATAACGCGGATATTTTCTTCTTCCTCAAACTGCTCGATAACTCCGGGCGCGATGTAATCACCCCAGTTGTAGACTCTCAAGACCTCTCTGTCGTCTCCGCAGGAAGCAAAGAGGAAAAGCATTGCGGAAAGCATAAAAAGAACTAACTTTTTCATACGTTCATACTCCTTTTCTTTTCATTCTGATTTTTAGCTGAACCTACGTTTGCCGCGATTAAGATTATGAAGATAACCGCAAACATAATTGTTGAAAGCGCGTTGATTTCGGGCTTTATGCCGCGCTTTGCCATAGTGTAGATCGAAATTGAAAGGTTGCTTACGCCGTTTCCCGTTGTGAAGAAGCTTATGATGAAGTCGTCTATCGACATCGTGAGCGCAAGCAAAAATCCCGTGCCGATGCCGGGGAGAAGCTCAGGAAATATTACTCTCCAGAACGAGTTCCACGGCGTACAGCCGAGGTCCTGCGCGGCATCGTACAAGCTCCAGTCAAGCTGTCTCACCTTCGGGAGCACCGTAAGTATGACATACGGGATGCAGAAGGTGATGTGTGCAATCAGCATCGTGAAAAATCCGAGGTCAAAACCAATAAACGTAAAGAGGAGCATAAGCGATACGCCCGTAACGATTTCGGCATTGAGCATCGGGATATACGCGATTGACAAAATGAGCGATGTTCCCTTTCTCTTTCCTCTGCCGAGACCGTATGCCGCCATCGTTCCGATGATGGTTGAGATGAGCGCGGCGAGAAATCCGCAGAGGAGAGTGGTGTAGAGCGCGGACATAATCGCGTCGTTTGAAAAGAGCTGCTTATACCAGTCAAACGTAAAGCCGTGCCACACGGCGCGCGACTTTGACGCGTTGAATGAATACACCATAAGAACGACTATCGGCGCGTAGAGGAACAAAAGAACGAGACCGAGGTAGGCTTTTGATAATTTCTTCATCGCAAAACTCTGCCTCCGTTTCCGTTATTATTTTCGACGTCGCCGCGGTTTATGAAGTACATAAACGCAAGGACTATAATCATAACGATAACGCTTATCGCGCTTCCGAAGTGCCAGTCGTTGACGACGCGGAACTGCTGCTCGATAACGTCGCCGATAAGCGGAACCTTGCCGCCGCCCATGAGCTGGGAGATGACAAACGTCGTAACACTCGGGACAAATACCATCGCAACGCCCGAGAGGATTCCCGGAATTGAGAAGGGAAGCGTAACCTTCATAAACGCCTGAACGTTGTTTGCACCAAGGTCTGCCGCCGCCTCCAAAAGACTCTGATCAAGCTTTAAAAGCGTTATGTAAATCGGCATTATCATAAACGGAATGTAGTTATACACCGTTCCGAGAATGACCGCACCCTCGTTGTAGAGAAAATGCACCTTCTCAAAGCCGAGGGATGTAAGCACCGTATTTATAAGCCCTGTGTTTTCCAGAATTGAGAGCCATGAATACGTGCGGAGAAGAAAATTCATCCACATCGGGAGAAGAATGAGTATTATAATGATAACTTTAAAGCGCGACTTGCTCCTTGCGAGGATATACGCAACGGGATATCCGCAGAAAATGCAGATAAGCGTTGAGATTATCGCAACCTTGAAGCTTCGGAGCAGGACACCCGCATACATCGGGTCAGAAAGTCGCAAAAAAGCATCAAAGGAAAACACCGCGCCCGATGCCGCCTCTTTCGTGAATGCGAAGTAGAAAACTATCGCAAGCGGAAAAATAACGAAAACGGCAGTCCAGACATAAAGCGGTATCATAAATATCGTCTTTTTCAACTCTCTGCCTCCCCGTTTTCAACTGCGGCAACAGTCTTTGCTTTTGCCTTTATGTCGGGAGAGTTTTCACTCTTGTGCATAACCTGAATGTCCTGCGGAGCAACGCGGAGAGAAACGCGCGTGCCCGGAGGGCAGTTGACGGTTGACTGGGCAAGGATAATCTCACCGTGGCAGTCAACGCGCATTTCGTAGTGAACGCCTTTGAATATCGAAGAGACAACCTCGCCGCACGGAAATTCCGCATTGAGCGACTCAAGGCGGACGTCTTCCGGACGGAGAACAACGTCAACCGGAGCGTTTTCGCCAAAGCCCGCGTCAACACAGTCGAAAATGTGGCCGAGGAAGGAGACCTTGTAATCGCAGATCATCTTTGCCGGAAGGATGTTGCTGTCGCCGATGAAATCCGCGACGAATGCGTTCTTCGGCTCGTTGTAGATATCCTGCGGAGTGCCTATCTGCTGAATCTTGCCGCCGTTCATAACAACGATGGTGTCAGACATCGTAAGCGCTTCTTCCTGGTCGTGTGTAACGTATACAAAGGTGATTCCGCTCTCCTGCTGAATCCTCTTTAGCTCAATCTGCATCTCCTTGCGGAGCTTTAAGTCGAGCGCACCGAGCGGCTCGTCCAGAAGCAGAATATCGGGCTTGTTTATAAGTGCGCGCGCAACAGCAACCCGCTGCTGCTGACCGCCCGAGAGCGTCGTAACATCGCGGTCGCGGAAACCCTTGAGGCTGACAAGCTCAAGCATCTCGTCAACGTCGCGGTCGATTTTCTTTTTGTCCCACTTCTTGATGTTCGGTCCGAATGCGATGTTCTCGCCGACCGTCATCTTCGGAAAAAGTGCGTATCTCTGAAAAACGGTGTTGATGTTTCTCTTGTGCGGGGGAAGGTCGTTTATGCACTTTCCCTGATAGAAGAGGTTTCCCTCCGTCGGCTTTAAAAAGCCGCCGATGATGCGGAGAAGCGTTGTCTTTCCGCAGCCTGAAGGACCAAGCAGCGTAAGAAACTCGTTTTTCTCTATGTAAAGGTTAATTCCGTTTAAAACGTTCATACCGTCGTCAAAGACTTTATGAATGCCCGAAAGCTCAAGAATACGTTCTCCCATTTCATTCTCCTGTCATATATCAAAAGTTTAGTATAGATATCTTAAAAGTTAGGTGGTGAAGAAACCCAGATAATCTTCGCCGCGCTCTTTCCGCGGTTTTTGATGCTGTGTTGCTTGTCGGCTTTGAAGTAGAACGCGTCGCCGCGCGCAAGCTTCATCGTCTGCATACCGAGCCTCAATGTAATCGAGCCCGAAAGCACATACCCGAACTCCTCGCCGTTGTGAGGCATATCCACCGGAGTTTCCATACCGGGAAGAAGGTCGTAGAGAATAGGCTCCATATCGTTTTTCTGCGCGGTTGAGACGAGCCACGTCATACTGCCGACATTGTCGATATTCTTGACGCACATATCCTCGCCCTTAAACACCGTCTGTGCACTGTCTCCCGTCTGCGCGAAGAACTCTTCAAATGAAGTGCCGAGCGCGTCGAAGATGTCCGAGAGCGTTGCAAGGCTCGGTGACGTCTGGTTCGACTCAAGCTGAGAAATAAAGCCCTTTGAAAGCTCGCAACGGTCTGCAAGCTCCTGTTGGGTAAGCCCGTAATAGAGGCGCAGAAGCTTTATTCTGCCGCCAATATCGATATTCATAAAGCTACCTCCCCGATTTCTGCCCCGACTACGCCAAAAAAACCACAACGGAAGAGGTTTTCTCCGGCGGTGGTTCTTTCATCTTTTGCTCTGCGGGACAAAGTTTCGTAAAAATAAACTTTGAGTTTAATATTAGGAATAAAATATAACATATATTCCCCCGTTTGTCAATAGTTTTTTC
>JAZTYJ010000015.1:0-105769 GCA_045636865.1 Eubacteriales bacterium
CACGGACGTGTAAAAGAACTTGCAGAAGGCGCTCGCGAGGGCGGACTTCAGTTTTAATCGGGAGGAGGTAAGATTTTTATGGCAGGAAGATTTGAAGAAAGAAACGATGAGTTTCAGGAAAAGGTCGTATCTCTTAACCGAGTATCAAAAACAGTTAAGGGCGGTCGTATCTTTAAGTTTGCTGCACTCGTAGTTGTCGGTGACGGCAAGGGTACTGTAGGCTTCGGTCTCGGTAAGGCAGCAGAAGTTCCGGATGCTATCCGCAAGGGTATTGAGGATGCAAAGAAGAACCTCGTAAAAATCGCGCTTTTGGGCACAACAATCCCGCACGAAGTAACAGGTATTTTTGGTGCAGGTAAAGTGCTTCTTAAGCCGGCAGCTCCCGGTACCGGTGTTATCGCCGGCGGACCTGTTCGTGCGGTTTTGGAAGTAGCAGGTATTCGCGATATCCGTACAAAGTGCCTCCGTTCAAACAACCCGCAGAACGTTGTAGCAGCAACTATGGAGGGTCTTAAGACTCTTCGCGGTGCGGAGGAAGTTGCACTTCTTCGCGGCAAAACAGTCGAAGAAATTCAGGATTAGTAGGAGGGCAAAGTCGTGTCTCAACTTAAAATAACACTTACCAAGAGCTTGGTAGGTAGAATTGAAAAGCACATTGCCACCGCCAAATCGCTTGGCCTCAAGAAGGTCAATAACGTTACAGTGCAGCCTGACAATGCGCAGACCAGAGGCAAGATAGCTCAGATCTCTTATCTTGTCAAGGTCGAAGAAGTTTAATAGGGAGGTATAAGCTATGAAATTGCATGAATTATCTCCCGCAGCAGGCTCTGTCAGCGATGTAAAGCGTAAGGGCAGAGGTCCGGGCTCGGGCAATGGTAAAACAGCGGGAAAAGGTCATAAGGGCCAGAACGCTAGATCCGGCGGCGGTGTCCGTATAGGATTCGAAGGCGGTCAGATGCCGATGACAAGACGTCTCCCGAAGCGTGGTTTTAACAATATCTTTGCAAAGAAGTATGCAATAGTTAATGTCGAAGCTCTCAACGCATTCGACAACGGCGCTGTTGTCAGCGCAGCAGAGCTCCTTGAGAAGAAGATCATCCGTAAGGAAGAAGACGGTCTTCGCGTTCTCGGTAACGGTGAACTCACAAAGAAGCTTACAGTAAAAGCTAATGCTTTCTCCGATTCGGCAAAGGCAAAGATTGAAGCCGCCGGAGGGAAGGTCGAGGTGGTCTAATTGTTTACTACAATTAAGAACGCATGGAAGGTACCTGAGCTTCGCAGCAAGATGTTGTTTACACTTCTCTGTCTCTTCATCTTCAGACTTGGCTCTGCAATTCCGGTTCCGTTTATAGATTCAACATTGCTTAGTGGTCTTTTTGACACATACGGCAACACAATCTTCGGATTTATGAACGTTATGTCCGGTGGTGCTTTCGAACAGGCAAAGATATTCGCGCTCTCAATTCAGCCGTATATCAATGCTTCAATCATTATGCAGCTTTTGGCAGTTGCAATTCCTGCTCTTGAGCGTCTTTCAAAAGAAGGTGGCGAAGAGGGCAAGAAGAAAATCGCATCAATCACACGCTACGTTACAATCGCTATCGCACTTCTTCAGGGCTTTGCTTATTACTCATTGCTCAAAAACGGTGCAGGCACAGGAACAAGCTTCATTGATGCACACGGAATGAACGGCACATTGGTTGCAATTTCAATCATTGCCACATTCACAGCAGGTTCAGCATTTATTATGTGGCTTGGTGAGCAGATCACAGAGCACGGTATCGGAAACGGTATCTCAATGATCCTTTTCGTAAGTATCATCTCTCGTGTGTTCCCCGCAGCTCAGTCACTTGTTGCTAACTACTCAAACCTTCACTGGTACGGTATCGCTGCGATAGTCATCGTATTCCTCGCAGTTATCGCGTTCATCATCTTCTTCGATGGTGCAGAGCGCAGACTTTCCGTTCAGTATGCAAAGCGTGTAGTAGGACGCAAGATGTATGGCGGCCGCAGCACACATTTGCCGATTAAGGTAAATATGTCAGGCGTTATGCCGATCATCTTCGCATCATCAATTGCTACATTCCCGGCTACAATCGCCGCATTCTTCCCGAACAAAAACGGTTTCTGGACATGGATGCTTGAAAACGTATTCTCACCGAACAGCTGGCCGTATGCAGTAGCATATTTGATTCTCATCGTAGCATTCAGCTACTTCTACACGGCAATTCAGTTCAACCCGACAGAGATTGCAAACAATCTCAAGAACAACGGTGGATTCCTCGCAGGCTTCCGTCCCGGTAAGCCGACTGCTGATTTCATCGCAAAGGTTATGAACAAGATCACTCTCTTCGGAGCTATCTTCCTCGGTATCATAGCTGTTCTTCCGATTTTGGTAGGACACCTCACACCGAGCGTCAACCTTTCAATCGGCGGTACTTCAATCCTCATCGTTGTCGGTGTTGCTCTTGAAACTGTAAAGCAGCTCGAATCACAGCTTATGATGAGAAACTATAAGGGATTCCTTGATTAGGAGGTAGCTTTCTAATGAGGCTCATTCTCCTTGGCGCTCCTGGCGCAGGTAAAGGAACACAGGCAGAGATAATCTGCAAAAAACTTAACATCCCGACCATTTCAACGGGAAATATCCTTCGTGAAGCAATCAAGAATCAGACTGAACGCGGGGTGATGGCAAAATCATTCATGGATGCAGGAAAGCTCGTTCCGGACGAAGTCGTAGTTGGCATCGTTTCAGAAAGACTTTCGGCAGACGACTGCAAAAACGGTTTCATTCTTGACGGTATGCCGAGAACAGTTGCTCAGGCAGAAGCTCTCGACAAAATGGGCGTCGAAATTGATGCTGTTGTTTCAATCGAAGTAGAAGATTCGGACATTGAAAAGCGTATGGGAGGCCGTCGCGTATGCGAGAGCTGCGGAGCGTCCTACCATATCGAACACAAAAAGCCGAAGACTGAAGGAGTCTGTGATTCTTGCGGAGGTAAGTTAGTCCTCCGTGCAGACGATGCGCCCGAAACCGTGCGCGACAGACTTTCAGTGTATCACGAGCAGACAGAGCCGCTTATCGCGTTTTACTCGGCAAAGGGCATCTTGAAAACGGTTTGTGGAAGTAACGGAATCGAAAACACCACACGCCTCATTTTTGAAGCCTTGCCTTTGAATGCGGAGCAGCACTAACTTCATGTATGCAGTATTGCAAAATCTGGAGGATAAGCTTTGATACAAATTAAATCACAACGTGAAATAGAGCTTATGCGCTGTGCGGGACGTATAGCTGCAAATGCTCTTGCTGCCGCAGGTCGTGCGGTGGCGCCGGGGGTTACAACCGGTGAGCTTAACGATTTAATAACGCAGTTAATTGAGAAGGACGGCGCATATCCGAGCTTTCTTGGATATGCCGGCTTTCCCGGTGCTGCATGTATATCGATAAACGACGAAGTAATCCACGGTATACCGGGAAAACGCGCTCTTCGTGAGGGTGACCTGGTAAAGATAGACGTAGGGGCGACATATCAGGGTTATATAGGAGACTGTGCAAATACCTTCCCCGTAGGGAAGATAGACGATGAAGCGCAACGTCTTATCGATGTAACCCGGCAGAGCTTCTATGAGGGTATAAAGTTTGCCCAAGAGGGCATGCGAGTCTCTGATATTTCTCACGCGATTCAGACTTATGTCGAAGAAAACGGATTTTCCGTAGTGCGGAAATACGTTGGACACGGTGTGGGTGCGAAATTGCATGAGGAGCCGGAGGTGCCGAATTTCGGAAGCCCCGGAAACGGAGCACGACTTGTAAGTGGTATGACACTTGCAATCGAACCGATGGTAAATCAGGGCGTATATACCGTCAAAGAGCTGAGTGATGGCTGGACCGTTAAAACACGTGACGGGAAGCTGTCAGCCCATTATGAAAACTCGGTATTAATAACAAAGAACGGCCCGGAAATATTAACGTTGGCCGACAAAGGTTAGTAGAGGATATAGAAATGCAAGCTGATGTGGGACATATAGTTGTTTCTCTGGCGGGTCGTGATAAAGGACGACCGTTCTATGTATTGAAAACCGAAGAGAACTTCGTGTACCTTGCAGACGGAAGCCTTCGCAAGATTGAAAATCCGAAGAAGAAAAAAGCAAAACACGTGAAAGTATTAGTCGAAGACTTCGAAAACCGTGTTTCGCAGAAAATCCGTCTTGATGAAAAGGTATTAAACAGCGAGATGCGCAAAGCGCTTATGGATTACTCCGAGGCGCACTTACAAGCAGAGGGAGGTAATTTGCTTGGCAAAAGATGACGTGATCGAGCTCGAAGGTACCGTCATAGAGGCGCTGCCTAATGCAATGTTCCAGGTGGATATCGGGAACGGGCATAAGATTTTAGCTCACATTTCCGGAAAACTTCGAATGAACTTCATCCGAATCCTTCCGGGAGATAAGGTAACGGTGCAGATGTCGCCGTACGATTTAACACGCGGACGCATTACATGGCGTTCAAAGTAAGTGCATAAAAACCCGGGCTGTCTACCGGCAAAGACGGTTTAAGGGTGCAAATAAGAAAATTGCCGGAGAAATGGAGCTTTTTACGATTATGAAAGTTAGACCGTCGGTAAAGCCTATTTGTGAAAAGTGCAAAATCATTCGCCGTAAAGGCCGCGTAATGGTTATTTGCGACAATCCAAAGCATAAGCAGAAGCAGGGTTAAAAATTAAAACCCACATACAAAATTGGAGGTATGTAAAATGGCACGTATAGCGGGAGTTGACCTTCCGAGAGAAAAGAGAGTCGAAATCGGACTCACATACATTTTCGGTATCGGAAGAAAGCGTTCAAACCAGATACTTGCTGCAACGGGAGTAAATCCTGACACACGCGTCAAGGATCTTACCGAGGAAGAAGAAGTAAAACTTCGTGATTACATCGGCAAGACATTCGCAGTTGAAGGCGACCTTCGCCGTGAACTCGCTCTTGACATCAAGCGTCTCATCGAGATTGGTTCCTATCGCGGCTTAAGACACAGAAAGGGCCTTCCGGTTCGCGGACAGCGCTCTAAGACAAACGCAAGAACACGCAAGGGTCCGAAGAGGACTATTGCAAACAAGAAGAAGTAAGGAGGGTATCTTAAATGGCTAGTCCTAAAACAGCAAAGAAGGGTGCATCACGTAAGCGTCGTGAGCGCAAGAACATAGAAAACGGCGCAGCACATATCCGTTCCTCCTTCAACAATACAATGGTAACCATTACTGACCTCAACGGTAACGCTCTTTCATGGGCATCAAGCGGTGGCATGGGCTTCCGCGGCTCAAGAAAGTCTACTCCGTTTGCTGCTCAGGTTGCTGCAGAAACAGCTGCAAAGGCTGCTATGGAGCATGGTCTTAAGGCAGTCGAAGTTTACGTTAAGGGTCCGGGTGCAGGCCGTGAGGCTGCTATCCGTGCACTTCAGGCAGCTGGCCTTGAAGTCAATATGATCAAAGACGTTACTCCGATTCCCCACAACGGTTGCCGTCCGCCGAAGAGAAGGCGTGTATAGTTTTTTGGAGGTGTAAAACAAATGGCAAGATATACAGGTGCTGTCTGCAGGCTCTGCCGCAGAGAAAACCAGAAACTTCACTTGAAGGGAGACCGTTGCTATACAGGCAAGTGTGCTCTTGACCGCCGTCCGGCTCAGTCACCGGGTCAGCATGGTAAGGGACGCAAGAAGTTGTCTGAATACGGTTTGCAGCTTCGTGAAAAGCAGAAGGCAAGACGCTATTATTGCGTAAGTGAGGTCCAGTTCCATAAGTACTTTGATATGGCTGTTGCAAAGCAGGGTATCACAGGTGAAAACCTCCTTCGCATTCTTGAATCACGTCTTGATAACATCGTTTACAGACTTGGTCTTGCAATGAGCCGTCCTGAGGCTCGTCAGCTCGTTAACCATGGTCATTTCACTGTAAACGGCAAGAAGGTTAATATTCCGTCCTACCTCGTGAAGGCAGGCGATGTAATCGCACTTCGCGAGAAGAGCCGTTCACTCACAAAGTTCAAGGATGTTGCAGAAGCAAACTCTTCACGTCCCGCACCGAAGTGGCTTGACTTCAACAAGACAACATTTGAGGCAAAAGTTATGAATCTTCCGGATAGAGCAGACATTGATCTTCCGATCGAGGAGCATCTCATCGTCGAGTTGTACTCCAAGTAAGATTGCATAAGCCCTCAGCGATGAGTGTAAATTAAACGCGGTGGCAATGCCGACTAAAAGGAGGGTATTACTTTGATGATAGAAATTGAAAAGCCTCGTATTGAGTGCTTGGATGTAGTTGAAGAAGATTCTTGTTACGGTAAATTCGTAATCGAGCCCCTTGAGAGAGGCTACGGAACAACTCTCGGTAACTCACTCCGTCGAGTTCTCCTTTCCTCACTTCCGGGCGTCGCTGTCACATCTATCAAAATCGCAGGAATTGCTCATGAGTTTTCAACAATTCCGGGCGTAAAAGAAGATGTAACAGAAATCGTTCTCAACGTTAAGAAGATAGTTGCAAAGCTTCACTCGGATGAGCCTCAGACCGTTACTATCGACGTTACTGAGGAAGGCGAAGTTACAGCAGGGGATATCAACACAAATGCTGATATTGAAATCCTCAATCCTGAGCTTCACATTGCAACAATCGGAGCAGGCGCATCTCTTTCTATGGAGCTTACGTTCTCTCACGGAAGAGGTTACGTTTCAGCTGAGCGCAATAAGCAGCCTCAGGCACCGATTGGTGTTCTTCCGGTGGACTCTATCTACACACCTGTTCATAAGGTGAACTACTATGTCGAAAACACTCGTGTTGGTAACATGACTGACTACGACAAGCTCACCATTGAAGTATGGACAAACAAGACAATTTCTGCACGTGATGCTATTTCTTACAGTGCAAAGATTTTAAACGATCATCTCTCACTCTTTGTTGATTTGTCAGAAGATATCGGCAACACATCTACTGTTGTTGAGAAGGCTGATGATGAGCGCATCGCAGTTCTTGAGATGACAATTGAGGAGCTCGATCTTTCTGTTCGTTCCTTCAACTGCTTAAAGCGTGCAGGAATCAACACGGTTGAGGATCTCATTCGCAAAACTCAGGAGGATATGATGAAGGTCAGAAACCTTGGTAATAAGTCTCTTGAGGAAGTTATCAATAAACTTGATTCGATGGGACTCGCACTTGCAAGTGAGGACAACTAATGTCCCACTTGCAGCCGGTCCATTATAAAAGGAGGTATTACAATGCCCGGAACACGTAAGCTTGGACGTACCACTGACGCACGTATGGCAATGCTTCGCGCAATGGTTACGTATTTGCTTGAAAACGGAAAAATTGAAACAACGCTTATGCGTGCAAAGGAAGTTCGTCCTCTTACCGAGAAGATGATTACTCTCGGAAAGACAAACACTCTCCACAATAAGCGTCAGGCTCTTGCTTTTATCACTAAAGAAGATGTTGTCAAAAAGCTTTTTGACGAAATCTCTCCGAAGTATGCAGAGCGCAACGGCGGTTATTGCAGAATCACAAAGCTCGGCCCGCGCCGCGGTGACTGTGCAGAGATGGCAATAATCGAGCTTATCTAACATATTAACGCAAAAGGATTACCTCAGAGTTTCAAGCCTCTGAAGTAATCCTTTTTTTCTGTTTCTAATTAAAAATCTTATCAGAAAGCTCATTAGCAAGCGCGTAAATCGAGTCAAAAGCAATATGCGGATTATAGATATCTTCAAGCTTGTCGTGAAGCTCTTTTGCTTTACAAAGAATTGAGCAGGCACGGTCTATAAAACTCTCGCGCAAACGTCGAAGCTCGCGCATCTTCGCGCGATCATCAGGCTCCATCAGCTTTTCAATCGTTGCATCAAGCCGTATTTTGCGGTCATATGGGATGTCGATCTTCAGACTGCGGGACGACGTGAGAAAAGCAAGCGAAAGTGTCGGGATGATAAGATGAGAAAATTGGCTCGGATTTAGCGGATTTCTGCAGACAATAACCTGATGACCGGATGCGGCGAATGAATCCTTTAAAGAAGACAGGAGAAAGTGCGAAAGCCCGTATGAATCCTCGATGATATAAGTGCGGTTAAAAGTCGTTTCTTCGCTGTTTAAAAGGCTTATGTAGCCTTTGGGAGAAATTGCCTCCGTGAAACGGTTGTATATGCCGCAGGATGCTCCTTTTTCGTTTATTTCGCGCTTTGCTATACCGCGTGCCTTCTTTTTTAAATATTCGATATTTACGACCTTTAAGCCTGCGTCAAAGAGCTCGTCGTCAAGCTGCTTTGCACAATGTGTCATGCGATAAATGTGTTTGAAGTAGTCTGAATACTCATTTTTTACGCTTATGATATCATCTTTTTTCTCTTTTATCGCATCAACATCTGCAAAGCTACCAAGGTTTACATACTCCTCAACCGCAAGCGGATATTTCGGCTCGACTATATGAGGTGATGTACCGTCTACAACCGCGATTTTTAAGGTCGGGAGGACTATTCCGTCGAGCGAATCGGGGTCGGATGAGCAAAAAATCTTTTCAACAGGAAGATTTTTATCTTCAGCTCTTTTCATAATGCGTCGCATAAAAGAGGACTTTCCGCTGCCCGGACCACCCTTGAGAATATATACACTTTTTGTATCGTTTAAATCAGTAAGTTCATCGTATAGCGAATAAAAACCGTTTCCTGAGTTAGCTCCCAGAAAAAAAGAAGAAAACATAATAAATCCCTCCGAAAGTGCTTTGTTATAGAGTATGCAGATAAAAAAGACCTTGACACGGAGAGTAAGTACAATTTAAAAATATTGATTTACAATGGTGTTTAAGATATAATATTACATATACAAATATGCTGAAAAAACTTGCATCGAACATGGGTGTACGGTGTATAATATAAAAAATCGGACAATCTATTATCAATAAGTTCTTGTGGAGTGAAGTTTATGAAAAAGGAAATACTGATAATTATGTTGTGCATTGTATGCGCTCTATCTTCATTGTGCGTAAGTGCAACGTCTCAGGATATAGAAGCAGAAAGTGGATTTTCAATTGTTATTAATGGTCAGACAGCTGAATACACATCAGTTGTTCGTGATAATACGCACTACGTTCCGGCAAGAGCAGTGTTTGAAAAAGTCGGAGCATATGTGTTTTACAGAAGCCGCGATCGCCGTGTTCTGGTTTTGTCTCGTGATGGCGATATGATACAGCATGTTGTCGGTACGGCTTCAATTACTGTTAATGGAGAAGTAAAAAGCTTTCCGAATTCCTCCTTTACTGAAAATTATGTGACATATTTGCCGATAGAGATGATGTCGGCGGCTTTTAGAACAAATGCAGTTTCGTTTGGTGAAGGGCAGATAAATATTCAAAAGCCAATTTCAAATACCGATTACGGAAAAGCAGTAAATGATGCGTTGTATGCGAGAACTTACAGCAATTTTTATCCTGAGAAATTTAAAAGGTACATAAATTATCATATAAAAAAGCCGGGATTAAGTATGCCGGATGTTGTTTTTACAGTTAATCTGGGACTTGATTTTCCTTTTTACGAAAACGTATCCGTTATTGCAAATCCCTATAGTCGCCTGGTTCTTGTCAATAAGTATAATCAGCTCCCATGGAATTTTAAGCAGAATAATCTCGTTAATATGGATAGGAAATACACGATTAATGACGGAAAACAGTATTTACTTGAAAAGGAAGCATACGAAAACTTTGTTAAGATGTCGGATGCAGCTAAAAAAGAAGGAGTTTCAATCAGAGCGGTTTCGGCATACAGAACAGAGGATTATCAGCGAAGATTATATAATAAAAAGATAAAGACGTTAGGAAAAGATAACGTAGATAATTACTCAGCAAGAGCAGGTTTTTCTGAACATCAGACCGGGCTTGCCGTAGATATAAACACGACAAAAACTTCGTTTGAGAATACAAATGTATTCAAGTGGTTGCAAAAACACGCGCATGAATATGGGTATATCCTGAGATATCCGAAGGGTAAGAAATGGATTACAGGATACGAATATGAGCCGTGGCATTATCGATATGTAGGAAGCGCGGCTGCAAAGATAATTTATCAGGAAGGCTCAACATATGAGCAGTATTATGCAAAGTATGTAGATGTAAATGAATACAGATGAACCTATATTATCGGAGGATAAATTACATGAACTTTTCGACCTGGCTCGCTGTTGCTGTCGCAATTGTTGTGCCGATGATAATGTTTGCTTTTAGTAATAAGAAATAGTTTTGAGGGCAGAATGTATGAAAAAAGCAATGAAAATAACATTTGTAGCGGTTTTGGTTTTTATAATAATATTGCTTGCAAGTTATTTTATAGGAACCGGATTGTGTGTTCGTTCAGATGTTGGTCTTAACGATTACTCGGTGTCCGAAGATGGAAGCGAGATAACCCTCTATACAAGCATCTGGTCATCTATGGGGTATACGAGAGGATATAAAGACCTCTACGGTGGAGGAGTAAAGCCGCATTACCTTACGTTCTATTCAACCTTTGGTGGTCTCAATAGCTCATATGGCGCGAAAAATGAGCACGTTTTGCCGCTTGGTGAGGATGATTGCGAAATATATTTCAACCGTCCTGGCGGCGGATATGAGCTCGTTCTGATAAAAGATGAAGAAACAGGGAAGTGGATAAGACCATAAAGTAAACCTGCACTCCGATTTTTGGGTGCAGGTTTTTTAAATTAACTTGAAAAATCTTCAAGAATAGACTGAAGCTCAAGTTCACCGAATACTTCTATTCCGTCAGAGAGTCGTTCGCGATCAAAGTGTCGCAGAGTGCTTGCGTAGATATCGGTAATTATAATCGGGCGCATCTCGTCAATTTCGTTAAAAACAACGACAACGCCGTCGCGTATGGTGAGCGTGAACTTCGGCAGAGCTTCGCTCGCGGAATCAGCAGGGGAGAAGGTTGCAATTCTCTTTTCATCATCTGCCGCTTTCTGTGTTTTGGCATCCCACATTTCGGAGATTCCGCCGCTTAAAAAACCAAGCATTATAAATAAGGCGCACGCCGCAAGAGTTACTCGTTTTTGTGAATTCAAAAAACCACTTCCAATCAAAGGTACTGTATCTATTATTGCCCGAAAAAGAAAAAATGATACAAAGAAGGAGCGCCCAATGCCCGCCGGTGAGGAGGACATCAGGCGCCAGTGAAGTGGGTTGTGGGGATAAAGATATGAATGGACGAAACCTCGATAAGAGCCTTCGTCTCTCATCGAATATATAGTAACATAATTTCCAAAAAATGTCAATAACTTTTTTGGAAAAAATTTCCAGTAACCATATTTTGCTGTTCACATAGAATGAAGTGACAAAACTTTTAGGAGGTAACGCACCATGTTATGTAATGACAACTTCTCTAACGACAACTGCTGCAGCTGGATTATCATCATCGCAGCTATCGTGGTAGTATGGCTTCTCTGCGGCAACAACTGCAACTAATTGTTAATGTCGGCGGCAGGGGCGTTTGCCCCTGCCGTTTTCTATTTGATTATAAAGTTTATCGCAGAATAGGAGAGTGCACCTGGGATACCTAAAGCGAGAGACATTAAAATTCCGGGAGAGCTCAATACGATTGAGGAGTTTACGGCGTTTGCAAAGACGAGTGTTGCACATCCCAAAATTGCGCGGAGAATCCCACGTCTTACCGGTTTAAAAAACAAAACTGCAAAGAAGAGGGATATTATCAGAAAAATATATAAATATTCATTCATAAAAAAACGCCTCGTTTTAAAGTTCTATTCTACTTTCGTCAAGCGTTACTCGTGCTTTGCGGAGGAGAAAGCTGTAGCGCGCCTCAGCAGATTTTATTTCGTATATGCAGGCGTCAATCATTTCAGGGCTTTCTGCACTTTCGAAGCAGTTTCTCGCATAGCGGATATCTTCAATCGCCTTTTCGATATCCTCAAGCAGGTCACTTCGTTCGGTTATTTTTGCATCGTCGCTTTTTTCTTTGAAAAAACTTTTAAAGAAAGCAACCACCTTTTTAAAAAACACGAAATTCTCATCAAAACTTGATTTATCCATATATAAACCTCCCAAGCATATATTTAAAGGAACAGCTTGTATAATATATATTTTCTATTTTAAACAAATATTCCCGAAAAAATACAAAAGAGATAAAAATGGCTTTTTTGTAAATTTAAAAAGTGCACTTGTTAAAGTATATAAAAAATGGTATAATATAATTGTAAGAGTGTAAAATGTGGGAGTGTATACATATGACAGTTTCACCTGAAATAATAACATTTGCAATATCAATGGTTCCTGTTGTTGAGCTTCGAGGCTCAATTCCGTATGGGGCAGCTATGGGGCTTTCGTTCTTTCCGTGCCTCATTCTTTCGATAATTGGAAACTTGCTTCCGACACCGTTTATAGTTTTATTTGTCAGAAAGATTTTCAATTGGTTAAAAACGATGAAGTTTTTTAAACCGTTTGCCGAGTGGAGCGAAAAGCATGTCTTGGGAAAACGCGATGTAATCGCAAGATATGAAACAATCGGTCTTGCGATTTTAGTTGCGATACCGCTTCCCGGCACGGGTGCGTGGACGGGTGCGATGCTCGCAGGGCTTCTGGGAATGCGCCTTAAGAACGCGCTTCCTGCGATAATCCTCGGTGTAATAGTTGCCGCAATTATTGTGTCATGTGTTACATACGGTTTTGTAGGTGCAATAGATTTTTTTGCGCTTCACGCATAAGGGTGGTTTTGCATAGAATATGGCGGAGGTGTAGTATATATGCTGCTTGCCATAATATCGGATACGCTCATTGCCCTCGTTTCCGCATTTTTGATAATATATGCGCTTGTTTTTTCGGTATATTGCATTTTTTTATCGGATAACGGGGAGATATTTTCTTTTAAAAAGACGCTTGAAAAGTTAGATGGTTTAAACCGAAAGGAAGAAAAATGTCAGAAGAATCCATGATTTGCGGAGTCGTAGAATCTGTCATATTCAAAAATGACGAAAACGGATACGCAGTCTTAAAGCTTATCGACGAAGACGGCAGCGAAATAATAGCAGTAGGCTGCGTTCCTTTTCCGGGCATCGGAGAATACATAGAGGCTGAAGGTACGTGGACAAACCACCAGACCTACGGCAACCAGTTTTGTATAACTGCATTTCACAGAACTCTGCCGAGCTCTGCACCGCTTATTTTAGAATACCTTTCATCGCAGACAATCCGCGGAGTTGGAAGAAAAACAGCGGAGAAGATAGTTGATGTATTTGGCGATGACACTCTTTATATTATAGACAAATACCCAAAACGACTTTGTGAGGTAGCGGGAATAACAGCGAAAAAAGCAGAGGAGATAGGCAAGCAGTTTCAGCTTCGCAATTCTCTTATGATACTTATGGAGTTTTTGAGCGAAAACGGTCTTGAGCCTGAAATTGCGGTTTCACTGTTTCGCTGCTACGGCAAAAACGCAATTTCTGCGGTCAGAGAAAACCCGTACATTCTGTCAGATGCCGAGATAGGTGTTCCGTTTTATAAGGCAGACAAGCTCGCCATTGATATGGGATTTGACGGCTCGTCGCGCGAGCGCGTAACCGCCGCAGTATTGTATGAGCTTCGCTTTAACTCCGAGTCAGGGCACACGTTTATTCCCCAAAATAAACTTTCCGCAATAACCTCAAACCTTATTAATATAGACGAAGAAGACGTGTATAAGGCGATAGAACGGTTGATTTTGGAGGGCGAAATAACCAAAGAGGAAATCTGTGGTGTTTCGGCGTGTTACCTTACAACGCTCTACGAAGATGAGGCGTATGTTGCACGAAGACTCGCTACAATGTCGATGCGAAACGAGAGATCAAACGCATCGGTCGATGAACTCATAAAAAAGGCTGAGGCAGAGCGTGATATCGTGTTTAACGATATGCAAAAAAACGCAATAGATATGGCGATAAACAGCTCGATAATGCTTCTGACGGGAGGTCCCGGAACGGGAAAAACAACCGTAATACAAGGGATGCTTTCGTCGTTTGAAAGACTGAAGCTTCGCGTTATGCTTGCGGCTCCGACAGGGCGCGCCGCAAAGCGGATGAGCGAATTCTGTAAGGTTGAGGCAAAAACAATTCACCGTATGCTCGAAATCGGCTATGACGATTCAGGAGAGAGAATGTTTTTTGCACGTGATGAGGAAAATAAGCTTGAGGCTGATGTTCTGATAATTGACGAGATGTCGATGGTTGATATATCACTCTTTGCGGCAACGCTTCGCGCCCTGCCGCAAAAGTGTAAGCTTATCCTCGTCGGTGATGCAGATCAGCTTCCGTCGGTAGGGGCGGGAAATGTGTTCAACGATGTTCTCAATTCCGGGTGCTTTCCGACTGTGCGGCTTACCCACATATTCAGGCAGGCGGCACAGAGCGATATAATAGTAGGTGCACACGACGTAAACGGCGGCAAGCTTCCGGACCTTACAAAAAAGGACAACGACTTGTTTTTCCTTCGCAGAACAAATGATGAGGATATAGTTAAAACCGTTCTTGAGCTTTGCAAAACAAGGCTTCCGAAGAATATGAATATTCCGTCGTCACAGATTCAGGTGCTTTCTGTAAGCCGCAAGGGTGAAATCGGCACAAATTCGCTGAATTTTAACCTGCAGAGGGAGCTGAATCCTGCCGAAGTCGGAAAAGACGAAAAACGAATCGGGGAGAGGCTCTTCCGAATCGGTGACAGAGTTATGCAGATTAAAAATAACTATACCGCGACATGGTATTCGATTTACGGTGACGAGACGGGATATGGTGTTTTTAACGGTGATATAGGTGAAGTTATCAGTATAGATGAAGTTGACGAAACAATCACCGTAAATTTCGATTCTCGCCTTGTTCACTATCCGTTTTCAGGGGCACATGAACTTGAGCACGCGTATGCAATGACTGTCCATAAATCACAGGGCAGCGAGTTTCGAGCAGTTGTGCTTATAGCAGGGAGAAGTGCTCCGCAGCTCTTGCATCGAAGCGTCCTCTATACAGCTATGACGCGTGCGCGCGAGCTTCTCATCATAGTCGGTGATGGTGAAGTAATAAAATATATGGTAGAGAACAATAAGCAGAGAAAGCGATATAGTGCCCTGAGAGCGCGAATTACAGAACTTTGCAATTAAGAGAGTGAGGTGGCGAGTGTGCATTTGTGGGAAGTGTTGAGAACACATCTTTTTCCGCCAAAATGCGTATTTTGCAGGCGTGTTATGGAAAAAGACGGTGTCTGTGACAGGTGCAAAGCAAATTTGCCTTACAGACATAATCAGGAAGATAAAGAGCCGATTATGTTTGTTGACGAGGCATATTCCTGCTTTCACTATGAAGCGGATGTGCGAAATGCATTGATAAGATATAAATTCGGCGGACTTTCAAAGTATTCGGTTGATTTTGCGATGTATCTTGAAACTTGCATAAAAGAGAACCTTGACGGGAAATTTGATATATTATCATGGATTCCGCTCAGTAAAAAGAGACTTAAAAGCAGAGGTTATGACCAGGCAAAGCTTCTTGCGGAGGAAGTCGGACACCTTATAGAAAAACGTCCCGTGAGAACGCTCATAAAGAGCAGAAATGCGGCACCGCAATCGCGGCAGTCGGATGCGTCAAAGCGCGTTGCAAACGTTCTCGGTGCATATGATATGGCAGACGTTGACGTTTCGGGAAAGAGTATTCTTCTTATAGATGATATTCTCACAACCGGCAGCACCGCGAGCGAGTGTGCGCGAGTGCTCAAGACGGCGGGGGCTGAAAAAGTTTATCTTCTGACGGTTGCAAAGACAAGACAGAGAAAAAAGAATTGAAAAATTTTAAAAATAGGTTATAATATACTTATGAATATAATTTGAGGGTGGTAACAGAAATGGTATTTGGCAGAGATATAGGAATCGACTTGGGTACAGCTTCTATCCTTGTCTATGTAAAAGGCAAAGGCATAGTTCTTCGCGAGCCGTCTGTTGTAGCGGTTGACAAAACAACAGACAAGGTCTTGAAGGTTGGCCTTGAAGCACAAAAAATGCTCGGACGTACTCCGGGCAACATCATTGCGATCCGTCCGCTTCGCGGCGGTGTTATTTCAGACTATGAAATGACAGAGCATATGATAAAGAACTTTATCCGTCGTGTTATGGGCGGATTCAGTCTCATAAAGCCGCGCGTAGTTATCTGCGTTCCGAGCGGTATCACGGAAGTCGAAGAGCGTGCAGTTATCGACGCAGGTCGTCAGGCAGGCGCAAGAGCAGTTTATCTTATCGAAGAGCCGATTGCGGCAGCTATCGGCGCAGGCATCAAGATCGACGAGCCGGACGGCAATATGGTTATTGATATCGGTGGCGGAACAACAGACATCGCAGTTATTTCGCTTTCAAATATCGTTGAGTCATCTTCAATAAAGATAGCGGGCGACCACTTTGACGAATACATCGTTAAGTACATACGCCGCAAGCATAATGTTCTTATCGGTGAGCGTACTGCAGAAGATCTCAAGATAAATATCGGTTGTGTATTCCCGCGTCCCGAAGAAATTTCAATGGAAATCAAGGGCCGTTGCCTTATGACAGGTCTTCCGAGAATATTCACGGTTACTTCAAGCGAAATGCTTGAAGCACTTGAGGAGCCGGCAACACGAATTGTTGAATCTATCCACAACGTGCTCGAGCGCACACCGCCTGAGCTTGTCGGTGATATCTCAACAAACGGCATCGTGCTCACAGGTGGCGGTGCTCTCGTCTGGGGATTTGCAGAGCTTATTCAGTCAAGAACCGGAATTGACACACGTGTCGCTGATGAAGCTGTTTCATGTGTTGTATACGGAACGGGTAAAACACTCGATGACCTCTCATCAATGCAGGACGGCACACTCAATCTATCAAGAAGAAGACAGATTTTATCCTAAAATAACAAAAAAACACTCGGTCAATCGACCGAGTGTTTTTTGCTATTTTTTATCTGTATTGTAGTCTGAAATAAAAGTCTGTGCAATTCTGCTTCTTGTGAGAGACTCAAAATCAGAGGATGAAAACTTCGGATAATAGAACTCCGGCAAACCTTTGTCTTTTACAGCGTTTTTGTCGTTGGCTTCCAAAAATTCACAAATCTTCTTTGTTTTCCGCTCATCGAATCCTTCAAAATCGCAGACCTCAAAATCTTCAATAAACAGGGGCAGAATGCGGAGCTTCGCCGCAAGCTCTGAAACAGTCATAGATAAGGATATGCGCGTTTCGCGAAGTTTTTTTGAAAGAAGCACAAGGTCTTCTCCTGCATCAGTTGGCACGTCAATTCCTGCAAGCTCGGCAGGGGAGATACCGAAAACATTTGCCATAGCTATTATGGAAGACAGAGGAATATTCTTTATGATTCCTTTTTCGTATTTGTATATATTCTGAGGTGTCGTGTCAAGTGCAACTGCAACGTCCTCTTGGGTAAGGTTACACTTCTTTCGATAGTATAAAATTCTTTCGCCTATTTGCATATTATCACCCACTTCTGTTTTATTCTAACACAAAAAATATTTTATTGCAAGTTAAAAAATAACTTGACAAGTTTAAAATGGTATGTTATATTTAAACTAACTTAATAAGTTAAAAGACACAGGGGACAGATATGAGATATTATGTAATTGAAGAAAAGTTCAAATCTTCAGAAATTGGTGAATATGTAAGCTATGGAATTGAATTAAGAGAGGGAGATAAAGTAATTTCCCGTATTTCCGATATAGATACAAATAAGAAAAATATACATAAGCTCTGTAATCTTTGCAACGACCTTAAACTTTCTGAAATTCATTTTATGGACGTAGTTGAAGATTATATTGGATAAATTTAAACCGCTGTACTTTCGTACAGCGGTTTTCGCTTGATTATAACATATTTGATTTGTTTAAGATGTTATACATAAGCTGAATGAGCTCTGCACGTGTAACATTTGCCTTCGGGTTGAGGTTGCCTTTGTTGTCGCCGTTTACGACGCCTGCCTCCACGCATTCTGCAATATCAATTTTTGCCCAGTTGTCAACGTTCTTATAGTCGTTGAATTTTGCAAGAATAGCATTTGCTTCGTCAAGCGACATATCAGAAGATGCCGATACGCTCTTGCCCTGCATGAATCTCATTGCGCGGGCAACAATTGTCATCGCCTCAGCGCGTGTCAAGGTTCCTTTAGGCTTGAATGTTCCGTCGGGATATCCCGAAATGAGCTTGTGTGAAACAGCTGAAAGAACAGAATTAAAGAAGTTGTCGGTTGATACAACATCAAAGAACGGACTTGCACCCTTCGAATCATAAAGGATGCCGAGTGTTCTGCTCATAATGCTTACTGTCTCCGAACGAGAGATCGGCTGGCTTGCCTTGAGGTCAGAACCTGCCGCATTTGTAAGTATAAGATGTGAACCAAGAGTGTTTGCGGGAACCTGAACCCAGTTCGGTGTGTTTGTAAAGGTGTGATTTGCGGAAATAACAGCGTAATTTCCGTCTGAAAGTGTTTTTGCCGTGAGATAGATAAATCCGTTCTTGTCAGCCTTTTCAGAGGGAACAGGAACAATCGTTCCTGAGTTTTCAACTCGTACTGCGGTGTAAGTTGAGCTTTCGTCTGAAGAGCTTACAAGAAAACGCTTGTCAGCAAAAGCGGTGTGTGAAACTGCCTTTGAGCTTCCGTCTGCGTCAATCACATTGGCCGAAAGCTTTGCAGAGGAATTTACGACATTGAAGGAATCCTTCGCGGCAGCGGATGAAAGTGAAGTTACCGATGCGTTGTCAATTGAAAGCGAGAGAACATCTCCGTCAGAAAGTGTGGGTATGTTGCCCGACGGGATATAGTATGTTGTATTTCCGTAAGAGAGTGCGATTTTACTGCCCTTGCTCTTGATCGAGGATGCAACATTACTTGAAATGTTAAGGATTACCTTGCTCTTTGAAGTGGGAATCTTGATGAGAGACGTTGAACCGGCAGGTGCAGAGGTTACTGTGCTTTCGTTGTTGAGTGTAGCAATAAGAGAGTTGCCGGAAGTCTCGGTGTCCACACCGCCGATAAGAGCAGAATCATTTATATAGAGCCTTGCAATGCCGTCTGCTTCTCCAAGAGGAGCCGTAATGAATGTCTTTGTAAGGGCATTTCCGGAAGCCTTGCGAAGAGCATTGGGGAGAATTTTGATTTGTGCGAAGTAATCGTAGACGGGCGTTGTGAGAACCAGCGTAAGTTTGTTGTTTGAACTGTCGATGCGTACGTAGTCGTCACTTGTAAGTGAAACGAATTTTCCGTCTCTGAAAACCTGGATATAGGGTTTGAGTTCCTGGAGAGAAGATAAGTTGTTATAGATTGCCTCGTCAAAAGAGAGTGTAACAGTATAGAAATCTTCGGAAACAGAAGCGCTTATACATGTAGCATCTCCTGAAATAACAGGAGCAGATGTACTGTCGGAAGAATCTGGAGTCTGCGTATTGTCTGCATCAGTTGCTGCTTGATCGCCGGATAAGTAGTCGGATGTAACGGTTTCGTTGAGAACATATCCGCTTTCGTAGTCAGCGATTACGCCGCCGGGGAGCTTGATGGCATTTTTTGTTCCGGTAAGCGGTTCTGAAAGAGAAATAGAGATCGCATTCTGCGGAGAAATCGTAGCGGCATCATTTTCTGAAAGCGATTTGAATACTGTGTTGTTTCTTGAAATCAGAATGTTTTCGGAGAGCTTCTTACCTGTAACAAGCTTTATATTCTTTTCAAAGTAGATGGTAATCTTCTTTGTGTTTTTGTCGTAAGTCGCACTTTTGTATTTAGGAGCAGAATCGACATAAACATCTGAAGCTTCCTTATACTCAAACGAAGGGGTTGTTACAACAGCCTCAAGCGGAGTTCCGATTTTTGAGGTGATCGCATTTACCTGAATCTGAATTTTGTTATTGCTTTCCGTAAGCGGAGAATCAAATTTGATAGTCATTGAGTTTTCTGAGAAGGTTACTGTATCCTTTGTCGTAAGCGACTTGAAAGAACCTCCGTTGCGTGAAACAGATATAAGTGAAAGCATCTGGGAGTTTGTAAGAGTGGAGTTTCTTATAACGGGAATGTTGAAATATAAAACTGCGGTATAAACATTCGGAAGAGAAACGCTCGCAAATTCGGGAACTGCCTGATAAGTGGGTACGTCTGCAGTAACGTTATCTGTTATATATTCCTTGTTTATGTAGTTATCGTTTGAATCCGTGAGGGTATTCTTTTCGATTTTTATATAGTTCTTGTTCTCGGTAAGCGGAGTGTTGAACGTAATTTTTACATAATTTGAAGCAACGGTAACAGAATCAGAAGCTGAGATGCGCTCGAAGTTCTTGTTGCTTGCTCGGCTTACCCAGATGTATGATTTGATCATTGAGTTTGCAAGTGCTTCAGAGCCGCCTGAAGCATAAGCGTTTTTGATGCTCGAAGTAAAATAGATAGTGACCGTGCGGCGGTCTGTGCTTATCTGTGTTGATTCGATATCCGGAATAACGGCACTTACAGAAGAGTTCGACGAAGAAGAGGAAGATGATGAATTTGAAATCTTTATCGCCGGAGTTATGATATCATTGATGTTGACGTTGCCGTTATTTAAGTTTTTAAGCTTGCCTGCAACAATCTTGATTTTTGCATTATTATCGGTCAGCGGTTCGGAGAAATAAATTGTAAGCTCTGTGCGGGTATTGTTGAATCTGATGCTTTTCTCGGGAATAACCTCAGAGAAAACGGTACCGTTACGCGCGAGAAGGATGCCTCCGTTTTCGAGGCTGTCATCATTCGGATAACCCTTTACAGCCGATTTGAACTTGAGTGTAACACCTGTTGCGGCGGTGTTAGCAACAACGGGATTAAGCGCAGCAAGAGAGGGGCCTCTTGCATCAAAGAGAGAGGTTTCAAGATCAATTGTCTGATTGACAAGTGTTCCGGCCTTGACTTTGAAGAAATTGTCAGCAGTATCAAGCGAATAGGGAAGAGTGATGAGGAGGGTAAATCCGGATATGGATGCCTTTGCGCCTGCGGGCAGGGAATCAAGAGCGAGTCCTGACTGGCTGAACTGTATATTACCGACAAGGTCAGATGTTGCAGAAGAAAGTTCCTTGTCAAAAGTAATGGTGAAGCGTGAGCGTGTATCATCCATAGAGAGTCCGAGAATTTTAGGACCGTAATACTTATCGCCGAGGGCAAATGCGCAAAGCGAAAGTGTTGATGCAAGAAATGCCGCAACAAGAATCAAACAAACGGCTTTCTTCAAAGAGATGCTTGCCTTTCTCATAATAACTCCATCTCGCAAACGTAGGTCTGCGACGTCGAACTTACGGCGTGCGACGAGCCGAATTTAGGTGCAATTTACTGTAAATTGTATATGTAAAAATTGCACAATACTACATATGTATATCATAGCTTAAAATCGACAAAAAGTCAATTGCCTGCGCATTTTTATTTGTAAAATAGTTTATTGACTGGGAACAAAAATAGATATATAATATAAACAGTAAAAGAAGGGAGTTTTTGAAAATGACAGGAAAGTTTAAAAAGGTCGTATCACTTGTTTTGATTATTGCATTTGCGGTATGTATGATGCTTCCGCTTTCAGCCTCTGCCGCAGGATCCTATTTTTTTGAGTATTATGTAGAAAGCGGCGGATATGTGCTTCACGAAAGGGCAATGTATCAGGCGGGCGAGATTGTCTATATCCGCGCAGTCCCGAATGAAGGGTATGCATTTTTCTGCTGGGTATCGGATGATGTTACGTTTGAAAACCCCGCATCTGACTATACAAGATTTGTAATGCCGGAAAAAAACGTTACAGTAAAGGCTCTTTTTGCACTTGTTCAGGATGCGGCAAAGGATGTTGTAAACGTAACGTTTGATACCATGGGCGGCACAGCCTTTGAAGGATATGATGTTCCGGTGGGTGAACCGATTCCGGAGCCTGCGACAAACCCGGCAAAAGAAGGATACATATTCGACGGTTGGTATTGGGATGCCCTCTGCACACTTCCGTGCGATTTCTCAACACCGATATATTCGCCGACAATCCTCTATGCTAAATGGGCAAAGGTCGCAGAGAAGCAGAATGCCAATGTTTTTGCAGACGTGAAAGAGAGCGATTGGTTCTATTCTCATGTAATGAATCTTTCTGAAAAGAACATCATTTCCGGCATGGGAAAAACGAGCAGCGATGAAGCATATTTTGCTCCGCAAGCAAATATCACGCGCGCGCAGTTTGTAAAAATCCTTCTCAATATGGCGGGAGAAAATATCTATAAAAATATTTCGGCTTCCGAAATGTTTGATGATGTAAAGGATGATGCATGGTATGCACCGGCTGTTGCGTGGGCATATTCAACCGGAGTTGCAAGCGGTACGGGAAACAGAAAGTTTAACCCGGAGAGCTATATCACTCGTCAGGATATGGCAGTTATGATTTCAAACTACACAACAAAGGTTGCAAAGAAAGCTCTTCCGGACAGAGTTGAAAGAACAGAGTTTTTTGATCACGACAAAATTTCGCAGTATGCAGTTTCTAGTGTTGAAACCATGCAGAGAGCAGGAATTATTTCGGGAAAGGGAAATGTTGACGGAGCAAATTTCTTTGATCCCCGCGCTTATGCAACCCGTGCAGAAACGAGCAAGATGATAGATGTTCTTATCTCACTTATTTAACTGAAAAAATGAAGCAGTTGTCACATTAGCGACAACTGCTTCATTTTTTTATATACAGAGATGTGTTTTTTCTACGTTTTCAATTTCGCCTTGTTTGCATACCGAAAAAACAAAGCGACCTTCAGAAAAAGTTGAAAACTCATATGTCGAACCGTTAAAAGAAGTAACGTTTTCAGCTGTGCAAAGCGAGGTTATTGTGTAATCCTTCGGTTGGGCAGCTTTAAAGAGTGCTTCTTTTCTTGTCCATATTTCTGTGAATGTTAAAGTCCAATCGGCAGAGTCAACAAGAAGGCGGTTCTCTTTTTCTGAAAAAAAGCGCAGGGTAAGCGGAAGTTTTTGATCTCTTTTAATTTCAACATCTATTCCGACAGGGGAATCGGAGACTGCCAAGGCACATATATGTTCTTTGTGTGAAAGCGAAATGAAAAAAGAAGAGCCCTCAAAAAAGATTCTTCCGTCAGGCGAAACTGAAAGAGTTTTGTACGGAATATCGTATTCCTTTGCGGCGTATGACAGAAGAAATGAACCTCCGATAATGCGGAGCTTGTCAGCGTGGTTTTTTGCACGGTCAAACTTTTCACGGCGATACTCTAAATCGGTATCATAAACGGACAAGAGTTTTTGTTTGTCGCATTTTGAGATGTCAAGAATGTATATTTGCATAAAAGCTCACTTTCAAAACTAAAATCATTATGCATCCAGAAGCCCCTCAAGATTTGTAAGCGGCTCTGCAATATTATAATGAGTGTATCCGTATCCTTTCTCACCGTCGATCAGAAACCTGACGCGGTCAATCTTCGGAAGCTCCGTAAGGGTGTTTACTATTGAGAAGAGAACTGTCTTTTCCTGATCTGCCTCATGAGGTGCATTCAGAACGAATTCTTCTGAAACATCGATGATGCATATGCCATCTACAGTAGTCGCCGAGTTTATCTTCGTTCCGACGGGGAAGGGGCTGATTGTGTTAGCAGAAGACGGATCTCCGCAAAGGAGCAGAAGAACTTCGTTCACAAGATTTGTGTTGTCAGAAATTGAGATGCTCTTTGTTTCTTTTACTGTGCGCGTGTGGTTTTCGGTCGCGAAGTAGAGGTTTACCGTGTAAGAATCATAACGTGTTCGCGGAAGCGTTGTGAGAAATTCATCGGGTGAGAGCATCGTGATATTGTCCTCGCAGGAGATTAGAACGCAGCTTATTCCCGGAAGCTGACAAAAAGAATTCGTTATCGCGGCTTCAAAAGAAACCTTCTTGGTTGCAGAAAGGGTGTTGTAGGACGGTGAAAGTTTGAGGGTACAGGTCTCTTCAAGAAGCGAATAATCGAGCAGTGATACTCCTGAAGGAATAGCTGAAGAAAGTTTTTTTGTCGGAGGATTATAAAGCTTTGAAAAAAGCTCCGGTATAGCGTCAAGTCCCTCGTTTTTGACCGGAATTGTATATGGGGCAAGTGAATAAGGCGCATCATCTGAAATGAAATAGCCGGTAACTGAAAAGCTTTTTTCGTTTATTGGATGTGTGCAGGATGCGAGAAGGAGTATTGAAAGAAGCAAAAAAACAAGTTTTTTCATTTAGAATTCACCCTCCTCTGCGATAAAACGCGGCAACGTGACGGTAAACCTTGTACCGCCGTGAACGGAATCTGAAATTTTAACGTGGCCGCCGAAGCTTTCGATGTTGCGCTTCACGATAGCAAGACCAAGACCGCTGCCGCCGCGGCCATCGTGTTCGCGTGATTTGTCAACGCGGTAGAAACGTTCAAAGACATGTTCTCTGAATTCGGGAGCTATGCCGATGCCCGTATCGTCGGTGATGAAAATGCAGTTGTCACCTTTGTTATAGAGATAGACGCGGAGCGTTCCACCGACGTTATTATACTTTATTGCATTATCAATGAGGTTGCCGATTATCTGATTTGCTCCTTCGCGGTCTCCGAGAATTACGCAGTCGTCCTCAAGATATGTATGGATTCTTACGTTTTTTGCATCAGCTATCGGGGTGAGCGAAGTAATTATATTTTCAACAGTTTCAGAAACGGAGATCGGTGAGAGTTGCTTTGCAGATGCGTTGTCAAGCCTTGAAAGAACGAGCAGCTTTTCGGCTGTGAGCGACATTCTGTCAACCTCAAAAATGATATCGTCCATAAATTCGCGCGTTGTTTCAATATCAACGCTTTCTATTCCGATTATTGACTCGCAAAGCAGTTTTATTGCAGTAAGGGGAGTGCGCAGCTCATGAGAAGCATCGGAAACAAAGGCCTGGCGCATTTGTTGAGTGTAGTTGAGTTCTTCGTAAATATTGTTGAACTCTTTGACAATGGGAGTTATTTCATCGTTTCGGGTGATAGGAATTTGAGTGTTTGTTGTATCTGTTCTTGATGTTCGGATTGATGTGAGAAGTTTTGCAATTCTGTGTCGTAAGAGCGTTGCGATAAAGAGAAACAGCGCCCCGAAGACGAGGACAATGATAACGGAAAAAGAGAGCGATGAGAAAATGACGGTGTCAAGAAAACCGCGGAAAGACAAATCACTCTCGAGAATCAAAAGAGCACCGGAAAGCTGACTGTTGTTCATCAGCGGAATTGCTATACAACTCTCAAGCGAGTCGTTTGAGAATTTCGATTCGAAAAATTGCTCACCAAGGACAGCGGATGCTGAAGCCGGGGTAAAGAGCGTTTTGCCAAGGAGGTTGTTGATGTCAGAAGAGTCATATGTAATTTCCATATTGAGGTCTGTGAGGATGACTCTTCGTTTAACATATGTTGACTCCATGAAAAAGTCTTTGGGAATCGAGGTATAAGCCGAAAGCGACGCCGAAAGGTCGGACGCCGCTGACATAAGTTCTGATTTCTTTTGTGAGTATGCAGAGGACTTGAGTCCTGAACCAAAAATGAAAGAACAGGAGCCAATAAGAACTACCGCACACAAAACAGACACAGCAAGAATTCTGAAGGAAAAGCTTTCAAAAAGCCTTCTTGTTTTACCGTTATGCTTTAAAATAGTATCCAACTCCCCATTTTGTGAGAATATATTCGGGCTTTGCCGGGTTTGTTTCGAGTTTCTCGCGCAAACGTCTTACATGAACGTCAACAGTTCGCATATCGCCGGGATACTCATATCCCCAGACAATGTTGAGAAGATTATCGCGGCTGTAAACTCTGCCGGGGTTTCTCATCATAAGCTCAATGAGGTCAAATTCTTTTGCCGTAAGCTGAATTTCATTACCATCGATATAAACGCTTCTCTGTTCGGTATCTACAATGAGAGAATCGCATATAAGTCGGGTGTCCTTGAACTTTGAAGAAGACGCGTTTGAACGGCGAAGGATAGCCCGCACGCGTGACTTGAGTTCAAGGATATTAAAGGGTTTTGTGATATAGTCGTCAGCACCGTATTCAAAGCCGAGAAGCTTATCGGTATCCTCACTTTTTGCGGTGAGCATAATTACCGGAACTGTCGAAAATTCACGGATGCGACGACATGTTTCAAGACCGTCGAGCTTCGGCATCATGAGATCGAGAATAACGAGGTCAAGCTGGACGTTCTTGATGATTTCAAGCGCATCTTCACCGTTGTATGCTGTTTCAACCTCGAAGCCTTCGTTTTCAAGATTAAACTTAATTCCTTTTACGATAATCTTTTCATCATCAACAACAAGTATTCTCATAAATAACCCTTTCTTTCTGTAATATATGGCTTTAAACTTCTATAAAATCTTCAAACTTTTCAAGCGTCGCGGGACCGATGCCCGACACGTTGCAAAGTTCAGAAATACTGTTAAAAGGACCGTTTTCAGTCCTGTATTTCACTATCTTTTCGGCGGTTGACGGACCGATGCCGTCAAGCATATCAAGTTCGTATACGTCTGCCGTGTTTATGTTTATGAGATATTCCTCCGCGTTTGTCTCCGGAGTTTCTACGATATTGTATGAAGTGGTATCCTGCACGGAGAAGAGGAGTGCGAGTAAAATGAATACGAGCGAAATGGCGATAAGCACTCCCTCGTGTCGTAAAATTTTCATAAAGAATCACCGGTCATATTGTTTAAATTTTAAAAATCTGCTATAATAAGCTTATAAAATAAAAAGCGAGGAGTAAAGATGAAAAAGTTAAGGTTTATTTCAATCTTTATCGCCTTCGTTTTTGCGTTTACCACTATGGCAAGCGCAATTGAGGCGATAGATATAAACTCAAAAGCGTCAATCCTTATAGACGCTACCGATGGACATGAGTTGTATTCTGAAAACGCGGATACGAAACAGTATCCGGCGAGCATAACAAAGCTTATGACCGCACTTCTGGTGGCGGAGAGAATAAGTGATTGGAGTGAGGTCGTTACCGCGAGCGAAACCGCGTTTGACGGATTGTCCGCCGCAGGAAGCAGCGTCGGTATAAAGGCAGGGGAGAAGATGTCGGTTGACAATCTTGTAATTTGTCTTCTTGTTGCAAGTGCAAATGAGGCGGCAAATATCCTTGCCGAGCGTGTGTCGGGCAGCGTTGATGCGTTTGTCGCGCTGATGAACAGCAGAGCAGAGGAGCTCGGGCTTACAGGGACACATTTCGCAAACACAAACGGTCTCCACGATGAAAACCACTATACAACTGCTCGCGATGTTTCAAAGCTTGCCATGGAGGTCAGAAAGCATCCGCGACTCCGTGAAATATACGGAATGGACAAGGCTACAATCCCCGCAACAAACATATCTGACGAGAGATTCTTCTTTACAACAAACTCACTTATCTCAAGATATAAAGAGCTCGGATACATATACTCCCGCGCAAACGGAATGAAAACCGGAAGCACAACTCCGGCAGGTCTCTGCCTTGCGGCAAGTGCCGAGTACAAGGATATGGAGCTTATATCAGTAGTGCTCGGTGCCGAGAAAGACGAAAAAACCGGAAAAAAGGGACATTTTGTCGAAAGCAAGCGTCTGCTTGTGTGGGGATTTGAAAACTTCAAAAGAACAATGCTTATTTCATCTGCCTCGGCCGTATGTGAGGTCAGGGTAGAGTCTGCGAAGGACAGAGACTACGTGGTTGCTCACGTTGAAGATGACTATGAGGTCCTGATGCCGAATGACTATAACCCGGCAAAGCTCGAGCTCATAACAGAGAAGACAGAAGAACTCGAAGCACCTGTAAAAAAAGGCGATGAGATAGGAAAGGTTACAGTAGTCTATGACGGCAGGGAGTATAAAACATTGAGCCTTGTGGCTGCTGATGATGTGGATCGTTCAATAATAGCATATATATGGAATCTCATCAAAAAGTTTATGAAAAGTCCGATGGCGCTTGTGGTTCTTGCGGCAATAATAGCAATCATTGTCGGATGTGTTCTCTATACGATAAGATATAACCGCCGCAGAAAAAAGCGCAGAAGAAGATACTATTGATTTTTCTCTTCAGTCTCCTCAGTTTTCGGGGAGGCTGATTTGTTTTTGGGCTGATTTTTGTTCGGACAGGAGCATCCGTCGGGGCATTTCGGCGTAACATCAGCCTTGTCAAAAGTTTTAATCGAAAACTCTGAATTTTCTTCAAACTTAACGCGAAGCTTTCCCGAAACATAGCTTACGTCAACAACTGTTCCTGCACCGTTTGGAGTCAAAACCTCCGTTCCGACTTTCGGCGTTGTTTTAATCAGGTCTTCGTATGCCTCCTGCTCGTATTTCAGACAACACATAAGTCTTCCGCAAGTGCCGGAAATCTTTGCCTGATTAAGAGAAAGATTCTGCTCTTTTGCCATCTTGATCGAAACGGTGTGGAAGCTGTCAAGAAAGCTTGCACAGCAGAAAGGTCTGCCGCAGATACCGAGACCGCCGAGCATTTTAGCTTCATCGCGAACACCTATTTGGCGGAGCTCAATTCGTGTTCTGAATATGGAAGCAAGGTCCTTGACAAGACCTCTGAAATCGACTCTTCCGTCTGCTGTGAAGTTGAAGATGATTTTTGAACCGTCAAATGCACATTCGGCGTTAATAATCTTCATTTCGAGCTTGTGTGCATCAGCCTTTTCCTGGCATATCGAAACGGCACCGTGCTCTTTTTCGCGTAGTTCATTTGCAGTTTTTATATCTTCGGGAGTTGCCATACGGACAACCGGACGAAGCGGAGCAACCAAGCTCTCGTCAGAAACGCTGCGTCGCCCTTCAACAACCGTGCCAAGTTCAATTCCCCGTGTTGTGTCGACGATAACCTTATCACCTACAGACGGAGTGAAGCTTGCAGGGTCAAAAGAATATACTTTTCCGCCCTCGCGGAAACTGATACCTATGATTTCTTTCAAAATTAAATCTATCCTTTCAAAACCGCATTTGCGGCGGTGTGTGCAAATTTACAAGTGAGACTTCCCGTGATGTGAGATGTGCCGATGTTTCTTGTGCATTCGACCTTTGCATCTGCGATATATCCGGAAAGGGAAATGAAAGATGCAACAGAGAAGGTGCTTGCAAGCTCCTGTGAGAGAGTTTCCGGAAGTTGAGAGAGAGGTCTGCTGTCGGCAGATGTAAGGATAATAATAGCATCGCGAAATAAAACAGATAATTCATCGAACACAGAAGAGAGAATGTCTCTTTTGCTTTTTTCAAGTAAAGAAAAAGCTTTGAAAATTTCAAATTCATCCTTTGAAATGAGCGACTTTGCAACGAGCGTCGTAAAGTCAAGAATCTCATCGCTTGTGCACTCTGTTAAAAAAAAGCATGCTCCACCCGACGTACGGACGAGACTGTAAGCTTCCTCGTCCGTGATATCGGGAAGATTTTTTTTGATGACTTTGAAAATGTCCTCGTCAGAAAGGGAAGTGAGCGAAATGCGAGTAGTTCTTGAAACTATTGTGGATAAAAGCTCACTCTGATTCTGACAAAGCAGAATGAAAAACGTAAAATGGGGTGGTTCTTCAAGGATTTTCAGAAGCGCATCCTGTGCTTCGTGGGTCATTTGCCCTGCGTTATCAATGATATACACTTTCCTGTCCGAATCATTCGGGCGAAGAAGTGCATTAAGCTTAAGCTCACGGATGGCCTCGACCTTTCCGGAAGAAGAGTCGGCATCTAAAAAAGAAATATCGGGATGCGTGCCGTTTTCCGCCTTCTTGCAGGATGCACACATTCCGCACGGCTTCTCATCAGAAGAACAGACAAGCGCACGCGCAACAATGGATGCGAGTGTCTTTTTTCCGCTTCCGCGCTCTCCCGTAAAAAGAAGAGCGTGAGGAATAAAATCCTTCTCGAATGCGGAATTTAAATATTCTTTTGTGCGTTCATTTCCGTAAAAGCCTTCAAAATTCATAGTTAGATCTTTTCGAAACGCTCAACGTCTATAACGAAGATTGTAGCACCGCCAACCGGGATTTCAACGGGAACTGATGAGAGCATACCGATGCTGAGCTCGGATGCAGCGGGAACAATCTGGGTTCTGCTGTGAGAGTACTGATTGATAATTGCAAGCGCGGGATCAAGCTTGTCGTTTTCTACACCGACGAGAATTGTTGTATTACCTGTCTTGAGAAAACCGCCGGTTGTTGCAAGCTTTGTAACCGAGAAACCTGACTTTGTGAGGTTTGAAACGACGGTGTTTGCATCGTCCGAGTTAATTATAGCGAGAATCATCTTCATAGTGCTGTACCTCCGTTTTTAATTTAATGTCTTAAATAAATTCTCTGAAGATATCGGGAGAGACGTAAATGGGATTCACGTCGAAATTAGCCGTGTCCCCGACGTTGCACGGTATATCTGTAACGTCGCAAACGGTGTGTGTCATACCGATGTGACCAAGCACTCGTGCGTGGCGACCGTTTATTCTGACGTATACATTCCTTTTAAAGATCAGACTCTTGATGTCTGAAAGAATGTGGAAGAGAACATCGCGGAAGCGGAACGAATCGCGCGCCTTTTCTGTGTGGAATCCGTCTGAATAGCCAATGGGGATAACTGCCGTGCGGATGGCACCTTTTGCGGTGTAAGTGCCGCCATAGCCGACTGTTGCACCCGGTGAGAGCCAGCGGATTTCCGAGATGTGTCCCTCAAGATGTCCTGCGCGGAGAAGCCCGCTTTTTGACACCTTGCCTGCAACTCTTCCTGTAAAGGCGGAGCCGATTCTTACAGCATCGCCGTATGGGCCGCGGAAACGGAAGAGATAAGCAGAATTTGCAAAGTGGACAGTACCGCAATCGATGTTTCTTGAAAGAAGCTCGTCACGGACTTCGTAAATTTTTGCAACTTGTGCTTTTGTAATTTTTCTGCTCTTGAATGCGGAGATGAGATGTGTGTAAAGCCCGCACGGAGCAAGGTTTGAAAAATTGGTAAAGGCAGAAATAACTGCATCGATATCGGTTGCTGCAAAGCCGTATCTTCCCATGCCTGTATCAAGCTTTATGTGAGCTTTGGCAACCTTTCCTTTTGAAAAAGCAATGCCGTTTGCGGCTGCTGCAGTTTCGGTAGAGCCGATTGTAAGGATTATATCGTTTTCAATAAGAACGGAAAGCTCATCGGAAAGGGCAGTTGAGCGAAGCATAAGGATGTCTGTGTCATCAAGATTCAAATTCCTTATCTCAAGGGCATCGGATACGTCGGTAACAGCGAAGTGGCGCACGCCGAAAGAGTGGAGAAGCGGAACGTATTCGGAAAGTCCGAAGCCATAGCCGCGCCCCTTGACAACAGCAATAACCGTGCTGTCTCCTGCCCGCGAGAAAATAGTCTTTGCGTTTGCTTCGATGTTTTCGCGTTCTATAACAAAAGTATTCATATCCTCACCCGTTTAATCATTTTCGGTTCTTGAACATAAAGAGTTTTTTGCGGAGTCTTCTGAAAATAAGCTCACCCTTTTCGATTGCGAAGTTGACAGGCTTGTTGAAAATATAGTCAAATTCGCCGATGAACTCACAGAAATCACCATTGAACCCCTTTTTGAAGCGGTAAAGACCGTAAAGCGGATTATCCTCCGAAATATCGCCGGAAACACCGCGGAAGTCATATGTTTTGCAACCAAGCTCAACTGCCCATTGGATCATATTCCATTGGAGAAGATAGTTGGGCATAAAGTTGCGGTACTTATTTGATGATGCACCGTAAAGATACCAGACCTTGTCACCGTAGTGAATAGCGAGAGTGCCGGCAATCGGAATGTCTCCCGAATACGCCATATAAAGGCGGCAACTCTCTCCGAGATTATCAAGCATATTTTCAAAATAATCTGCTTTTCTGACGACAAAATTGTCGCGGATTCCGGTTTCAAGCATCATATCGGCAAAGTCAGGAACTGCCTCTTTGCCGCAGAGCCTGATTTCGACGCCCTTTCTCTCGGCAACGCGGATGTTGTAGCGCGTTTTTGAATGGAAGGATGCCATAAGCTCGTCCTCTGTCTTACCGTCAACATCGAGTCTGAAAACAAAGCGCGGCTGAATTCCTGAGAAGTTTTTGCCTGTATCGCGGCGGCGGAATCCGAGCTTTGTCATAATGTTGCAGAATTCCGAGTCATCTATGAGGATGTCAGGATCAAGCTTTAAGCAGTATGCGCGATGCTTTACGGCAAGTGCTTTTGCGCCATCCATAAGCTCTGAAAGAACCTTTTCATCGTGAACATCGCAAACCGGAGCTCTTGCACCGTACATAATCGTGTACGGAAGAGAAGGAGCGCGTCTTATAAGAACGGACATTGCACCGCAGATTGAACCCTCATCGTCTCTGACGAAAAGACCTTCCCAGGTCCATTCGGGCTTCTGCTTGCTCCAGGCATACGACTGGAGAAAATGCCCCTTCGGATGAGAGGAGACAAACTCCTCATATTCTTTAAGTGTTTCCTTAGTAACAAACTCGACCATATGAGCCTCCGAAAAACGTGTAAATGATTACAATTATCTGATAGTATTATATCATAAAGTTACAATTGTTACAAGTAAAAAGTTTCTTCATAAACAGAGTTTCGTTTTTTGTGGAAAAATGAATAAAACTGTTGTTAAAACTCGGGAAATATGGTATAATTTTTTGCGACCAATAAAAATCGAAGGAGTCTGATAAAAATGGAAAAGCTTGAGAAACTTTTCAAAATCAGAGAACGTGGCAGCAGTGTCCGCACGGAAATCATCGCAGGTATCACAACCTTCCTCGCAATGTCATATATCCTTGCGGTCAACCCAAGCTATCTCGGCCAAATCCCGGGTGCAACCCCTGCAGGTATATTTATGGCAACTGCAATTTCTGCGGCAATCGCAACACTCTGTATGGCATTTTTCGCAAACTATCCCATCGCTCTTGCATCGGGCATGGGCCTCAATGCATTCTTTGCATACACAGTCTGCGGAGTTATGGGGTATTCTTACGAAGTTGCATTGACTGCAATTTTGCTTGAAGGTATAATCTTCATGCTTTTGTCACTCTTCAAGTTCCGCGAAGAACTTGTCAACAAAATTCCGAACAACTTAAAGTACGGCATCACGGCAGGTATTGGCTTGTTTATCACGATTATTGCGCTTATTAACTCAAAGGTGGTTGTTGCTAATCCTGATACAACCGTTGCACTTGGTGATTTGTCAAGTGCAGGCGTGGCACTTGCTCTTATCGGGCTTCTTCTTATTGGTGTATTCAACCACTTCAAAGTTCACGGAGCTATCCTCCTCGGCATCATAGCCACCTGGGTTCTGGGTATCATTGCGGAGCTTATCGGTTGGTATGTTCCTGATCCGGCGGCGGAGCTCTACTCCGTAATCCCGAATTTCTCGTTAGAGGCTATCAAGGCGAATTTTGCAGCTCCCGCATTGTTTGAGTTTGACTTTGCATATATTGTAAAAGATATCGCAGGTTTCTTCATTGTTGTATTTACATTCCTCTATACCGACATTTTCGACACAGTCGGCACATTGATTGGTGTAGCGCAGAAGGGAAATCTTCTTGATGAAAAGGGTGAGCTTCCCAAGGCATCGGGTGCTTTGATGGCGGATGCTGTCGGCACTGTTGTCGGCGCGTGCCTCGGCACGTCAACCGTTACAAGCTTTGTTGAATCAAGCGCAGGGGTGGCAGCGGGAGGAAGAACAGGTCTTACATCGGTTGTTACGGCATTTATGTTCCTCATAGCAATAATTTTTGCCCCGATATTCCTTGCAATCCCGAGTTTTGCTACGGCTCCGGCCATGCTTTATGTAGGTCTTCTGATGCTCTCGTCGATAAAAAAAGTTGATTTTGACGGTGATGCCGCGGATGTAATAGGTGCATTCCTTGCAATTATAATGATGCCACTCACATACTCAATTGCAAATGGCATTATGTTCGGTATTCTTGCATGGGTAATTCTCAAGATTCTCTGCGGCAAGATCAGGCAGATCACGGGAGTAATGTGGATATCGGTTGTATTGTTTGCCGCTTATATCACATTGAAGATAATGGGACTTGCTTAATATTTTTCAGATATTGTAAAAGGAGTATACTGTGAAATGAAAGAATTTTATACGATTGATATAGAAGGTGTAAAGCGCGATCTGCCGCTTTGCAAACTCAACGAAAGTTTATATATCGGTGCATTTGTTATGTTCGGCGATGTCGAGCTCACAAAAAAGGCAGCCGAAGGACTTCTTAAGCGCGCCCCCGAATACGATGTTATGATTACTGCTGAATCAAAAGGCATTCCGCTTCTCTATGAGATGGCGCGTCAGGCGGGAAGCAACTATTACATCGTTGCAAGAAAAGCACCAAAGCTTTATATGAAGGATGTAATAA
Organism: Eubacteriales bacterium; assembly: GCA_045636865.1. GTDB lineage: Bacteria > Bacillota > Clostridia > Oscillospirales > JAAYXM01 > SIG480. Next base: position 34,367 of record JAZTYJ010000015.1, read on the forward strand.
GTGTGAAGGTCGATTCAATAACAACCGTAAACACACAGACGCTCTATCTTGATTCAAAGGATATCGAGGCGATGAGAGGCAAACGCGTCCTCGTTGTTGATGATGTTATCAGCACGGGCGAATCACTTGCGGCACTTGAAAAGCTTATTGAAGCTGCAGGCGGCAACATTGTTGCAAAAATGGCTGTTCTTGCGGAGGGCGATGCTATCGGCAGAGAGGATATCACATATCTCGCTCCGCTTCCGCTTTTCGATACAGACGGAAACCCGGTATAACTTATCTTAAAATAAAAATACAATTCCCAAAGAAGGGGATTGTATTTTTATTTTGTTTATGCTATTCTTTAATGGTTAAGAAAAAATATAAAATTTGGAAGGTTAAACGTTAAAGTTAAAAATAAATGCAAAAAACGATAACTTATAGGAGATGTGATTTATGGGTGAAAAAATTAAAGTCGGAGTAATAGGAACAGGTCCTCGAGGCAGATATCTTTTTTCTGTCCTTATTGCAAATCCCGATGTTGAGGCATACGCAATTTGTGATGGTGATCCGAAATCACTTTCCGAATGCGAAAAGATGCTCAAAGAAAAGAACGTTCAGGGAGTTCACTCATTTTCTTCAGTTGAAGAATTCCTTGCTTCAGATGTCGAAGCGGTCATTGTAGCAACACACGTTTCAAGCCATGCGGATATTTCGGTCGAATGTCTGAATGCGGGAAAGCATGTTCTTTGTGAGATACCCAATATTGCAAATGACGACGATGCAAAAAAGCTTTGTCGTGCTGTAAAGGCAAATCCCGACAAGAAGTTCATGGTTGCAGAAAACTGCTGTTTCTGGGCATTTGTTGAAACGTGGAAAAAGATGTATAAAGACGGTCTTTTGGGAGATGTTGTTTTTGCGGAAGCTGATTATCTGCACAATCATCTTGAAATCGAGCCCGAAGGAAGAATTACATGGCGCTCGTATATGACTTCGATCAACTACCTGACACACGACCTCGGTCCGCTGCTTTACATACTTGATGACACATGCGATGAGATTTTCGGATTCACACCGAATATCAACCCGATTGAAGATGTACATCCGGCACCTTCAGACGGTGTTGCAATGATCAAGACAAAGAAAGGGGCCCTTATCAAAATTTATGTCGGTTTCGGAGTGCATCATGAGTCGGGTCACGGTTATACGATGTACGGATCAAAGGGCTCGCTTCAGATACAGACGGACAAGGGCTATAAAAACAACAACACTTTTGCACAGCTTTCATCTGTTCCGAACACAAAAGAAGCCATTGAAATTCCGGTATCCGTAGGCTATCCGAATGCATCACATGAAGGACACGGCGGAGCCGATCCGAAGATGATGGAGGCTTTTGTAAATTGCATTAAAAATGATACGAAGCCGCCGCTTGATATCGAGTTTGGTATAAATATTGCACTTCCGGGAATTTATGCCGAGTATTCGGCTAAAAATGGAGGTAAAATGATTAAGATGCCTGATATTTCCGAGTTTGAATAAAAATATGCAACGGAAAGAAGGGGATAGGATGTATAAATATCTGTTATGGGACATTGACGGAACTGTTTTGAACTTTCTTGCATCGGAGGCGTATGCAATACGCCATTTGTTTGAAAAGTATAATCTGGGCGAATGTGATGATGAGAAGCTTCGTCTGTATTCGGATATAAACGTGAAATACTGGCAGAAGCTTGAGAGAGGCGAGCTTACAAAGAAAGAAATTTTAGTCGGACGCTTCAGGGATTTTTTTGAGATAACAGGAGTGGATGTAAGCCTCGCAGAAGAGTTCAACAAGGATTATCAGGAGACGCTTGGCGAATACATTGAATTTGTTGACAACGCAGAGGTGATCCTTCTTTCTCAAAAAGGAAAATATACACTCGTTGCGGTTACAAACGGAACAAAGGTTGCACAGGAAAAGAAATTGCGTCTGTCCGGGCTCACTCATGTTTTTGATGCGATATTCATATCTGAAAATGTCGGTGCGGAAAAGCCTGAAAAGAAATTTTTTGACTTTGTTTTCAAAGAGCTTGGCATAACGGACAAAAGAGAGGTTCTGATAATAGGCGATTCGCTCACAAGCGATATGCTCGGTGGATATCTGGCAGGTATAGATACCTGTTGGTTTAACCCGTCGCACAAGAGAAATACATTGGATTTTTCTGTTACATATGAAATCGACGCACTTTCAAAAATCGAAGAAATTGTTTGCAGATAAAATTTTGATAAAAGATAATTTTCGTTATCGGAAATTGTCTTTTTATTTTATTTGTGATATACTTTATTGCAAAGATTGAAAATACGGTTTCTTTGGAGGCGTTTATGAAAGCTTTGATTACAGGAGCAAGCTCGGGACTCGGTTGGGAAATGGCAACCGTTTTATCAGAAAAGGGATACGACATCGTTGCCGTTGCAAGGAGACAGGAAAGACTGCAAGAACTTAAAAATCAGTTGAAAACAAATGTAGAGATATTGTGTGCAGATGTTACAAGTCCTGATGGCATAAAGCAGATAGAAGCACAGCTTGATGACGTTGATATATTTATAAATAATGCGGGCTTTGGGGTATTTGGTCCGTTGTGTACGTCTGATTTGAATGACGAGCTTGATATGTTTGAGACGAATGTTAAGGCGGTACATATCCTTACAAAGTTTGCAGCAAAGAAATTCAGAGAAAAAAACAGCGGATACATTATGAATGTTTCCTCAATTGCGGCGTTTTTTCCGGGGCCGTTGTTTTCAGCGTATTACGCATCAAAAGCATATGTATTAAGGCTCACTCAAGCGTTGTACGAAGAACTGCGACGTGAAAAGTCAAAGGTTAAGGTAAGTGTTTTGTGTCCGGGACCGGTTAAAACAGAATTTGAACAGGTGGCAAAGGTGAGCTTTGGCAACGGAAACGAAAAGGGCAGAAATCTTATAATAGCTGACAAAAGAAAAGTTTCGGAATATGCAATCGACCGTATGTTCAAGGGAAAACATATAATCATACCGGGCAAACTTATGAAGGTAGCTGTTTTCTTCAGGAGAATTCTGCCGGAAAAGATGCTTTGCAGAGTGCTTTATCTGTTGCAGAGCAAAAAGTTTGTGCAGTACTGATAAGTTGTTTTTGAAAAAGGAAGTGATTTCGTGCGAGGAAACGTAGGAAACGTCAGATTTATACAGCGACTCAACCGTGCAAAGGTTCTTCAGCATATAAGAAAAAACAGTCCTGTGTCAAGAAATGAGCTTGCAGAAGTTTCGGGGCTCAGTCTTTCTTCAATTACAAATATAATCAGCTATCTTCTCGGAGCAAAGCTTGTTTTTGAAACTGATTTCATAAAGGTTGCAGGTGCGGGAAGAAACGCAGTAAGAATCGAGTTCAATACGGAGGCAATGTCGCTTATAGCGGTAAATATCGAGTCAGACGAGGCAACTGTCTCCGTTACAGACCTTGCGGGAAGCATCCTCGAGAGCAGGAGCATATCACTTGCAGAAGAAAGTGCGCCGGAAGAGGTTCTTTGCAGAATTTCTGAAGAGACACTAAAGCTCTCGGAGGCAAAGAGAAATATAAAGGCGATTGGGTTTACGGTGTCGGGACACATCAGCAAGGACGGTCAGGTAAGCTCAAGTCTCCTCAATTGGAAAAACGTAGACGTAAAGTCGGCTATCGAGGAAAAAACAGGGCTTTCCGTATATGTTGCAAACAATACAAAGACAAAGGCGTTGTGGACAATTAACGCGCTCAATGACGAGGAGTATAAAAACGTCGTATTTCTCGATATGGCAAATGACGGAATCGGTATTGCCCATGCATACAACGGCGAGATAAACGGGCTTGTAGCGGGAGAGCTGGGGCACACTGTAGTTGCAGGCACGTCAAATGGCTATCTTGAAAAGGTCTGCAGTATGCGCTACATAGAAGAGAGATATTCAAATCTCTCGGGAAAGAAGCTTTCATTTTCCGAAATCAGACACGCGGCTTCAAGCGGAGACGAGATAGCAAAAGAGGTTACAGACGAAGCATCGGGCTATTTAAGTGCGGCAATAATCAATATTATTATGATATTTGAGCCCGATATGATAATCATCAACGGCTCGGAGCTCTTCAAAATAGAGGAGTTTTACGAAAACGCAATAAACAACGCAATTTCGCAGACGAAGGAACTTGATATGAAAAAGCCGTATTTCAGAAAAGTGAACCTCGCGCCCGAACAGGCGGTGCAGGGAGCAGCACAGTTTGCGGCAGACAACCTCTTCGGTATAGACGGACCGGATGACATATTATAGGAGAAAAATGATGTCAAAGTTTTTGTGCAATAAATGCTACTATGTGGAGGAAACGGAATTTCTACCGAAAAAATGTATAGTTTGCAATGCCGATGAAAGTGCTTTTTCTCTGATAAGTTATCCGGATAAGCACTATATTCCCGTGTATTGGGAAGAGTACCTAAAAAAGAAAACAGATAAAATTCGCAAAAATCAGGAGTTGGCGGGAGAAAACGGTTTTTCCTTTGCTTTCATTACGGACATACATTGGGGACCGAATAATAAGTTTTCTGCGGCACTCGTAAAACGCGTTATGGACGAATGTAATCTTTCCTACTGTGTAAATGGTGGCGACACGGTTTCGGGTGCAGGACTGTGTCCGGCGGAATTGATAATTGGCGAATTGAAGGAGTGTTTTGACTGTTTTTCGGAAATTGAGCCAAAACTTCTCACAGCTCTCGGAAATCACGATCCGGCATATTCAACATTCGATGCCCCCGAATTTTATGTAGAAAATCTTACGACAGAGCAGATTTACGAGAGTATCTTCCGTTATGAAGAAAAATATCCCGACAGAGTTATGGGACCCGGAAAAACATATTTTTACGCTGATGATAAGGCGCATAAGGTAAGAATAGTAGTTTTGAACACATTTGACGTGCCGAGCGATGAAACTCTTCCTGACGGGCGTGCTAAGTATAATAAAATGAGATTGTTCGGATATCGAAAGGAACAGCTTGACTGGTTTGCAAACGTTGCGCTTGATGTTCCCGGAAAGGACTGGACGATTATCCTCGCAACCCACATAGCACCGTCGTGTACTGATGAACCTTGCAGAAATGATGACGTTATTCTCGGTATCATAGATGCCTTTCGCAAAGGCGAGAAGTTTGAAATATCAAGTGAGTGCGATAATCCTTTGTATAATGTTGAGATAAAGGCAGACTATACAAATAAAGGCGGAAGCTTTGCTCTTTGGGTGAGCGGCCATATACACGAAGACAGCCAATTGGTTGTAAATGATACGTTATGTCTGTCGGTTATCTCTGACTGGAACCATCAGCACGAAAAACTCCCGATGCAGAGATGTGACGGAACAACAAACGAGCATGCATTTGATGTGTTCACAATTGATGTGGAAAACCACAAAATTTATGCAACCCGCATAGGTGCAGGTGAAGACAGGATTTACGAGTATAAATAAAACAAAAACCGCAGAGGATTTACCTCTGCGGTTTAATGTTATTTAGTTTAAATTTTTGCGGACAAATTCAATCTGAGCTTCAACTGATTTAACGCTTGTGCCACCCTCTGAAATTCGCTTTTCAACACAGGTTTCAAGGCTGATTTCATTATAAAGATCGTCCTCAAAAAGTTCAGAAACTTCAGCGTATTCAGAAAGGGTAAGCTCTTCGAGAACCTTTCCTTCAGCGATGCACTTTGCAACAAGCTGACCTGAAATCTTATACGCCGTACGGAAGGGAAGCCCCTTCTTGACGAGATAGTCTGCAAGGTCGGTCGCGTTTATAAAGCCCTTCTGAGCTGCGCGCTTCATATTGTCCGTAAGCGGGCGCATTGTTGCGAGCATCGGTGCAAGAACCTTAAGGCACATTTCGACGGTTTCAGTAGCATCGAAAATGCTTTCCTTGTCTTCCTGCATATCCTTGTTATAAGCAAGGGGAAGACCTTTCAAAACGGTGAGAAGCGCCATAAGGTCGCCGTAAACTCTGCCTGTTTTTCCGCGTATGAGCTCTGCCATATCGGGATTTTTCTTCTGCGGCATAATGGATGAGCCTGTTGTGTAGGCATCATCAAGCTCAACGAATTTGAATTCCCAGCTTGCCCAAAGGATAAGCTCCTCGCTCATTCTTGAAAGATGCATCATAAGAATGGAAAGGCAGCTTGCAAACTCAACGCAGAAATCGCGGTCAGAAACACCGTCGAGGCTGTTGAGCGCGATATCGGAAAAACCGAGCTCCTTTGCCTCAAGACGTCTGTCCGTGTCATAAGTTGTGCCCGCAAGAGCACAGCTTCCGATAGGGGAGACGTTCATACGTTTTCTGCAATCGGAAATTCTGTCGATATCGCGGAGAAGCATCATCGAATACGCCATGAGATGGTGTCCGAAGGTAACGGGTTGCGCTCTCTGGAGATGGGTATATCCCGGCATAATTGCGCCTTTATACTCTTCTGCTTTATCAGTAAGAGCTGAAATAACATCGACTAAAAGCGCTGATATTTCATCGCACTTATCGCGGAGATACATGCGAAGGTCGAGAGCAACCTGGTCGTTGCGGCTTCTTGCTGTATGAAGTTTTTTGCCGACATCGCCGAGACGTTCTGTAAGCACCTGCTCAACGAACATATGAATGTCTTCACACGACATATCAAACCCAAGCTTTCCCGAGTCGAGATCCTCAAGAATGGATGAGAGACCGGAAATAAGAGTGTCGGCATCTGATTTTTCAATTATCCCCTGTGCGCCGAGCATCATAGCGTGAGCCATACTGCCCGTGATGTCCTGACGGTACATCTTGCAGTCAAAATGGATGGATGAATTGAAGTCGTCTGCTATGGAATCTGTAATTCCGGACGTGCGTCCGGCCCACATTTTTGCCATATTACTTACCGTCAACGATAGCCTGAGTCTTTATCGGGAGACCGAAGAGGTTGATAAAGCCGTTAGCATCTGTCTGGTCGTAATCGCTTTCGCCGAATGTAGCAATTTCTTCGCTGTAAAGTGAGTAATCGCTCCATACACCGGCGTTGATCATATTGCCCTTGTAGAGCTTTAAGCGAACCTTACCTGTAACCTTCTCCTGAGTCTTGTCAACGAATGCAGAAAGTGCTTCGCGGAGCGGAGTGAACCACTGACCGTTATAAACGAGCTCAGCAAATGTGATAGAGAGCTTCTGCTTTTCGTGGAGAGTCATCTTGTCAAGGCAGATGGATTCGAGAACGCTGTGTGCCTTGTAGAGGATAGTGCCGCCCGGAGTCTCATAAACACCGCGGCACTTCATGCCGACGAGACGGTTTTCTACGATGTCAAGGATACCGATGCCGTTTTCACCGCCGAGCTTATTGAGCTTTAAGATGATGTTCTTTGCGCTCATCTTCTCACCGTCGATAGCAACGGGGATACCCTTTTCAAAATCGATCTCAACATAAGTGGGTTTGTCGGGAGCCGCGATGGGGGAGATTCCCATTTCGAGGAATCCCGGCTTTTCGTACATCGGCTCGTTGCCTGTATCTTCAAGGTCAAGACCTTCGTGAGAAAGGTGCCAGAGGTTCTTGTCCTTTGAGTAGTTTGTTTCGCGGTTGATCTTAAGCGGAACGTTGTGAGCCTCAGCGTAGTCGATTTCCTCTTCACGAGACTTGATGTCCCACTCACGCCACGGAGCGATGATTGGCATATTCGGAGCAAAATGCTTGATAGTAAGCTCGAAACGAACCTGGTCGTGACCCTTACCTGTGCAACCGTGAGCGATAGCATCTGCGTTTTCCTTGAGAGCAACTTCAACGAGACCCTTTGCAATGCAAGGGCGAGCGTGGCTTGTTCCGAGGAGGTATTCCTCATAAACTGCGCCTGCCTTCATTGTCGGGATGATGTAATCATCAACATACTCGTCTGTCTGGTCGAGAACGTAGAGCTTTGAAGCGCCTGTCTTGAGAGCCTTTTCTTCGAGACCGTCAAGCTCGTCAGCCTGTCCTACGTTACCTGCAACAGCAACAACCTCACAGTTGTTGTAGTTTTCCTTAAGCCACGGAATAATGATTGATGTGTCGAGACCGCCTGAATATGCGAGAACGACTTTTTTGATTTTTGACTTATCCATTTTTATTTCCTCCATAAATATTTATTCAAACAATATGAATATTATACAATACAAAATAAGTAAAGTCAATAGCTTAAATGAATTTTATTCAAAAAATAATGAATAATTATTAATTTGCATTAAGAAGAGAACGACCGAAGAGCCTTGTGCTCTCCGGTCGGGATTTAAGGCGCAGATTATTTTGCCTGGAGAAGGTGAACAGCGAATCCGCCAAACTCCTGCTTAAGATATGCAGCAACGCCCGGCTTAACCGACTCAGGATCGATTGCAAAGCCGATTCTCTCAAGGTATGCCATAGCGCGGTCAAGGCTGAATGTCTTGATTGCGATGTGGCCGAGCTTACCGCGGCCGATAGCCTTGTTGACTTCAACACCTTCGCCTGCAAAAACAGAGCTGTTGCCGTTCTTTATTGCAAAGCCGAAAGCCTTTGAGAAGAGCTCAGCGATTGCAAGAGCTTCAGCCTCGCTTTCAGAGTTGATGCCGATGTGAGCAAGAGAGAAGCCGAGAACCTTCTGAACAGCCTCACGTGTAAGACGTGTGATTTCAGCAAAGTTGCCTTCCTTGATGAGAGCATCCTTAACCATCCAGCTGCCGCCGCAAGCATGGATCTTGTTGAATGCGAGGTAGTCATTGATGTTCTTTTCGCTGATGCCGCCTGTCGGCATAAACTTAACGCCGCCGTACGGTGCGCTCATAGCCTTGATAGCATTGAGACCGCCGCAAGCTTCAGCCGGGAAGAACTTTACAACTTCAAGACCGAGCTCGATAGCAGCTTCGATGTCAGACGGGTTGCTGCATCCCGGAGTAATCGGGATGTTCTTTGAAACACAGTAGCTTACGACCTTCGGGTTAAGACCCGGAGAAACGATGAACTTTGCGCCTGCATTGACAGCCTTGTCAACCTGCTCGGTTGTAAGAACAGTACCTGCACCGATGAGCATTTCCGGATAAGCGTTAGCCATAGCGCGGATAGCTTCTTCAGCAGCTGCTGTTCGGAAAGTGATTTCTGCAAGGGGGAGACCGCCGTCGATAAGAGCCTTACCGAGGGGAAGCGCATCTTCAACATTGTCAATCTTGACAACCGGAACAACGCCGTATGCGCCGATTTGCTTTAAAACTTCGTTCATTTGGATGACCTCCTGTAATAGATAGTTGCCGGAATTTCGGCAACAAAATTTACCAACATAGAGAATATCATAATTCGCCACATTTTTCAAGGGGTAGAAGGAAGATAATTTGATAAAAGCCAATAAACTATATTATTTACAAAAAATACACACTATAAAGTTGAATATAAAAGAAAAATGTGTTAAAATAGCGGAAGCGGAAAAATACAATAGAAAAATCAAAAAGGAAATGTGATATAAAATGTCTGATAAAGAAAATAAAACTTCAGGTCGCAAAAGAAAAAAGATTCTTTTCTGGGCGACGGTCATTCTTCTTCTGGTAACGGGTTTGATGTGCATTGGCACGGCGGTTGTTTTGTCAAACATAAATCGTGGCGATACGGAGCTTAATGAAGAAAACCTCTCAATAAACGAAGAACTCTCAAACAGAGTCACAAACATAGCGGTGTTCGGTGTTGACAGCAGAACCGATGAGGTTTCGGGACGCTCTGATGCTATGATGATTGTGTCGATTGATGCAAAGCACGGAAAAATAAAAGCGGTTTCTCTTATGCGCGACAGTCTAGTCACCATCCCGGGATACAGTAAGAAGATGAAGATAAATACCGCGTTTGCGCTCGGTGGTGAAGAGCTTGCTATCAAAACGATAAACTACAACTTTGATATGAACATAACAGACTATGTTTCGTTGAATTTCAACCAGCTTGCGGGTATAGTAGATGCTCTTGGCGGAGTTGAGGTTGAGATAACGGAGGCTGAGAGAAAAAACGCAAATAAATTTATAAAAGAAATGGCAAGCGAAGTAGGCGAAGAAGCTGACCTCATCAAAGAGTCGGGAACAGTTATCCTTTACGGCTATCAGGCAGTTGCATATGCGCGCATAAGATACGTCGGAAACGCAGATTTTCAGAGAACACAGCGTCAGCGTGAGGTTATGAGAAAGCTTATGGATAAAGTGCTTGATTCAAACCCTTTGTATTATCCGAATATTATAAGAAAGCTTCTTCCGATGGTAGAAACCTCGCTTTCAAATGAGGAGATATTGAAGCTTGCGGGAACCGTTATATTCTCGGGACGTCCGGAGTTTGAAGAGGGAAGGTTCCCGATTGACGGAACTTACAATACAAATACAAACTATGCGATGGTATATGACCTTGATGCGGCAGCGGAAAAACTTCATTCGTTCATATATGACGATGAGCCGTTTTATGAGGTTGAAACAGAAGAATAAAAAAAGAAGGATGATTTTTTATCATCCTTCTTTTTTTATTCCGAAAACAGCCTTGTTTTTGATTCGTTCTGAGGAGTTGGGTGAATAACACCAGGAATCTATGTGTCCGTCGCGAATAAAATAATCAGAATGCTTTATTCGCCTTTCAAAGCTACGCCCGAGATTGTCGATTATCACAAGCTTTATTTTCATTTTTTCCGGAACGATGCTCTTGATAAAAACAGAAACGGAATCTCCGACGGAAACATTCTCAAACGGTTCCGAAAGTCCGGAGAGATTCGGAGCGAGTTCAACAAATATTCCGTAATTTTCAATGCCACGCACTATTCCGCGAACGGTTTCACCCGGAGCAAACTTTCTTGCATTCTCTTCCCATGTGCCGAAAAGCTCGCGCGAGGAGAGAAGGACACGTTCTTTTTCATAATCAAAGCCGGAGATCACAACAAAAATTTTGTCTCCTACCGAAAAACGGTCTTTTGGATGAGAAATTCTAGATACGGAAATTGCCTCGATTCCGAGAAGTGAGATGTTTCCGCAGCCGATGTCCGCAAACACGCCGAACGGCTCAATGTGAGTAACGGTTGCCGGAATTACGTCACCGGGCATATACGAGGTAAACAGCTTTGTGAGTGCGCGCTCCTGTGCTTTTTTTCGGGAGAGCAGAATTTTTCCGTCTGCCATATCGGTTATAATACAGCACACAGGTTTTCCTACTCTTGAAATAATCGCAATTTCACGGGTTTTTCCGATGTCAATTCCGAGTGCGGTTTCTGCGTGCGGAATTATTCCGGAAAACCTTCCGAAGCTTACGGTCAGGTTGTGCTCCGCATCGCACATCGTTGCGATGCCTTCAATTATCCGAGAGTCTGAAAAAGCGGCGCAAAGTGCCTCTTCCGAATTGGTTGCCGCATTGTTCTTTTCCGTATGTATGAGTGCCCCTTCGGGCAAAAAGTCAAAGGTTTTCATATCCCATACTCCTTTTTATTCGGGTCTCCTTTAAATATATGCAAAAAGAGTCAGAGATATTTAAGAAAGTAAAAAAGTCGCCATGCGGCGACTTTTTAAATTACATATTATTAGTTTTTTCGCAAAGCTCAATGAGTGTCTTTGCATCAGCAAGAAGGCTCTCGTCCTTGCCCTCGCGGACAAACTCAAGGAGTGCATAGCGGACAGAAGTGTCATTTGCAAGAAAGTTAAAATGCGAAAGCCATGCATCATAACCTTCAGAAAGAAGCATCTGCTCGCGTTCACCCTCAAAAATATTGAAATGGTAAACGTGAAGGTTTGTGAGTTTTCCTGATGAATGGACACGTGCAAGTTCTGCCGGATGCTGATCTCTTGTAAAATGAAGAAGCGGTTGCCAGTAGGTTTTAAAATTGTCTGCATCGACCTCTTCGAGAAGTTTAAGGAGAGAATCTGAAAAGTCAGTAAGAGTGTGTGCGTGGCATTCTGTTGAGATAGAAACACCAAATTCCTTTGCAAGACGTGCTGCTTCTTTTGCCTCTCTTACGAGTGCTGCGCGTGCGTCGGGAAGATAATATGCGCTCGGCGCACTGCCCGCCCAGATGCGCATCTCCTTTGCACCGAGAGCCTCTGCAGTCTGAAGAAAGGGAACAACATCCTGCTTGCTTCCGAGAGCGTAATATGAGCCGTAGGAAGATACCTCAAGACCTGCATCTTCTGTTTTCTTACGGATTTCCTTTGCAAGAGCGACATCGCCCTCGTGTGCATGGGCATCGCTTGCCCATTCAATAGCCGTAAGGCCTGATTTTTTTGTTAAATCAATAATTTCATCGGGCGTTTTCTGCCTGAAAGAAACTGAACAAAGTCCCGGTTTAATCATTTTTGATACCTCATTTATGTATTAAAGTGTTGAACCGAAGTCCGTAACAATTGTCTGACCTGTTATTGCGCGTGATTCGTCCGATGCGAAGAAGAGAAGCATATTTGCGACGTCATCGGGAAGACACGGCTGAACCTTCAAGTCGTTGTGCTTCATCATCTGTCCGAAGATGTTCATATCGAGGTTTGCAGGGTTCATATCTGCAACCATCGGCGTTACGATCGTTCCGGGGCAGAGTGCATTACAGCGGACATTCGTGCCGACAAAACGGAGAGCCGTATGGCGTGTAAGACCGATGATAGCCGCCTTTGATGCAACGTATGCGGCACCGCCACAGCCCATAACGCCTGCAACTGATGCGACGTTTACGATTGAGCCGTATCCTGTCTTTGCCATCTCTGCAGATACCTCGCGGAGCATACACATCGTGCCTTTTGTGTTGATGTCGATAACGCGGTGCATATCGTCGTCCGTAAAGCTGTCAATAGCCTTGAGACCTACGTCAAGAACACCTGCGTTGTTGATGAGAATGTCGATTTTACCGTACTTTTCCAAAGTAGTTTCAACAATTCTCTTTGCGTCCTCTACTTTTGAAATGTCGCTTGCAATTGGGAGAACCTCACCGCCGTTTGCGCGGATGGATGCGGCGACCTCCTTAAGCTGTGCCTCGCGGCGAGCAGTGATGACGACCTTTGCGCCTTCAGCTGCAAACTTTGCGGCGGTAGCGGCACCGACGCCGGAGTTTCCGCCTGTGATAATGGCAACTTTGCCTTCTAAACGATTCATAATAAAACCTCTTTGTAAAGTATTTGTTGAAATTGTAACACTCACAATGTAGAATGTCAATTAAAACACAAAATGTGCGTGACTGTTTTGCGGTGTATTATAAAAATACAATTCCGTCGTAATTGGAAATACCGTAATCGTCATCGACATAAATGACGTGGTCCCTCCAGCGCGGTTTTTCGTCCGTCAACCGCCTCAGAAGATTGAGTAAATTATCCGGATCTACTCTTTTGAGCCCTAATTCGGCAGGGAGGGAGTCTGCTTTGTGCAGGTTGTTGATTTTATAGAAAACACCCTTATAGGGCTCTATTAATGCGGAGAATTCAAGCAATTCTTCGTAAGAAACATCGTTATAACAAACATGAGTGATAATAACTTTTACGCCCGGAGTTTCGGAGCCGTATTCAATAGTCTTAAAGACGTTGTTCCAGCAAAAATCCTGTTTCTTGATATTGGAAGTCTTTAATGCCTCTTCGGGGTTAAGACCTTTGAAGGAGACTGCCAAAACGTCTATCAACCCTTTATCCAGCAGGCTTTTTACAATTTCAGGATTTGAACCGTTAGTGTCGAAAAAAACGGTTCCGCCAAGCTCCTTTACTACCTGCAAATCCCATTCAATGCGGGGATTCAAAGTCGGTTCACCACCGGAGAATTTGAAGTTCTTTCCGGACTGCATAAGCGTTAAAATTGCGGCAAGATATTCGTCTTTGCTCAAGGAATGATATTGTGAGCCTGCATTGAAGTTTTTGGATGACTGCAGACAAAATGCACATCGGAAGTTGCACTTGCTCCACATTATCATATGGCTTCTGTTTTCCATATTTATTCCATCGTCTTTAGTGAGCTTTGGTGCCAAAACGTTTTTGACAATCTGATACATTGAGAATCAATCCTTTTTGGTTGTATTTTATGCCATCATATCTCGATTTTGATCTGTAAAGAATGCTATTTTATATCAGAACAACTATATCGAGACAATGTGCGTGCTGACTCTGCCGTTTTTGCTTTCGATTAGCAGTTCGGAGCAACTGTCGGAGTATTGATCTATCGGAAGTTTAAGTTGATATTCAATATAATTGAACGCATATTTCTTCTGAATTTGGGTATCGACTTTGGATTTTGATACAGACTGCAAATCAAAGTCATACTCAAGTAATGCACATATACGCTCTCTTAACGGCAACTCAAGATCCTTCAATGCGTTTTTGAGAATCTGCAGAGAGTTTTGAGCAAACTCTCGTGCTACATATGAGATATCCTTCTTGAAGATGTCCTGGTTGTTGTTGATAATGTCATGGTAAAATCTAATATTATCACCATTATAAAAATGGTGGATATACCTGAATGAGTTGGGAAAATTATTGCGCAAAAAAGCGAGATAGTGCAGATATTGATAATTATCTCTGACAGGGGTGCTTAAATGATAAAAATGGGAAAAGAGCTCTTTGTTGTTTTTTATCATTTCTATTTCTTCGAAAAATCCTAAAACGCCTCTTGCAAAAATGTCGATTTTATCAGCGAAAACCAATTTGTCAAAATACTTTCTGGTGATCTCGGTTGCCGGATTAAAGTTGCAAAACGAAAGGGTGAGGTGCTTAACTCCCATATCAATGAACCTGAAAAAGAGTTCAAGCGTCTGGTTTAAATCATCTTCGGTTTCTTCGGGAAAACCGTACATAAAATAGGTGATTACATCTATTTTGTTTTTCAGCATAAACTTAATGGTTTTTTCAGCGTTTACAAGATCGAGCTTCTTGTTTGTAATCTTTTGCATGCGGGGAGAACCGGTCTCAATGCCAAGCTCGATTGAAACAAGTCCGGACTCTTTCATTTTCAGAATAAGTTCTTCGTCGAGACAGTTGATTCTCGAGGTGCATTTCCATCTGATATCAAGCTTTTGTTCTATGATGCGGTCGCATATCTCCATAACCAGCTTTTTGTTTACCGTAAATGCATCGTGTGCAAACCAAAAGCTCTTAATGCCGTATTTTTCGTTATGATATTTGATGTCTTCTACTATTCTGTCTGCTGTCTTAAGGCGATAGTTTCTTTTCCAGAAAAGGCTTGAGCAACAAAAAGTGCAACTGAATGGACAGCCGCGCCCTGCATCTATCGGCATAAAATACCTGCCCGAGTCAAGACCTGTTTCGGTTATCGTATAGAGCCTGTCGTCCCAATGGGGGAGTGTGTTCAGATCGCAGAGCTCAATTTGCAAGTCATTGAATTTTATTTCTCCACATTCGCGATAATACAAGCCGGGTATTTTCTCTATACCGGCAAGGTTTTCTTTAAGTATTGATGTGAAAAACGGAACGACCGTGTTCTCGCCTTCACCCGTTGCGACATAGTCAACAAATTCCATAGCCTTCATAGTGGCATTTGCAGTGAGTGATGAGTGGGGGCCGGCCATAACAATGATAATTTCAGAATTTGCCGTTTTTATTCTCTGAGCAATTCTCAAAAGTATGTGATAATACGGCCAAAGAGTATAAAAAGATACACATTTCGGTTTCTTTGACAGTATTTTATTCACAATGTCCTCAACAAATCTGTGGTAATCGTTTTTGTTGTGGCTGTCTATCTCGTAAAAGCGCAGAATATCTGCATTGAATCCGGCATTAAGCAATTTTGTCGCAAGAATCATTGTTCCGTTCACTTGAGCGGAAAGCCTGTCCTTGTCAGTTGTGTTTATAAATAAAACGTCGGTCATGGTGATAACCTCTTTTACAGAAAATATATGACGGGAATAAAAGGGGAATTTGAAAAAATAACGATTATAGTGTAAAAAATATACATATATACTTTTTTATTATAACATAACGCATAAAGAAAAAGCAACAATTTGAGAGCGTCAAGTTACATATATTGTTTTTTGTGTATTGCGAGGGGAGATATAAAAAAACATCCGTCGGAATATGCCGACTGAGGCTTAGACCGACGGATGAACCATAAATAGCGGTACGAATTGTTAAAATAAAAAAACAGCCGTAAGATTTGGTGCACCTGACTGGACTTGAACCAGCACCGGGTTGCCCCGACCAGAACCTGAATCTGGCGCGTCTGCCTATTCCGCCACAAGTGCATATCACGACTGCAAGTAATAGTTTACCATTTTTTTGTATGTCTTGTCAATAGAAAAAGCTTTGAAAAGCAGATGCAAATATTATCAAAAAATGATTGATTAAAGTATGATAAAGTGGTAGAATGAAATCGATAAAATCTGCTTTGGAGGGAATAGGTTTGAACATCATTATCGTTGGCTGCGGAAAGGTCGGCGAGACCCTTGCAAAAGAGCTTGCTTATGAAAAACACAGTATAGTTATTGTAGATACAGATGCAGAAAAACTTGAAGAGGTTGGAAACTCGCTTGACGTTATGTGCGTTGAGGGACAGGGCGAATCGGTTTCGGTGCTGAAGGAGGCGGGAGTAGAGAATTGCGACATTCTCATCGCGATGACCCGCTCTGATGAGCTTAACCTTCTTACGTGCCTTATTGCAAAGAGACTTGGCGCAAAAAACACAATTGCCAGGGTGAGAAATCCGGTTTATGCGGATGCGATAAACCTTATAAAAGACGATCTTGGACTCAGCTTGCACATAAACCCCGAGCTTGCGGCAGCAAGAGAAATTTCAAGACTTCTTCGTTTCCCGACTGCAATAGGAGTTGAAACCTTCGCAAAGGGAAGAGTTGAAATCATGAAATACTGCATTCCGGGAAATTCTGTCCTGAAGGATGTTCCGATTTGTCAGCTTAAACCGCGTCTTAAGACAAGAATCTTTGTATGTGCGATTGAGCGCGGAGAGGAGGTTTTTGTTCCTACCGGTGATTTCATTCTCCGAGAGGGGGATATAATTTCGATTGTCGCACCTGCGCGTGAGGCAAATGAGTTCTTCACGAAGATCGGTGCGGTTGCACAAAAAATCCGCGATGTACTGATAGTCGGCGGAGGAAGAATAACCTACTATCTCTCGATGCTTCTTATCGATTCGGGATTCAATGTTAAGATAATTGAGCAAGATAAGGAGCGCTGTGAGGAGTTAAGCGAGCTTCTGCCTGAAGCTATGGTGATCAACGGAGACGGAACAAATCATTATCTTCTCCACGAGGAACACATAGAAAATGCAGATGCGATAGTCAGCCTCACGGGGGTTGACGAGCAGAATGTTCTCATTTCGATGTATGCACACAAGCAGGCACCTGAAGCGAAGATAGTTACAAAAATCAAGCATTTTGACTTTGATAATCTTCTTCGCGATATGCCGATAGGAAGCATTGTCTATCCCAAATACATAACGGCAGACAATGTTCTCCGTTATGTCCGTGTTATGTATAATTCGTGGGACGCAAAGATGGAATCTCTCCACAGAATTGTTGATGATAGGGTAGAGGCACTTGAATTCCGCGTGCGCCAGGCATCCGAGGCGGTAGGAGTTACATTTGCGGAGATGAAAATAAGAAAAGGCACGCTCATCGCCTGCATAACACGCGACGGCAAAACCTTTACTCCGGGCGGTAGCGATATGATAAAAGTCGGAGACACCGTGATAGTTGTTACAACATATAAAGGAATAAGCCGCCTTGAACAGATTCTCGACGGTGAAATGGATTAACAGATGAACATTAAAGCAGTTTTAAAATTAAACGGATACATACTGTTGTTTATCGCGCTTGCAATGCTTTTGCCGGTAGCGGTGGCTTTCTGCTACAAAGAAAGCTCCGGTATTGCGTTTCTTCCTGCGATGGGAGTTTGTGCGGTTATCGCAACACCTCTCATGTTCATAAAAGCAGAAAAGCGGGATTTCTTTGCGCGTGAAGGGCTTGTAACGGTTGCTCTTGCGTGGATAATAATAAGTATCGTAGGAGGTCTTCCGTTTTTCTTTTCAAGGGAAATTCCAAGTTTTCTCGATTGCGTTTTTGAAACTACATCAGGATTTACTACGACGGGTGCAAGCATACTTTCAAACGTCGAGGCTTTGAGTAAGTGTATGCTTTTCTGGAGAAGTTTCACACATTGGATTGGCGGCATGGGTGTGCTTATGTTTGTTATGGCAATCGCACCCCTTGCGGGAAATAACAATATGCAGCTTATCCGCGCGGAATCCGCAGGACCGAAGATTGAAAAAATCAAACCCAAAGCAAATACAACCGCAAAGGTTCTCTACGGTATGTATATCGGGCTTACGGGATTGCAGATAATCTGTATGCTTCTTGGCGGAATGCCGTTTTTTGATGCGGTTACAACAGCATTCGGAACGGCAGGTACGGGCGGATTCGGAATAAAAAACACAAGTGTGGCGGAATACAGCACATATATACAGGCGGTCATAACGGTTTTTCTCTTCCTGTTTTCCGTAAATTTCAATATATATTTTCTTTTGCTTGCAAGGAAGTTCAAGGCAGTATTCAAGAATGAAGAGCTTCGCTGGTTTGTCGGAATTGTACTTTCGGCAATAATTCTCATAACGCTAAATAACTTCAGGCTTTTCGAAAACTTCGGAAATGCTTTGCACCACACATCGTTTACGGTGCTCTCGGTTGTTTCAACAGCAGGTTTCTCAACTGTTGACTTTGACCTCTGGCCGGAATTTTCAAAGGGAATACTTCTTGTTCTTATGTTTGTTGGTGCGTGTGCAGGCTCAACAGGCGGCGGCATCAAGGTTTCACGAATTCTTATTATGTTAAAGGTCTTAAAACGTGAGTTTTCAACTCAGCTTCATCCAAAGAGCGTAAAGATGATAAGCGTAAACGGAAAGCGAATTGACGATGAAACCATAAAGCGCGTAAATGCATATCTTGTTTGCTACATTCTCATATTCATAGCGTCTTTTATCATAGTGTCGCTTGATCACTTCAGCTTCGAAACCAACTTCACGGCAATTGCCGCAATGATGAACAACATCGGTCCCGGCCTTGCCGCAGTTGGTCCGACTCAGAATTTTTCTGGATTTTCAAATTTGTCAAAGATCGTTTTCATGATTGATATGATCTGCGGACGACTTGAGCTTTTCCCAATAATGATACTTCTCCTTCCGCAGACGTGGAAGAAATACTGATGTGAAACAAAAAGAAAGTAGGAGACAGCATCATGCCAAAACTTAAGCAGAGAAATCTCACGGAAGGGCCTATATTATCGAACCTCATTTTGTATACTATTCCGATAATGCTTTCAGGACTTTTGCAGATTATGTTCAATGCAGTTGATAACATAGTTGTCGGTTGGTATTGCGGAAGTATATATGTCGCTGCGGTTGGCTCAACTGGAAGCATTATTTCTCTTTTTGTAAATATCTTTATGGGGTTTTCGGTTGGTGCAAGTATTGTTGTTGCCCAGGCAAAGGGGGCACAGGATGACGAAATACTACACAAAACAGTGCATACTGCAATACCTGTTGCTGTTTTATCGGGTATATTCCTCACAATTATAACGTTCATTTTTTGCGAGGATATATTGCGCATTATGGGCGCTCCTGAAGAGGTTCTTCCGCTTTCTGCTATATATCTCAAGGTTTATTTTTGCGGAATTACTTTTTCTTTGCTTTATAACTTTTCCACTGCTATACTTCGCGCACTCGGAGACACAAGGCGACCTCTTGTTTTTCTTGCAATAGCAGGCGTAATAAATATGGTTCTGAATATTTTGTTTGTAACTGTCTTTGACATGAATGTTGCAGGAGTCGCACTGGCAACGGCAATTTCTCAAGGTTTTGCGGCAGTGCTCTCTATTGCAACCCTTATGCGCCAAAAGGATGCAAGCAGGCTTATCATCTCAAGACTTCGCTTCTACAAAGAAATAGTTTTAAAAGTGTTGAGACTTGGTGTGCCGACAGCGATCCAGTCATCGCTCTTCTCAATTTCAAATATGATAATCCAGTCATCAATAAACTCCTTCGGAGCTGTGTTCGTGACGGGTGCGGCAGCAACAAATGACGTTACGAATATTGTCTATACTTCGATGAATGCATTTATGCATACCGCGCTCAACTTTACGGGGCAGAATATAGGCGCAAAAAAATATGACCGCGTAAAGAAATCTCTTCGGATATGTTTGCTTTTGGTTACGGTTGTAGGACTCACTACGGGTATCATCACCGTACTTCTGGGAGAAAAAATCCTCGGAATTTATGTAAAGGATTCAGCTCTTGCGATTGAATACGGCATGATACGTATGAAGTACGTAGCTCTTCCGTATTTCCTTTGCGGAATAATGGAGGTTATAATCGGAGCTATAAGAGGAATGGGCTCGTCTTTTCCGCCTCTTATCATTTCAATTATCGGCGTATGCGGAATTCGTCTTGGATGGATTTTTACTATATTCAAAATGTTCCACACTCCGGAAGTGCTCTATCTGTCATATATAGTGTCGTGGATTATAACAAGCGCTCTGCTTTATATCGTATACAGACTTGTGCTCAAAAGGACTATGCACGAATAATTGAGGTATGAGATAAAAAAATAATTTTTTTATCTCATACCTGATACGAGCATATGAGGATTGTCGAATTTTAGCGAAAGGGGAAATCAGATTGAAAAAGAAAATTTTGTGGATTGTATTAGCAATCACACTTATTTTCGTAATATTAGCATTTATCTTTTTTGGGATTTTGTTTTGTGATATCTTTGTACGGGAATCTCCGAATGGAGACTATCAAATAGTTAGTTTGTGGATAGATAAAGGTGGCTTCGGATATGGTGGAGCTTGTTATATAAAGGAAAAAAGATTGTTTTCGAAATGGCATAAGATTTGTAAAGTTCCTTGTTCTTGTGAATGGATATCGGAAACACAGTTTACGGTTTATCGAGTAAATTACTCCGGTATTGGCAGTGATAAAGAATATAACGTGAATGATTTCTTTGATAAATAAGAGGATATGTGTATATTTTTGATCCAGACTTGACACGAACTTGCCGACAAAAAGCTTGGCATCTAGATTATACAGTCTTTATAAAAAAGCCTTTCGGAAAGATCCGAAAGGCTTTTTTATGATTTTTTTAGAATGAATATCCTTCAACGCTGTAGTATGCCATATTTGTCTGACGAACGTCAAGACGACCGAAGCAAGCGCAAACAGGGAGCTTGCTGTTTACCCATACGGTGTACTGAACTGACTCGTCGAGAGTGAAGTTGTTATCACCCATCGGCTTGTCAAGGCGGATACAGGTTGTTCTCATTCCGTCGAGTGTGAGGCGGATTCCCTTTACGGGGTCTCTGTCCTCAAAAACGAAAGTGAGTTCAATGTCTGTTGCCTTGTCGTTGAGGTTTGTAATCATAAGAGCTTCGTGGCCTTCAAAATCGGGGTTGTCGCCCTTCGGGGGGAGGTAACCGTCGCAGAAAACCCAATTCTTTTTACCCTTTGCCATATCTTATCTCTCCTTTTAAAAGTCTAAAAATTCTGCAGGATTTGTGATAGTGAGATGTGTTATGTCCGCCTCATCAACACCTATGTAACGAAGCATCGGAACCATCGTGCGCGCAACGTGCATAAAGCCGTTGCCGCCGTATTCTGCGAGCATCGTCTTAAGGCAGATGTCGTTTGTCATAAGGAGTCTTTCGCCATAACCCTTTTCGATGAGCTTCTTTATCATTTCGGCACGCTCCATATCGTATGCAAACTTGCCTCTTATCTTTCCGCAGTCGCGCGGTGGCATGAAGAACTCTTTGCCGCAGTTGTCAAACTCAATCCAGACGCCCTCGTCAAGAAGACGGAGACAATAATCCTTGCGCAAATCAACATCGATATGGTCGATGCAGATGCGTGACGTGTCCGTGCCGAGTTTCTTTGCGAGCTTTATAATTTCAATGCCGTTTTCTTCCCACAGGCTTGTGTGGAAATGGACAGGGGCGTTTGTTTCACGCGATGCAATAAGTGCCGCTTCAACTGATTTCCACTCGGTTGGAGTGATGTCTGCGCTCGTGCCGATTTCGCCGATGATGCCGGCCTTCATATCCGTTCCCTGAATACCGACGGTGAGGTCGTTTAAAATCTCATCCGTCATTTCGGAGACCGTCATATTATGAACCTTGTCCGAAAGGGAAGGATCTGTATAATGGCCGCAACCGACGATTATGTTGACACCCGTTCTTTCGGAAATGTGCGCAAGCTTTTTCACATCGCGTCCGATGTCATCGGGGGTAGCATCAACGATGGTTTTGCCGCCGTATTCCTTGAAGAGCAGAAGCTCGCGCACCGCGGTATCTTCGTCGGTATATGCAGCATTCTCCTGAATGTAATACGGGTCGGAAACCATCAGATAACGGTTTGAAGCGGTGATTTTTCCGTGAAATTCGGGATAGGGCATCTCATCGACACAGGAAATCATATCGATGAGGATGTGCTCGTGGGGAAGAGTAAAGCCGAGCTCATCTTTTTTTAAATTGCCACGTAATGAACGAATCATAGCTTACTTAAGAAGTTCGGGAATAGCCTGGTCGTTGTATGTTGTTACACGTTCAGCGCCATTCTTGCCGATGATATAAACGTCTTCGACACGGAATGAACCCCATTCCATACCCTTGAAGTAAGCATCAATGCAGATAGCCATATTCTCTTCGATAACGCGCTTGTTGTTGACAGAGAAAACAGGAGCTTCACATTCGATGAGACCTGTGCTGTGGAGACTTCCGTACGGGCAGTAGTCGATGTAGCCGTACTTTGTGAGGTAATCTGTGTATGCGTTGAGAACAACATCGCAGGGAGTTCCCGGAACCATAAGGGCTGATGCTGTGTTGAGAGCCTCATATGCACACTTGATAGCGTCTTTGATCTTCTGCGGAACTTCGCCGAGAACGTACGGAGAGCAGATGATACCGTTGTAGCCTTCGTAGCAGACGCCTGCCGCAAAGTTCAAGATTTCGCTCTCCTGAATCTTTCTGTTTGTGTTGCGGCACATGCTGATGTATGAGTTCTGCGGACCTGTTGCAACCATCGGAGCAAATGCCTGAACATAGCTTTCTCCACCGAGACGAAGCATCTCTGCCTCAAATTCAGCCTGAATTTCATATTCGTTCATTCCGGGCTTTACCTTCGGAACAACGCGGCGGAATGTATCGCTGATGATTTCGCAAGCCTTGCGGATACATGCAACTTCAGCCGGAGTCTTGACAACGCGCATTGCGTAGTACTGCTCGTCGAAGTCTACGATTTCAGCACCGTCAAAAACCTTTGCAAGCTTGTTGTAGATAACAGCCGGGAAAGTGAGCTTTCCGATGAGACCGATTTTCTTAACGGTATACTTTGCCTTGAGCTCTCTGAAATAGCCTTCAAAATCGAGCTGACCTTCTGTGTCGTACTCAAAGCCTGAAACCTCACCGATTTCGGGGAAGATTTTGATGATTGAGCCTTCGAGCTTGTTCTTGACTTCTGCATAGTCAAAGCCTGCCTGACCTGAACAGAGAGTAACCTCGCCCTCAAGCGGGATGATTACTGCTGCGCTTTCGTTAACAGCAGAGAAGTCTGCGTAGTAACGAACAGCAGAAGGGTCAAGAAGGTTTGAGAAAGCAACGATCATATCAATGCCTTCCTGAGCCATGATACGACGTGTTTTAGCAACACGTTCTGTAAATTCGCCTTTTGAAATAACAGGGAGATTGTTCATAACAATTTACCACCTTTCGGTATTTTTCTTAATAATAACATAAAAAGAGTATAAATTTCAATTCAATTCCTTGCGAAAAACATCAAAACTCTTGCCTTTTTATACAAGGTGTTTTCTTGACAAAAAAATATGCTCTTGTTATAATCAAAAAAGAAAAGAGGTGAGGCAATATGGCAGGTTTTGTAAGCTTCGGAGAAGAGAAAATATCGGAAAAGGGTTCGTTTTCGGCACTTGGCAGCGGCGAATGGGGAATTCTCTGTATAAAGCAGGGGGGAGGCATCGCATCGCTCAACGGAATATCATATCGGATTGAAGGGGATTCGGTGTGCATCGTTTCGAAGAAAGACAGTTTTTCGTTCGTTCCGGAGATGGAGTCGGAGCTTTTGTATGTATCGTTTGACGAGGTATCGTTTGCATCAAGCCGCTTGTTGCCTCTGCTTGAAATATTCTACCTCAAGAACAGAGTGAGAAAGGTTTCGGATGAAAACCGGAAGATTCTTTTGCTTTTTGATGAGATGAGAGATATTCCGACGGAAAATCCGTTCTGTTCCCACCTTTTATATTCAAAGCTTGTTGAGCTTCTGTGTCTGCTCGGTATTGCGTTTGAGGATGAAAAAGAAAAGACATCTCACGAAAAGATTTCTTCAGCCGTAATAAGATATATAAATGAAAATCTTGAGAACAGCTTCACACTCGACGATATAGCAAAAAGCCTTTTTGTCAGCAAGTACTATATGTCGCACATCTTCAAAAAAGAGGTCGGGGTGTCTGTCGGTGAGATGGTGCTCATAAAGAAGATGGACTATGCAGATCACCTTCTCTCAATGGGCATAACAGCACATCGCGTGAGCGAGCTTACGGGATTTCGTTCATATTCTGCGTTTTATCGGATTTATAAGAGAATAAAAGGTCGCTCTCCGCAGGGCAAAGGAAATTAAGCTATGGCAGAGTGCAGAATTTGTCCGCGATTGTGCGGAGTTGACAGAGAAAAAACTCCCGGCTTCTGCGGAGCGGGTGATGAGATGAAAATAGGTCGTGCCGCGCTTCATTTCTGGGAGGAACCGTCAATTTCGGGAGATTGCGGATCGGGAACGGTTTTCTTCTCCGGTTGCAATTTGAGATGTGTCTATTGCCAGAACAGAAAGATAAGCAGGGATGGAAAGGGAAAGGTCGTGTCAAAGGAGGAGCTCTCTGAAATCTTCTTAAAGCTTGAGGCTGACGGCGCTCACAACATAAACCTCATAACCCCGACGCACTATGCAACTTCTGTTGCAGAGTCTCTCCGGATGGCAAAGAGAAGTGGATTGAAAATCCCCGTGGTTTATAACTGCGGCGGATATGAAAGCGCAGAAACACTTCGCGATATAAGTGATGTTATTGATGTTTATATGCCTGATTTTAAATACTTTGATGACAAATATGCCATAAAGTATTCGGGCGCAAAAAATTACGCCGAAATATCAAAGACGGCACTTGCGGAGATGTTTTCGATTCTCGGCAAGAATGAGTTTGATTCGCGTGGTATAATGCAAAGAGGAATCATCGTGCGGCATATGATGCTTCCGGGACTTATTTTTGATTCAAAGAAGATAATAGACTATCTTTACAAAACCTATGGAGATGATATTTATATCAGTATAATGAGCCAGTATACGCCTATGCCGTGGGTGAGTGATTACTCCGAAATAAACAGAAAAGTATCAGATGAGTATTACAGAACTCTGGTCGGTTATGCCGCGGAAATCGGCGTTAAAAATGCCTATATCCAGGATGGCGATGCGGCAGATGAAAGTTTCATACCGGAGTTTTACGGCGAATAAAAAGCACTTCAGCAATGCTGAAGTGCTTTTGGTTTTTAGTTTTGTTCTCCGTAGGTGGAGAGTGCGGCCTCGTCCATGAGAATTATGTCGATATCAACTTCTTTTCCGTTGCGATAGACTGTGAGCGTTACCTCGTCTCCTGCTTTGAAATTGTCGCGTATCTGCTTGATTTCTGCAGTAGATGAGAGCTTTGTGCCGTTCATCTTTGTGATAACGTCTCCGCGTCTGAGCCCTTTTTTGAATGCGTCGGAATATGGGTGAACATACTCAACATAAAGTCCTTCCGGGAGTCCGTAGAATGCGGCATCGCGCTCTGTTATGCTCTGACCGTTTATTCCGATTGACGGGCGTCCCTTGATATATCCGTTTGAGATAAGCTCGTCAATAATCGGCTTTGCGGTGTTTATCGGAATTGCAAAGCCGAGACCCTCATAGTAGGAAATGCCGACTTTAATCGTGTTTATGCCGATAACCTGACCGAATTCGTTAACAAGCGGGCCGCCTGAGTTTCCTGGGTTTATTGAGGCATCCGTCTGGATAAGAGTCATTGTGCGGTCTTCGATTACGATATCGCGGTTGATGGCTGAGATGATTCCTGATGTAACGGTATTCTGAAGCTGAAGTCCTGCCGGGTTTCCGATAGCGATTGCGGGATCGCCCTGTTCAAGCTTGTCAGAATCGCCGAATTCTGCCGCAGGGAGGTTTTCTTCGTCAATCTTTATCACGGCGAGATCGGTTCTTGCATCTGCGCCAATAAGACGCGCGGGATATGTTGTTCCGTCGTCAAGAACAACGGAAATCGTTGTCATACCCTCAATAACGTGGTTGTTTGTTATGACGTATCCGTCAGAGGACATAATAATTCCCGAGCCGACAGAGGAGGATGAAAAGCTCTGGGCACTCTGGCAAGTGACACCTACAACAGAGGCTCTGACTTTCTGCGAAATCTGTTTTACGGTAAGGGCGTTGTCCGAGGTCGGTGCGCCCTTTGAAACGGGGGATTCGTTCTGGATAAGGTGCTCTTCAACTTTGCTTTCGGGGAGAATGTCGTGATGTGATGAGCTGTTATCAAAAAAGGATATCGACGGTGAGAATTTAAAGAATGCATAAAGAAGAGTTGAGGAAACAATGAGGCAGAGCGAGCCGATAACACAAAGGAAAACCACAAGCCACGCAGGCGTTTTTTTCTGTCTGTACTGCGTATTCACATAAGTAGGAGTATGCTCGTCGTGTTTTTGCTCTTCACTCGATCCTGCTGATTCGGGTGGGATTTTGACGGCAGGTTCTTCGTTTCTTTCTTCAGATTCCGTATTTTCGGAAACGGGAGCGTTTTCAAATTCGTTTTCGTTATTTTCGTTAAAGAAATCGTTGTTCATATAAAAGACCTCCTTTTAGAGTAGTGTAGCATATAAATAGATATATTTTATGACGTGAGAGTAAACAAACCGTGAATTTAAAGTGTGATTCGTTTTGGGATCGTAAATGAGAAAGTGGTTTTGTTGTTTTCGCTTTTGGCACGGATTGTTCCTTTGTGGAGATTTATGATAGTTTTTGCAATGTAAAGACCAAGACCGAGTCCGTCTTTGTCGCGCGAACGCGAAGAGTCGGATTTGTGGAAACGGTCAAAAACATACTTTAATTGGTCCTTGGGGATTTCTGCACCGTAATTTGCAACGGAGAAAGTAACGCTGTTTCCCTTTTCGGATATAAAAACGTCGATTTTTGAATCGTTTTCAGAAAACTTTAGTGCGTTGTCAACAAGGTTATAGACAACCTGATATATCGAATCCTCGCTTGCTTCGGTCAGAATGTTGTGCGGAGGAAGTTCGAGGCTAATTCGGATGTTTTTTTCTTCGGCGCGCTTTTCAAAGCTCTGGAGCGCGTGCTTAATAAACTCACAAAAATCAAACGTGTTATATTCCTCTCGGATGTTCTTGCTCTGAAGAACCGTGATATCAAGCATGCGGCTGACAAGCCTTGAGAGACGGTGAACTTCATCCGAAACGATTTTCAGATAGTGTTCCTCGCGCTCCTTTGGGATCGTGCCGTCTAAAATTCCGTCAACAAAGCCGGTTATTGAGGTCATCGGTGAGCGAAGCTCGTGAGATACGTTTGCTATAAAAGTACGGCGCAGATTTTCTGATTTTTCAAGTGAATCTGCCATATTGTTAAAAGCTGTCGTCATTTCGCCGATTTCATCCGACGATTCAACCGAGACGCGCGATGAAAAATCGCCTTTTGCAAAATTTGCGGAAGCTAAAGAAATCTGTTTTATCGGCTTTGTCATCTTCCTGACAATAAAATACGAAACAAGAGCCGCAAATATGAATACTATAAAAGCGAGGAAGGTGAAAAGGTTTTTAACATAGGTCATAAGAACCTTTACGTTTTCGATAGAGGTTGTAACATAGACATAGGCAATCGGGGTTCCGAGTGTATTCTTTGCAGGGATACCTACTGTGTAATTTTCCCCGGGATAAAGCCCTTCAAGTGTGCCGGTAGAAGAAAACTCTTCAGTCTCTGCGGTTTCCGAAAGGATGTCCGGATGAACACTTTTGTCCATAAAGGAGCTTCCGTATGGGTCGGAGGTCATAAAAATTCTTCCGTTTTTGTCGCATACGATAATGTGAATGTTGCCGTCGTTTGACATAGAAGAAATAATGGTTTTAATCATCTGTTCATGGGAGAGCGAATGGTTATAAAATAAATCCTCCGTCATTGATGACACTCTTTTTGCCGCAAGGGAGAGGGAATTGTGCTTTTCAGAGATTGAATAGTTGTGCATCTGAAAAGAAAGCCCGATTCCGATTACAAACAGACAGATGACAAGCGGGATCGCAATCATCAGGTAATATTTATAGAGCAGTTTCAAGCGGATTCACCTCACGAACCTGATTTAAGCTCGAATTTATAGCCAACACCCCAGACGGTTGCGAGAGTCCACTTATCGCTTGCTCCGTTTATTTTTTCGCGGACGCGCTTTATGTGAACGTCAACCGTTCTTGAATCGCCGAGATATTCAAAACCCCAGACGTCATCAAGAAGCTGATTTCGGGTGAAAACTCTGTTTGGATTAGAGGCGAGATAGTTTAAGAGCTCAAGCTCTTTTGGCGGCATTTCGATCTTCTTTCCGCAGACCAAAACCTCGTATGCCGACATATTTATAACGAGGTTGTGAAATGTTTTCACGTCTTTTTCGTCATCCTCGGTCTTTGTACCGTCGAAGCGGCGCAGTACCGCGTGGATTCTTGCTATAACCTCCTTCATATCAAACGGCTTTGCGATATAGTCGTCTGCTCCGAGCTCAAGGCCGCTTACCTTGTCGATTGTTTCGTCTTTTGCGGTAAGCATAATAATCGGAACCTCTGAAGTTTTACGGATTTCTCTGCAGACTTCAAAGCCGTCCATCTCGGGGAGCATTATATCAAGAAGTATGAGATCGGGCGATGCGCTTGAAAACGCGTTGAGACCCGTTTTTCCGTCTCCTGCGATTGTAACGTCAAAATTGTCTTTTTCAAGATAAAGCCGAATAAGCTCTGCTATATTCGGGTCATCTTCGATTATGAGGATATGGGTAGACAAATAAATCACCTCTTCGTCTTTTTTTGAAAGTCAATTATATTATACACCAAACATAAGGGAAATGGTTAATAAATTGTAAAAGCTTAAAATTTTCAGAAAAAAACATTATTTTCTTGATTTTCAGAAAAACTGTGATATAATTGAAAAATAAGAAATTTCATACAACTTGATATATTTCTTCGGGGCGAGGTGAAATTCCTCACCGGCGGTAAAGCAGATTTTCTGACGAGCCCGCGAGCTGCAAGCGCAGCAGAATTCGGTGAATTCCGATGCCGACGGTACAGTCCGGATGTGAGAAGAAAGCTTTTTGTACATAGCTATATGTATTTATGCCTCGATTTTTATATCGGGGCATTTTTTGTTGGAGGTATTATTATGAAGACAGTACAATGGTGTGTAAAGGTTTCTATGCTTTCTGCGGTTGCGGTTGTTCTTATGCTTGTAGAATTTCCGCTTCCGTTTATTGCTCCGCCGTTTTATAAGCTTGACTTCAGCGAGCTGCCGGTGCTTCTCGGCGGATTTGCACTCGGTCCTTTGGCGGCTGTTGTGATAGAGTTTATCAAAGTTCTGCTCAATCTTCTCATCAACGGAACGATTACGATGGGAGTCGGGGAGAGTGCAAACTTCATAGTGGGAGTTGCATTTGTTCTTCCGGCCGCTGTCATTTATAAGAGAAACCGCACAAAGGTATCGGCGTTAACAGGACTTGTCGTCGGAGGAATTGTTATGGTGGTTCTCGGTGTGTTCGTAAATGCATATCTCCTGATTCCGGCTTACGGCAGCGCACTTCATATGGAAATGTTGCAGTTTGTGGACATGGGACGTGCAATCCATCCGTCAATCGACAGTCTCTGGAAGCTTGTTCTTTTGTGTGTAGTTCCGTTCAATGCGCTCAAGGTCATAGTCGTTTCGGTAATAACAATGTTTATATATAAGCCATTAAGCCCGATTCTCAAAGGAAAATCAAAATAAAATATATATAGTGTAAAGTTGACATTCATAAACAACATATGGTAAAATAACCATATGTTGTTTTATTAATATGGGTATATTTAAACTTTGAATTTTCTTAAACTATCTGCACGGAGGTTTTGACATTGAGTGCAAAAATAGCAAAAAAGGAATATGATAACGAGAGTATATCCTCTCTCAAAGGCGCGGACCGAGTCAGAAAAAGACCATCGGTTATTTTTGGGTCTGACGGTCTTGCTGCGTGTGAGCATTCCGCGTTTGAAATTGTTTCAAACTCCATAGACGAAGCACGCGAGGGTCATGGCGATCTTATAACCGTAACTCTTTATGAAGACCATTCGATAGAGGTTGAAGACTTCGGCCGCGGCTGTCCTGTTGACTATAACCAGGCAGAGGGAAGATATAACTGGGAGCTTGTTTTCTGCGAGCTTTATGCAGGCGGAAAGTATAAGAACAACGAGGGTTCAAACTATGAGTATTCTCTCGGTCTCAACGGCCTCGGCGCATGTGCAACGCAGTACACATCAGAATATATGGATGTTACCGTATGGAGAGACGGCAACAAATACAGCCTCCATTTTGAAAAGGGCGAAAATATCGGAGGGCTCAAAACCGAACCGACAGACCGCAAGAAAACAGGTTCAAAAATCCGTTGGAAGCCGGACCTTGAAGTTTTTACGGACGTAAACATCCCTGCCGAATTCTTCCTTGATACGTTAAAGCGTCAGGCGGTTGTCAACGCAGGTATAACATTCAGATTCCGTGAGCAGACGGGTGGAAGCTTCCGCACGGAAGAGTTTAAATATGAGCGCGGAATTGAAGATTATATCGAAGAACTTGCAGGGGAGACTCCGCCGCTTACAAAACCGCAGTTCTGGTCATGTGAGCGCCGCGGTCGAGACAGAGACGACAGACCCGAATATAAAGTAAAAATTTCTCTCTCTTTCTGTTTTACGAATACTGCACCGAAGCTTGAGTATTACCATAACTCATCCTGGCTCGAGTATGGCGGTGCGCCGGATAAGGCTGTTCGAAATGCGTTTGTGTATGCGATAGACAGCTTTGCAAAGCAGAACGGAAAGTATCAGAAAAATGAGAGTAAAGTAAGTTTCCTTGACGTGTTTGACAGCTTGCTTTTGGTTTCAAATAACTTCTCAACAATCGCATCTTATGAAAATCAGACGAAAAAAGCAGTTACAAACAAGTTTATTCAGGATGCGATGACGGAGTTTTTGCGCTCTCAGCTTGAGATTTATTTTATCGAGAACAAAGACGAAGCGATGAGAATCTGCGACCAGATTCTCATAAACAAGAGAAGTCGCGAAAGTGCCGAAAAGGAAAGACTCAACATCAAGAAAAAACTCTCCGGAAATCTTGATATAACAAGCAGAATTCAGAAGTTTATCGATTGCCGCACTAAAGACCGCGATGAACGTGAGCTCTACATTGTTGAGGGTGATTCAGCGGCAGGTGCATGTAAGCAGGGAAGATCGGCTGAATTCCAGGCGATTATGCCGGTCCGCGGAAAGATACTCAACTGCCTCAAAGCCGATCTTGGAAAGATTTTCAACAGTGATATCATAACGGACCTTATAAAGGTTTTAGGTTGCGGTGTTGAGGTTTCGAGCAAGAAGAACAAGGATCTCTCGTCCTTTGACCTTGCAGGTCTTCGCTGGAATAAGATTATTATATGCACGGATGCCGACGTTGACGGTTTCCAGATAAGAACACTCATTCTCACGATGATTTACAGGCTTATGCCGACTCTCATCGATGCGGGATATGTCTATATTGCGGAGTCTCCGCTTTATGAAATCAACTGCGGAAACGACACTTATTTTGCATATTCCGATGCGGAGAAGAATGATATAACAACAAAGCTTGACGGTAAGAAATACACCATCCAGCGAAGCAAAGGTCTCGGTGAAAACGAGCCTGATATGATGTGGCAGACGACGATGAATCCCGAAACTCGCCGTCTTATCAAAGTTGTTCCGGATATGGCAAAGGCCGCTATTGATGAAATGTTTGACCTGCTTCTTGGTGATAACCTTGCCGACAGAAAACAGTATATAGCGGAAAACGGCTGGAAGTATCTTGACGAGGCCGATGTATCTTAAAAAGGGGGGAGAAAAATGGCAAAAAAGAAAAAATCCGAAGAGAAAAAGATATTCGGACTGAGTGCCGAGGTAGTTGAACAGCAGATTACCGAAACACTCGAGAAAAACTATATGCCTTATGCGATGTCTGTCATTATCTCCCGAGCGATTCCGGAGATAGACGGATTTAAACCGTCTCACAGAAAGCTCCTCTATACTATGTATACAATGGGGCTTTTAAACGGTACGAGAACCAAGTCTGCAAACGTCGTAGGACAGACAATGAAATTAAACCCCCACGGTGACGCTGCGATATATGAAACAATGGTTCGTCTTGCAAGGGGATATGAAGCGCTCAACTTTCCTTTTGTAGATTCAAAGGGTAACTTCGGTAAGGTCTATTCACGCGATATGGCATACGCCGCATCGAGATATACAGAAGTTAAGCTTGCGCCGATTTGTGCTGAGCTTTTCAAGGATATAAAGGACAGCGTTGATTTTGTTCCGAACTACGATAATACACTTGAAGAGCCGACACTTTTGCCGACGGAGTTTCCGAATATCCTTGTTTCGGCAAATACGGGCATCGCTGTCGGTATGGCATCAAACATATGCGGATTCAACCTTACGGAAGTCTGCCGCACGACAATTGAGCTCATAAGAAACCCTGAACATGATATTTCTTCAACGCTTCTTGCTCCTGATTTCCCGACGGGCGGCGAGATAGTTTACGACAGGGAAGCGATGGAGAATATCTACAGAACAGGCAGAGGTTCCTTTAAGATTCGTGCGCGCTGGACATATGACAAAAAGAATAATCTCATCGAAATCGTAGAAATCCCGTATACGACAACAATAGAGGCGATTATTGATAAGGTGAGTGAGCTTGTAAAGGGCGGAAAGTTGCGCGAAGTTTCGGATATGCGAGACGAATCGGATAAAGAAGGTCTCCGCCTTGCGATTGAGCTTAAAAGAGGTGTTGAACCTGAAAAGCTTATGCAGAAGCTCTTTAAGTTTACACCGCTTATGGATTCATATTCCTGCAACTTCAACGTGCTTATAGGCGGAAACCCGATGGTGCTCGGCGTCCGCGATCTTTTAAACGAGTGGACCGCATGGAGAAGTGAGTGTGTAAAGCGACATATCTTTGCAGAGGTAGGAAGAAAGAAAGACAAGCTTCATAAGTTGAAAGGTCTTAAGAAAATACTTCTTGATATTGATCGCGCAATCGCAATAATCCGCGAAACAGAAGAAGAGAGCGAGGTTGTTCCGAACCTTATGATAGGCTTCGGAATCGACGAGATTCAGGCGGAATATGTGGCAGAAATAAAGCTCCGCAACATAAATAAAGAATACATCTTAAAGCGCGTTGCCGAGACGGAGGAGCTTTCTCTCGAGATTGAAGAGCTTGAAGAAATTCTCGCAAGCAAAACAAAAGTTAAAAACCTCATAATCAAAGGCCTCGAAGAGATTATAAAAAAATATGACACTCCGAGAAAGACGCAGATTATCTACAGCGAAGAGGTTGAGGAATTTAACGAAGAGGAGACCGTGGAGGATTATCCGGTACACGTCTTCCTCTCAAAAGAAGGATATTTCAAGAAGATAACACCGTTATCTCTCCGAATGAGCGGTGAGCAGAAGTATAAGGAAAACGATTCACTCCGCGAAACGTTTGAGATGACAAACCGCGGTGAGCTTATGTTCTTTACGGACAAAGGCCAGGTATACAAAGCACGTCTTTCTGATTTTGCGGACACCAAGGCGAGTGTGCTTGGTGATTATCTGCCGTCAAAGCTCGGTATGGACGAAGGTGAGCAGGTTGTATTTATGTGCAACCCCGGTGATTATAAGTCACACCTCATCTTTGTTTTTGAAAACGGAAAGGTTGCAAGAGTTGAGCTTTCGTCTTACGAAACAAAGACGAACAGAAAGCGTCTTACTGCGGCATATTGCGACAAGAGTCCGCTTGTTGAAGCATTTATGATAAGTGCCGATGAGGAGTTTGCGATGTATTCAACCGAAAACCGTGCGCTTGTCTTCCATACAGCACTTCTCACTCCGAAGACTTCACGTAATACGCAGGGCGTTGCGGTTATGAAGCTCAAGCCGAAATATACGGTAAAGTATGTTTGCCGTATGGAGAAATCGAGCATCAAGGATGCATCGCGCTACAAGGTGAGAACGCTTCCTGCGGCAGGTGCACGCCTTACGGACGACGAGCGCCTGGATGAGCAGATTTCATTGTTCTAAAACAAAAAAACGGTTGCATATGCGGCTTGATAGCAATTTTAAAAGGCAGAAACGAAATCAAATCGTTTCTGCCTTTTGTAATTACATTAATCAAATACTAAGTATAATAATGTTACTTATCTTTTTCCTGCATCAATTTCCGTAATAATCGGGAGAATCATAGGTGCGCGCTTGAATTTCTGATAGAGAAAATCCGTCATCTTGCTCTTTAAGGTGTTTTTGATTATGGTCCAATCGGCGCGACGACCGTTTGTGCAGGAGTCAACAACAGCCGCGGTGAAGAATGCAAGCTCTTCCATAATATCCTCGGATTCCTTCTGATATATGAATCCGCGTGATACGATTTCGGGAGCCGCGAGGAGATCACCCGTTTTAGCGTCGAGAGTGATGACGACTGTTATTATGCCGTCCTGAGCGAGCTGCTTTCTGTCGCGCAGAACGATGGAACCTACATCGCCGATACCTGAGCCGTCGATGAGAATCCTTCCCGAAGGAACTGTTGCACCAAGCTTTGCGCCTTTTTCGGTAAACTCAACAACACGACCGATGTCACAGACAAAAACATTCTTCTGTTTAAGTCCCATCTTGACACCGAGAGCCTCGTGTGCCTTGAGGTGTCTCTGTTCACCGTGTATTGGAATTAAGTATTTCGGCTTTGTGAGCGCAAGCATAAGCTTGAGCTCTTCCTGGCATGCGTGTCCCGAGACGTGAACGTCAGCAAGCTTTTCGTAAATAACTTCTGCACCCTTGCGGTAGAGCTCGTTTATAACGTTGCTTATTGCTTTTTCGTTTCCGGGGATGGGGCTTGCAGAGATGATGACGCGGTCATTTGGCATAATTTCGATTTTTTTATGTGCGGAGAAAGCAATTCGGTAAAGACCTGACATCGCCTCACCCTGAGAGCCGGTGGTTATGATGCACGTCTTGCTCTTGGGGTGCTTGTTGATGGTGTTGAGGTCAACTAAAACGTCATTCGGGATGTCAAGATAACCGAGGTTTTTCGCAACATCCATAATGTTTTCCATACTTCTGCCGCTTATCGCAACTTTTCTGCCGTACTTTACCGCGGCGGAAATTATCTGCTGAACGCGGTGGACATTGGATGCAAAGGTGGTAACGATTATTCTTTGTCTGCAATCCTTGAAAAGAGCTTCAAAAGTGTCACCGACTGTTGATTCCGAAAGGGTATAGCCGGGGCGCTCAATGTTTGTAGACTCTCCCATAAGAGCCAAAACTCCGCGTTTTCCAAGCTGACCCAGGCGCGCAATGTCCATCATTTCGCCCTGGATGGGGGTTGTGTCGAGCTTGTAGTCACCGGTGTGGATAACCGTGCCGAGAGGTGTCTTGATAGCGAGGGCAACGGCATCCGCGATGGAATGGTTTACGTTGATCATCTCGACCTCAAAACTGCCTATTTTGATGCGGTCACCGGGGGATGCAATCTTGATTTTTGTTTTTGAAAGAAGAGTGTGCTCTTCAAGCTTCTTCTTGATTACACCCGCGGTGAGCTTTGTCGCATATATAGGTGCATTGATCTCCCTGAGAATATAGGGGAGAGCACCTATGTGATCCTCGTGACCGTGAGTGATAACAAACGCGCGAATCCTGTTTTTGTGCTTTTTGAGATATGTTATGTCGGGAATTACGAGATCGACACCGAGCATATCGTCATCAGGAAAAGCAAGACCGCAATCGACAATGATGATTTCTCCGGCGTACTCATAAACGTACATATTTTTTCCGATTTCGTTGAGTCCGCCGAGAGCAAAGAATTTTAATTTTTGTGCCATATGAATTTAAAAACTCCAATCTTTTCGTAAGTTGATTTCATTATAAAACGGAACTATATATAAGAAAGCGCACCAAAACAAGCGTCTCTTTAAAGACGCCGGGCAGAAACGGCAACAATCACAAGTCAGCATACCCCACTATACTGACGAGAAGGAGCCATATTCCGTGCGCGAATGTGCTCATATAGAAATATATAGTAATTCCGAAGAATAAAGACCAGCTAAATCCCAAACGGGATATTTTTTATATTTTAGCACAAATTGGAAAAAATGTCCAGTATTTATTTTGATAGCTCTGTGTCGGTATAGCTTGCGCGCTCTATAAACAGGTTGCAAAGCTCCGATGCGATCTCTTCGTTTGAGCCCTCTCCGGTTATGCGAAGCGAAGATCCCGACCGCGCTGATGAAATGTTGACCCAACCGCCGTCGGCACAAACTCTGAGCGGACCTATATGCTCGCGGTACATATCTGAACACGCAGCTTCAATCGTATCAATTAAACGCCTTCTGTCATTTTTTACGCCAATCTCTCTCGAAATCAGTGTGAAATCGGGAAGTGACGCAAAAAGATGCGCGGCAGAAATCTTTTTCTCGGAAAGATGAGAGAGGATAAGGACTGCATTTGAAATTGCATTTGTCAGAACATTCTGTGAGAGAAAAAGCTCGCGTGCTCCTGCATCGCGACCGATGCGAAGAACTCTGCCACCGTGTTCCGATGCGATTTGATCCAGAACTCCGGGGGAGTCGGGAAAGGTTGCAATCTCTTTTGCGCCGCTTTCAAAAAATATATGTGTACATGCAGCGACGACGTGCGAAGCATCGTGGAGATATTCGTTTTCATCACAGAAAAAGAGATGCATTCCGTCGGCAGAAACAGAAAGATCGCAGATTCCTTTTTGAGGATTTACAATTTCGCATCCTGAAAGTGAAAGTGTTTTTAAAAGAGCATCGGTCGCGGCGGATGAGCCGGAAACAGAAACTGAAACGCCGTCAAGCTTACCTTGTGAAACGAGTGATGACGTAAAAATTTCAGTTGATTCGGAGATTGCCTTCGGCAGAATAACATCGGAAATTCCGGCAACCTGAAGGTTTTGAGCATTTACTTTTGCTTCAATTTCGTCGCGGAGAGCTCTTTCGAGCGTAAGACCGAATTTGTCGGTTATCCGTATGCAGAGGCGACATCCGTCATTTTCAAAAAACACCATGAGATTGAAGAGATAAGTTCTCGCGATATATGCAGAGGCTGCAAAGAATGATGCGCCAAGCTCTGTTATCTGTGCACCTGCACTTGCGGCGCCGGAAATAAAAGCTCCCGCAAGAAGCTTTGACATAGTGC
The DNA here is from genome assembly GCA_045636865.1 of Eubacteriales bacterium. Lineage (GTDB taxonomy): Bacteria > Bacillota > Clostridia > Oscillospirales > JAAYXM01 > SIG480. Next base: position 71,902 of record JAZTYJ010000015.1, read on the forward strand.
AATCCGAAACACCGACGCAGATTCTCGGGAACTCTCCGGCACACGCAATTCCGAGCTTTAATGAAAGCTCGGTGTTGATTTTGTCTGAATTTCCGCATATATCTCCGAATTCGTCGAAGAGAGAGCCTTTTTGAAATTTTGAATTTTGTGCTCCCGCGTGAAAAATGTCTGATCTCATATTGCTACCTCCGTTTCTTTTGTAAGATTATTGCCCGAAAGAGGAAAAAATAAACAAACGCCGCCAGTACAAAGAAATACTGACGGCAAAGGGCTGATATCTTACGGTCGCGGAAGCTCTGTTGAGTTATAGATTGTTATGAATTTCAGTGCATAAAGGTCGCAGACGATATATCTCTCAAGGTCAGGCTGATAGAGTGTTAAGAAATTTGTGCCGACCTTTGCTAAAATTCCGTCGCGCGTTTCGATTATCTGGGTTCCGATAAGGAAATCGCAGGAAACATAATAACCGATAGCGGTCTGAAGTTGCTCGCCGAGCATAATGACCTGCGATGTGGTGCCTCCGTTTTCGTGGAAGTCGCGTCTTGGTGCGGATTGCGAAAAGTTAAGTCTTCCGTTGATTGAGTCCATATAAATGCTCCTTTACCTGTTTTAAGTTTCTGAATATTCTTCGGTAGGGTTATAGAAGCAGTGTTCTCCGACGCGGACAGCAAATACACCGACGCGGCTTGGAAAAAACTCGCGGCACTCGGGGGAGAAGGGGTTGAAAAACCAAAGGGCAGTACCGAGAGGGTAGAGCCTGTTTCCTGCAATCGCCCAGTCTGCTATATCATAATGTATCTGTTCGGGATTCATATTGTATATGTTCTGTGGGTTGTAGCGATTGTTGAAATAGTCGGTTGCACAGTCAAACTGTCCCGGTTGAAAAACAATGTTGCGAAGGTTTTGCATTCCCACGCGTGCATATTCGCCGTCGGGTGCATAAACCCGGTTCATTATAACACTTGCAACCGCCTGCATTCCCGTATCACCTTCACCGCCTGCCTCGCATTGAATGAGCCTTGCGAGAAGCTCTCTGTCCGAAAACGGCATATAAATCGCTCCTTTACAGTTTCATTCTATGCAGAGAGGTAGAGGAAAGTTGCGGGATGGCAAGTACAAAAAAAGAGTGCCGCGAAATTCACGGCACTCAGATTATGTATAAGATTACTTGCGAACCTTTTCAGCAGCATTCTTGACACCGAGGATAATGTTGTCAAGGTCTGTCTTTGTAAGGCGCGGATGATGCGGAGTATTGAGCTCGCGGCGATAGAAGAACTCTTCTGCGTTCGGGCAGATGTCCTGAGCATAGCCAAGCTCCTTAAGTGATGAGAAGTGGTATGTCGGCTGGTAGTGGAGAATACCCTGAACGCCTTCTTCCTTATAGAGAACACGCATGAAGTCGTCACGGCTTGCACCGAGCTCCTTCTCGTTTACGCAAACTGTGTAGAGGTGGTAGATGTGCTTGCAGTTCGGATCTTCGTAAACCGGCTCAATACCCTTGATGCCCTTGAGACCTTCGTTGAGGTAGCGACCGTGCTGGATACGGAGATCGTTGAGCATATCGAGTTTGTCAAGCTGGCAGTTACCAACAGCACCCTGGCACTCTGTCATACGGTAGTTGTTACTCCACTTGCCGTTGATGATTCTGTTGTCAAAGTGTGACGGAATCCAGTAGTCTGTCTGATTTTCCCAGTCAACGTTACCCATGCAACGAAGCTTGTCGATACGGTAAGCAAACTCGTCGTTGTTGCAGGTAATCATACCGCCTTCACCGAGAGTTGTGATGTTCTTGAGTGAGTGGAAGCTGAAGCAACCGAAATCACCGATAGAACCTGCTTTTCTGCCCTTGTATTCAGCACCCGGAGCATGAGCACAGTCTTCGAGAACGAGGAGGTTGTGCTTTCTTGCGATCTCCATAATCGGATCCATATCGCACATCTGGCCGCCGTAGTGAACAACAGAGATAGCCTTTGTCTTGTTTGTGATCTTCTTCTCGATTTCCTTCGGATCGATGTTGAATGTCTTCGGATCGATATCAGCGTAAACCGGAACGCCGCCTTCCTTGAGGATAGCGAGAGATGTAGCAACGAATGTGTTCGGAGTTGTGATAACTTCATCTCCGGGGCCGATGCCCATAGCGCACATAGCAACGTGCATAGCTGTTGTACAGTTGCTTACTGCATATGCATACTTTGTTCCGCACATTTCAGCAAAACGTCTCTGGAAACGCTGAACTTCAGGTCCCATTGTGAGAGAATCCTGATGCATTGCCTTGAGAAGAGCCTGCTCTTCAGCTTCGTCGTAGATACTGCCGAAGAAAGAATAGGGAACTTTGAGAACTACGCCGTCATCAACCTTGTAGCTACTGGTGATGCCGCCGTCAGAGTCTTTACCGACTGAAATCTTGTTTGCCATGACTAAAACCTCACTTTTAATTATTTTAAGCTTTAAATAAATTGTAAATGATACGGTGTAATTTGTCAATAAAAAATATTGAAAAAGTTAAAAAATAATTAATAATATTTTGATAATTGGTATTGAGAATTGGTGGGAAAGTGTGGTACAATGTATTTTAGGTAAATATGAACACAGATAAATTGCCAAACGGAGGTAGTCTGATACAATGGACGTAAACACAAACCCGACAAACTTTATTCACGAAGCGATTGACGCTGATATTGCAGAAAAAGGGCTCACTAAAATTCACACACGATTCCCGCCGGAACCGAACGGTTATCTCCATATAGGAAGCGCAAAGGCTATATGGATTTCGGCAGGTGTAGCTGATAAATATAACGGACTCTTCAACCTTCGCTACGACGACACAAACCCCGTCCGTGAGGATGACGAGTATGTCCGTTCCATCGAAGAGGACCTTCGCTGGCTCGGAGCTGAACCGAACGGCGGAATCTTCTACGGTTCTGACTATTTCGGAAAATGCTATGAGTATGCCGTGCAGCTTATCAAAAACGGAAAGGCGTATGTTTGCGATCTTACGGCAGAGGAGATGCGAGAGTATCGCGGAACGCTCACGGAGCCGGGTAAGAACAGCCCGTACCGCGACCGTTCGGTTGAAGAAAATCTCGACCTTTTTGAGCGGATGAAAAACGGTGAGTTTGCAGACGGCAGTCATACTCTCCGCGCAAAGATTGATATGGCATCTCCGAATATGAATATGCGCGACCCCGCAATCTACAGAATTTTGCACATCCACCATCACCGCCAGGGCGACAAGTGGTGCATCTATCCGCTTTACGACTTTGCTCATCCAATTCAGGATGCGCTCGAGGGGATAACACACTCTCTCTGTTCGATAGAGTTTGAGGATCATCGTCCGCTTTATGACTGGGTAGTCCGTGAAATCGGATTTCAAAATCCGCCGAGACAGATAGAGTTTTCACGCCTTAACATCACAAATACGGTTATGTCAAAGCGTTATCTCCGTCAGCTCGTCGAAGAGAAACACGTTGACGGTTGGGATGATCCGCGTATGCCGACGCTATCTGGCCTTCGTCGTCGCGGATACACTCCGCGCGCAATCCGCACCTTCTGCGAAAAAATCGGCATTTCAAAAACTCTCAGCACGGTTGACTATGCTTTCCTTGAGCATTGTATCCGCGAGGATTTAAATGAAACCGCAACTCGAATGATGGTTGTTCTTCGCCCGGTAAAGCTTATAATCGACAACTATCCGGAAGGAAAAACCGAAACATTCGACGCGCAGAATAACCCTGCAGACGAAAATTCGGGCACACATAAGGTTACATTCTCCCGTGAGCTCTACATTGAGCGAGAAGACTTTATGGAAGAGCCTGTCAAGGGATATTTCAGAATGTTCCCGGGCAACGAAGTTCGCCTTAAATATGCATACTATGTAACTTGCAAGAGCGTTGAAAAGGACGCAGAAGGAAACATCACCGTTATCCACGCGGAGTATGACCCCGAATCATATGGCGGCGGAACTCCCGACGGCAGAAAAGTCAAGGGCACAATTCATTGGGTTTCCGCAAGCGATGCGGTTGATGCAGAGGTCAGACTTTACAACAACCTCTTCTCGGCAGAGAATCCCGGTGATTATCCCGAGGGCGGTTCGTTTACAGACAACATAAACCCGGATTCTCTCGAAATCCTTGAAAACTGCAAGTGTGAGTCGGCTATTGCAGAAGATTCAGGCGACGGCAGATATCAGTTCTTGAGAAACGGATACTTCTGCCGCGATAACAAGCTCTCAACGGATGAAAAGCTTGTGTTCAACAGAACAGTTTCGCTCAAGGATTCATGGGCAAAGAAAAAGTAATTGAGGTATAAACGGAATGGATATGAAGTTTTTTAATGAGGCAGAAGCAAGGATTCCGAAAGGAAGGGTAAGAACCCGTTTTGCTCCGAGCCCGACGGGATATATGCATATAGGAAACCTCCGCACAGCTCTCTACACCTATATGATAGCAAAGCACAATGGCGGAGATTTCATCCTCCGAATAGAAGATACAGACCAGGGAAGACTTGTCGAGGGTGCAACTGACCTTATCTACCGCACCTTGCGCGAAACAGGACTTGACTACGACGAAGGTCCCGATGTCGGAGGACCCGTAGGTCCGTATATCCAGAGCGAGAGAATGGGAATGTATAAGCAGTATGCCGAGCTTCTTATTGAGCGCGGCGCGGCGTATCGTTGTTTCTGTGAAAAGAGCGACCACGAAGAAAAGGAAGGCGCTCTTCCGCAGAAGTATGACGGTCGTTGCTCACGCCTTTCTGAAGAAGAAATTGCGGAGAAACTCGCTTCCGGTGCAAGCTATGTCATTCGCCAGAAAATGCCGAGAACAGGGGAGACTACCTTCTCTGATGCGGTATACGGTGATATAACCGTTCCGAATGAGGATCTTGACGATCAGGTTCTCATCAAGTCCGATGGTTTCCCGACATACAACTTTGCAAACGTAGTTGACGACCACCTTATGGGCATCACACACGTCGTCAGAGGTTCAGAATACCTTTCATCAGCTCCGAAGTATAACCTTCTTTACGAAGCATTCGGCTGGGAGATTCCGACATACGTCCATTGTTCTCCTGTTATGAAGGATGCACAGCATAAGCTCTCAAAGAGAAACGGCGACCCGTCATATGAGGACCTTATAAACGAAGGTTATCTCAAGGATGCGGTTGTAAACTATGTTACACTTCTCGGCTGGAGCCCCGGTGGCGAGCAGGAGATTTTCTCGCTTTCAGAGCTTGTAGATATCTTCGAGCTTCGCGGAATCTCAAAATCTCCGGCAATTTTTGATACTGCAAAACTTAAATACATAAACGCAGAATACATAAGGGCAATGACACCTGAGCAGTTTGCTTCCGTTGCATGCCCGTACATCAGACAGGGTGTAAAAAATCCCGATATTGATCCTGACCTTATCGCTCCGCTTCTTCACCAGCGTTGTGAAAGACTTGCAGATATTCCGGAGCAGGTTGATTTCTTTGACGCTGTTCCTGAATATGATTCGGAAATGTATTTCCACAAAAAGATGAAGACAAACGCGGAAACAGCACTCGTCACATTGCGCGAGCTTCGTCCTGTAATCGAGGGTATTTCGGACTGGACGTTTGACAGCATTCACGATGCTCTGTTTGGATACATTGCAGAGAATGAACTTAAAAACGGCTACGTTCTCTGGCCGCTTCGTACTGCGCTTTCGGGCAAGCAGGTTACTCCGGGCGGCGGAGTTGAATTCTGCCACATTCTCGGAAAGACCGAAACATTAAAGAGAATTGATGCTGCAATAGAAAAGCTTTCATAAACAAAATCCCTGTGAAGTGTACTTGCTTCACAGGGTTTTGGTATAGATTTTGGGGGGCATAAAATGAGCGATATATCAAAAATTGATAAGAATTTTGCAATCAAAACAAAAATTGATAAAGACGATATTGTTTTCAGAAACGTTCTTGAAGAACCTTTTAAGGTATACGGCGTTTTCTATGAAGACGGAAAGTTTCGTCGCATTCCCGAAACTGTAGCAAAATCAGTGAGCGATGGTGTTCTTGCGCTTCATGCAAATACAGCAGGCGGAAGAGTTCGTTTTAAGACAAACAGCCCATATGTTTCGGTGTATGTTGAGGTTGAAAATGTTTGCCGTGCTCCGCATTTTCCGCTTACAGGTGCCGCGGGCCTTGACCTCTACGGCGATTATGGAATAAAAGACAGATTCCTTTGGCCGTTCATTCCGCCGTATGATGTTACAGATTCTTTTGAAAGCGTTGCAGAGCTTTTTACGTCTGAAGAAAGGGAGTTTACAATCAACTTTCCGCTTTATTCTGACGTGAAGAATCTCTATATAGGTTTATCAAAAGATGCTTACATAAAAGCTCCCGATCCCTATAAAATCGAAAAGCCGGTAGTTTATTACGGCTCATCGATTACGCAGGGCGGATGTGCATCACGCCCGGGAAATTCATATCAGGCTATAATTTCGCGCCGCCTTTCCTGCGACCATATTAATCTTGGATTCTCAGGTGTCGCTCAGGCAGAGCTTCCGATTGCAAACTATGTAAAAGATCTTGAAATGTCTGCTTTTGTTTTTGACTATGACCACAATGCACCGACAATTCAGCATCTTAAGAATACTCACGAGAGAATGTACAAGATTGTTCGTGAGGCGCATCCGGATATTCCGATAATCTTTGCATCAAAGCCGAAGTATTACAATGACCTCTATGGTGAAAGATGGTTTGGTGGGCACTATGGACTGCATCCTGAGAAAATAAAAACAATGAGCGATGAAGGAAATTTCGGTCTCACAAGAACTGCTGAGGTAATTCAGGAAACATATGACAGAGCTATTGCTTCAGGAGATAAGAATGTTTACTATATTCCGGGCAGAGAGCTTATGAAATACTGTCAGCATGACGGAACAGTTGATATTTCTCACCCGACTGATTACGGCTTCGCGTCAATGGCAAGGGTGTTTGGAGATTTGCTTGAAAAAGTATTAAAATAAAAAATGGAGAGTGCACGACTTTGCGAATGAGAAAAAAGCCGAACCTTGACAAGCGTCGGCAGAATTGTGTGGGTATAATTCCGGAAAATCCTGAGTCCCTTCGCGGAAAGTGGAGAGAGACGTACGGGTTTGACAGAATATGTGTAGAAATCGGATGCGGCAAAGGTCGCTTCATAAACGGAAACGCAAAGAAGGACCCGAATACGCTCTTTATAGGAATAGAACGCGAACCTAACGTTTTTGTTATGGCGGCTGAAAAGGTGATCGCCGACGGACTTAAGAACGTTCTCTTTATGGATATTGATGCGGAAACCATCTGCGATATTTTTGGAGAGGGTGAAGTTTCGGGAATCTTTCTCAATTTTAGCGATCCGTGGCCGAAGAAAAAGCAGGCAAAGCGCCGCCTTACCCATGGGGTATTCCTTGAAAAATACGACAGAGTTTTAAAGGATGACGGATTTATATTCTTCAAGACGGATAATTCATCGTTGTTTGAGTTTTCCTTAAATTCGATGGCAGAATATGGGCTTTCACTCCGCAATATTACGTTTGACCTTGCCGCAAGCGGCATTGACAACGTTGTTACCGAATACGAATCGCGTTTTATGGAGCTCGGGCAGAATATCTACCGCGTAGAAGCATATAAAAGCGGAGAGGTAGCTCCGAAATACGTTAGTGAGAGTAAAAAATGAGTAAAAGAGTAGTTGTAATCGGTGCAGGTGCGGCAGGTCTCTTTTCGGGCGGTATCGCGGCAGAAGCGGGAGCAGAGGTCGTGATACTTGAAAAGAATGCATCTCCCGGCAGAAAATTGAATATAACGGGAAAAGGTCGCTGCAACGTTACAAACAACTGCGATTTTGACGAGCTTATGGCAAACATTCCGCAAAACCCGCGGTTTATGTACAGCGCAATGTCTTCATTTTCTCCACAGGATATGATGCAGTTTCTTGAGAGGATGGGGGTTGCGCTTAAAACGGAAAGGGGTGCGCGTGTTTTTCCCGTATCGGATAACGCAAAGGACGTAACGGATGCACTTGTTTCGTTCTGCAGGAAAAACGGCGCAAAAATCAAAAAGGGCGAAGCCGTCGGAATTATAGAAAAAGATGGAAAAATCAGTGGCGTAAAAACACGCGACGGAGAAATTCCGTGCGACCGTGTTATTGTTGCAACGGGAGGTGCATCGTATCCGCTTACCGGCTCAACGGGCGACGGATATAAGTTTGCCGAAAGCGTCGGGCATACAGTAAGAGAGCCAAAGGCATCACTCGTTGCGCTCGAGGGAGAGGCAAAGCTTTGCCGGAGTGCGCAAGGGCTTACGCTCAAAAACGTATCTCTCTCGGCATATTCGCAAAAGGGAAAGTGCATTTTCTCCGAGCTTGGAGAAATGCTCTTTACGCATTTTGGAATAAGTGGTCCGCTTGTTCTTTCTGCAAGCGCGCATATGAGAAATTTCGAAAAAGAGAGCTACTGCGTTACAATAGACTTAAAGCCGGGGCTTTCACCCGAAAAGCTTGAGGCGAGAATTCTGCGCGATATCGAAGAGAAGAAAAACAAAGATATGATAAATCTTCTGCGCGGACTTCTTCCGTCGGGAATAATACCGATGGTGCTTGAAAAAGCGGGGATTGACAAGGATGTAAAAGGAAACAGTCTGACACGCGAAATGAGGCGGAGTCTCCGTGATACGTTAAAAGCTCTGAAAATAGAAATTTCGGGAAAACGCCCGATAGAAGAGGCTATTATTACATCGGGCGGAGTTGACGTAAAGGAAATAAACCCGAAGACGATGGAGTCAAAAATAGTAAAAGGACTGTATTTCGCAGGCGAGGTACTTGACGTTGATGCGTATACGGGAGGATTCAACCTCCAGATAGCGTGGTCGAGTGCATTTGCAGCAGGAAAAAGTGCGGCAGAGGAGGAGTAGAGATATGATAAAAAAGGCGATTGCAATAGACGGTCCGAGCGGTGCAGGGAAGAGCACGATTTCGAAAATCCTTGCAAAGGAGCTTGGATTTATATATGTAGATACAGGTGCAATTTACCGCACGGTCGGTATATACACCTATCGCAAAGGAGTGGACCCGACGGATGCAGAGAAGGTCTCGGCACTTCTGCCGGAAATTGATATCGTAATCAAGCATATAAACGGAGATCAGCGAATCTTTTTAAACGGTGAGGATGTCTCCGAAAAAATCCGCGAGCATATAATCTCAAAATACGCATCCGATGTTTCTGCCATTCCCGAGGTAAGAAAGTTTCTGCTCAACACACAGCGCGAGTTTGCGGAAAAATATAATGTAATAATGGATGGAAGAGATATCGGAACGGTTGTTCTTCCCGATGCGAAAATCAAGATTTTCTTAACCGCAACTGACGAAGACCGTGCAAAGCGCCGCTTTGAAGAACTTCGTGCAAAGGGGCAGGATGTTCCGTTTGAAAAAGTGCTTTCTGATATGTGCGAGAGGGATAAGAACGACTCATCTCGTGCAACCGCACCGCTTATGGCGGCAGAGGATGCAATAGTTGCGGATACAACGGGCAACACTCTTGAACAGAGTATCGCCCAGCTTAAAGAAATCATCTCCGAAAGGTTGGAAAAGTAAATGACATTCTATAAGGTTATCTATACGATTTTTGCACCGCTCTTCAAACTCGTTTACAGAATCCGTGTTACGGGTCGCGAAAATATCCCGGAGGGTGCGGCTGTTATGTGTGCAAACCACTCGGCTAATATGGACCCGATTTTTATGTGCATCGCCTGTGGGAAAGGTCACAGATGGCTCTTCATGGCAAAGGCAGAACTTTTCAAGATTCCGGTGCTCAACCTTCTCATAAAGGCACTCGGCGCAATATCGGTAAACCGCGGTGCTACGGATATTTCAACTCTTCGCAATGCAATTTCGGCACTCGGAGAGGGTAAGAAGGTTATGATTTTCCCTGAAGGAACAAGAGTTAAAAAGGGAGAAGATTCGGAAGGTGCAAAGACGGGTGCTGCAATGATAGCATCGCGCGCAAAAGTTCCGATGGTGCCGGTGTACATAAGTCGCGATAAACACCTTTTCGGTCGCGTTGATGTTATAATAGGAAAGCCTGTTTCCACCGAAATTGCGGAAAAAGGCCAGGCGAAATACAGAATGCTCTCTGATGAAGTTTTTGGCGAAATAATGCGTCTCGGAAGCGGTGAGACAAATGCCTGAAATTAAGATTGCGGAAACCGCAGGTTTTTGTTTTGGGGTTCGTCGTGCGGTTGATATTGCCGAAAAGCTCGGCAAAGACGGTGTGAGTGCGTGCACTCTCGGTTCAATAATCCATAATGCGCACGTTGTTGAGTATCTCAAAAGCTTGAATGTTCCGAGTGTTGACTATGTGTCGGAAATCCCGGAAGGCGCACTTGCGGTAATACGGTCTCACGGTGTTCCTGCCGCGATTTACGAGGAACTTGAAGAAAACGGAATAGAGTACGTCGATGCAACCTGCCCGTATGTAAGGCGGATTCACAACATCGTAAAGGAAAAATCCGAAGCGGGAGCAGAGATTATTATAATAGGTAAACGCGAGCATCCGGAGGTTCTCGGCATAGCGGGACAGTGCCGTGGTGCAGAAATTGTCGGAAATGAAGAAGAGGCGGAAAATCTACTTAAAAACCGCAAAGGCCTTGAAATAAAGCCGGTTTGCGTGGTTGCGCAAACAACGGTCGGAAGAAAAATTTGGGAAAATTGCGTAAAAAAAATAAAAAAAGTGTGTACAAATTGCGAAATATTTGATACAATATGTCTTGCGACCAGTAAACGCCAGGCAGAGGCAGCTTCGCTCGCTGCTGAAGCTGACGTTATGGTTGTTATCGGGGACAGGACAAGCTCGAACACAAACGAGTTGGTGAGAATATGCAACGACCATTGTCAAAAGGTGTTCCGTGTTGAGGATGCAAGTGAGGTTTCAGACATTGAAATTTCGGATGCAAAAGTCATCGGCATCACGGCAGGCGCATCTACGCCCGATTGGATAATTAAGGAGGTAAAAGGCAAAATGAGCGAAGAAATCAAGAACATTGAAGGGGAATCTTTTGAGGAAATGCTTCTCAACTCCCTCAAAACTTTTAATAATGGAGATAAGGTTGTCGGCGTTATAACTGCGGTTACACCGTCTGACATTCAGGTAGACCTTGGCGCTAAATACGCAGGTTATATACCGTATTCGGAAATCGGCGACACCGCATCAGATGTCTCTGAGTTCAAAGTTGGCGACGAAATCGAAGCATGTGTAGTACGCGTTAACGACGTTGAGGGTATCATCACTCTCTCAAAGCGTCGCCTTGATGCAATCAAGGGTTGGGACGATGTTGAGCTTGCACGTCAGGACAAGACAACAGTTGAAGGTACTGTTGTTGATACAAACGCAGGTGGCGTTATCGTATCAGTAAGCGGTCTCCGCGTATTTGTTCCGGCATCACAGACAGGTCTTCCGAGAAGCGCTGAAATGACAGATATGCTCAAGAAGAAGGTTCAGCTCAAGATTAAAGAAGTTAACCGTCCGCGTCGCCGCATCGTCGGTTCTATCCGCGAGGTTACAGCTGAAGTCCGCCGCGAAGCAACAGAGCGCATCTGGGGCGAAATCGAAGTCGGTAAGGCATATAAGGGCGTTGTCCGCTCACTTATGTCATACGGTGCATTCGTAGACATCGGCGGTGTTGACGGTATGGTTCACATCTCAGAGATGTCATGGACAAGAATCTCACATCCGTCAGAAGTATTTAAAGAAGGAGATATCGTAGACGTATTCGTAATCGCTCTCGATCCGGAGAAGAAAAAGATTTCTCTCGGCTACCGCAAGGCAGAAGACAACCCGTGGACAAAGTTCACATCAACATACAGCGTAGACGATGTAGCTAAGGTTAAGATCGTTAAGCTTATGCCGTTTGGTGCATTTGCAGAGATCCTTCCGGGAGTTGACGGTCTCATCCACATCTCACAGATCACAAACACCCACATTGCAAAACCGGGCGACGTTCTTAAGGAAGGCGACGAGGTTGAAGCAAAGATCACAGCAGTTGACGAGGAAAACAAGAAAGTTTCTCTCTCAATGCGCGCTCTTATTCCGGGTGAGGAGAATGCAGCTGAAGTTGAAGCTCCGGCTGAAGACGATGCAGTTGTTGCAACAGCAGGTGAGGAGAACGACATCGTTCCCGAGGATGCTGAATAATCTGCATAAAATAAAGCTTTTTCGAGAGTATACACCGCTTTGGTGTATACTCTCTGCCTATTGTGTGAAAAAATTCTGAAAAAAAGCAAAAAAACTCTTGACCTTTAGGGCGGGAATATGTTACAATTGATAGTACCTGTGAAAGGTTTATTTTTTTGTGCCCATTTTTAAGAGCATATAAACCTACGTGGGAGAAATAAGTTTCCGCGAAGCCGAAAGGCTGTCAGGGAGGCAAAATATTCTTTGGAGGCCGAAAATTATGAGAACAAAAATCACACTCGTTTGCACAGAATGCAAGCGCAGAAACTACGACACAATGAAAGAGAAGAAGAACACTCCGGACAGACTCGAGATGCGTAAGCATTGCCCGTTCTGCCGCAAGCATACTCTCCACAGAGAAGCGAAGTAATTGAGTTGTTGATTAACAAAGAAAGGGTGTGCTTCTAATGTCAACCAAGAAGAGACGCGATTTAGCTACATGGTTCCGTGAGATGAAGAGCGAACTTAAGAAGGTTGCATGGCCGTCAGGCAAGCAGGTTTACAAGAATACCTGTGTTGTTTTGATCGTTTGCGCAATCGTTGCAGTAATCACATATCTTATGGACCTTTTGTTCAATGCCGGTTTAGGATTGCTCCTTAAGTAGTTTATTAGGGAGGACATGTTAAATGGCAGGAAATGCTAAATGGTATGTTATCCACACATACTCAGGCTATGAAAATAAGGTAGCCGCAACAATTGAAAAGACAGTCGAAAACAGAAAATTGCATGACCTTATCTGCGCCGTAAACGTTCCTGTCGAAACCGTTGTTGAAGTTAAAGACGGTAAGCGCAAGGAAACAGAGCGCAAGATTTTCCCGGGATACGTTCTCGTGAAAATGGTTATGACAGACGAAAGCTGGCACGTCGTCCGCAATACGCGCGGTGTTACAGGTTTTGTTGGTCCTGCGAGCAAACCCGTGCCGCTCAGCGATGAGGAAGTAGAAAACCTCGGAGTAGAGAAGCACGAGCTCGTTATCGACTATGCAGTAGGCGACAACGTCAAGATTATTGACGGTGCGCTCGAAGACTTTGTCGGTGTTGTTGACGAAATCGAGCTTGACAAAAACAAGATTCGCGTTATCGTTTCAATGTTCGGCAGAGAAACCCCGGTTGAGCTTGAGCCCGACCAGGTCGAGCCGGTTAAAGAAGACTAGGCTCATAAGTTTGTATGCAGGCGCAAGCGCGCTTTTAGCATAGCCCGGGCAAGATATGCCCCGGCGGTGGGAGGTGTCCCCGAAGAAGAAACGGAAGAGGCTTCTTAATTCCGTTTGCGGGTTGATGCCGCCATTTACCACATTTTATTAAGGAGGTGCGAATCATGGCACAGAAAGTAGTAGGATTTATCAAGCTTCAGATTCCGGCAGGTAAGGCAACTCCGGCGCCCCCTGTAGGTCCGGCCCTTGGTCAGCACGGTGTCAACATCGTTCAGTTTACCAAGGAGTTCAATGAACGCACAAAGAACGATATCGGTCTCGTTATACCGGTAGTTATCACAGTTTATGCTGACCGTTCTTTCTCATTCATCACAAAGACTCCGCCGGCATCTGTTCTTATTAAGAAGGCTTGCAAGATTGAAAGCGGTTCAGGTGTTCCGAACAAGACAAAGGTTGCTAAAATCAGCAAGGATGACCTCAGAAAGATCGCTGAGCTCAAGGCTCCCGACCTTAATGCGGCTTCAGTCGAAACTGCAATGAGTATGATTGCAGGTACATGCAGAAGCATGGGAGTTACGGTTGAAGAGTAATCTTTAACTGAAATGCGGCAGATAGCCGTTTACTTACGTGGGAGGGCGAGAAACGCCCGAAAATTACCACAAGGAGGTTTACTACAATGCGTAGAGGTAAAAAGTATATTGAAAGTGCTAAACTTATCGATCGTGCTACACAGTACGAGCCCGAAGAAGCATTTGACTTGATGGGCAAGTTTGGCAAAGCAAAGTTCGACGAAACAGTTGAGCTTCACGTAAAGCTCGGCGTTGACTCACGTCATGCTGATCAGCAGGTTCGTGGTGCTGTTGTTCTTCCGCACGGTACAGGTAAGACTGTTCGTGTTTGCGTATTCGCAAAGGGCGACAAGGCTAAGGAAGCTGAAGAGGCAGGAGCAGAGGTTGTAGGTGCAGAGGATCTTCTCGCAAGAATCCAGAACGACAACTTCTTCGAATTTGACGTAGTTGTTGCAACTCCGGACATGATGGGTGTTGTTGGTCGTCTCGGTAAGGTTCTTGGTCCGAAGGGACTCATGCCGAACCCGAAGGCAGGCACAGTTACTATGGACGTTGCAAAGGCAGTTGCAGATCTTAAGGCAGGTAAGATTGAGTATCGTCTCGATAAGACAAACATCATTCACTGCCCGATTGGTAAGGTTTCTTTCGGTACAGAAAAGCTTTCTGATAACTTCAACACAATCGTTGGTGCTATCATCAAGGCAAAGCCGGCAGCAGCAAAGGGAACATATATCCGTTCATGCGTTGTTACATCAACAATGGGCCCGGGTATCAAGGTTAACGTTTCAAAGTTGCTCGGTTAATTTTTCTTGACAAAGAGAGAAAAGTTTGCTATAATACTTATTGCGACTTAAGACAGCAGGTAGCGAAAGCGTAAATCCCGCCGAGGAAGCAGATTATAATACATTTGTGTTAATAATTTGTTTACCCATGCGTCTTAAGCGCATGGGTTTTTATTTAAATTAACGGAGGTGAAACATAAATGCCAAGTGCAAAGGTTTTGGAACAGAAGAAGCAGTTGGTTGCAGAGCTCGCTGAACAGATGAAGGCTGCAAGCAGCGGTGTCCTCGTCGACTATAAGGGTATCAATGTTGCTGATGACACACAGCTTCGTGCAGATATGCGCAAGAACAACGTTGATTACAAGGTTGTTAAGAACACACTCATCCGCTTTGCAGCAAAGGAAGCAGGTCTCGAGGGTCTTGATGAAGTTCTCGAAGGCACAACTGCTCTTGCTATCAGCGCAGACGACATCATTGCTCCGGCAAAGGTTGTTGCTGAGTATGCAAAGAAGTATGAAGACATCTACAACATCAAGTTAGGTTTCATTGATGGTAAGGTTGTCAGCAAGGAAGAGATTATGCAGATTGCAAATCTCCCGAGCAAAGAAGTTCTCCTTGGAAGACTTCTTGGAGGATTGCAGGGTCCGATCTTCGGTCTCGCTCTTGTGCTTAAAGCAATCGCTGACAAGAAGGCTGAAGGTGCTCCTGAAGCAGAGGCAGCTGCAGCACCCGTAGAGGAAGCAGCACCTGCAGAAGAGGCTCCGGCAGCAGAAGCAGCAGCACCCGCTGAAGAGGCAGCTCCGGCAGAGGAAGCTCCCGCAGCAGAATAATAAAAAACATAAATTTACAAAAATTTAGGAGGTAAACAAAATGTCTGAAAAGATCACAAATTTCATTGAAGAAGTAAAAGGCTTAACAGTTCTTGAGCTCAATGAGCTCGTAAAGGCTCTCGAGGAAGAGTTCGGCGTATCAGCTACAGCAGCAGTAGCAGTTGCAGCTCCGGCTGCAGGTGCAGATGCAGGCGCTGCAGCAGCAGAGAAGGATTCATTTGATGTTGTTCTCGCTGAAGCAGGCGCAGCAAAGCTCAACGTTATCAAGGTTGTTCGTGAACTCACAGGTCTCGGCCTTAAGGAAGCTAAGGAACTCGTTGAGAGCGCTCCGAAGGCTATCAAGGAAGGCGCAAGCAAGGACGAAGCTGAAGCTATCAAGGCAAAGCTCGAAGAAGCAGGCGCAAAGGTTGAACTTAAGTAATTTAAGTTTAGAAAGTTTATTTCCGCAAAGGGAGATTTCTCCCTTTGCGGACTTTAAATGCAAAAAAGAATATTCGGAGAGTTGGCTGAGTTGGTCGAAGGCGCACGATTGGAAATCGTGTAACGGCTAATACCCGTTCGAGGGTTCGAATCCCTCACTCTCCGCCAAAAACCTCGTTCTTTTGAACGGGGTTTTATGTTTTTAAGGTTTTTTATCCAATTATCTGAAATTTTTAGAAGGTATATAATGCATTACTGTTTTGGTAAAAGTTGCGTGTGATTCTTTTTTGTGATATAATAGCTCCAAAAGAATCACTGCGGATTCTGTTTGATAATGCTGAAAAGGTGGTATTGATATGAAGAAAACCACACGTGTTGTTTTGTTGGTTGTTCTTATGTTATTGCTTTTTAATTTATCAGGGTGTGCTTTTTTAAAAAATGCAAATGCTCCACAGATTATAGAAAGTTATCCGTCGGATACAGCGCCTTCACAGGTAATTAAAACCGATGATTTCTGGGTTATGCTTTTTAACTCTTACGCAGAACACGACTATTCAATACTTATAGGTGAAAATCCTGATTCTTTGAATGAAATTTATAGTGTTGATGATGTAACGATTTGGTATTTTGATGCCGATAATGATGCCGTTGTCTGGAGCGAAAGATCAACTGAGTTTTATACATATAAGTTATATCGGTTTGATACACAAAATGTTGAAACGATTTACCAAGCTTCACTTGAAGATGGATACCAGGCGGTGAATATTGGAATTTATGCAAAGTCAGCATATTATTGTCTTGTGGATTATAAAAAGCAGGATGTTTCTGTTTTGGCATACAATTTTGAGACAGGGTCCACAACAGTAGTGTACGATATTCCGTATGAAGAGGAAAATCAACCTCATACAATAAATGTTGAAGATGAATATCTGAGTTTTGCTTGCGCAGATGAAATCGCAGTAATAAATTTAAAGAATAACGAGATTGTTTTTAAAACAAAACTCCCCGACGAAGTTAAGTACACATATGCTGTTTCGTATGATGGCATAAATGATGTTTGCGCCTTGTATTATGCAGATGAGGATAGTGAAGACATTGCAGTACTGAAAGAGGGAGATTCTGAAATTTCTTCATTATATACTTTCTCGAAAAATTGTTATGCCTATATGGAAAAAATTGAATGCTATGACGGACATTTATATTGGATAAAGCAGGCGAATGTTTCGGGAATGGTGGCAGATCACTATACATTTGTTGATTATGATTATTTAACGCATAAACCGATTGAAACAAAATGGACACTTGATTTCTTCCGCGATGGGAAAGAGATATATTTGATTCGATTCAATAAGATTGAGTATACACATATGAATCTTTGCCAATATCAGTAATCGTTTATTTTGCGTTGGCGTTTCTAACCCGGCATAATATCAAACTTTTTGAAATTATTATGAAAAAAGACTATTCATTAGAATGGTCTTTTTATTACTTCCAAAAAGCTTATTTTTTGCAAATTGTTGATTAGAAAAAACAACGACTAAAGCGAATGTATAGGATAAAATTAGATTATAATTTGAAAATTACATTTGTAATTTGGTTTTAAGGAGTGCGAGGTTTATGAAGAAGGCAGTTATAGGAATTATCGGTTGTGGAAATATCGCAAAAGATGTGCATCTTGGAAATGCTTTCTCAAACCCGAGAATCAGGGTTAAGTGGTGCGCGGACCTTATGCAGGAAAATCTGGACTATGTAAAAGAAAAGTATCCTTATGAGAATCTCACAACAAACTATATGGATGTTCTTGATGACCCTGAGGTTCAGGGGGTGTTGATTCTCACGGTGCATAATGTAAGAGAGCAGATCATAAGAGAGGCTGCAGAACGCGGAAAACACATCTACGTTGAAAAGCCCATGAGCACAACGATGGAAGAGTCATACAACATTATGAAGATTATTCAGGAGAATAATGTTAAGCTCACCGTAGGCTTCAACAGACGCAGCGCTCCTATCGTCAAAGATGCAAAGCGTATTCTGGACGAGCACTCACCCGAAAAGCTCGGTGAGTGGAGATACGTCAGAAACGGCAGAATCACAAAGCTTCCCGAGGAAGAGGTAACGATGATGCTCATGCGCATCAATGATGACAGCGCATCATTCAAGATGTATGCCTTTGATGAATTTAAAGGTCAGGGCTCAATTATAGGTGAGTTCTGTCACTTCTTTGACCTCGCATGCTTCTTTATGGGAAAAGAACCCGTGAAGATTTACGCCGAAGGCTGGTCACGATGCAATGCATCAGTAACGATTCAGTTTGAGGACCAGTCAATCTGCACGATTTTTGATGCATCGTGCGGAAGTTTCGATCACCCCAAGGAGCTTATTGAGATTTACAGAGGCGGAATGTCTATGCAGCTTGACCATTATCTGCAGCTTCGCGTGGGCGGTCGAAAGGATGTCTCAAAGATTGATTATCCGTTCTGGTCGGACCCGTATCCGGAGGTTGTAGAGGGTGAAGGAACAAACCTTTACATCAACAAAATGAAAGCTAGAAATGCGGCTGTCAGCGAGAGTAATGTTCTTGCGCGTGCCGAGGTGGATAAAGGTCATTACGGACTCCTCGATGACTTTGTAGGCTCAATTCTTGATGGAACTCCATCGCCCTGTGATGCAGTTGCGGGCGCAAGAGCAACGCTTATGTGCCTCAAGGCAAGAGAGTCGGCAAGACTTGGGTTACCGGTGAAAATTAGTATTGATGAGTATGATTTTGTAATTTCATAAGAATTGACGCGATGAGGTGGTAAACGTGCGCGAAATAGACGTTTTTAAAGCGCAGAAGGAGATAAATGTCGCAGATTTTGATTTGTTAAATGCAGAGATACATACTTTTTCGGACTTGTGGAACAGAGCTGTGCCAGAAAAGACACGATTGAAGATTGCATATGATAAGAAAAATCTGTATTTCCTGTTCCGTACTGAATTTGAGGGTGTGCTTCCGCAAAAGTATAAGAAGAAAACGGGCAAGGTTTTCAGAGCGGACTGCACGGAGGTCTTTATCTCTTTTGACGGTGATGTAAATAGCTATTATGAGCTTGATATTTCGCCGTTTAACAAGGCGTTTGTTGCGAAAATTGAAAATCCCGATGATGAAAATCTTGGGATAAGTATGCTTGAAAAAAGCTTTATCATAACAAAAACGCAGGTGCATGAGCAGCATTACGATACGCTGTATATCCTGCCGTTTGAAAATTTCACGTCGGGAGATATATACGGATGCGATATCCGGTGCAACGCATATCGCGTGAAAATCGAAAATAAAAAGCGGGTTTCAAGAGCACTTAATCCGACATACGCGTTGAGCCACCACGTAAGAAGCAGTTTTGTTCGTCTGATTTTGAAATAAGGGGAGAAGGTTTGAATGAAAACATACAAAAACGGCGAAAGATTTGACCGTTCAAAGTTTATAATTGCGGCATATTATCTGATGCCGTATGCACAGACCGAGGAGCACGTAAAGCTTCTTAAAGAGGCGAGCATCGATGCCATCCTTGCAGAGCCGAGAAATGACAAGCTTCTTGACCTTCTTCATAAGTACGGAATCGGCATATTCCCGAAGGGAATTGTTCCGCAGGATGAAGGCGGTCAGGCAGAGGAAAATCTGTCTGTTGAGGTCTGGGAAAAGTCTATAAAGGAAACGTATAAGGACCATCCGGCGATATGGGGCGCATTTGCAGGCGATGAGCCGCGCGTGTGGCAGATGCCGGTTTACGGTCAGCTTATCGAGGTTCTTAAAAGGCTTCTTCCGGGGCAGATTCCGCATCTTAATATGCTCGGAGATTGCTACCAGGATCAGTATGAGGCAGGGCTTGACCCAGTTAATCAGGGATACGGAGCAAAGGACTACAAAGAATTTATTGACAAGTATGTTGAGAACATCGACCTTCCTTACATCGGTTTTGACAACTATGTATACATTGTTCCGATTCCGACATACCTTGAGAATTTTGAAATTATAGCAAACAAATGCCGCGAAACAGGACGCGACCTTTGGTTTGCTCCGCAGTGCAACAATCAGGACGCTGAATATCCAGTAACCGAAAATATGCTCAGATATCAGGTTTACCTCTCTCTTGCATACGGATGCAAGTGCATAAACTGGGCTTGCTGGACAAAGGGCTGGTGGGAGAATAACGTTATTGATACATACGGAAACGTAACGGATGTTTACTATAAGGTAAAGAACATAAACCTTGAGCTTCGCAAGACGACCGATATATATATGGAATATAAAAATATGTCAACCCATTATCTCGGCTTTGAAGGTTCGCCGTATAACGTCTATCTTGATAAGGCGGACAATAAGACTGTTGTTGAGCTCAAGTCTGAAAACAATATCGACCTCGGAGAGTTTAAGGGTGTTGCAATTTCCGGCGGTTGTGCGGTAGTCGGACATTTCAAAAAGTCCGACGGCGGCGAGGCTCTTATGTTGGTTGACCACTCCGATCCGAGGGATATCGGTGAAGTGATTGCAGATGTTACATTTAAGACAGGCAAAAAGGTCAAGGCTCTTTATAACGGTGATCCGATAGAGCTTGAGAACAAAAACGGCGAATACAACTTGAAAATTTCGCATTGTTGTGGTGTGTTTATAACACTTGAATAGGGGGCGGGAAAATGAGCAGGAAAAGATACGGTGAAAGACTTTGCCGCGATAGATTTTTAGTCGGAACATACTATCTTAATCATACCGCGCAGAATGAAGAAAACGTAAAACGTCTTTCGGATGCGAAAATAGATTTTGTAGTGAGAGAAAACTACAACAAGAATTTGTTGGAGTTGCTTTCAAAATACAACCTCGGTGCATTTCCTCTCGGAATAGTTCCGCAGGAGAGAAAGATATTTTATCTCGATGACCAGATTCCGGTGGGAAACTACAAGCGTGCAAAAGAAGCATATGAAGACCATCCTGCGGTGTACGGTCCGTTTATTGGCTGGCGCTCAAATATGATGAATTTTGAGCACTACGGCAAGCTTATTAACCTTGCAAAGGAGTTGTTCCCTGGAACTCTTCCGTTTTTCAGTTTGACGTCATCGTATCCTGAAGATATAAATAAGGGCAAAAATGCTCCGATATCGATTCACGGAACGTATGATTATGAAGAATATGTAAAAGAGTATGCAGACAGAATAGATCTCGACTACATCTGTTTTGAGCATTATCCGTATGTATCAAATCCTGCAAGATTTTTGCAGAATTTTGAGATAATTGCTGATAAGTGCCGCGAGACAAATCGCGACCTGTGGGCGACGATTCAGGTTGCAAACCGAAATCCCGCATTCCATGCGATGTCCGTAACAACGCCGAAAATGCTGAGGTTCCAGGCGTATACTGCTCTGGCATTCGGTGCAAAGACCATCATCTGGTCGACGTGGACAAAGGGATGGTGGAATTCTGGTGTAATCGATGAGTTTGGTAACCCAACAAAGTTTTATGACAGAATATGCGAGATAAACGCCGAAGTAAAGAAAATGGGTGAGGAGACTTTTGAGTATGAGAATAAGTCAACTCACTTCCTCGGATATCTTGGCACACCGTATCTCACATACACCAAGAAAAAATCCGAAAACAACATCGACCTTGGCGCATTTAAGAACGTTACACTTGCAAAGGGAAGTGCAACGGTCGGTTATTTTGAAAAGGACAACAGTTGCGGCATTATGATATCGGATGCATCAGACCCGTACGATGACGGATATGTACTTACTGAAATCACATTCAAGACGGATAAAACTCCGAAGGCAATTTGTAACGGAGAAGAGATTGTGCTTGAGATGAGAGATGGAAAGTATGTAGTTCCGATTTCGGAGAGCTGCGGTGTTTTTATAACTGTAGATAACTAATGGTTTCAATTTTTTTGCTCTAAATCTTTATTTTAGATTGAAATTTGCTTTGGAATTTGCTAAAATAAAGAAAAACAGACGAAAGGAACATTGATTATGCACACAGAAAAAGCCAACTATACCATATGTAATTGCAAGCAGGTTACATATTTTGATGTTGAGGATGCCCTTCACAACTGCAAGAATTTTTCGGATGTCGAAAAGACTTTTGAGGAGGTTCAGAAAATCACGTCCTGCACAACAGGTTGCGGAGGATGCCATCAGAAAATCCTTGATGCAATTTCAGAAATAATGATGAATAAGTAGAAAAAAGAACGCACATATGTGCGTTCTTTTTTGTATGTTTGATGTGATTTCGGAAATAATTATAGCATCATAAAAAGGAGTTGATACTATGGTTGAAAAAGATACAATATGTCTCCTGCGGGAGTGTGACGCGGGGGTGAAAATGGGTGTTTCATCCATTGATGATGTTCTGTCTTATGTGGACGGAGGTGATTTGAAGGAGAAGCTTGAAAGGTGCAGAAATGAGCACGACAAGCTCGATTCAGAGATTCAGAGCCTTCTTGATAAGTATCACAATGACGGAAAAGAACCAAACCCTATGGCAAAAGGTATGTCGTGGATAAAAACAAATATGAAGCTTAAAATGAACGAATCCGATGCAACGATTGCGGATCTTATGACGGATGGTTGCAATATGGGTGTCAAATCTCTCAATAAGTATCTAAACAAATACGAAGCGGCAGATGAGGTTTCAAAGGACATAGCAAAGCGCCTTATAAATCTTGAGCAGGAGCTTGCACTTGGTATGAGGGAGTATCTGTAAAAAACAATTGAAGTGTTCTTTGATGTGTGGTAAAATACTTTTAAGTTGAATAACAAAATGTATTTTATGAAGCGGTGGGAAAATGAGTATATACGTAACCGGTGACACGCACGGAGAACGCGGAAGAATAGAGAAATTTGATGAAGTTCTGACGAAAGATGACTATATAATTATCTGTGGTGATTGGGGATATCTGTTCCGCAATTCATCATATGAAACAACGTTTTTGGATGAGCTGGAAGCTCGTCCGTATACTGTTCTGTTCATAGACGGAAATCACGAAAATTTTCCGGCGATATATGCATATCCCGAAGAAGTGTGGAATGGTGGGCGAGTGCACAGAATAAGAAAAAACATTTTTCATCTTTGCAGAGGTCAGATTTTTAATATCTGCAACAAGACTTTCTTCACCTTTGGTGGCGGATACAGCATAGACAGGGCGTTCAGAACTGCCGGAAAAGACTGGTGGGAAGAAGAAATGCCGATATATGAAGAATATGACGAAGGAAAATTGAATTTAGAAGAATGTAGCTGGAAAGTGGATTATATTCTGACTCACACGTTGAATGTTGAAAGTATAAGGGTGCTTGCAGCGATGAATCGGTATAGCGAAGTGAAGCCGTTGTGCATTGACGAAGCACCCATGAATTTTTATCTTGAGGAAATCAGGGCAAGAGTTAAGTATGACCGATGGTTTTTCGGTCATTTTCATTTGGATAAAGAGATACCGTATACAAGACAACGCGGGCTTTGGTTTGAGATTCTTAAGCTTGTCTGAACCGCGTGAAGGGCTACATAGATATAAGTAATTGGGGATGATGAAATGAATAATTATCTGCTTGTTGCAGCGGCGCTTTTGCCGGCAATTTCGTTGTGCATTTACGTTTATAAAAAGGACCGTCGGGAAAAAGAGCCTATACGCCTTTTGTTGCTGTTGGCTCTTGCGGGCGCAGTCAGTTGTTTTCCGGCTTCATTGATTGAGTCGGTGCTTATCAAAACAATTGAATCTTTTTTTACTATACATAGGGCAGACGACGGATCTCTTTATATGGCAAAACAGACGTTTTATGTGTATAATTTCCTGAAATATTTCATAGGAGTTGCATTGGTAGAGGAATTTTTGAAATGGATTGTTCTGATAAAAATAAGCAAAAGAAACAAGAATTTCAATAGCCTTTTCGACGGATTGATCTATGCGGTTTTTGTCTCGCTCGGTTTTGCTGCGCTGGAAAACGTAATGTACGTAGTCGAGAACGGATGGTATGTCGCTTTTATGAGATCGATTCTTTCTGTTCCGGGTCATATGTTCTTTGCTGTTATGATGGGGTACCACTACAGTATGTGGAACATATATGACAAAGCGCGTTTGATAGAGGGTGCGCTCGCAAGGCAAGGGGATATACCGCATGTACATGCACCGTTTTCATCGAGAATAAGCAAAAGAAACAGTCTCCTGATTCCTGTCATAGCTCACGGTATCTATGATTTTTGTTGCACCGCAAACAACAGTTGGGCAACAATCGCATTCTATGCATTTGTCATCTTTATGTATGTTCATTGCTTTAAGAAAATAAAACTTATGTCAAAGATGGATATAGCTGACGTCTCTTATGCTAAAAGATTGGTTTTCCGCAAGTACCGGGATGTTTTGCCAAAATAAGCGAAAAAAGTATGTAACTACCCCGCAATTCATTTGTTCATATGAATTGCGGGGTAGTTGTTGCGGAAGGTGCGAGGAGAAGACTTTTCGTGATACTTGAAGAAGTTTATGAACGAGGTTGAATCGGGAAACTTCAGAATGCCGGCAATCTCCTTTATTGAATAGTTGCTGTTGAGCAAAAGATTTTTTGCTTTTTCTGCGACAAATCCCGAAATGATTTCCTTCATACCTTTTCCGTATTCTTTTTTGAGAAGTCGTGATAAATATTCGGAGTTGTAAGAAAAATGCTCTGAAATATTATGTGAGGAGAGCTTGTTTGAGGCATTTATGCGAATCCATTCGTAAACATCCTGAACGAGCTTCGAGGAGGAGTCGGTTTTTGCAGCTTCAGCGGAAATCTCACAGAGGATGGAAGCTGCAAGAACATCGCACGTAAACGATGGACAGCTGCTTATGTTGTCATAATGGAGAAGCTTGCGGAAAAGGTGCGCGGATGAAAAGTTTTTGAGAAAGCTTTCCGGAATACCAAGACTATCGAAATTATCAATATCAAAATGAATCCAATAAAAAGAAGTTTTACCCGTGCTTTGAAGATAACCGCCATGCTCGAGACCTTTCTTGAGTATAAGAAGGTTGTTTTCTTTTAAAGCGTATTTTTTATCCTCTTCATAAAGATATATTTCGCCGCTGACAACATAAATAATCTCATAAGTCAACTCAAGCCTTTTCGGATGTATCCACGTGTCGGTTGTTTCAAAAAGTCCGCCGCCACGAAATTCAAAATTATTATCACCCAGAACCAACATATCGATTTTTCTCACTTTCTGTATGTTTTTAAATATTGACACATTACCTGGTTCATTTTATACTTAAATCAAAAATTAGTCAATAGCGGGTGATATTTATGATTACAGTAGGAAAAGAATATGTAAATCTCAAAAACGGATATATTTTTGCAAAACAGGAAATAAATCGAAAAGTTTCAGTAGATGCTGTATACAAGGTCTTTGCCGAAACTCATCGCTTTGAGGCGATGAAATGCGAAAAAATAACGGACAGGGATTGGCAACCGCACTATTTCTGGGATTCTGATGTTGCAAAGTGGATTGAATGTGCGTCGTATGTTATTGCAAAGCATCCCGATGACAGCATCGTGGAGAGAATCGAAAAAATCATTGATGATATCGAGGAAAATCAATGGGATGACGGATATATAAACTGTTATTACACAGTTGTTGAACCCGAAAACAGGTTTACAAATGTTCTCCTCCACGAGCTTTATTGCATCGGTCATTATATTGAGGCTGCTATAGCATATTTTGAAGCAACGGGAAAAGACAGACTTCTCAGAATAATCTGCAGGTCGGTCGACCTTATCAAAAAGGTTTTTGTCGAAGAGGAGAGCGCTTCTTTTACATTCCCGGGTCATCAGCAGATAGAGCTTGCGCTTTATAAACTCTATGAGTTTTCGGGAACTCGGGAATATCTCGACCTTGCGCGACATTTCCTTGAAAAGCGCGGCGTTGATATGAAGGGATTTCCCGAGGAGTCGTTCTATTCCTTGCAGGCATTTGCGCCGGTTGTTGAACAGACGAGTGCAATAGGTCACTCGGTGCGCGTAATGTATATGTTCTCGGCGATGGCAGACATTGCGGCAGAGGGAGAAGAGAAGTATATTGATACGTTAAAGACGGTTTTTGACGACATCATAAACGGAAAGATGTATGTTACGGGCGGCATAGGTCAGATCCGCGAGTATGAAGGATTTGTTGATAATTTCTACCTTCCCAACGAGCGTGCCTATGCAGAAACCTGTGCCGGAATAGGTCTGGTTTTTCTGTGCCACAGAATGCTTAAGCTTTTTGAAAATGCAAAGTATGCGGACGTTTTAGAACGCGTGTTCTACAACAACGTGCTTTCAGGAATCTCGCTTTCGGGCGATGCATTTTTCTATGAAAACCCCCTTGCGATGAATCCTCAGGAAGAGGAGATGAAAAAGAAATACCGCTATGATAAAGCAATTCCGAAGTATGAAAGGGCAAAGGTGTTTGAATGTTCCTGCTGTCCTCCAAACATCAGTCGCCTTATCGGAACTTTTGAGCAGTATCTTTACTATACAAACGGCGATTGTCTTTTCATAAACCAGTATTCAGAGAGTGAGTATGAAAAAGACGGTGCATCGCTTTCCGTAAAGACAAATTATCCGCTTGACGGCAAGGTTCTTGTCAGTGCAAAAAATGTAAATAAGCTTGCGCTTCGCATTCCCGAGTGGTGCAATAACTTTGAAATTTCAGAAGAATACACTCTCAAAAACGGATACGCATATATTGATAATCCCTCGGAGCAGATTGAGGTTAACTTTGAAATGAAGCCAAAGCTGATTTTTGCAAACGAAAAGATTAAAGATAGCGTCGCAAAGTGCTGCATAACATACGGCCCGATTGTTTACTGCGCGGAAGGGATTGACAACGGCGGAACGGTTCATGAGATACTTGTTTCGCCGGATGCAGAGTTTGAAGTTTCATATAGCGAAGCATTTGGTCTTAACACACTTTCTTTTATGGGTGAGAAGATAAAGACCAATGACGAAGTTTACACCGAAATGATACCGACACTTGAGAAAACAAAGATAAAACTCATTCCGTACAGCTGCTTTGCAAATCGTGGTGCATCTGATATGCAGGTCTGGCTCGGATATAAGTTTTAAAGAAATACGCTGTGAATCTTTGGATTCACGGCGTGTTTTTTGATAAATAAAAGTCTATTTTTTGCAAATGAAGGATGATGCATTCTAAAGAAAATAATAGGTATATGCTTTATTATAAACTTGTGATATAATAGCATTATCGGGATGTGTGCGCATCTGCTTTGTTAAATGCTGACTCGGCTATTTTTTATACAGAGGATAAGTGATATTATGGGAATTAAAATTCGCATTCGCAGAGCAAACTGTAATTATGAAAAAGAGCCTTTGAAAACTGCATTCGGATTCAAAGGCAGCGCGCTTACATGCCTTTGGCAGAGTGCTGTGAGGATAGAAAGTGACAATTTTTCGGGCACGGGCGTCGGTGTGCAGAGTGTTCTGTGGTCTGATGCGAAGGTGTTTCATAAACTCGGGGAGGAAGCTGGAAACCGTGCGATGTTTGATCTCACAAAGTACGCTTGCGGTCTTTGCGAAGGCCTTGAGGCAGAAACTCCGTCTGAACTTCTTGATATAATTTTTCAAAGGGTTTACGATCATGCAAAAGAGATAACTGGAGAAAAGGATTTGAGAACGACTTTTGTCCTCAATGCGCTTGTGCCGCTTGATTTTGCAATGTGGCAGCTCTGGGCAAGGGAGAATGGAAAAGATAATTTTGATGAAATTTCCCGCTTTGACGGAAAACACCAGAGTCTCCTTGCAAATATACCGCTTATTACATACAACACACAGGTTGAAGATGTGAGAAAAATGGCGGAGAGAGGAACTGCGCTGTTTAAAATCAAAATCGGCTCTGACCCGAATAAGAATAATAATCTTGATGAAATGCTTTCGTGGGATAAGAAAAGGATAGCGGAGATTCACGATGCTCTCAAAGACATAAAGACTCCGCATACGGAAAACGGAAACATTCTGTATTACCTTGACGCAAACGGACGGTATGATACAAAGGAAAGACTTATGTCGCTTCTTGATTTTGCAAAGCGCGAGGGCATCCTTGACCGCGTAGTGCTACTTGAAGAGCCGTTTGATGAGCAGAATAAAATTGATGTCAGTGATGTTCCGGTGTGTGTTGCGGCAGATGAGAGCGCACACAGCCTTGAAGATGTAAAAGAAAGATTTTCGCTTGGATACAGAGCGCTTACCTTAAAACCTATTGCAAAGACGCTCAGTATGACAATTCGTATGGCAGAATTTGCGCGCAGGCAGGGTATGATATGCTTCTGCGCGGATCTGACGGTCAATCCGGTTATGGTTTCGTGGAACAAGTCTGTTGCGGCGCGCCTTGACACAATTCCGCAGATGAAGATAGGAATCATCGAGTCAAACGGTGAGCAGAATTATGTAAACTGGGATGCTATGCGCACATACCATCCGCATAACGACAAAGGTTTCACCGTTTGCAAAGACGGAATCTTCAATTTGGATGATGATTTTTACAGGTTAAGCGGAGGCGTTTTTGAAACGTCGGAGCATTTTGAAATGCTGCTCGGATAGATGCGTATTCTGCGCTTGGATTATTGATGAAAGGGTGTGTGTTTATGGATTTCGGCAAATTTGAAATTATCTGGATAGAATCCTGTGCATATCCTCGCGGAACAGTCGTTGAAAAACATGAACATACTTTTTTTCATTTTATCTATGTTGACGACGGGATAGGGGAAATAACGATTGAGGGAAAAGACTATGCGATGACTGAAGGGAACATATATATGCTTCCGCCGGGAATCGAGCATATGTTTTTAAATAAAAACAATGCACTCTTAAAGAGTCTCGAAATCAAATTCCAGATAAACGATAAGGAAACTGAAACGCTCATAAATGAGCTTCCGTTGATTATGAACGCAAAGGAATATTACGTCAAATCCCAGCTTCTGTCGATTTATAAGGAATCAATTGCAAGTGAATATTTGTCAGATGAGGTTATAAGCCACAAGTTTCAGCTTATGCTGACATACCTTTTCAGATGTTATCGGGATTATATAAATGAGAGCGCGGGCGGCGATGGCTTGAAAAACTGTCCTTCGGAAATAGATAAGACCATAAGATACATAAATGAAAACTACGGAGAAAAGATTTCTCTTGAGGAGCTTGCAGACGTTGCAGGCTTTGAAAAGAATTACTTTTTGAGAAAATTCAAAAAGACAAAGAAATGCACACCGATGGCATTTCTCAGAAAAATACGGATAGAAAAAGCAAAAGAGCTTCTTTGCTTTTCGGATATGAGCATCTCACAGATAGCCTATATGACGGGATTTGAAACCGTTCATCATTTTTCAAACGTCTTTTTGAAAAACACGGGAACAAGACCAAGGGAATACAGAGAAGCAAACAAATTGTAATTTTGCAGAGATATAAGATAAGTAGGTGCAAAGATATGGATAATTCAAAGCTGATTTTGTTTATGGGAGATTCGCTTACGGACTGCAAGCGTGATCGTGAAGATGATCGTTCACTCGGTTATGGTTTTGCGTCATCTGTCGCAGGAAGCCTTGCGGTTTCAGAACCGGGAAAATACAGATTCTTGAATCGAGGAATCGGCGGAAATCGAATTGATAATCTTATTGGCAGAATGATTCCGGATGTAATAAATCATAAACCTGATTATATGAGCATAACGGTAGGCGCAAACGATTTTTCGGGAGATTATTTTAACGGAAACCACTTGAGGATTGAGAAGTTTGAAAAGCTTTACGGGCTTTTTATCGAGGAATGTCTGGAGGAGGTTCCCGGGCTTAAAATAATGCTGATTGCTCCGTTTATACATCCGCACAACGGTCTTGAAAATGACTACGGACATCTTCCTTATTTCAGTATTGAGAGTGTCCTAAAATCAATGAATGAGTACGCTGCTGCGGTTTCGCGCGTTGCGGAGAGGTATTCGCTTCCGTGTATGCAGCTGCAAGGCAAATTTGATGCGGCACTCAAAACTGCGCCGGTTGAATATTGGTCGCTTGACGGCTGGCATCCGACATCTATGGGACACGGAATAATCCATCGCGAGTGGTTAAAGCTTTTTGAAGAAATGAAAGGTTAAATGGGAGTATATTTTTATGAGCAATAAATTATACGCAGGTGTTGCATGGACTGATATAACATCAAAAGAACCCGGAGCTAACGATACGCTCAGAGCAAAGGTTCTTGCTTTGCAATATGACGATAAAAAATACGCACTTGTTTCTGTCGACTACATCTGCCTCGGCGGTGGCATCGGCATACTTCGCGACGATGTATTTGATGTATTGAAAGCGGAGGCAAAATCGCTTGGAGTAGATACGTTCCTCTGCGGTATGACGCACACTCACACACACGGCGAGATGATAGTCCGGCAGGAAGAACTGGTTGAGAAAATAAAGTGTGCGATAAAAGAAGCGTTTGAAAACTTAAAGCCTGCAAAAGTAGGTTCTTCAACCGGCATAAATACGGAGTTTGCAATCAACAGAACTCTCAAACTCAAAGACGG
Organism: Eubacteriales bacterium; assembly: GCA_045636865.1. Taxonomy (GTDB): domain Bacteria; phylum Bacillota; class Clostridia; order Oscillospirales; family JAAYXM01; genus SIG480. The sequence continues at coordinate 102,433 of JAZTYJ010000015.1, forward strand.
TTCATACTGGTCAATAAGACAGGCACACCCCTGTCCGCCCGATGATGAAATTGATGAGAATCCTTATGCCGATTATACTGTCGGAGTTATAAAGGTCGAGGGAGAAAACGGAGAGAATATCTGCACCGTGTTTACATACGGTTGTCATCCGCTTCTCGGATTTGCAAATAACCGGGCAACGTCTAACTATCCGGGTATTGCGGAGAAGCTTATCGAATCGGAAGTCGGCGGTATGGCGATGATGTTCCAGAGCTGTGGAGGCGACGTGACCGAAATAGATTATAAGAACTACGATAAGCCAAAGAGTGCGCAGAAGGTCGGAGAATCGCTCGGACTTACTGTCCTTGAGGTTTTGAAAAACATAAAAGCTGAAAGTAGCGAAATTCGCGACAGTATAAGGGAAGTAGCATTTCCGAGAAAGAAAGATATAAAAGAGGTTATGGATAACCTCGTAAAAGAGAGGGAACACCTTCTTGCATATATGGCAGACTGTCCGCTTAATTTCAAGGCATTTCTTCCGCTTTATATGAGGTATCTTATGAATCCCGAATATCCTCTCGGATATAAGTATGAATATATGAAGGAAGAGGAGCAGGGGATTTCTCAGCTTACCGATCAGGATAAAATAAACCGTGCAAACATTGAAAGATATTTAAGCAACATAAAGATTATGGAGAGGCTTTCAAAGATTTGCTCAACACTCTACACAATGAGCTGGCACGACAAGTATAACGCGTCTTATGACTATAAGGATGTCGATTCCGAGGTCCTCGGTATCCGTATGGGTGATGCGCTTCTTTTGTCGGCTCCCGTCGAGCCGGTCTCTGAAACGGGAAGACGAATCCGTGCGCTGTCTCCCCTTGAAAAGACATTTGTTGTCGGCTATGCAAACGGGTATATGCACTACGGCTCACCCGAAGAGCTTTACGAAAACGGCGGTTATGAGACGATTGAATGTATGCTCTCAAAAGATTGGTATAAGATTTACGAAGGTGCGGCAAAAGAGATATTTGAAGATTTGAAGTAAACAAAAAGCGAGAAGTTAAACTTCTCGCTTTTTTATGTTCCTGTTTATAAACTCACGGCATGCTTTTGTGAGATACCTGTTGCTTTTTACAAAAAAATGAATATTGCGGGTTGTTTCATCTGTCAGCTTATAGTATACGATATTTTCCGAAGACTGAAGGTTTTTTATAAGGGTGTCGCTTACAAACGAGATTCCGAATCCCGATGAGGTGATGTTATACGACGTAACCTGCTGGTCAAGCTCGAGAACAACATTTGGAACAAAGTTGTGTTTCTTGCAGAGTAGTTGAGCTTTTTTGCCGGTGTTATTTTCCTGTTTCAAGAAAATGAACGGTTCATCCTTGAAGATGCTGAGCGGGATTTGCGGACAATGCTCATCAGCGTGCAGATTGCTTTTTATATCCATAAAGGTGAGTTGATATTCTTCCAGACCCTTGTTTATCAAGCGGTCCTTCGGAACGGCAAGAAGAAGCATCTCGGAAGAATAAAGAAAAGCAGTAACGTTTTCATTCGGGATTTCAGAGTTGTCGATTATAAGGTCAAGCTCGCCGCCTAAGAGAGAAGCCATAAGCGCTTTTGAGTGATGCTCCGTGATTTTAAACTCGGTGTGCGGGTTGTCTTCGTTGAATGCGGATATCATAGGCGGAATAACGTAGGATGAAAAAAGGTGAGTACCGCCAAGCTTGATTTCACCTTTGAGCAGGTTGAAGCTGTCGTTTAAATAGTTTGAAAAATTCTCCTCACATTTCTTGATTTCAAGTGCTGCATTTATGTACTGCATACCGATTTCGGTAACTGAAACGGGAGTTGTGCTTCTCTCAAAAATCGGCGCGGATAGTTTCTCCTCAATGCGCTTTATCGTTGCGCTGAGAGAAGGTTGTGAAATATAGAGGTTTTTTGCGGCTTTTGAAAAGCTCTTTTCCTTGAAAACTTCAAGAACGTAATCTTTGTTTGTGAACATACGTCCATCTCCTTATATAACTTAAAAGTTATAATAAATATGTAAATATATATATTTGATTATACCATTTTCTGGTGCTATAATCAATACAAAGAAAGAAAAAAGTAGAAGGAGACGGAAATATGTCTATAAAATACAGAGAAGAGAAAGACTCTATCGGCGCAATGCTTGTTCCCGAGGATGCATACTATGGCGTTCAGGCTCTCCGCGCAAAAGAAAACTTTAAAATTACAGGCAGAGTTGCTCACATCGAGCTTGTCAGAGCTATGGCAGAGGTCAAGATTGCAGCAGCTATGACAAATGCAGAAGTCGGCGTTTTCTCAAATGAGATTAAGGATGCTATCGTAGCTGCAGGCTACGAAGTTCTCGAAGGAAAGTTCGATGATCAGTTCATTGTCGACTCTATCCAGGGTGGCGCGGGCACATCATTCAATATGAACGCAAACGAGGTTCTTGCAAATCGTGCAATTGAAATTCTCGGCGGCAAGAAGGGCGATTACTCAATCGTTCATCCGAACGACCACGTAAACTGCGGTCAGTCTACAAACGATGCATATCCGAGCGCGGGTAAGCTTGCTACAATCCGTCTTCTTGAGAAGGCAATCGTTGAACTCAAGCGCCTTGAAAATGCACTTGCAGACTGCTCAAAGAGATTTAAGTCAGTCGTCAAGATGGGCAGAACAGAGATGCAGGATGCAGTTCCGATGAGCCTCGGTCAGAGCTTCGGAGCATTTGCAAAGGCAGTAGGCCGCGATGTTGTGCGTTTTGAAAAGGCTATTGAGTGCATGTCTACTCTCAATATGGGCGCAACAGCTATCGGTACAGGTATCAATGCCGATCCGGAATACATAAAGAAGATCGTCGGCAACGTTGCAAAGGTAACAGGCCTTGCACTCAAGCAGTCAGAAGACCTTGTCGACGGAACACAGAACCTTGACGAGTTTGCAAACGTTTCGGGAATTGTTAAGACTTGTGCAGTAAACATCTCAAAGATTTCAAACGACTTGAGACTTATGTCATCAGGTCCGCGCGCAGGCTTTGGTGAAATTAACCTTCCGGGACGCCAGAACGGCTCTTCGATCATGCCGGGTAAGGTTAATCCCGTAATGCCCGAGGTTATGAGCCAGATTTGCTTTAACATCATCGGTAACGATATGACAATCACAATGGCTGCAGAAGCAGGTCAGCTTGAGCTTAACGCATTTGAGTCGATTATTTTCCATTGTCTTTTTGAGTCACTTGACACACTCAGAAACGGTGTAGCAGGATTTATCGACTATTGCATCGAGGGCATAACTGCAAATGAGGAAGCTTGCCGCGCAAGTGTTGAAAACAGCATCGGAATCGTTA
>JAZTYJ010000016.1:0-196842 GCA_045636865.1 Eubacteriales bacterium
CTTCAACGGCTTCATCTGCGACGTAGAGCAGGATCCGCACTATTCCGTATGGGGCGCATTCGGCTGCAACAATCCCGAATGGGGTCATGGTCAGCCCGAAAAGTGCCGCCAGCTGCTGGATGTGCTTATGCCGGGAGCCAATACTCAGCCGCTCCGGCAGAAATATGATAAGCGCCGTTTCTTCTCCGTCCGAAACCGCAACTGCATTGAGTTCTATCGGGTCGAGAATTCCCTTTGCATATCTTTTTGTAAAATATCCTTCAAGGCTTGCTCCGAGCGGCGGTGTAACATCAACTCTTGAAAATCCTGCTTTCAACACACAAATCTCTCCCTTATTCAAACTTTCCTATATATTCTGTCATTTTCTCCGACCAGACATCAGATATCTCCTTTATCTCGTCCCACGCATACGAAAATGAGTCGTCATAAAGCGCGGCGGTGATGAATCCTGCCGCCTTTGCCGTTCTCAATGCGACGACTGAGTCTTCAAAAACTGCAGTTTCGCAAGGTTTTGAACCTAAAAGAGCTGCCGAGGCAAGAAAAATATCGGGTTTATCTTTTCCTACGCCCACTTTTCTGCTCGTGAGGATTCCTTTGAAGAATTTTCGGATACCAAGGCGCGTAAGCGCGGAATCTGCGAGATATTCGTCCGACGCCGTTGCAAGGCACATCGGCACTCCGCAGCTTGAAAGATGCTCAAGAAATTCAAAAACGCCCTCTTTTAGCGGAACATCCCTTATATATCGCTTTTCTACCGTTTTATCTATCTGATCCGTTATTTCGTCGCGGCTTCCGGGAATGTCATATTCCTCCTGCATAAAGCCTACGGCCTCATATACGCTCATGCTCGTAAACCGTCGGTCAAGGTCCTCCCTCGGAACTTTGCCGAGGCTTTTTATATAATCGCTTCCGATAGTTTCCCAGACGTGCATGGAATCCGTAAGTGTGCCGTCCATATCAAATATAGCTCCGTGAATCTTCATTATATATCCTCCAAAATCTGTCTACGAAACATTATAGCAAAATTTTTCACACAAGACAAGGCATTTGAATTTTGCAATGTTACAGTTGCGTTACAAAGTACTCCCCGCTATCCAAAAACCCAGAAAGGCGCGTATTTGCTCAATTTTCCAAAAACAGCCAATCCTAATAATTACAAAAAGTATTGACAAAAATGAAAAATTCGTCTATAATGTAATCACTCTGTAACCACTTTGTAACCGGTGTTTCGGAGAATTTTCAAAAAAGAAGGTGAGAATATGTCTGAAGAGAAAGAACTTCTCGAGCTTTCGTCGGCGGCATCCGTTGCTGCTCCGGCGCCGCTTTTTGTACCTTCACAGTCTAAAATATTTGCAGTTCTCTGCGGCATATTTGCCTTTATATATGAGCTTATTTCCGCGATAACAACAAAGATTGTTCACGGTGCGGTTATTTTCGGAACGGTTTTCCATTCAAGAATCATCATTCCGTCAACCGTGTTCTTTGCAGCTGCATATACTATTCTCTCTTTAGTTTTGACACGTATCCGCGATTTTTTCAAAATACGTGCACATTCTGCAAACGTTGCAATTTCTCACTTCCGTTCAAACCGTTTTGCACTTGCAGTTTCGCTTCTCGCCGTTACCTTTATTATCATCGCATCAACATTTTACAGCACAGGTATCCGAATCATTGCCGATGGCGAAGAACTCGGATATATGTACAGCCGCGAAGAGTATGACACCGCCCTCAATCTCGTTGAGGAGCGCGCGAGTGAAATTCTCGGAAGACCGTACAGCGTTACTGTTCCTGTTCACTTTGAAATTGCAATTGTTCCGCGTGAAAAGGTTATTTCAAAGGATGCTCTTCGTTCATATTTCTTCTCAAGAATCGAAGAGGTTTCAGCTCTCTATGCACTTACCGTTGACGGTGAGGTTATAGGCGCAAGCCGCAACAAAGACGTCTTGCAGGGCATTATCGACGATCTTCTCTACTCAAACGACCCTGCGGTAAAGGCGCACTTTACTCAGGACGTTCAGATAACACAGAAGTATGTTGACTCATCAAAGCTCATTTCTTATGATGAAATCCGCGAAAAGTTAACATCAACAATCCACTCTTCAAAGCAGTACACCATCCGTCCTGGCGACACGCTCGATTCTATCGCAAAAGAAAACGGTATGACGCGCGCAGAGCTTCTGGAGCTTAACCCCTCACTCTCATCGAGAAACCTCCGCGCAGGCAAGAAGGTTACCGTCGCAAAAGAGGTTCCCTTTCTCTCTGTTGAGGCAGTCAGACGAGTTGAGTATACAGAAACCATCCCCTTTGAAACGAAGCAGGTCGAGGATTCAACTATCTACAAGGGCTCTTCAAAGGTCGTTACACAGGGTAAGGTTGGTACGCGCAAGGTTGTTGCCGATGTTACTTACGTTGACAACAAGGAAGTCTCACGCGACATTCTCTCAAGCACTGTTGTTGCTCAACCTGTTACCAAGGTTGTTCATATTGGTACAAAAGCTCGTCCGAAGACAGTCGCAACCGGCAGACTCTCACGTCCTGTAAGCGGCTGCATCATCTCTTCAAACTACGGTATGCGCCGCGGCAGCATGCACAAGGGTGTCGACTTTGCAGGAAAGACAGGTACGCGAATCTCCGCAGCAGACGGCGGTACGGTTACATGGGCCGGCTGGAAGCGCGGCGGATGGGGTTACCTCGTCGTCATTAACCACGGCAACGGCATCGAAACGTATTACGCCCACAACTCTCGAGTTACCGTTAAGGTAGGGCAGAAGGTTGCAAAGGGTGAGCAGATTGCAAAGATGGGCAGCACCGGTAACAGCTCAGGTCCGCACGTTCACTTTGAAGTCCACGTAAACGGCAGATATGTAAACCCGTGGAAGTATATTAAGTAAAACCCAATTAAAAGAATAAAAACCCCTCGGTTTTGAAACCGAGGGGTGCATTTTTTGTTTCTACTTATTTTCAATTCTCTTGCGCGATGCCTTGAAGCCGTCTGAATATTTCTTATTGAGACCTTTTTTGAACGGACCCTTGAGACCGTACTCAAGGAATGAGTTCGGCTCGTATCCTCCCTCGTCGGTTACGACGTCATCAACAACATATGCGCATGCATCGGTATATCCGATGAAGCAGAAGTCCTTATCCGCAAAAGCCTCTCTTGCCGCACATTTTACGCGGTAGCAGGTTTCACCACCCATTGCGGCAACATAGAAATCGTCGGAAATACGGATTGTCTGGCAACGTAGGAAAAGGCTGTCAAGAAGCTTATTGTATCCGCCGTTAACGATGATTTCCGCATTGTTCTTTTCGGGGTTGAATCTTGCATCTTTTCTCTCTTCAAGCATCTTTTCAAAAACAGAGATCGGCTGCACATCAATCGGAAGCTCAAGCTCAAACTCATCAGATGCAACAGAAAGCTCTGCCTTCTTTGTCTTTCCGTTTTCGACAAAGTCAATAACCGAGTCTGCCATTTCCTTTGCAAGAGCATCAAGCTCTTCAAATGTAAGACTCTTCCACGGCCAGCAGTTTTCATCATCTGCGTCCTCAATAACTGTAGCCTTCGGTCTTACGTCTGCGCCCGATGACTGGAAGAACAAACCAACCGCACCGTAGTACTTCATTTCAAGATACTGGCACATTCTTCCCGGGAACTCTCCGGAAATCGTCTGCTGTGCCGGGTAGTTTACCGGATGGCAGGCGTAGTTTGTCATTACCGCGCGGATATCACCCTTCATATCACGGATAAACATAACGAAAAATTCTTTGTCGCACTCATAATCCGGATCAGGTACACACGCGCGCTCACCTTTTCTGATTCCGCGGCGGCTGATATTGAAATCCGCATCAAATACGCCGTATTCAAGCTCACCTTCATACATTATCGAAAGCGCACGGTCAAGCGCGTTCTTTGAACGCTCAACAAGAAATTCCTCATATTCTTCATCGTGTGCGCCCGGGCAATAACCCCTGACTGCCGGAGCTGTGTGTGCGTGTGAATAAGAGGCTACAACGGCACTCTTTTCAATGCCGTACTTTTCATTTGCATATGTTGCAATTCTGTCGTTTAATCCATGATCGTGGAAAAGCAAGTCGTAAGCAAGAAAAACAGCCTTGTTTTTGCCATCATCAATCACGAGGCAACGAACATAAACATCGTCGTGTATTGCTATGTAATTTTCATCAAACGGGCCGCAGCACGCGACCTTGACAGGACTTATCGGGGTAATTATCTCTTTTGCCGTACCAAAACGCATAATAATTTCTCCTTTTATCTTATGTGGTTTCATACGTCTATTTTATTATATTCCGTCGTTTTGTCAATAGCTTTGCGGCATTTTATTGCAAATTTTCTATACTTTCAAAACGGTATCCCATTTCTTCCCATTTTGTGAGAAGTTCATCGAGAATTTCGGCATTCGTTCTTGACGTGCTGTGGAGAAGCACTACCGCGCCCGGATGTATGCGCTCCGTAAGCGTTTTCATGGCAGATTCGTGTGAGGGTTGCTTGTTGTCGTACCAGTCAACGTATGCAAGACTCCAGAAGACCGTTTTGTATCCGAGGTTCTGTGCCATTCTGAGGTTTTCTTCAGAAAACTTTCCCTGCGGCGGACGGTAGAATTTCTTCATCTCCTCGCCGCAGACATTTTTATACTTTTCTTCAAGCCCCTCGATTTCTTTTCGGAAGCTCTCTTCACTTGATATCGCCGACATATCGGGGTGCGAGAGTGTGTGATTTCCGACGATATGCCCCTCATCCTTCATACGTTTTACAAGTTCCGGCTCTTTATCGATATAGTTTCCGACGAGAAAGAACGCGGCAGGCGCATTATGCTTTGCAAGAGAATCCAGAATTTTTGCCGTGTTTCCGTTTTCATATCCCGCATCGAACGTGAGATATATTACCTTTTCTTCTTCGTTGCCCACAAAACAGGCGTCGTATCCTTTAAGAAACTCCTTTGTCGCGTTTCCGACAGGGGTTTTCCCTTCCTCACGGAACGAAAGTCCCCAATTCCCCGACGATTTTCCCGAAACCACCGCTGCATCGGGAGCCGAGAAATACGGAAGCGCGCAGAACACAACAAGTGCTGCAAGAAAAATGACGAGAGTACGTTTGTTAATTTTAATAATCAATTTTAAACACCACCTTATAACATATGTATGAGGTGGTGTTTTCATTTATTCGCGATAACGTTTCATATATTGCGTCGGCGTGATATCTGTTCTTTTTCGGAAAATGCGCGAGAAGTTCCGGGAATCAAGCCCGACAAGCTCCGCAATTTCAGAAACCGTGCAATCCGTTTTCTTTATAAGCTCGCACGCCTTGCGAATGCGGAGCGAGTCGAGATAAGTATGCGGTGACATACCGGTCTCTTTCTTGAACCGAACAGAAAAATAGCTTCGCTCAAGACCTGCAACTTTTGCTATATCGGAAACATTGATGTCTTCACTGTAATACGTTTCCATATATCCCATAACGCGTGTAAGCCACTCTGCACGATTTCCGTTCTGAGTTCTTGAGTTGCGGACAAGTATGCCGAGGAGATTGTAAAGGTGCCCGGTCCTGCGCAACTCTGCTCCGGGGTCATTTTCCTCCGCTATATCCACAACCTTGCATACGCTTTCAAGAAGCTCATCAAAAAGCTCCGGCGGTGCATACGGATTTTCAGGCGTTATCCCGACCTGTGCAAGTATCCTCCCGACCTGCATTCCGTCAAGCGCACACCAGACGCCGCATCTCGGCTCCTCCATTGATGCCGTGTGCATAACCGTATCTCCCGGAAGCAGAATATAGCAATCGCGCGGTCCGACCTCGAAGGTGCGCCCGTTTATCATGACAGAGCCGTACCCCGATGTGTTACATTCTATAATATATATATCGCGCATAAGCGGTCCGTATGTTATGCCCGGAGGCAGATCGCGGTCATAACCGCCGCAACAAAAGACCGGAACTTCCTGTCCGAATGTGCTTAAAGTAAACCTCTCCACTATTATCACCATCCAACAAAATGAAGAAATAAAAAAACAAATGTGTATTGTTCAAATTCAGGTATAATGCTATACTTACGTTAGTTACAGTATAACACACATTTGAAAGGATGGAAAGCATAATGAAGAAAAAAGTTCGTTTTGGCGTAATCGGTATAAAGAGCATGGCAGCCTTGCACATCGCTTCTCTCGTAGAGAATCCCCTTACGGAGCTCTGTGCTATTTGCGATAATCACCCTGAGTTTTTTGATACTTACATTGAAAAGTACGGTGATTTGAAGACATACACAGATTATATGGATCTTTATAAGGACCCCGATATAGATGCTGTTATCGTCTGCACACCGGACTTTCTCCACGAAGAGATGGTTGTCGAGGGCTTAAAGGCAGGAAAGCACGTTCTCTGCGAAAAGCCGATGGCTCTTACTGCCGAAGCTTGCGCAAATATGGTTGAGGCTGCGAAGAAGTACAGCCCGAAGATGATGGTCGGTCAGATTTGCCGCTACACTCCGGGATTCAAGCGCGCAAAGGAGCTCATTGAGCAGGGCGAAATCGGCGAACTTTATGCAGTTGAGAGCGAATATGCTCACGACTATAAATACGGTGCAAAGGGCGTTGACAACTGGCGTCTTGACCCGAACAATCCGCGCGAGGGTTTTATCGGCGGCGGTTGCCACGCAGTTGACCTTCTCCGCTGGATTGCAGGTAATCCGACAGAGGTTATGGCATACTCTTCAAACAAGTGCCTCCCCGACTGGCCGGTTGACGATGCAACATTTGCCATTATGAAGTTCCCGAATGACGTTATCGGTAAGGTATACGTTTCAATCGGATGCAAGCGCGAATACACGATGCGCTCTGTATTTTCCGGAACAAAGGGCACTATTATCTGCACAAACACAGACAACTTCCTCACAATTTACAAAGAAGATGTTTCAGAGCTCAACAGCCTTTATAAAAACCATCTTCCCGAAGGTCATCCGAACCTTGCAAAGATTCAGCTTGAGATTCAGCTTAATAACCACAACACATCAGCTGAAATTGATGAGTTTGTCGACTGCATCATAAACGACAAGCCGATAAGAACAACTGCAGAAGAAGGCGCAGCAACAGTTGCAGTTTGCCTTGCAGCAGTTGAAGCTACAAAGACAGGCAAAATCACTCAGGTTAAATACCCCAAATAAGACACACCCCCGAAAGAGTTTTCTTTCGGGGGATTTTGTATCTCTTCAAAGGTCATTTGCTATTGCAAAAGGCCTTTCTTTTTGGTAAAATGAAATGAGAATTTATAACATCCACGGAGGTTTCTTATGGAATGGATTCAGGTTGCAATTGACACAACTCACGAAGGAGTGGACACTCTCGTTTACGCTCTTGAAGATATAGGCATCAGAGGTTTTGAAATTGAAGATTCTGCCGACTTTGACGAGTTTATGCACGCGGAATTTCCTTATCGCGATTATGTCGACGAAGACCTCATAAAAGAAAAGTCATCCTCGGACGTCCGCGTCAAGATTTACGTCAGCGGAAACGAGGCAGGACACGAACAGCTTCTCTCTGTCCGCGAAAAGCTCACTTCTCTCAAAAGCGATGAAACTCTCGGCTCACTCGAGCTTTCTTTTGTTACGATGCACGAGGAGGACTGGTCTGAAAACTGGAAGCAGTTTTTCCATCCGCTCAAAATCGGAAAGCGCGTGCTCGTCCGCCCGGAATGGGAAGAATGTGAAAACGAAGACGGTCGCGTTGTGTTTACAATAAACCCCGGCATGAGCTTCGGCACAGGCTCGCATGCGACAACCCAGCTCTGCCTTGAAGCTGTTGAGGAGTACACAAAAGACGGTGATACCGTCCTCGACCTCGGTTGCGGAAGCGGTATTCTCTCAATAACCGCATGCCTTCTCGGTGCGAAAGAAGCGTGCGCGGTTGATATTGACAAAAACGCAGTTGATATCGCGATAAGAAACGCAAACCTCAACGGCGTTACTTCTGAAAAATTCGAAGCAGTTGCAGGAAACATTCTCGAAGATACTGCACTCTGCGCCCGCTTTGCAGAGAAGAAATATGACATTGTTCTCGCAAACATCGTTTCCGATGTTATTATCGGCATATCTCCGTTTGTTGCGGATTTCGTCAGGGAAGACGGCATTTTCGTTGCTTCGGGAATTATCACCGAGCGTCTTGACGAGGTACTTGTCCACCTCCGCAAAAGCTTTGACATTATACGCATCTGTGATAAAAACGACTGGGCATCCGTAATTGCACATCCGAAGAAAAAATAAATTTCTGCTCTTTTGGGAAAACTGATAAAAAGGGTAGACAAGTGATGCATTTTTTGGTATAATATAGAGTATGATGTTGTATTTTAGGGAGTGAATAACTTTGAAAAATAATAACAGTAAACGCGATATTTCGGAGATTATGAAGAGAGACTATGTCACAAACAAGCTTCTTCTTGTTTTTACTCTCGCTTTCGTTCTCCTTCTTTACTTCACTAACGTAGGACGTATGATGAAAAGCACAACAACCTATATGCTTGCATGGAATATGACAAAGGTGATTTCCGTTGTGGCTGCTGTTCTTTTCGTCGCCGGCATAGTTATGATTATCGTCGAAAAAGCAAAAGGCAAAGACGTTGCATACAAGCTCCTCGCAGGCAAAAACATTGCGGTAGCATCGTTTGTCATTGCTGCATGCACCGCCGCACTCTCCCTTGTCTTTTCAGGAACAATGCTTATGATTCTTTACGTTCTCATCCCGGCAATCGTCGTTCTCTACATTGTTTTCTATTCATATCCGAAGGATTACTTTATGATTGTTCTTTCCTCAATCGTTGCAGGTTGCGGAATATGGCTTCTCGTTTCTGATGTAATCATCTCGGCTGATATCTACGCCCTCGCAGCGAGTGCCGCAGCAATCGTCATTCTTGCTGTCTTCACTGTCTGCGCAAACATCTGCGGCGGCAAGGTAAAGCTTTTCGGACGTGAATTTTATCCGTTTAAACCGGATACGAAGTATGCCCTCGTTTATCTCACATATGTTCTTTCATTGTTGCTTCTTGCAGCGGCGTTTCTCGCAGCTGACATTGCAATTTACTTTATCTTCGGTCTCATAGCATACATCCTCATTACAGGCGTATACTATACAGTAAAGCTTATCTGAAAAGTTTTTAAATTTCCTCTTGACTGAAATAGCATTTTATCTTATAATATACAAAGTGAGCCGATGTTCGGTTTGCAAAAACTGAATATCGGCCTTCATTTTCGACTTGGAGAAGTACTCAAGCTGGTCGAAGAGGCGCCCCTGCTAAGGGCGTAGGTCGCGAAAGCGGTGCGGGAGTTCGAATCTCCCCTTCTCCGCCAAAGTCCGTACACGAAAGTGTGCGGACCTTTTCTTTTTTATTCAACCGGCAAGGGCTTGAAAACAGACAGATATGTGGTATAATAACTCATATATCATCAACTTTTTTTAGTGAGGGATGTATATGACAATCAATGAACAGTTAAAAACAGAATTAAAAAAGGAATACGATGTTGCCGTATGCGGCGGCGGCTTTGCAGGTATTTCAGCAGCGCTCGCAGCAGCAAGGCAAGGAAGTCGAGTTGTTCTTTTTGAAAAGCAATATATGCTTGGTGGGCTCGGAACTGCAGGCATTGTTACCATTTATCTCCCTCTTTGTGACGGCTTCGGCCATCAGGTTTCTTTCGGCATCGCAGAAGAGCTTCTTCGTCTTTCAATTCTTCACGGTGCAGAAGATCTCTACCCTGAAAACTGGCTTGACGGCAAAGGTACAAGAGGCGAAAAAGACAAAAGATTCGAGGTCCGGTATAATGCCCAGCTTTTTGCAATTCTTGCCGAAAAGCTCCTTTTGAAAGAGGGCGTCGACATTCTTTACGGCACTTACGTCGTAGGTGTGGATTCCGCAAACGGAAAGATAAACCACCTCATTACAGAATCAAAATCAGGCAGATACGCTTATAAGGTAAAAAGTGTTGTTGACGCGACAGGCGACTGCGATATTGCACATTTCTCCGGTGCCCCGACCGAGATATGCAAAGAAGGAAATACCCTCGCGGCATGGTACTACTCCATGGGAAATGCCGGCTATAAACTCAATATGGTAGGTTTTGTCGAAGTTCCTGATGAAGAAAAAGCAATAACGGGTGTTGAATTCAAACCTCTTGTTGACAGAAAATTTTCAGGTCTTGATACCGAAGAACTTTCCGAGCAGATGCAGATTTCACACCATCAGACCTATATCGATTTTCTGAAAAAGCGTGAGAGCGATCCGGAAGTACTTCCCGTCACTATTGCTACAACTCCACAAATTCGTATGACTCGCAGAATCGTCGGAGAGTACGAACTTTCCCACGAGGAAGCACACAAATACTTTGACGATTCGGTCGGAATGATTCCAAACTGGCGAAAACGCGGTCCCGTTTACGAAGTCCCCTTCAGAACACTCTACAACAAAAATGTAAAAAACCTCATCTGTGCAGGTCGCTGTATTTCAACTGACGAACCTATGTGGGACATTATGAGAGTTATCCCCTGCTGTGCAGTAACAGGTGAGGCCGCAGGTGTCGCCGCTTCGATGACAGACGATTTCTCCGGCATTGACATTAAAAAGCTGCAGAGAAAACTCACAAAAAACGGTGTTATCCTGCACGAGAGTGATCTTGACTAAAAGATCAAAATATCAGATGAATCACTACGGTTTCATTACTTTCACCCAAATATGATAATCTGTATTTCTCTAAGACAACGTCTCTGCCACTTAAGTATTCTCCGTCAAATTCCGTACACGAAAGTGTGCGGACTTTTTCTTTTTTCCTTACCCCTCTTTTTTGGAGGCGCAAAATTAAATTAGTGATATAGAATTGTTGTATGGACAGATGCCTGAATCTGTCCTTTGCGGGTCGATGTGGTCATCGACCCCTACGATGAACAGCCGTTTGTATTGCAAAAGTGGCACAAATGAATTATAATAAAAATGAAGGGTGAGGTTAATATTTATGAAACGTAAAAAAAAGATAGTTCCTTTGATTATTATTCTTATTATTTCAACCATTATCTGCGGCGCGATTACCTTTTCCTATTTCTACCGACAGGGTGCTGTCCGAATAAATTATCCGAACGAAGAAAAATACCCTGTTCGTGGTGTTGACGTTTCGAGCTATCAGGGAGAAATTGATTGGGACATTCTTATGGAGCAAGGCATTGAATTCGCGTTTATAAAATCAACTGAAGGATCAACTTTTGTAAGTCCGACTTTCAAAAAAAGTTGGGAAGACGCACTCAAAACAGATTTGAGAGTCGGTGCATATCACTTTTTCAGTTTTGACTCTCCGGGAGCAACGCAGGCAGAACTTTTTTGCAAAACAGTTCCTCGATTAGACAATACGCTTCCGCCCGTTATTGATGTCGAGCACTACGGAGATTATATTTTCAAAGAAAAAATTGACATCCCCGCGGCAAAACGTGAACTTCGCGTTCTCGTTGATGCATTGAAAAAGCATTATGGTAAAACGCCTATTATTTACTGCAGCTTTTTATATAATTCCATTGTTAAAGATGATTTTTCAGATTGTGATTTGTGGGTCAGAAGCGTATACCTGCCGTTTCCTTTTGGTGAAAATCCCGTGTTCTGGCAGTATTCTGACAACCACATTCTTGACGGTTATTCCGGACCTCAAAAATTCATTGATATGAACGTTTTTATGGGAACTCGTGAGGAATTTGAGAAATACGCCAAATAATATCCTGTGTATCATTTGCCGACTTCGCACGCACTCGCGGCAGAGCTTACGCTCCGCCAAAGTCCGTACACGAAAGTGTGCGGACTTTTTGTTGCAATTACATTGTGTTTGATTTATAATGTAATCAAACGCACTATGAAAGGAGATTTTTTATGTTTAACGAAACCGGAGGAAAGCTCAAGCTTGCTGCATTTATATACCTTGTCGGCGGCATCATTCTTTCTCTTATTTACGGTCTTATTCTTATGACCGAATCATTTGCGGGAATCATTGTTATAATCGTTGGTTCGTTCTTCTCCTGGGTTATGTCTCTTCTGATACATGCCGCAGGTGAGGTTGTTGATGAAATCAAGCAATCAAACAAGAATACATACGGCATTTACCGTGAACTTGAAAAGTTGCAGACAGGCTCTTCAGACAGCTCATCATCAAACGATTAGCGATGAACTTTAATGCCGTATATGTCTCAAAAAATTTTTTTGAAAAAATAGAAAATTTCTCTTGACATTTGGCTAAAAAAATAATATAATATTCACGTTGTCAATGAGACAACGTGTCATGCGAGTGTGCTGGAATAGGCAGACAGGCACGTTTGAGGGGCGTGTGTCCATGACGTATGGGTTCAAGTCCCATCACTCGCACCAAGAGCACTTGCAAAAGCAAGTGCTCTTTTCTTTTGTCTTTTGGGGGTATTTTTATGCAGTTGACTTTGGTAACAGTTTCGCAGCTTTGTTGTATGTTTGCCTTCATGGCAGTCGGATACTTTTTCAGAAAGAAAAACATTTTCCCCGAGAACGCCGGAGTTACTCTCTCGCGTCTTCTCGTTAATGTTCTTCTTCCGCCGATGGTTATCCTTTCTCTCATAAACAACTTCAAGGTTGAGATTTTAAAGGATAACTTCTATCTTCTCATTTTTGCTTGTATTGTCCTCACGGTTACAGGCATTCTTGCAGTTTTTCTCGCAAGGATTTTCTCAAAAAATAAAACAACACGCGGCATATATATTTACAGCTTCACAATCCCCAACCTCGGATATATGGCGTATCCCATCGTCAAAGCACTTTTTGGCGAAACTGCTTTTTTCAACACTCTTATCTACTGCCTCCCCTACAACATATATATCTACACACTCGGTATGTACTTCCTCACATCGAGAAAGGACCTCACCGTCAAGACTGCACTTAAGGCTCTCTTTAACCCGTCTATGATAGCTACGATCATCGCCATGATACTCGGTCTTCTCAACGTAAAGCTCCCGGGCATTATCACAAAAACAATGCAGATGGCAGAAAACTGCGTTACACCGTGCGCAATGATTCTTACGGGCACGGTTTTTGCCCGAATCAATATGAAGTCGGTGTTTACCGACTATCGCTCATACATAGCGTCCTTCATCCGTCTTGTCGCAATTCCGGTTGTCGCTCTCATAATCTTCAGGGCACTTCACCTTCCGGAAGAGTGGATTTTGCCTTCATTCGTCGTTCTCGCGATGCCGATGGGCGTAAACAGCGTAGTATTCCCCGAGGCATACGGCGGCGATGCGGAATCGGGTGCGAAGGTCTGCTTTATGTCTGCGATTCTTGCTATTATCACGATCCCGTTGGTCTTCTCACTTCTGTAAAACTTAAAGCTCTGTGGTCAAAGCCACAGAGCTTTCTCTATATCGCCATAAACTTTTCTTCACCGCGGCGGCAGGAAACCCTGCCTGCACTCATATCAAACACCTTTGCCGCAACCTTGTCAAAATCTTCCGACGGAATCAGATACGAAAGAGTAACCTCCTCGGCATAGTCCGTCGAGGTTATTTTTATACCCATCTCAACCATGGCTTTCTGGATAACCTCAAAAAGGTTGTATGGGATTTTTACATCCCCCTCGGTCCAAAGGCGCATTACGGCTATCCCTGCGGCATCGAGACCGATTTTCGCGGCATGGGAATACGCTCTTACAAGTCCTCCGCCGCCGAGAAGAATTCCACCAAAATAGCGCGTTACGACACAGCAGAAGTCAAAAACCTCTTCCTTGCGGAAAACATCGAAAACAGGAAGCCCTGCTGTGCCCTGCGGCTCTCCGTTGTCGGAATAGCGCATTATGTTGTTGTTTCTTATCGAGTATGCATATACGTTATGTGTCGCGGTTTTATGCTTTTCGTTTATCTCAGCAATAAAGGCAAGAGCTTCCTCTTCAGTCGGTGTGTATCGCACCTCGCCTATAAAGCGCGAGCGTTTTTCGACAAACTCGTCGATTCCGGTTCCTTTGGGAACCTTAAAACTCGTCATCACTTACACCTCCAAGTTCGCGGGTGATTCTGCCGTAAATCCTGTCGTCTACTATCGCTTCAAGCATAACACCCTCCGCAACATATTCAAGCGACAAAACCTTGCTCTCACGGTGGAGAAGATCAAGAAGATGCGCCTTGTCATACGGAATTGTAAACGATGCGCGCCTTTCTGACTTTTCAAGCTTCTTGCATATCGCCTTGCAAAGCTCTTCTCTTCCCTCGCCCGTCTTTGCAGAAATGAAAACAGAATTTTCATCTTTGCCGTAATCCGAAATATTTTCTGCAAGGTCGCATTTGTTGTATACTAAAAGCTTTGGTATTTTATCCGCACCGAGAGAGGCTATAACATCATTTGTTACCTCAATATGCTCCAAAAGATCGGGGTTTGTGATATCAACAACGTGCAGAATCAGGTCTGCATACAAAAGCTCCTCAAGCGTTGCACGGAATGCGCGGGTCAGGTGGTGGGGAAGCTTTCTTATAAAGCCTACCGTATCCGACAGAATGACCTCGGCGGTATCGCTTATTTTAAACTTTCGTGACGTCGTATCAAGCGTATCAAACAGACGGTTTTCTGCGTGGATATCGGAGCCCGTAAGCGCATTTAAGAGAGTTGACTTCCCTGCGTTTGTATATCCGATAAGCGCAACAAGTGGAATCTCGCGTTTTATTCTCGCGCGCCTCTGCTCACTTCGCACGCGAGAAACCTCGTTGATTTCCTCCTCCAGACGTGAAATTCGGTTTCTTATATGACGTCTGTCGGTCTCAAGCTTTGTTTCGCCCGGACCTCTTGTTCCTATTCCGCCGCCGAGGCGTGAGAGCGACGTTGAGCCGCCTGCAAGGCGCGGCAAAATATATTTATACTGTGCAAGCTCTACCTGAAGCTTACCTTCTCTTGACTGCGCACGGCTTGCAAAGATATCAAGAATGAGTGCAGACCGGTCAATAACACGCACCTTCATAATGTCTTCGAGGTTTTTCGTCTGTGCAGGAGAGAGCTCATTGTCAAAAACAACGAGGGTTATGTCATTTTCAGAAACAAACTGCGAAATTTCTTCCGCCTTGCCCTTTCCGATGAGCGTTTTTGCCTCTGGTGAGTGGCGATGCTGAATCGCCCTTGCGATCTCCTCGCCGCCTGCCGTCATAAGAAGCTCTGAAAGCTCGTCCATTGATGCATCCGTCGCGTTTTCAGACGCCTCATATACATCCGCCGAAAGCCCGACAAGAACCGCGCGTTCAACTGTTTTTTCAATATCCATATACTGTTCTCCTTATTTCTATGTTATTAGTATAACGTAAATTTGTACACGTATCAATATTAAATTTGCGGAAAGAAAAACTGTGTGATATAATTGATAAAAAGGCATTTCCCTCAAGGAGAAGCCATAGACAGTAACTATAAATCAGCTTAAACCTATCAAACACTTGGCAAGATCATAATTTACTTTATTGGAGGTGAGGATATGCTCCATTTTGTGCTTGGCAGAATAAACAGCGGAAAAACTTCATACATCACAAATCTCATAAAAAACAGCCGCAACGCGGGTGATCTGCTGATTGTTCCGGAGCAGTTTTCACATACGGTTGAGCGCGAGCTTTGTAAAGTTTGCGGAAACACCGTCTCTCTCTATACGGAGGTTACAAATTTCACACGTCTTGCAACGAAGATAAAAACCTCTCTCGGCGGACTTGCCGCCTCTATCCTTTCTGATAGCGAACGCATACTTTATCTCCATTCTGCCGCAAGAGACGTTCTCTCCTCGCTCACTTCCCTTGCAGAAACTGCAAGAAACCCCGAGCGTCTGACCTCTCTTCTTGCGACGGTTGACCGCTTCAAGGCTTACGGTATAACACCTTCTCAACTCGCCTCTGTATCAGACGACTTAAGCCCTGCGCTCTCAAAAAAGATTTCGGATATCGCTCTCATTTATGCTGCATATGAAAACCGTCTCGGCAATGATGTTTTCGACTCATACTCTGAACTTTCATTTGTCGCCGAGGCTCTTTCAGCCAGCGACCTTTTTAACGGGAAAAGTGTGTATTTTGACGGATTTTCGGGATTTACTCATCCGCAAATGCTTATAATCGAGGCTATTTTAAAATCTGCGCGCGATGTTTATATTTCTCTCGAGCTTCCCGAAAATGCCGAAAGCGGTATGGAAAACGGCATTTTTGATGCACAGCTTCTCACAAAGGCGCGACTCTCTCTTGCCGCTGAAAAATGCGGTGTGGAAATTTCCGAAATCTATATGGAAGATAAGGTTTACAGCGCATTTTCGCACCTTGACCGTGCGCTTTATGCCGATGAGGTTTCGGTTTTTGAGGATGCTGCGCCCGTTACCATCGCCTCGGCTGACAGCATTTTTGAGGAATGTGAAAAGGCGGCGGCGCATATTCTCTCTGCAGTTTCCGACGGTGCGCGCTTCCGCGATTTTTCAGTTTCCGTCTGCACGGACGAGCACATTCCCATTTGCGAGTCCGTCTTTTCAAGATATGGCATTCCGTCTTATGCCGGCACGCCTTCTCCGCTTATCTCAAATCCCATAATTTCGCTCATCGAAACGGCATTGGAATGCGCTTTCCGCGGTCTTTCGTCGGAGCTTGTCATGAATTACATAAAAACAGGTTTTTCGGGAATTTCTTCAAGAAGTCTCAATATCTTTGAAAATTATATCTACACGTGGTCCCCGAAAAAGTATGAATGGGAATCGAAAAAGCCATTCTCACGAAATCCGTTTGGCATCTCTGCTCCCGAAACAGATGAAAGTCGCGGGCTTCTTCGCATTATAAACCGCGTCCGCGAAAAAATTTGCACGCCCCTGACGGATCTTTCTTCTGCACTTGGAAAGAGCACCTCCGGTGAGGATCTTGCAACCGCGCTTTATGACTTTATAAACAGCATAAACCTTCCGCGGAGAATAGCGGCAGCCGCTTATATTTCGGAGGCAAACGGTAACTTTGATGAAGCGCTCCGGTATAGCAGCATTCTCTCAATCCTTTATCAGATAATTGATACTTTAGGTAACCATACACCCGACAACCTCACCCCCGACGAGCTTTATCTTCTCTTCAGGCTCTCGGTTTCGCAATATAACCTCTCTATAATTCCGCCGACTATCGACTGCGTAAACATATCCGCAATAAATCGTGCAGACGGTGAAAAGTGTCGCCGCCGCATAGTGCTCGGCGCAAATGACGGTGTTTTTTCGGCAGACAACCGGAACTTCGGAATCTTTTCCGAAAATGATATAAACGAGCTTTCCGATTTTGGCATAGAGCTTTCACACGGCCTTTATGAGCACGTTTTTGAAGAATGCAGAATAGTTCATCACACACTTTCATCGGCATCCGACGAGCTTTATGTAAGCTGTCTGACCGTATCCTCTCAGGGCGAAGAAATGTATGAATCGCGCGAGGTATCCCGTCTTCGTGGCATATTCCCGAACAGACCTCCCGATATGTCTGTCCTTTCTGCGCGCTCATTTGCAAAGGTTCCGTTCTTTGACGAAAGTGTTTCAAAGGGCTTTGCTGACGATATCTGGCGCGACGATAAGCACTTTTCGGAGCGACTTTCGGCAATATACCGCAATATGAACAATCCGCGCAGTCCAATAATCAGTCGAGAAAACATAGAGGAGGCATTCGGCAGAGGCAACATCAGCTTAAGTGCAACAAAAACCGACACCTTCTGCTCATGCCGGTATGCATATTTCTTTAAATACGGTCTTGGCGTAAGTCCGCGCATCCGCGGAGAGATTTCTCCGCTTGACACGGGAACGCTTATGCACTACGTTCTCGAAAAAGTCCTCCCACGGCTTTCCGAAAAGAAATGCTTTTCGGACTTTGACCTTGCCGCAGAGTATTCACGCGAGGCAGTCCGCGAATTTATTACAAACTCACTTTCTGGCGCCGGCGAACTTACCGGACGTTTTGAGTTTCTTCTTGCAAACATCGAGAGCACCGTTATAAACGCGGTGTGCGACATCTGCCGAGAGATAGAAAAAAGCTCCTTCATCCCCACGGATTTTGAGCTTTCGTTCATCTACGACGGTGACCTTCCGCCGATCAAATTTTCAGGCGACGGCTATTCGGTTTCGTTCTCCGGAAAAGTCGACAGAGTCGACTCCTTCCGCGATGGAGGACAACTCTATCTCCGCCTTATCGACTACAAATCAGGAAGCAAAGCCTTTTCACTTGACGAAACGGTAAACGGAATCGGTATGCAGCTCGTCCTTTACATGCTCGCCCTTGAAGAGCTCGGAGATAAGCGATACGGCGAGCGACCGTACTCTGTCGGCGCGATGTATGTTCCGCTTATGCGTACCGCATCGGAAACCTTCGGAAAAGAAGCAACTCCGACAAAAAGACGAGGCGTTTTTCTTGACAACGAAGATATAATAAACGCGATGGAGCACGGCGATAAGAAAGAATTTCTGCCGTTTACGCCGCTTAAGGACGGCGGTTTTAAAAAGAGTCCGTCACTTCTTGATGAGCGATGCCTTTCAATATTGAAGGAAAGAATGCGCGATAACCTTCTCCGCATAGGTAAAGATCTATCCTGCGGTGAGATTTCTCCGAATCCCTATCGCCATTCAAATTCCTGCTCCTGCGACAATTGTGATTACAAGAGCATCTGCGCGTTTGACGAGGAACGCGGAGGCGACCTTGCGCGTGAGCTTTTTGAGGTGCGAGCAGACGAGCTTTTCGGATTTGTAAATGAAAAAAACGAGGAGGGTGAGCAATGAGCAAAGTAGTATGGACTGATGATCAGCAAAAAGCTATTGATGCGCGCGGAAGCTCGCTTCTCGTTTCGGCGGCGGCAGGCAGCGGAAAAACCGCGGTTTTAGTCGAGCGTCTCATACAGCGTATCACCTGCGAGGAACTTGATGTCACGCAATTTCTCATAATCACCTATACGAAGGCGGCGGCATCACAGCTTCGCAAAAAAGTCACCGAGGCCCTTTATAAATGCCTTGAAAAAAAGCCGGGAGACCGGCATCTGCAACGTCAGGTTGCGCTTTGTCAGGGTGCAAAAATCTCAACGGTGCATTCATTCTGTTCGTGGGTTCTCAAAAACTACGGCCAGTCTGACATCGTTCCGCCCGGCTTCAGAATTTTTGAAGAGGCGGAGAGCACTCTTATATTAAAAGATCTTTTAAATGAGCTTATTGACGAAAAGTATGAGGAGCGGGACCCTTCATTTCTCGCTCTTGCGCGCTATATGTCAAACGGCAAAAGTGACTCTCTTCTCTTCTCAAGCATCCTTCTTCTTATGACAAAAAGCCGAAGCCACCCATTTCCCGAAAAGTGGCTTATGTCGCTTGCGGATGCATATGACAGCTCAGAAGTTTCTTCGTTTGAGGAAACCGTCTGGGGACGTGAAATCTTGAATTCCGTCAAAAAATCCATCTCAGCCTGTCTTGAGATGCTCTCGGCACTCGCCGACGACCTCGAGATTACATCCGAGCTTGAGGCAAAATACGATGAGCGGATACGGGAAGCAAAAATGCTCCTTGAAGGCTGTTTTTCAGACGATTGGGATACGCTCTTTAAGAACGTTTCATCCTTCTCACTCAGGAATCTCCCTCCTTCCACAAAGGCTGCAGACAAAACTTTCCCGAACCGCATATCATCTGTTTTCAGATACATGCGCGAAACTATATCGGGAAAGAAGGGCTGTGCAAACAAGATGCAGTCCGAAAGTGCTGTTCTTTTCGCGGAAATGGATGCAATCTGCCCGATTGTCAGAACACTCGCTACTCTCTCCGCCGAGCTTTTAAGGCGTTTTTCTGCCGAAAAGCTCCGTCGCGGTGGGCTTGACTACTCTGACCTTGAGCATCTGTGCATTGAGCTTCTCGTTGATGATTATGATGCGGAAAACGATATTTTAACGCCTAGTGAAATCGGTTTTGAGGTTTCAAAGAATTTCACGGAAATTCTGCTCGACGAATTTCAGGACAGCAACATAATTCAGGATGTTATCTTCCGTGCGGTTTCAAAGGAAGAGAAGAACATCGTTATGGTCGGCGATGTTAAGCAGTCAATATATGGCTTCCGCCTTGCAGACCCGTCGATATTTATGAAAAAGTACAAGACCTTCAAGCGCCCTGACGTTGCAGAGGGCGACGAGCCAAGATGCATAACGCTCTCGAAAAACTTCAGATCACGCCCTGAAATCCTTCATTTTGCAAACGACCTCTTCTCCCACGTTATGAGCGAAAATCTTGGTGGAGTTGACTACACTCGCGACCACCACCTCATTGAGCGCGACAACTGGGAACCTCGCGACGGTATGGAATGTGAATTCTGCCTTGTAAACTATTCACGCGACGAGGAAAAGGGAGCGGAGGCTGAAGCAAGATTTACCGCAAACAAAATTTCAGAGCTTGTTAAGAGCGGTTTTGAAGTTACCGAGAAATCAGGTGGGAAACGACCGTGCAGATACAGCGACTTTGCAGTTTTATTCCGCTCGGCAAGTACACTTTCGCCGTGTTATGAGCGCGAGTTTGCGCGACTCGGCATCCCCTATATTTCCGCAAAACAAGGCGGCGTTTTGCAGAAGAGCGAGATTTCCGCAATCGTTTCATTCCTTTCGGTAATTGATAACCCGACCTCCGACATTCCGCTTCTTGCAGTGCTTAAATCTCCGCTTTTTGCATTCTCGGCAGACGACCTTTGCGAGATAAAGCGCGAGAGGAAGAGCAATTTCTATTATGCTTTAGAATCTCTTTCAAGCGGCGATGAGAAGATATCCTTAAAATGCCGCGAATTTTTAAGTCTTTTAAAGACTTTGCGCACACTTTCTCGCGGAATGAGCGCAAGCGCGCTCATCTGGGAGATATACAACAGAACAAACGCGCTCGGAATGTTCGGCGCACTCCCCTACGGTGAGGAGCGCCAGCGAAATCTCCTTGAGTTTTACCGCGCGGCAGAAAACTTTGAAGGCCTCGGATACCGCGGTCTTTACAGGTTCATTTCGCATATCTCACGCCTTTCCGAAAACGGCGGTGACATCCCTGCACCCCATTCGCACAACGCAGATGCGGTTACCTTTATGACAATGCACAAGTCAAAAGGTCTTGAGTTTCCTGTTGTTTTCATTTCAAATGCAATCCGGAGTTTTAACAGCGACGATATAAAATCCCCCGTTCTTGTTCATTCGGAGCTTGGTGTCGGAATGACTTACCGCGATCCTTCTCTGGGCGTTGAGCTCTCGTCTGTTATGAGAAATGCAATCGCAGCAAGAATACGCGCCGAACAAAAGAGCGAAGAGATGCGACTTCTTTACGTTGCGCTTACGCGCGCGATTGAGAAGATGTATATAACCGCATCGTTTGAAAACCTTGAGAAAACGCTCTCAACCGTTGTATCAGAGCATCCGTACCCGAGTCTCGATACCATAGAGCTCGATATGAGAAACGATGCGCAGCTCTGGTTTTTTCTCCCGCTTATACGCTCCTTCTGCGGGCAGAAGTTTTTAAGACAAATGCAGATACACGCAAACGGAATCTATGATCTCTCCGGACTTTTGCCGTATGTGGTGGATGCTGATGAGATACCTGTCTGTGACGAAGAAGAAATTCATAGGGCGCCCGTTTCCGAAGTTGTTGTGCCGCAGTTTGTTTTATATCCTCACCAATCTGCTACGCAATCGCGCTCGAAGATTACCGCAACAAGCCTCGGCTCGCTTGTTGCACACGACAGACCTGTAACGCGCAAAAGAGCTATGCGTCCGACGTTTATGCGAGAGAAATCACTCTCACCGTCAGAGCGCGGAATCGCACTCCATATGGCTATGCAATTTGCGGATTTTTCAAAATGCGAAACTCCGGACGGTGCAAAGGCAGAGCTTTCGCGGCTTTGTGATGAGAAGTTTCTCACAAAGGCTCAGATTGATTCGATAGATGAAAGCCGCATATCCGCGTTTGTCACATCAGAAACAGGTCGCGCAATGATGACGGCAGACAAGGTTTTCAGGGAGTTTAAATTCTCCGTTTTGCTTCCTGCAGATGAGATTTTGTCAGACGACACACTCGCGGGTGAGGAGGTTCTTCTTCAGGGTGTTATCGATATGTATTTTGAAAAGGACGGAAAGATTACCATCGTCGATTTCAAAACAGACCGACACCGCCCCGAGGGTGAAACGCTTGAGAAATACACCGCACAGCTTCATGCCTATAAGCGCGCGCTTTTTGAAATGACGGGAAAAGAAGCAGACACGCTCATTCTCTATCTTGCAAACCACAACGACTGTATTGAGGTTTAGAAAAAAGACACAGCATATGCTGTGTCTTTTTTATTTCATTATACAACGGCGGATGTGATAAAAGGCGTCTTTTCTCAAAACTGCACCTTTCTTTACATCGCACTTGTAATCAGGATTGATTTTCTGCAGAAATTCGCAGAAAAGCTTATCTGAAACGACGGTTTTGAAAGTAAGTTTCTTTTTGTTTTCTTTGTCGATAAGACCAAGCTCTGCCGCGTGGCAGAACGCGATGAAGTACGGATGCTTTTCCGAAATGCCGTATTTCTTAACCGCGCGATAAGGAAGATTTTTCGTGTCATATTTTGAGTCAACAAACTCACGATATAATTTGAGCACACCTTCCGGCGGCGTGCAGATGGTTACAAGCTCGCCGAATGTGAGCTTTCGCTCGGGCTTTAGAGTGTTATTTTTATAAGCTACGGTGTATCCTTTGCTTGCAAGATATGTCGCATCTTCGTTTTCGCAGTCTTCAAACGCTGACTTTTCAAGAAGCTCGGATACCGAAACAACCTTGTATCCGTACTCTTTTAAAATTTCAAGCTGGCGCGGAAGAGCCTCTGCAACGGGCGTATGGCGTGACATACTGTATCCGTCTTTCTGGAAGATTATCTGACCGTTGAGTGCATCCGGATTTTCGGAAAGCACCGTGCGAATCGGCTCGACCATCTTCTCAACGTCCTTTTCCGTATCTCCGCACGACGGAAGCCAGCCTCCTCCGTCAAAGCTTGCCGCCATATAGTTATATCCTGCGTATCTGTATGCATCATACGATGTTTTTCCGTCGGGAATCTTGTCAACATAATGCGGCGGACGTGCAAGACGCATCTTATAACCGTGCTCCGAGAGCATAAGATTATCAAGCTCCATAGCATCTGAAACTACCTCGTGAATGTTTGAAAAGCACGCTCTCGCGCCGTAGATAAGTTTCATCTTGCCAAACAGGATATGGCGGTATCCGTGGTTTGAAATTTCATGTCCGTCCGAGAGAAGCTTCCTGATGAGGTCAGGGCGATTCTTTGCGCCTGCGCGGGTATCCTTATTTATATCGGGATAGTGGTCATACTTCACTCCGCCCCAGGTGAAGAAGCCCTCCTCCCCTGCTTCGTCGGGATAGTTGTATTCAGTTGTGCCGATGACGTCAAACGTTCCGTGCGCGCCATACTCGCGCATAACGCGAAGAAGCTCCTCGGTAAGCCCAAGCTCTGACACCTTCGGATTTGTCTCAATGTCCGACGGGCCATCGTCAAACGTCATTGCGCAAAGTCGCTCACCTTTTATCGGATAAACTCTTTCGATCCGACGCACAGGGGTAATGTATTTGCAGTCGCGGCTCTTTTTATATTCGCGGATTTTGTGCTTAAGCGCTCTTGCAAGCTCATAAATAATCATTTTTCAACCCCCATTACGTATTCCTGCTTCTCTTTTCCGAAAAGAAGATTTTTAATAAAAAGATATATCTCAAGCACTATGCTTTTTAAATATCTCTTTGGTAATTTTCTCTTTATATAGCTTTTTCTTTTCACTTTTAAAACAGTGTGCGCGGATGAATATCCGCCGTATGCTTTGCCGCGACCTGCAAGAAGCTCGCGCTTTAACCTTTCTTCAAAACCGGGTGAATTGATCTCGTTTTTTGAAAGTGAGCATTCAAAATATGCTTTTCCAAGCTCCTCTTTTGAATGGGCATCGCTACCTGCCGAAAACGGTAAGCTTTTTTCCCGACATAGCTCCTGTGCACGTTTGTTCGGAGCTTTGTTTCTTGAATGGACAATTCGCGCATTGAACGCTTCAACACCGTCGATTTTCTCCCAGAATTCTTCGGTGCGCGAAACTTCTGGTGAATATGGGTGTGCCGCGAAAACGAGCGCGCCGTCGTTATGGGCAAGTTCGACTACCTCGCGCCAGTCATAGACGCCTTTTTCGTTCTTTTTCATCTTTTTGCAGATGTCGCTCTTTAAGAAATACGTGAGCAAATGACCTGCATCGGATGAGATTTCACACGCGGGAATTATGTATAAATCGTCGCTTTCTATCTTCTGAAAAACATTGTGGTTTGTAACCGCAACACCGTCAATACCTGCTCTTTTTGCCTCTCTTAAGAGCTCCCCGGGTGTGAGAAGCGAGTCGGCTGATGCGGTTGTATGAACGTGTAAATCAAATTTCATACCTGCTACCTCACAATGCTGTCGGTCTTCTTAAGTGCCTGCAAAAGATAACGGACAGATGACCTTACATCACGGATATCAAGAACTCCGTCTGATATTCTCGGATTTAAAAGCCCTGCAAAGAACGAGAGCGCAAACGAAAGCTTCTTATCGCTCCGTTTAAGGTATGACGGAAATGCAAGTATATCCTGCAGGATAAAGCGCATTTTGTGCCCAACCTTATAATTCGGAGTAAAGCTTTCAAACGGTTCTGAAACCTCGCCGCGCGCACCGCGGTACATCGCATAAGCAATGTTGCAGCCTGAATTCGGCGCGAGAGCGGAGCTTCCCCAGAATCTCGGATTTATTTCCATAAGGTAGAAGCCGTCTTTTTCGTTTCCTTTAAACTCGACCATCGCAACACCTTCCCACTTAAGTGCACGGAGAAGGTTGATTGCGTGCTTTGCAAGGTCTGGGAGATTTGCGCTTTCGCAGAAGCACGACGGTCCGCCCGATGACGGATATTCGCGGATTCGTCTGTGGCAGAATATCTCAAGCGGCTCGGAATTTTTTCCGAAAACAGCAGAAACCCCACAGCCGTCACCCGTGATATACTGCTGAACCAGCACCGCTTCGCCGTATGCGGCAAAGCGCGGGTATTTTTCAAGAAACTCGTCTTTTGTTTTTACTATTGCATAACGCTCGTCGGGAGAGAGCCCAAACATCTCACCGCGCGCAAGCTTAATCACCGTGGGATACGGAATCCTTTCCGCAAGCTCATTAACCGTTTCATTTTCTCCTATAAACGTCGTTTCGGGAACGGGGATGCCGAGCTCTTTTGCAAATGGGATGAGGCGCGCCTTATCATTTGCAAGCAAAATTGACTCATACGGTGGAAGGAGCGCATCTGCAAAGGATGAAACCTCGTCGCGACGTCTTGACAACTCTATGAGAGTATTTATTCCCACAGGTATAATGACAGGGCGCTCTCCGCAATTTTCGGACAGCGCCTGAAGCTCCTCCATAAACTCCTGCGGATTTTCGCAAGGGTCGGAGAGCCTTTCATTCCGTATTGAATATCCGGAGTAAAAGCCGAGTGCCGATTTTTCGCTACACGACTTTCTTTCCGTACATACGACAGGGATGTTCTGTCTTCCGAGCGATCTTATGACCGAAAGACTCATACGGTATCTGACATCTGTAACAATGGCCTTGTTCACGACAGATTCACTCCCCCATCTTTATACATTTTCAAACTTTTCCTTTAGCATCATATCCTTGACCTTCATAAGACGCGTGAGATTTCCGCGCTCATTCTCGTCAAGCTTCATCGTTATCATACGAATTGTTTCCTCAAGCTGAGGAATCATAACGTACTCAAGAGCGTTTACGCGACGACGCGTTTTTTCTATCTCGCCCGCAAGGAGCTGGGCTGCTTTTTCCTTTTCGGCAAGACGCAGAAGGCTCGACATAACACTTGCGAGTCCGTCAACCGCATCGTCAAGCTCTCCCGTAACGAAGGCATTACCGTAAGGGTAGATGCTTCCGCCGTCACTTTCTGCAAAGTCAAACTCGGGCACTTCAACACTCATTATATTTTTGTATTCTACGCTCATTTCCACACTTTTGACCGGGCACATAAGCGATTGCTCGAGAACCTTGCCCGACATCACGGAGCTTGCCGCGGCAAATCCGCGGTTTGCAAGAGAAAGCATCTTTTCAACCTCAACGCGGAGAGCTTTGTTTTCTCTTACGATATCGAGAAATCTCTTCATAAGTTCATCGCGCTTGTCTTTTAAGAGTTTATGCCCGCGGCGTGCGGTAGTGAGCCTTATTTTGAGCTTTTTAAGCTCCATACGCGTAGGGTTAACATTCAAAGTAGCCATACTTACAGCCGCAACCTTTCTTACTGCTCACCTTTCGGGAAATACTTTTCGATAAATTCGGGCTTGATTCTCTTGAGCTCGCTCTTCGGAAGAATCGAAAGGAGCTTCCAGCCGAGGTTAAGAGTTTCTTCGATAGAACGGTTTTCGTCATATCCCTGGCTTACATACTCTCTTTCAAAAGCATCCGCAAACTTTGCATAAAGCTTGTCAATCTCCGAAAGTGCCGCCTCACCAAGAATCGTCATAAGCTCTTTTGCTTCCTTGCCTCGTGCATATGCCGCAAAGAGCTGGTTCATTGTTCCTGCGTGGTCCTCACGGGTTTTTCCGACACCGATACCCTTGTCCTTAAGACGTGAAAGTGACGGCAAAACGTCTACCGGCGGAAGAACGTTCTTGCG
This sequence comes from Eubacteriales bacterium, assembly GCA_045636865.1. Lineage (GTDB taxonomy): Bacteria > Bacillota > Clostridia > Oscillospirales > JAAYXM01 > SIG480. The sequence goes on from JAZTYJ010000016.1 coordinate 26,714, forward strand.
GTAAAGCTCACGCGAGAGAATAATCTGACCCTCTGTGATGTATCCCGTAAGGTCGGGGATCGGGTGAGTCTTATCGTCTTCAGGCATTGAGAGAATCGGAATCATTGTTATTGAACCCTCGCTCTCGAGGTTTCTGCCTGCGCGCTCATACATTGTTGCAAGGTCAGTATAGAGATATCCCGGATATCCGCGGCGACCAGGAACCTCTTTTCGGGCTGCCGAAACCTCACGGAGAGCTTCGGCATAGTTTGTAATGTCTGTGAGGATAACGAGAACGTGCATATCCTTTTCAAACGCCAGATACTCTGCAGCGGTAAGCGCCATACGCGGCGTTGAAATACGCTCGATTGCAGGGTCGTTTGCGAGGTTTATGAAAAGGACTGTTCGATCTATCGCGCCTGTGCGCTTAAAGTCGCTTATAAAGAAGTCTGCCTCTTCAAAAGTGATACCGATAGCCGCAAAAACTACCGCAAACTTTGCATCAGCGGAAAGCACCTTTGCCTGACGCGCAATCTGTGCGGCAAGCTGTGCATGCGGAAGACCTGAACCTGAAAATATCGGGAGCTTCTGTCCGCGGACAAGAGTGTTAAGACCGTCGATTGTTGAGATACCCGTCTGGATAAACTCGTCGGGATAGTTTCTTGCCGCAGGGTTCATCGGAGTACCGTTGATGTTTCTCTTTTCGTCCGCGATGATTTCAGGGCCGCCGTCGCGCGGTCTGCCCATACCGTCAAAAACGCGTCCGAGCATATCCTCCGATACGCCGAGCTCTATTCCGTGTCCGAGAAAACGGATCTTGCTGTCGCGAAGATTTATACCTGCGCTGCTCTCAAAAAGCTGAACGAGCGCATCGCTTCCGTTGATTTCAAGAACCTTGCAACGGCGGCGGCTTCCATCGGGAAGCTCGACCTCACCAAGCTCGTCGTATGCAACATCGGATACGTTTTTAACGAGCATAAGCGGACCTGCAACCTCTTGTATGGTACGGTATTCTTTAATCATATCTTACGCCTCCTTTGCAAGAGCAGAAAGCTCTTCCTTCATCTGCGCTTCGATTTCGTCATAAGACTTTGCAAAAGTTTCGTTTGAAACGTCTTTTGCACGGCCAAGCTTTTCTCTTGCGCCGATTGCAAAAACCTTTTCCGGCTTTGCGCTTGCATCTATTGCATCTGACGCAAGGTCGTTGTACTTGAGGATAAGGTCCATAAGACGGGCCTGCTTCTCAAGCGGAGTGTAGCTGTCCGTATCGGAGAAGGCGTTCTGCTGGAGGAAGTCTTCTCTTATAATTTGTGCTGTCTCAAGAGTGAGTCTATCTGCCGGTGAGAGCGCATCTATACCGACAAGACGGACGATTTCCTGAAGCTCTGCCTCGAGCTGAAGGATGTTCATCGCGCGGCTTCTGTTTTTCATAAACGCGCGCGAAACACCTTCATCAAACCACTTTTCAAGTCTGTCAAGATAAAGTGAATATGAGTTGAGCCAGTTGATAGCCGGGAAGTGACGGCGGTATGCAAGGGATGAATCGAGTCCCCAGAATACCTTTACGATTCGCAAGGTTGCCTGGGCAACCGGCTCCGAAATATCACCACCCGGAGGTGAAACAGCGCCGATTGCGGTAAGGGAACCACGTCTTTCCTCGCCTGAAGCTGTGATGATACGACCTGCGCGCTCATAGAACTGTGCAAGACGCGATGAGAGGTATGCCGGATATCCTTCTTCACCGGGCATTTCCTCGAGGCGTCCTGACATTTCGCGGAGAGCCTCTGCCCAACGTGATGTTGAGTCGGCGATAACCGCGACGTCGTAACCCATATCTCTGTAATACTCTGCGATTGTGATACCTGTATAAATTGATGCTTCACGAGCCGCAACAGGCATATCTGATGTGTTTGCGATAAGTACGGTTCTCTTCATGAGCGACTCGCCCGTTTTCGGGTCGCGAAGCTCGGGGAACTCGCGCAAAACGTCTGTCATTTCGTTTCCGCGCTCACCGCAACCGATGTATACAACGATGTCAACGTCTGACCACTTTGCAAGCTGGTGCTGAACAACTGTCTTTCCGCTGCCGAACGGACCGGGAACTGCTGCCGCACCGCCCTTTGCAATCGGGAACATTGTGTCGATAACTCTCTGACCCGTAATCATCGGGACATCGGGAGCCATCTTTTCTTTATACGGTCTGCCACGACGGACAGGCCACTTCTGAAGCATTGAAATATCGGAAACGTTTCCTTCTGCATCCTTGATTTTGCAGACAGTCTCTTCAACGGTAAACTCACCGGCGTTGATTTCAACGATTTCGCCCGAAATGCCGTGCGGAACCATCACGCGATGCTCAACGATGACGGTCTCTGAAACGGTGCCTATGATGTCGCCGGATTCTACCTTGTCGCCAACCTTCTTTGTCGGGACAAACGCCCACTTGCGAGCACGGTTTATGCTCTGCGTCTCAACGCCTCTTTTGATGTTGCTTCCGCAAAGCGAGCGAAGCTCCTCAAGAGGGCGCTGGATACCGTCGTAAATATTCTCTATAAGGCCGGGAGCAAGCTCAACTGAAAGCGGCGCACCTGTTGTAACAACCTCGTCGCCGAACTTTACGCCTGCTGTTTCCTCATATACCTGAATAGATGCACGGTCGCCGCGCATCTCGATGATTTCACCGATAAGTCTGTCTTTGCCGACACGAACAACGTCATACATATTTGCATGAGCCATTCCCTCCGCTACAACGAGCGGTCCTGAAACCTTAACAATTCTTCCGCTTGTCATTTATCTATCAATTCCCTTCTTTATTCTCCGAGAATGTCCGCACCTACCGCGCGCTCGACCGCCTCGTGAACCTTCTTCATACCTATGCCGAGCGAACCTTCTCTTCCGGGGATGAGGATGATTGCCGGAAGCGGTGCATCTTTGTATTCGTCAATTGCGTCCTCTATTTTTACTGCAAGCTGCTCTGTTACGTAAATAACAGCAAAGCCTTCCTTTGCAAGAGATAAAAGCTCTCGAATTCCCTCTTCTCTCGAGTCTGCACATCTGACCTCGAAGCCGAGCGTGCGGTATCCGAGAACGCTTGCAAAATCGCCGAGAACAGCAAGTCTGTATTTATTTTCCAAGGTTATCCCACCCTCAATCTGCTTCGAATCTCATCGGGAGAAAAATCCATAAACTTTCCCGACATAATTATTCTGACCGTTGTTGCATCCGCCTCGCGTGCTGCAAGATATGCAACTATCGGGCGTTCATCAAACGGAACATACTTTGCCTCTTTCATATACTCGGAAAGCGCAACGTCAAGCTCTTTTTCAAAGGATATGAAATCAGCCTTTCCTTCCGCAACCGTCTCGGCAAGAACTCCCGCCTTTGAAAGCGCAGTTGATGACAGATTTTCCGAAAAGTTCTTATCAAGAAACTTTTCCTTTGAAATGCTTCCGAAAGTAAGAAGCCTGTCTCCTGTTTCGTCTGCCTTGCCACGTCTTATAAGACGGACCGCAAGCCTTAAGTTTGCGGTATCTGCAAGAAGGCGGACATACCCTTTCAAAAACCCACTTCCGGAACGCTCTGCCGCGTCCGTCATCATATCAAAGCACGCCTCATCGAGCAGAAAGTCTGACATTTCGGGGTTTTGAGTGCGAGAGAGAATGTCGCGCGCAGAAACAAGCGCATTCGCCATTTTCTCGGGAAGGCGCGAGAAATCCTCGGTCTTTAGAGCCTTTTTAAGCTCATCTGCGGGAATCATCGATACCTCTGAAAACAGATGGTCAGCATCTGCCCCCGTGAAGTTTGCCTTTATAAGTGACTTTATATTGTGGAAGTCATATTTGAGAAGAAAAACTTCTTTTATGGCATCGTTTCCGCAAGCCTCCGAAACTGTAGTGAGAGTGTCTGAAAGCGCACCCTCTATCACTCTTTCAACATCGTCGAAGCTTTTCATCGCCGATGTGCCATACCCGAAATCCGAAAGGATTTTTGAAATCTCGTCAGAAGTTTTTGCCTCTATCATACGCTCGATGCTCTGCGGAGTGAGAAGCTTTTTCTCATTCGCTCTGATGTGCATCGTCGCAAATAAATAATCCGTATCACGTAATTTCATCAAAAAAACCTCAGCCGAATAAAATATCTGCTATTTCGCGGCTCATACCGTCGCGCAATTCGTCTACAAGGGCGCGGAAACTGCAGTTTATCTCCGTTGCGCCGCTTCTGAAAATCAGACCGCCCGATATATCAGCGCGCTCATTCGAAACGCGAATATTTGCGTTTTGGGAAAGTCGGGATGAAACCTTGTCAAAAAGCTTGTCAAAGTCCTCTGCCGCGAGGATTATCTCGCCCTCTTTTCCGCCGGATGCTTTTTTCGCAAGAGCGCAGATTACGTCTGCGCGCTCGTCATCAGAAAGTGAAATAAGCTTATCATGCGCCGCGTCAAAAGCGAGGGAGATGAGCTCCTGTTTTTTTGCAAGAGTCTTTTTCTTCTCCTCAAGGCGGTAACCGCCGACAAGACGCGAGATTTCCTCTTCTGCCTTCTTGTTTGCAGAATCAAGGTTCTTCTCACTCATTGCAGAAATCTTTTTTTCAAAGTCTTCTGCTATCTTCAAAGCCTCATTCTCTGCATCCGCAATTATCTTCTTTGCCTCAAGCTCGGCATCGTCTGATATTCTTTTTATAATATTTTCAATACCGTTCATTTTAAAATGCCACCTGTCTTATTTTACGCCGTTGAGCATAAGGAATGAAACGAGAAGTGCCAAAACTGCATATGTCTCAACCATAGCAGCATAAATCATAGCCTTTGAAACTTCTTCCGGACGCTTTGCGATAATTGCAACACCTGCAGCTGCAACTCTGCCCTGCTTGATAGCTGAGAAATAGCCTACAAGACCGATGATGAGGCAAGCCATAAGGATATATGCACCCTTTGCTGTCGTCATCTCAATCTGCGGATCGCCGCCGACAAAGCCGACCTTGAGAAGAACAAGGAAGCCGATGAGAAGGCCGTAGATACCCTGTGTACCCGGAAGAGCCTGAAGAAGAAGTGTCTGACCGAATCTCTCGGGGTTTTCAGAAACTACTCCTGCTGCTGCCTCACCTACGAGACCTACACCCTTTGCTGAACCCATACCTGCGAGAGCTGTTGCGAGCATTGCACCCAAAAGTGCCAAAACTAATCCTAATTCCATTTTAATTTTCCTCCTTGATGATGTCTGTATTTTTTGTTTTGATTGAAAGCGGGGCAAAAATCCGTCCGCCGCTTTCATAAAATTTACCGAAAAATTCAACGTACTGCAAACGCGCAGCATGAACAAACGAACCTACGAGGTTGATTGCTATATTAAACACATGTCCTATAATGAACACAACAAAGAAGCCTATCGGTCCGACGAGGACTCCCATCGTGTTGATAACGGTTCCTACAACTGCAGTTGCGAGAGAAAGCGCAAGCAGACGCGAATACGAAAGCATATCCGAGAAGTAGCTTGTAACATCATACAAACTGAGCACACCGCTAAAGAACTTCATTATGATATTCTTCTTTGCGCGTCCCTGAGTGAGTATAAGCCCCGCAACACCGGCGAGGATGACATAAAGACCGACTGTCGCACTTCCGAGGAGCATAACCACGACACCGGCAAAGGCAACCCACCAGAATCCGATATCAAAGATCGCCGCCCAGATTTCTCCGTCGCGAATCATCATATATGCCTTTATCGCCATACCTGCAACTATCTGAATTCCACCGAGCACGAGCGAGAAGATGAGCATCGTCATCGGATCGTTTGTCGGGTTAAACCACAATGCCATATCATATGGGAAGGTTTTTCCCGTGAACATAAGATAAATCGACGGGATTGCATCTCCAAAGAAGCCTCCGAAGAGAAGTCCCCACAAGATTGTTGATGCACCGCAGATTACTGCAAGCTGCATAAAGCTGCGAAATCCCCCTTTGGGTTTCATCTTCCACAAAGCAAAGATGCCTGCAAGCATAAGGAGCAGACCGTATCCCGCGTCAGAGAGCATTATTCCGAAGAACAGCGCAAAGAACGGCGCCATCATCGGGTTGGGGTCAACGCCGCGATATGCCGGCGCGCTGTACATATTGGTGATAACTTCAAACGGAGAAATAAGCTTTGCGCTATATGTGAGCGTCGGCGGTTCATCCTCATCCGTCGGGTCTGAAAACTCATACGCGCAACCGTTTTTCTCAAGGAGCTCGGAAAGATTTTTCTCCTCGCGCTTCGGAAACCATCCTTCTATATAGAAGGCGTGTGCGGTTGAGAGACCTTTTTCTGTTTCAACCTCGCACGAAAGATGCGTTGAGATTGCATCCTGTGCAACGAGGAGACGGTCAAACTCTTCATCTGTTACTGTTATTTCTTTCTCAAGCGTTTTGACTTCTTTTCTTATTTCCGAGATTTCAGAGAGCGCATCCTCTCTCATTTCTTTTGCCGTTTTTGAAACTCCGCGGAATTTCACGTTGACGGCACCTAAAAGCTTGAGAGCCGAAAAAGCCTTGTCCGCATCTGCGGCATGCGTAATAAGAAGCATATACCAAAGCTCCGAATCTTTTGAAACCTCAAAAAGCTCTGCATATTCACTTGTTTCCGAAAGTGTCTCTTTCACACTTTCAAGGCTGACCGATGACGGAAGCGTCAGAAGCATCGTGGAAAAACATTTTCCCTGCGTCGTGTCAAGCGGCACATTGAGAGCCTCCCACGGCTGCAGGCTCTTCTCAAGAGCTTCAAGCCGCACTCTCTTGTCGTTTTTGGCTGACAGATCTTCCTCTTTTGAATTTATCTTTCTTGCGATGGCAAGAGTTTCGTTTATAAACTCAGAAGAAAAAATTGTTTTTACTGGCGCTTCAGGTCTTTTTGAGAACATTCCTCTCTTTATTCCGCTTCGGCGTTTAGCAATATCTATCGCATCGGAAATCTCGCGGAGATAATCACGGTACGTTTCAGATTCGCTTGCGGCCTGTGATACGGGAATGTCCGAAACCTCTGTTTCAGTCAGCTCAACCGCGCCGAAAAGAGCAAGGGCACGCATTATGCGGTTTTTCTCCGAAGAGCTTGCTGCAAGGCGCAGTCGTTTCATTCTGACAATCGACATTATCCTTTCACAACCCTTTCAACTATTGCTTTTGCGGCAGCATCCATTCTGCCCTTTGCGAGAGCCTCAAGCTTTTCGCGCTCCCCACGGGCAAGAGCTTCGATTTCGCCCTTTTCCTTTTCTGCCTTTTCCTTTGCGGCAGTCAGAATTTCATTTTCTTTTTCAACAGAAGAGTTTTCCTCTGCTCTCAATCTTTCTTCGCCCGATGTTTGTGCATCCTCACGAATTTTCTTTGCCTTTTCTCTTGCATCCGAGAGTTTTTTTGAAATATTTTCTTCCGCCTCAACAAGCTTTCTTACAGCATTGTCTGCCATATTTAATCACCATCCTTTTTGGTGCGGATATTTTTTGCATATTCAAAATTAGTATAGCACAAATTAGCAAAAATTACAACAGGAACATATCCCATAATTTCCCTTTTAAATGCTTCGTTGACTTTTTTTGAAATTTGTCTTACAATGGATAAAAAGCGAGGTTTTATTCTATGACAAACTTTCTTGGAATCACCCTTTCACATGATGAAATACTTAATTTGAGCTCCACCGCACTTGCCCACATCGGCGACGCGGTTTTTGAGCTTATGGTGCGCGGAAGGCTCGTAAAGTGCGGACTCTGCAAGGCATCGGATTTGCACAGAAACACTGTTCTTTCCGTATCCGCATCCGCACAGGCACAGGCGGCAGAAACACTTTCTCCACACTTTACGGACGAGGAAATGACGGTTTTCCGCCGTGCAAGAAACGCAAAGGTAAACTCCATACCGAAGCATTCCGACCCCGCAACATACCACGCGGCAACGGCTTTTGAAGCTCTGTTCGGATATCTTTATCTTTGCGGCAGACACGACCGCTTAAACGAGCTTTTTTCAATAATTTACCCCGAAACCTGATTTTTAATAAAAAAATTAAAAACCACAAGGCTGTCTGCCTTGTGGTTTTTGTTTTTAATATCTCTTTTTCTTTGCGCGTGCGGCTTCGCTCTTCTTGCGGCGCTTTACGCTCGGGCTTTCATAATGCTCTCGCTTACGCAACTCGGAGAGAACGCCTGACTTTGCGCAGGAACGCTTAAATCTTTTGAGAGCACTCTCTAAAGATTCGTTTTCCTTTATACGAATTTCTGATGACATTGATATCCCTCCCTCCGCGTTCAAAACAAAAATAAATATTAACGTTACTATTATAATAAAAAACTTCTCTAATGTCAACAAGAATAATTTTAAATTATTCGCAAATTTTACTTTTGTTATTTTATGATGAGATTTACGAGTCTGTTTTTAACAACAATGCTCTTTACGAGCTTGCCTGCGGCAAGCGCTTCCTTAATCTTTTCCTCTTCGCATGCAATAGCTACAACCTCATCGTCAGAGAGATCTGCAGCAACGGTGATGCGGCTCTTTATCTTACCGCAGACCTGAACTGCAATTTCAACCTCTGATGCTCGCGTCTTGCTCTCATCAAAAGCAGGCCACTTTGAAAGTGAGAGAAGAGTTTTCTCGCCGTATGACTCCCAGAGTTCTTCTGTGAGATGCGGTGCAAACGGGTTTAAGAGTGTGAGGAGAATCTTCATCTCTCCGCGTGTTGTTCCGTTTGATGAGAAATCGTTGATGAGTGCCATCATCGCAGCGATTGCGGTGTTGAACTTCATATTCTCGATGTCTTCGCCGACCTTCTTGATTGTCTTGTGGATTGCAGCTTCGTTCTTTGCTGTTATTTCGTCAGAATCCGCCGCATTTTCCGCAAGATTCCATACGCGGTCGAGGAATCTCTTACAGCCGCGAACTGCCTGGCTGTCCCACGATGCTACCTTTTCAAAGTCGCCGATGTACATAATATAGAGGCGCATTGTATCTGCACCGTACTGGTCGATTATATCGTTCGGGTTGATGACGTTTCCGCGTGATTTTGACATCTTCTCGCCGTTTTCACCGAGAATCATACCGTGGCTTGTGCGCTTTGCATACGGCTCCTTTGTCGGAACTACGCCGATATCGTAGAGGAACTTGTGCCAGAAGCGTGAATAGAGGAGGTGGAGAGTTGTGTGCTCCATACCGCCGTTGTACCAGTCAACCGGTGCCCAGTACTTGAGAGCTTCGTCTGATGCAAGTGCCGTATCACAATGCGGGTCCATATAACGGAGGAAGTACCAGCTTGAGCCTGCCCACTGCGGCATTGTGTCTGTTTCTCTCTTTGCCGGCGCACCGCACTTGGGACATGTTGTGTTTACCCACTCGGTAATATTTGCAATCGGAGATTCACCGTTGTCTGTCGGCTCGTATGACTCTACATCCGGAAGATTGAGCGGAAGCTCGCTCTCCGGAACGGGAACCCATCCGCAGCACGGACAGTATACGAGCGGAATCGGCTCGCCCCAGTATCTCTGGCGTGAGAATACCCAGTCGCGGAGCTTGTAGTTTGTCTTCGGTGTTCCGATGCCCTTTTCTGCCAGAAATTCGATAATCTTCTCTTTTGCCTCGGCTACTTCAAGACCGTCAAGGAAGCCTGAATTTACCATCTTGCCTGTTTCGACGTCCGTAAACGCTTCGTTTTCAACGTCGCCGCCGGCAACGACTTCGATTATCGGAAGGTCAAACTTCTTTGCAAAGTCCCAGTCGCGTGTGTCGTGAGCCGGAACAGCCATAATTGCACCCGTACCGTATGACATAAGGACATAGTCGGAAATGAATATCGGAATCTCTTTTCCGTTTACGGGGTTGATTGCAGAAACTCCCGAGAGGAGTGCGCCTGTCTTATCCTTTGCAAGCTCTGTACGTTCAAAATCAGACTTCTTTGCAGAGTTTTCGACGTATGCGCGGACCTCGTCGTAATTCTTTATGATGTCCTTCCACTTTTCTACATACGGATGCTCTGGTGAGATAACCATATATGTAGCACCGAAAAGTGTGTCAGGACGCGTTGTGTATACAGTAAGAACATCCTCGGTGGTTGTTGTGAACTTAACCTCTGCGCCTGTTGACTTGCCGATCCAGTTTTTCTGCTGAATCTTTACGCGCTCGATAAAATCAACATCGTCAAGGTCGTTTATGAGACGCTCTGCATATTCCGTAATCTTGAGCATCCACTGGCTCTTCTCCTTGCGGACAACTTCGCTTCCGCAACGCTCACAAACGCCGTTTACAACCTCTTCGTTTGCAAGAACGCACTTACAGGATGTGCACCAGTTGACGGGCATCTGCATTTTGTATGCAAGTCCCTTTTCAAAAAGCTTCAAGAAAATCCACTGTGTCCACTTGAAATAATTCGGGTCTGTTGTGTTGATTTCGCGGTCCCAGTCGATAGAGTAACCGAGAGACTGAAGCTGCGATTTGAAGAATGCAACGTTCTGCTTCGTGACCTCTCTCGGATGGATTTTGTTCTTTATCGCAAAGTTTTCGGTAGGAAGACCGAATGCGTCCCATCCCATCGGGAAAAGGACGTTGTAACCGTCAAGACGGCGCTTTCTTGAAACGACGTCAAGAGCAGTATACGGACGAGCATGTCCTACGTGGAGACCGTTGCCTGACGGATACGGAAACTCAACAAGCGCGTAGAACTTTTCCTTGTCGCCGCCGTTTTCTGCGCGGAATGCTTTTTCTTCTTCCCAGCGTTTTTGCCATTTCTTTTCAATTGAAGAAAAATCGTATTTCATCTTAAAAACCCCTTTTATTCACTCAGCATTCCGTCAAGCGGAACGGAAGTTGCATCCGCCCATACACGGTCAAGCTGATAAAATCTTCTGCCTTCGTCTGTAAAAATGTGAACCACTATGCTGCCGTAGTCCATAAGCACCCACGCACCGCCGTGACCTTCAACGTGATGCGGCTCGATGCCCATCTCTGAAAGCTTCATATCAACAGCGTCGCGAAGTGCCGCAACGTGTGTGTTTGAAGTACCCGTGCAGATTACAAAGTATTCTGCAAGCGTTGTAATTTCTTCTATTTTCAGAACATTTATGTCTGATGCAATTTTGTCATCAAGCGTCTTTACTATCGCTTTAAGTTCTTTTTCTACACTCATTCTCATCTTCTCCTTATGGCTCAAATATATCAAGCTCTTCAATCGGTTTTGTATACGGATTGAAGTGTTCGTTTACTATCTCAAGTATTGCCTCCTCATCCGGGAAATAATACGAAAGCTTTTCGTAATAGTCTGCATATCCCGGAAGCATTGTCATCATAACATCCTGCTCAAGGTTCATTGTAAGAAGCTGTTTTCCGAGCCAGATTTCGTTGCCGAGCGACATATCGGTTTCGACGTTGTCGTGGATTATCTCCGCAAGGGTCGGAACCTTTGCAAAGGTTGCGGGGGTAAGCATCTTTTTAATCAGCGCATCAACGAAGGTGTGCTGCATCTTGATTCTTCCAAGATCACCCTCGGCATACGTTGCGCGGTATCGCATAAAGCCCATAGCATCATAGCCGTCTAATGTCTGCAGACCTTTTTTGATGTTTATCTTAAGATCCTGTGTAGGATCATTATACACCATATCTATCGGAACATCAACCTCTACTCCGCCGATGGCGTCTATCATTTCCACAAAGCCCTCAACCGAGACGAGCGCATACTTATCGGGGTAGATGCCCGTTACGTCTTCAACCGCCCTGCACAAGGCTTTCATATCCTTGCCGCCAAAAACATATTCTGCATTGATTTTTTTATTTGTACGGTCTGCTTTCGTTATTGTATCGCGCGGAATACTCAATATACTCATTTTTTTGAGGTTATTGTCAAACGCTGTGAGCATTATCGTATCCGTACTGTTGCTTGCGGCATCAATACCGACGACAAGCACCGTGAAAAAATCTTCTTTTCTGTCGATGCCGATTGACGAAACCTTCTCGTCGCGGATGACATATCCGTCGCGTAAGTCAGAAATGTCAGGCGGTTTTATGTTGTTTATCGCAACTGCGGCGACTATCATAATCACTGCTGCAACTATGAGCGCAACCGAGATTATAATTCTTGTTTTATTTGTCATACGAACTTTTTTCATTTTCTGTCCGGTCCTTTCCTGCCGCGATCTCGTAATTTCTCGCTTCTATCATATTTATATCTATCTGTTTTCCCTTTTTCAGCAAGAAGCCGATTGTTGTGTCAAAGCCGAGAATAAGCGCCTCTGACATATTTTCAAATGCAAGATCGCGGATTTTTTCGACTCCGGGAAAATCGCGGCTGTCTTCCACGAGGTCAGAAAGCCATATTATTTTTTCAAGGCGCGACATATTTCTCTTTGCCGTGGTATGCCATCTGATGGCACCGCAGATTTCTTCCGACATCGAAAATTCGTGCCACGCGATAAGCGCGCCCGCAAACGCGTGGATTATCTTTTCAGACTTCTGCGTATCTGTAAGTATCACTCCGAATTTGTCTATAAGCTCGAGCTGTTCCTCATACGGCATTTCCTTTGCTATGTCGTGAAGATATGCCGCGCGGCGCGCGGTTTCTTCATCCTCGCCCCAGCGCGCGGAGAGCCGCACCGCCATATCAGCACACCGCAGAGTGTGTAAAAAGCGTTTTTCGCTCATTGAATTTTTAACGTGCCGAAGAATTTCTGCATCTGTCAAAACATATCGCCTCTCTAAATACCGTAAAGCCTTCTTTTTTCGATGTAATCAAGGATTTTTTCGGGAATAAACTCAAGAAGCTCTTCCCTCGTTTTCATATCGCGAAGCTCGGTTGAGGAAATATCAACCGCCGCCGCGTTTATAACACTTGCTCTTGCACCAAACTTCTCACAAAGCCACTTTGCATGGTCTTCAAGCTTTTCTGCATCGTCGTCACTCCTCGGGACAACTGCAATCGATGCAAGAGAAAATATCTTCTCCGGCGTTCTCCAGTTCTGGAGCGAGAGAAACATATCCGTTCCCATAATAAACCACAGCTCATCGTCGGGATACATCTCTCGGAATTTTGAGAGCGTATCTGCCGTGTAGTTTCTGCCGCCGCTTGCAATTTCAATGTCGCTTGCCTCACCGCCGATTTCACCTGCAAGAAGTCGCGTCATCTCAAGGCGGTCCTTCTCGCTTGCAGAATCGTCTGAGAGTTCCTTATGCGGCGGTATTGCCGTCGGCACAAAAATGATTTTTGAAAGACCGAGGGCATCCTTTGCCGCATTTGCGGCGTTTTTGTGTCCACGGTGCGGAGGATTGAATGTTCCTCCCATTATGCCAATGCGCATTTATAAAACTTCCTTAAGTTTTTTTGCCATAAGTCTGAGAGAAAGAGCACGGTGCGAAATTTCGTTTTTTCGCTCCGCCGACATTTCCGCCGTTGTCATATTCTCACTTTTTACGAAGAAGACCGGATCGTATCCAAATCCTCCTTCACCGCGCGGTGCACGGAGGATTTCTCCCTCTATCTCCCCTCTTGCGGAGAGAACGCGACCGTCGGGGAAAGTGCAGGTGATAACCGATACAAACCTTGCACTGCGCTCTCCGTCGGGAACGTTTTCCATATTTTTGAGGAGATATTCATATCTCTCTACATCGTCGCGGCACAAATCTCCGCCGTATCGCGCCGAATATACCCCCGGCTTGCCGCCGAGTGCATCAACCTCAAGACCTGAATCGTCTGCAATCGCCGGAAGTCCCGACTCTTTCATCGCGGCAAGCGCTTTGATGCGCGAATTTTCTTCAAAGGTTGTTCCTGTTTCTTCGGCATCGGACTCAACTCCCGCCTCCGCAAGTGAAACAGCCTCAACTCCGAGCTCCGATAAAATTACAGAAAGCTCGCGGAGCTTCTTTTTGTTGTTCGTAGCAATAATGAATTTCATATTATCACACCTTTATTCAAAGAGCGCATCGGTAAAGCTTTCGGCATCAAACTCCATAAGGTCATCTATCTGCTCACCGACACCGATATACTTTATCGGAATATTCATCTCGTCCGCAATGGATATGACAATTCCACCCTTTGCAGTACCGTCAAGCTTTGTGAGGATGATTCCCGAAAGAGATGAAACCTCGTTAAACTTCTTTGCCTGAACAAGTGCATTCTGCCCCGTTGTTGCATCGAGCACGAGATATGACTCTATCTCACAATCGGGAAGCTCGCGCTCAAGAACTCTTCTTATCTTTGCAAGCTCGTTCATAAGATTCTGGTTATTGTGAAGTCTTCCTGCCGTGTCGCAAATTAAAACATCGGTGCCTCGCGCCTTCATCGCGTTTGCGGCATCAAACACAACTGCCGCAGGGTCTGCGCCCTCACCGTGGCGCACGATGTCTGCACCTGCACGCTTTGCCCAGATGTCAAGCTGCTCGCCTGCCGCCGCGCGGAAGGTATCTCCCGCTGCGAGGATTACTTTTTTTCCTTGTGAAATAAAGAGAGACGAGAGCTTTCCTATTGAGGTTGTCTTTCCGACGCCGTTGACGCCTGTTATGAGGATAACCTTTTTGCCGCTCTTTTCTTCTTTTTTGTTGCCAAGGAGAATGTCGAGAATTATTGACTTGAGCTCCGCCACAATCTCATCGTTTTCGCGGAGCTTCTTCTCCTTTATGTTTTCGCGGAGCTTTTCGGTTATGTTCATAGCCGTTGACACGCCGAGATCTGCCATGATTAGAGTTTCTTCAAGCTCTTCAAGCATCTCTTCCCTGTCGGATGAGAAGCCGCGGATAACCTTTCCTATGCTGTTTCCGACAGACTCACGCGTCTTTGTGAGCCCTTTTCGTATTTTATCAAAAAATCCCATATAAAAACCTTCTTAATTAAGCTTTACTCCGAGCGATTTTTCAACTTCGGAGATGCTGATTGCAAGCATATTCGAAACGCCCTTTTCCTGCATCGTTACGCCGTAAAGCATGTCCGCCTCTTCCATCGTACCGCGGCGGTGCGTGATAACGATAAACTGCGTAGTCTTTGAGAGTCGGCGGAGGTATTCCGCATAGCGCGCAACGTTTACATCGTCAAGCGCCGCCTCGATTTCGTCGAGCACGCAGAACGGTGTCGGGCTTACTTTCATAATCGCAAAGTAAAGCGCGATTGCGACAAATGCACGCTCTCCACCCGAGAGAAGAGTGATCGTCTTGAGAGTTTTTCCGGGCGGCTGGACGCGGATGTCGATGCCGCAGGAGAGAATGTCGTCTGAATCTTCAAGGACAAGCTCTGCCTTACCGCCGCCGAATATCTCGGAGAAGGTCTCGCCGAAGTTCTTGTTGATTACGACAAACTGCTTTTCAAAAATAACCTTCATCTCTTCGGTTATCTCCGAAATCATCTTTTCAAGCTCGCGCTTTGCAGATTCAAGGTCTGTGCTCTGCTTTGACATGAACTCGTATCTTTCAGAAACCTTTTCGTACTCCTCTATTGAGTTTATGTCGACGCTTCCGAGCTTTCTTATCTCGCTCTTGAGCTCGCTTATGCGCTTTGTTGCAGCTGCGGGAGATTCAAGCTCGACAATATACTTCTCAACCGTGCCGAGTGTGAGCTCGTATGACTCCCAGAGCTTTTCCGTGATCTGCTCTTCTTCGCGAAGCGCCGCTTCTTTCTTTGTTTCAAGACGGGAACGCTCGCGGTCAAGATTCATAATCTCTTCGTTTTTAGACTTGCTTTCCTTGTCCTTCTGAGTGCGCTCGCGCTCAAGGTCAAGCTTCTTTTCATTTATCTTTGAAATCTTTTCGGTAATGAGTGTGAGAGCTGCACGTTTTTCGTTTGAAAGAGCTTCTTTTTCTGCGATTTCTTTCATAATCTGCTCAATCTGTGCTTCATACTCGGATATAGCCTGCTCTTTTGACACGCGATCTCCTGCCATAGCCTCGGCAAATGAACGGATTTCAGAAAGCGCACGCTCAGCTTCCGCACTCTCTGCACGGTTTGCCGCAAGAGTTGCCTGCTTTTCGGCAATCTGCTCGGCAATGAGCGTTTTGTGCTCTGCAAGCTCGGAATCGCCTTCGATGAGTGCTTTTTCCTCTGCATAGAGAGCCTCCAGCTCGTTTTCGTTTGCCTCGATTTTTGCTTTTATTTCTGAAATTGTGCGACCTGCCTCGCTCTTCTTTCCCGAGAGAGCCGTTAGCTCGTCGTTGAGAGAGTCGATAAGCTCGTTGAGGTGACCGTGAAGAAGCTTATAATGCTCAATCTCGGTCTCCGCACGAAGGAGGATGTCCTCTGCCGCACGCTTGTCGTTTTTACACACCTCGACTTCGTAGACAAGCGCATTGTACTCGCGCTCTGCCTCGTCTTTTTCAAGGGTTGCTTTTTCGATTTTTTTCGAAACTTCCGAAATTTCACTCTCAAGCTTCTTGATTTCGTTTGCACGCGTAAGGATACCGGAGGTTTTGCTGATGCTTCCGCCGGTATATGTTCCGCCTGCGTTTATTATCTGTCCGTCAAGGGTTACTATTCTGAAGGAATAACCGTATTTCTTTGCGAGTGCGGATGCGCTGTTTATGTTGTCGCAAACCGCAATTTTGCCGAGGAGATAGCGGATTGCGGGCGCAAACTTTTCGTCATAGTAAACGAGGTCCGAGGCGATTCCGAGATATCCTGCCGCATCTTTAAGGTCGCGCTTTTCAAGCTCTTTGCCCGAAACGGTGTCAAGCGGCATAAACGTTGCGCGTCCGCCGTCGGTGCGCTTGAGATATGCGATTGCCTCTTTTGAGTCGCGCTCACTCTCGACGATGATGTTCTGCATAGCTCCGCCGAGGATTGTTTCTATCGCGACGGTGTATTTTGAATCAACTCTGATAAGCTGTGAAACCGTGCCGAGAATTCCGCCGAGAGTTCCCTCTCCCTTTGCCTTGATAATGTTCTTTACGGCAAAGGAGTATCCCTGAAGATCCCTCTCCATTTCGCGAAGCATGCGGAGTTTCGTTTCTGCGGACTCGCGCGAAAGTGTAAGCTTTGACACGTTGTCCTTAAGCGCCTCAAATCGCTCAAGACGCGATTTATGCTTCATTTCAAAGCCGTTTAATATATTTGAAACCGAGGCACATTTTTCCTCCGCCGCTTCAAATGATGACTTTACAACGGCATACTTCTTTTTTGATTCAGAAAGCTCGTTTTCACGAAGCTTGATTTCTTCTTCGATATCTGCCCGTCTTGTATCAAAGGATGCAATTTCGGTCTCTGCCGCCGAGAGAGAAATTTTAAGCTTAGCACCCTCATCCTCTGCCATACGCGCACGAAGACGGACCGAGTCAAGACGCGCTTTCGCGTCATCGCTCTTTCCGGATGTGAGGTTTGCCTCCTCCACGAGAGCGCTGACGGCTTCTTCTATTTCCTTTGCAGCAGTAAGGAGCGCTTCTACCCTGTCTTCTCTTGCCTTTATCTGCGATGCAATCTCATCTGCGCGGAGTGCTTCATCGCTCATCTCCGTGCGGATTCGTTCGATGTTGTGGCGGTTGTTTGAAGCGTTTGCGTTAAGTGCTGCAATCTCTCCCGAAATTTCGGAGAGAGCGCGCTCTGCCTCGCGCTCTTCTTCGCGTGCGGCCTCTGCCTCAACGTCTTTTTCGCGCATCTTCTCTGCAAGATCTTCAACCTCTGCATAGAGCGCTTCAAGAGATGCCTGCGCCGCGCCGAACTGACTGCAGACGACCTCGTAATCACCCGTAAACTTAACTGCATTCTCCCTTGCCTTTGCGATGGTTTCCGTCCAGACGGTAACCTCAAGGCCGCGGAGCTCATCGAAAAACTTTATGTACTGCTTTGCCTTTTCAGACTGTTTGCGAAGCGGCTCAACCTGCGACTCGATTTCCGCGAGAATGTCGCGGATGCGGACAAGGTTTTCCTCCGTTGCCGCAAGCTTTCGCTCTGATTCTATCTTTCTGTGGCGGAACTTTGAGATACCCGCCGCCTCTTCAAAAATCTCACGTCGGTCTCCGCTTTTTGCGGAAAGGATTTCGTCGATTCTGCCCTGACCGATGATTGAATAACCGTCGCGACCGAGACCTGTGTCCATAAACATTTCGTTTATGTCGCGCAGGCGTACGGATGAACGGTTTATGAAATATTCGCTCTCACCCGAACGGTAGAGTCTGCGTGTAACCGTAACCTCATTATATTCGCACGGCAAGACACCGTCTGAATTGTCGATAGTGAGCGAAACCTCCGCAAAACCAACCGAGGCGCGCTTCTGGGTTCCCGCAAAGATGACGTCCTGCATATTGCTGCCGCGGAGCGTCTTTGTCGACTGCTCGCCCAGAACCCAACGCACAGCATCGGAGATGTTTGATTTTCCGCTTCCGTTGGGGCCGACAATAGCGGTAATGCCGTCATCAAACGTGATGACGGTCTTATCGGGAAATGATTTGAATCCCTGTAATTCAAGACTTTTAAGCCGCAAAATTTTCAACCCCTTTTGTATATACTCGTACTTATATATTCTATCAATTTTTGAGCCTATTTGCAAGAAATATTTTTGTTTTCGGGTATTTACTTTTCCATTTTATATTGATATAATTTTCTATGGAAATACGGGCTCGTAGCTCAGTTGGGAGAGCGTCGCGTTCGCAACGCGAAGGTCGAGGGTTCGATCCCCTTCGGGTCCACCACATCACGGCAAGCCTTTTGGCTCGCCGTGCTTTTTTACACGTCTCGTTTTTTTCGTCTGCCGCTTCTTTTTCCCGCAAAGCAGGCTTTGCGGGATCCCTGTTTCATTTGGCAACCATACGGTTGTGTCCTTTCTTTATTTTGATCTCAGGGGATTGAAAGGCGGCTCTTGGCGGGGGTGCCGGTGGCACGCCGCAACCGTCTCAAATATATCATACTTTCATCAAATCATTGACAAAAATCGTATTATTATATATAATTATGCTATATTGGTATGCAAAAATATCTTTCAGGGGTGTTACGGGTATGTTTAATATTCGCGTTGCCGACGTAGTTTGTGCAATTGACAATAAATATGACTATATCGAAAAAATGTGCAGGAAATATATCACCGACGCTCCTGCTGCATACACTTTCTCTGTTACTGATGACGAAATTATGGCAGAAAATGATTCTAACGAAGGTTTTCCTCCTGAATATCTTGAGACTCTTGCAATTTACCGCAAGCTCAACGACAAGCTCGCACCACTTAATGTTTTTCTTATCCACGGAGTTCTTATGGATGCCGACGGTCACGGCATTCTGCTCTGCGCCGAAAGCGGAACCGGGAAAACAACTCACTCTTCTCTCTGGCTTCGTCTTCTCGGAGAGAGATGCCGCATCATAAACGGCGACAAGCCGCTTATCCGCGTTATTGACGGTATTCCCTACGGCTACGGCACTCCATGGTGCGGAAAGGAAAACATAAACATAAACGACAAGGTTGTTCTTACAGACATCTGCTTCCTTGAGCGTTCACAAGATAATTTTGCGTCGGAGCTTCCTCTCTCGGCTGTTACTCCGAAGCTCTTCCCGGCACTTCATCTTCCGGATGGGGAATCTTCCACACACGTTCTTGATTCAATAAACGCGATGGCAAAAAAGATTAAATTCTGGCGCATTGGCTGTAATATGGATATTTCTGCGGCGGAGACCGTTTACAACGCGATAATGAAATAAATTTTCAAAATTAAAACTCCTGAATGAAATTCATTCAGGAGTTTTTGTTATATTTCTTCAACCTTTATTGTATTTGTGTTTCCCGATTTGCCGTTTATGATTCCGCCCGTAAGAACTATTAGGTCACCCTTTTCAAGCGGCAGATTCTCTCGCGCGGCTCGTACGGCGTGGTAGAACAAAACGTCAGACGAATTAAACTGCTCTGAAAGCACGGGGATAACTCCCCACGAGAGCGCAAGCTTATACCATACGGCTTTGTTTGTTGCCATACCTACAATATCCGTCGGACAGCGGAAGCGCGATACCATTCGCACCGTCATTCCTGACATTGAGCTTACAACTATCGCCTTTGCACCGATGTCAATTGCCATTCCGCAGGTCGCGTGGGAGATTGCATCAACCTTGTTCTTTATTTTGAACTCGCTCGTTTTAAAACGCTTTGCATAGTGGATATTGTTTTCGGTCTCCTCAACGATTTCTGACATTATCTTTACCGTTTCAACGGGGTACTTGCCGACAGCCGACTCACCCGAGAGCATAACCGCGCTCGTACCGTCGTAAACTGCGTTTGCAACGTCTGAAATTTCGGCGCGCGTCGGACGGGGATTATAAATCATAGACTCGAGCATCTCTGTTGCCGTTATGACTCTCTTGCCGAGAAGACGGCATTTTGTTATGAGGTATTTCTGAATCGCGGGAAGCTCTGCAAACGGAACCTCAACGCCGAGGTCTCCTCGCGCTACCATAACACCCTCACAGGCTTTGCATATCTCTTCGATATTGTCGACTCCCATACGGTTTTCAATCTTTGCGATAAGCTCGATTGAGTCACCGCCGTTTTCTGACAGGAAATTCTTTATATCCATGATATCCTGCTTTGACGAAACGAATGACGCCGCGATAAAATCTATTCCGTTTTCTATTCCGAAGAGGATATCGCTCTTGTCCTGCTCACTCAAAAACTCCTTATTGAGCACCTTTCCCGGGAAACTCATGCTCTTGCGGTTTGAGAGCTCTCCGCCAGCAGTAACATCGCACACAACGTCACCGCCCTTTATTTCGCGGACACGGAATGCAACAAGACCGTTGTTGAGTAAAATGGTATCCCCTACTTCAAGATCATCGGCAAGGCCGTCGTAGTTTACCGAAACGCGCTCCTGGTTTCCCTCAACATCTTTTGTTGTGAAGGTAAATGTATCGCCGTCATTCAAGAATATCTTTCCGCCCTCAAAAGTCCTGATGCGATATTCCGGACCTTTTGTATCAAGCATAATCGCTATCGGAAGGTTGAGCTCTTCTCTCACTTCTTTTATCATATCGAGTTTTTCTTTGTGCTCGGCGTGTGTGCCGTGAGAGAAATTGAGCCTTGCAACGTTGAGCCCCGCCTTGCAGAGTTCTCTGAAAACTTCCTTTTTTTCGCTCGCAGGACCGATTGTGCAGACTATCTTTGTTTTGCGCATATGTATATCTCCCTTCCGAAGAAAATTAAAACTTTCCACTAAATATATCATATCATAAATTTCCGCAAATAGAAACAGTATATTTAAAAATTTACACAAAAAAACAAACCGGAAATTTCCGGTTTGTTCTGATTCTTTTATTCTCCGAGCTCGTGGCGGATAACCTGCCATGTGCTGTCGATGAGGTTTGCAAACTGCGGCTCGTTCATCTTCTCAATTCTGAAGCTCTGGCGCGGTGAGTTTACGTCCTCGCCGCTTATCTGGAGCATACCGAACTTGTCGCAAAGTGCGCGAAGACGTGTAAGCTGTTCGTTTGTGTTTCTCGTCGGCATATATGTTATTGCACGGAGACCGAAGCCGTGGAGACACTCCATAAGCTCGTCGAGGTATGAGTCCTCAAACGTCTGTGCCGCCTTGTCGCCCGTAACAGATGCCGTAACATCACCGAGATATGCATACGCCGCAATACCGTTAACTCTCTTTGCAAGACCGATAAAGTCTGAAAGTGAGGGGCATTCGTCTGTCGCGTCAATGTAAATCTTCGGGATGCAGTCCTTCTTCAATGTTCCGACAAGGTCGTAAACCGCAAACATCTCATCCGTATCAGAAAGCTTTTTTGCAAGAGCATACATAAGATGACGCTCTGTAACACTTCCGCCGTCTTTCGCACGTGAAAGCGGGAGAACGTCGCGGTCAAAATCAAGGCAAATGCCCTTATCGGCATAGAGCTTGTTTATCTCATCAACCATCTTGCGGTTGCGCTCGTTTCTCTTCTCGCGAAGCGGAGCGAAAAAGTCCTGAACGATTTCGATGTTCTCGTGCGGAACGCCGTGGATAACCATATATGAAACACCCTTCTGATCAGGGTTGTTTGTACGTACGTTTCCAAACGGAGTCTCCTTCATTGAAACGCGTGCTTCAATTCCGATAGTTGTCGGGATTCCGACAATCTCACCTGCACGGATGAACTCGCGCGCACCGCCGATAGAATCGTGGTCGACGATTCCGCAGGTTGCAAGTCCTTCGTACCTTGCCGCATAGACCGCAGCCGACGGGCTGTACGGTGAGAAGGAGTAGAACGTATGTATATGGTTGTTTATCATTCTCTCGTCCTGCGGGATGAAGTTTGTTTCTTTTACAACTTCTGAAAGTGCCGAAAGACGATCCTCTTCTGTTCCTTCGTTTAATCTGTTGAGAATTGAAATATCAATCATCGGGGAAAACCTCCGTAGTTTAGTGGAGCATTATCTGACCGCCCGTAACCGGGATAGCCTGACCTGTTTCGAATGTCTGCTCAACAGCATACATAATAGCCTTTGCAACGTCAGACGGCAAGCATCCGCGCTGAATGAGAGACTTTGACATGTAGAACTTCTTGACGTCTTCAATTGTCTTTGCTCCCGGAACCTTGCCTGCATTGAGGTACTGAACGAAGAGACCACGCTCGGGATCGCTCCAGAGCGGACCGCCGTAGTAGTTACCCCGGCAGATAGCATTGACTTTGACGTTAATCGGAGCAAGCTCCATAGCAAAGCTCTGAACGAGGCCGATGCCGCCGAACTTACCGCCTGCATATGCAAAGTTCTTGTTGCTGCCCGAAAGGCCTGACTTACTGTTAATCTGGATGATGTCGCCTGTCCATGAGTTATCTGCTTCATACTGCGCCTTCATGATGCACTGTGCATACTTTGTGCATGTGAAGAACGGTGTGTAGTTGATTTTTGTAACGAAATCAAAGTCTGAAAGCTCCATCTCCGAGAGTGAGCCCGCCTTGAGAACACCTGCGTTTGAAACGAGAAGGTCAAGACCGCCGAAGCGCTCAACCGTCTTCTGAATCATCTCTGCAACGTTTTCTTCGTTTGAAACGTCAACGCGGACAGAGAATGCGCGCTCACCGAGCTCGCCTGCAACTGTCGCTGCAAGAGCTTCGTTGAGGTCTGCGATAACAACCGATGCGCCCTCTGCATAAAGAATCTCTGCGATTCCTTTACCAAAGCCCTGTGCGCTTCCAGTAACAATTGCAATCTTGCCTGAAAGTCTGCCCGGAGCCATATCACGCTTTGATACGTTTTCTGCGGCAATTTTCTGCCATTTTGTCATATCAATCATTTTCAAAATCCTCCACCTTTTATTTTATAATGTATATTTTAACACCCTCTGCAAAATAATGCAATTGTTATTTTAAATCGCGCGGAAATTCTTTTGATTAAATTGACTTTTTCGCTGTTTTGTGCTTTAATTATTCATCATAAGATATTTTAACTCCACTCTTGGAAGGATGATATAAAATGAACAAAATAAAAGTTGCAATACTCGGATACGGCAACCTCGGTCGTGGCGTTGAATGTGCAGTAAGTGCCGCAGATGATATGGAGCTTTGCGCGCTTTTCACGCGTCGCGATCCCGAATCAATAAAGACTGAAAGCGGTGTTCCGGTTTATCACATCGACCGCGCAATTGAGATGAAGGACGATATCGACGTTCTTCTCCTCTGCGGAGGCAGCGCAAACGACTTGCCCGAACAGACTCCCGCTTTTGCAAAGCACTTTAACGTGGTTGACAGCTTCGACACCCATGCAAAGATCCCGGAGCATTTTGAGAAAACCGACTCATCAAGCCGCGACGGCAAAAAGGTTTCCGTTATCTCCGTCGGTTGGGACCCGGGAATGTTTTCACTCAACCGTCTCTACGGTGAAGCGATTCTCCCGGACGGACGCGACTATACCTTCTGGGGCAAGGGCGTAAGCCAGGGCCATTCCGATGCCATCCGCAGAATTGACGGCGTTGCCGATGCACGTCAGTACACCGTTCCCGTAGATGCGGCGCTTGAGAGCGTCCGCCGCGGTGAGATGCCCGACCTCTCAACACGCGAAAAGCACACACGCGAATGCTTTGTTGTTGCAAAAGAGGGCGCTGACCTCTCAAGGATTGAAAATGAAATAAAGACAATGCCGAACTACTTTGCGGATTACGACACAACGGTTCACTTTATCTCAATGGAGGAGCTTTTGCGCGACCATGCAGGAATCCCCCACGGCGGAAAAGTTTTCCGCACCGGGACAACCAATAGCGGCAAGAATTCACACATCATTGAATACAGCTTAAAGCTTGACTCAAATCCCGAGTTCACCTCAAGCGTGCTCGTTGCCTATGCGCGCGCGGCAGTCCGCCTCAATCGCGAGGGCGTCTGCGGTGCTAAAACCGTATTTGACATTCCACCGTCATATCTCCATCCGTCCGACGGCGCAGACCTCCGGAAGAGACTCCTTTAAATATTCTCTCACCGCATCAAACGATGCGGTGTTTTTTTGCATATTTTTTGAAACGAGCGAAATAATAAGAAAATAAAACGAACTTTCGGGGGCTGAATATGCAAAACTCAACCGTGTTTTTTAAAAATATGCCAAAGATAATTTCATCAGGCACCGTTGTCGGAAAGAAGGAGAGTGAAGGTCCGCTTTCGGAGTTTTTCGACCATCACGTTTCCGATGCCCATTTCGGCGAAAAAACGTGGGAGCAGGGTGAGAGCAAGTTTCAGAAGAAGGCTCTTGAAATCGCACTCAGAAAAGCCTCGCTTGATATGTCACAGCTCGGTTGTCTCTTCTCGGGGGATTTACTGAATCAATGCATCGCCTCAAGCTTTGCCGTGCGCGATACTGACTTGCCGTTTATCGGGCTCTATGGCGCGTGCTCTACATTTGTTGAAGGTCTTGCGCTTGCGGGTATTTTTACAGACGGCGGCTACGCCAACAACAGCGCAGTATGTGTCTCTTCGCATTTCTGCACAGCAGAACGACAGTACCGCAATCCGATAGCCTACGGCGGCCAGCGCCCTCCTACCGCGCAAAGGACGGTTACGGGTGCCGGCGCGGTTATCATCTCGGGTGATAAGATGAACTTGTCTCCCCGTCTTCGTGCGGCAACGTTCGGCACAGTCGTCGACTCGGGAATTTCCGATGCGAACAATATGGGCGCGGCTATGGCGCCTGCGGCATACACTACCCTCAAAAAGCATTTTGAAAACACATCCACCACGCCGCAGGACTATGACCTCATCGCAACGGGTGACCTCGGCGAAGTCGGGCGAAAAACGGTCATTGACCTGTTTCTTCGCGACGGAGTTTCACTTTCTGACAACTACATCGACTGCGGTTGCGAAATGTTTGATATTCACCGCCAGGATATGCACGCAGGTGCATCGGGGTGCGCGTGCGCGGCAACTGTTTTTTCGGGCTATCTTCTCACGGGGCTTCGCAGCGGACGTTGGAAAAGGCTTCTCATTTGCGGAACAGGCTCGCTCCAGTCGCCCACAAGCGTCTGTCAGAGCGAGACCATCCCCGGCATTTGTCATATCGTTGAAGTTGAGGTGTAAACTATGGAATATTTAAAGGCTTTTCTTATCGGCGGCTTCTTTTGCGGAATCGGACAGATTCTCATCGACAGAACAAAGCTCACTCCCGCGCGAATCCTTACGGGGTATGTAGTCATCGGCGTTCTCCTCTCCGCCATCGGTATATATAACCCCATCGCCGAATTTGCAGGGGCGGGAGCAAGCGTACCGCTTGTGGGGTTTGGGCACCTTCTCGCAAAGGGTGTGCGCGAGGCTGCCGACTCAACGGGCGCAATGGGAATCATAAAGGGCGGACTGACTGCCGCGAGCGCAGGAATATGCGTTTCCATAACGCTTGGGCTACTCTCTTCCGTCATATTCAAAACGCACGAGAAATAGAAAAGTTGTCCTAAAATAACAAAAACCGGTTGACAAATAATCAATTATGTGGTATTCTATTATGGCACTTAAAGGTGCGCGTCGTCTGACACCTGCCGCTGTGGTGGAATCGGCAGACACAAAGGACTTAAAATCCTTCGATAGAAATATCGTACCGGTTCAAGTCCGGTCAGCGGCACCATAGATATCGCGGGGTAGAGCAGTTGGTAGCTCGTCGGGCTCATAACCCGGAGGTCGCAGGTTCAAGTCCTGTCCCCGCAACCATGAGAAAAGCCTTGGTATTTCAAGTAATACCAAGGCTTTTCCTTTTCTCTACACGGGATACGACATTTGTTTCTATTTGTGTTTAGACGTGTTTAATCGTATCTATTTGGGCGACATTTGGTCGGCGCGCAGAAAAGAATACACAAACCGTGCAAATATCCTGTGCATTGATTCGCGCCCATTTTTATACTTCTTAAAAATCTCTGGTGTATCCACAAGTCCATCCACCATCAATAGTTACGACAGATCCGGTCATGTAGCTGGCATCATCAGAAGCCAGAAAACAAGCCATAGACGCAATTTCCTCAGGAGAACCGGCACGATGTTGGGGGATGTGAGAAAGGATAGCTTCGGCCTTTTCTGCATCCGCGTAGAATAATTTTCTGGTGCCTTCAAACAGAATGGAACCTGGGGCAATAGCGTTAACTCTGATATTCAAAGGAGCAAGTTCGAGTGCCATTGTCTTGCTTAACTGAATGACACCAGCCTTGGCAGCGGTGAACGCGCACTGCAGGCGTAACGAAACCAAACCCGTTGTGGAACCAATGTTGATAATGGAACCTCCTGTTCCTTGTTTTTTCATCTGCAGAATCACAGGTTTGGAGCAATAATATACACCGTTCAGATCAACGTTCATGATATTTTGCCAAAGTTCGTCGTCATACTCGTAAATGGGTTTTCTTTTATCCGGACCGCCGTTAATGCCGGCATTATTAACCAAACAATCAATATGGCCATAGCGTGCAACCACTTCATCCACCATAGCCTGTGTGCTTTCTTTTTTAGAAACATCACAAACGACTGCGTAAGCTTTGCCATTTTCCGCTTCAATCAAATCAACTACCCTGTCCAGCTCTTCCTTTATAATTCCTGCTACGATGACAATTGCACCATTTCTTGCAAATTCCAAACACATTGCGCTTCCAATGGCGCCGCCTCCACCGGTTACAATGACCACTTTGTCTTTTAAATTGACGTTCATATGACTTCTCCTTTACAATTTAATGCAATTAAAAATCGCGAACGATCACGCATAATATTTTCTGCAAATCCGTAATCGGTTCCGTTTTCTGAATAGTATCATATACGAAGAAAAAAGTCAATATCAATGTCTGAAAAAAGAAATATTGACAAAGAAATTGCTGTGTGATATTATAAACGCGTAAGGTTACGAAACCGATTACGTACTATAGAATGTAAGAAGGAAAACGATATGAAAATAAGATGGCTTGGACAGGCAGGTTTTTTAATTTGTTTATCAAATGACAAGCAGATCGCTATTGATCCGTACCTGGGTGATTCCTGCAGAAAACTTGTGGGCTTCCGAAGGATGGTGCCGGCACCTGTGAATATACAGGAATTTGATGTAGACTATTTGTTCATCTCTCACGAACATCCGGATCATCTGGATGTAGATCTTTATGATGCTTTACTGAAACGTCCCAAAACGCAGATTTTCGGTAATGAACCGTGTAAAGTCTTTCTTGACCAAAACGGGCATGATGCAGAAAAAATGCAGATTTTATGTCCCGGAGAAACAGTCAGTTTCGACGGTTTTTCCGTAAAAGTGATGAGAGCAGACCATGGCCCTGCATGCCCCGGCGCTCTGGGATTTTTGTTTGATTTCGAGGGAACTACGGTATATTTTGCCGGAGACACTGCATATACGCCCGAAATGCTGAAAGAAGCATACGAAGCAAAACCGCAGATCGCTTTACTTCCGATTAATGGCGCGTACGGAAATCTTGGCTCTGAAGAGGCGGCATGTTTAGCCGCGGATATCAATTGCGAAAAAGTGATTCCCTGCCATTTCTGGATGTTTGTGGAGCACGGCTCCAATCCCCTTGAGTTTTCAGAAAAAATGAAGGAATTTGCCCCTCAGGTGGAGGTTTGCTTCCTTAGTGTGGGAGAAGAACTGGAGATTTAACAGAGGAAGAAACGCAAACGTTACCGGTGCCTTATCTGTTACACGTTTGGGAACGGCACCTGCAATGCCTTACAAAAGCGAAGTAGACGCGTTATATCAAACAATCAGTAATAGTCTGTGAGTAAAGGAGTGAGAAATATGACAATGTATCCTTTAGGTGTAAGAAGAGACGGTTCGTATTATACGCGCATTGAATGGGCAACTCATACAGAGACAGATCCCACTTTCTGGGTGGTGAATCTGATCCGCGATGATTTGGAGCGTAATGGCGGCACTTGGGGTGCTAATACATATGGCCCCGCAATCGCAGTTTTAAGTTTCTTTGGAGAAAGTCAAAAGATCAGTAAAATCCGTATTTTCCGCAATGTAGGCTTGGATATCAGCATCCTGGAGGAACTGGCAAAAGCGATTGATATTTATGTAAGCAATACAGATGAGCCCAGAAAACTGCGCCGTAAGGAAGACAAAATCGATGATGTTCCCTGGACCTTTGTTAAGCATGTAGAAATTGAAAAGGCAGAAGGCTGGCAGGATGTAGAACTGGACGAACCTGTAGAAGCCAAGTATGTACGCTTTGACCTTCTGGAGAATCAAGGAACTGAGATTCCTTGGACGGAGATCAGCGAATTTAAGATTTACCCGTAATTTAATAGATATTAAATATTAAGGAGATTCGAAATGAAGAAAAAATGGACATTGATAAATGCCGAAAATGTGGTTCCGTTTGTATGCGACGAAACTTATAGTTCCAAGCAGTTGACCGGAGATGAGATGGCCGGATATCCGGTTCTGAACATCAACGAAGGAACATTAAAAGGTGGCTGCCGCACCGGTGGCGGCGCACATGAAGACACAGAGATTTATTACGTTGTAGAAGGCAGTGGTATTCTGTGGTTGGATGATGACAGCATTCCCGTAAAACCCGGAGACATCATCGTTATTCCCCCTCATGTCTATCATTGGATTGACAACTCCATGAATAAAGAGGATTTTAAACTGTTTACCTTGTGGGGACGTCAGGAAGATAACGAGACTTATTTTGTGCGCAAGAACGCCTGGGGAACCTCTATGAGATACGTGGATGAAAAATATCTCGAGAAAAGAATGGAGCAAAAGGAATGCGAATAACAGTGATCGGCGATCTGCTTTATGATTGCTTTATCTGGACCGATCGTCTACCACGAGTAGGAGAAACAGTAACCGGCTATAAGAGTGGTTTTTTTGCAAGCGGTAAAGGTGGGAATCAAGCCGTTCAAGCAGCACGCTTGGGTGCTGACGTTTATATGATCGGTAAGGTTGGTTGCGACGAGCGTGGCAAGATTCTCTTGGATATGTTAAGAGAAAACGGTGTCCATACGGATTTTGTGTTCGAAGATCCTGCCGAGAGCACAGGCACAGACTGTGTGCTGGTAGACCGTCAGGGACATAATGCCATTGTAGTAGCACCTTTGGCCAATTGTAAAATAACAGTGGAGGAAATTCGCAGCGCACGGGAATTGATTGCGAGCTCAGACATTCTGTTGAGCCAGCTTCAAATCAATGAGGAAGCCATCACCGAGGCTCTTTCTATTGCACACGCGGCAGGTGTAACTACTGTATTAAATCCTGCCCCTGCCCGCGAGATTCCTGATGCGTATTATGACCTGGCGGATTATATTACCCCTAATGAAACCGAGGCGGAGTTTTTTACCGGCTGTTATCAGGCAGAGCATAGCTTTGAAGAGTGGAAAGCTCTGACCATTGATGCGTATCGAAAAAAAGGTGCGCGAAACGTGATTATTACACTTGGCGCAGAAGGCGCATTGTGCGCCAGTAAACAAGAAACATTCTGCGTACCTGCATTTCCAATAAAGGTAGTGGATACTACTGCTGCAGGTGATTCTTTCAACGCCGCTTTCTGCGTGGGGTTGGCTGCAGGAATGTCTGTAGCTGAAGCTATTCGTATGGGTTGCGCAGCAGGTGGACTGACGGCATCCAAAGAAGGGTCTGTCCCTTCTTTGCCGGACAAGTGTGCAGTGGACGCATTATTGCACAGGTAAGTCTGTCAACAAAAATATAAATAATATGGAGGAACTTAGTTATGAAAATTAGTCGTTATTTTGATTCTGCAGTATTAAAGCCCAATATGTCCGAGGAAGAAGTTAAGGCAGCGATTCAATTAGGCATCGATTATGACTCCTACTCCGTTTGTGTAAGACCATGTGATATTGATTTGGCACTTGAGATGTGCAAAGGAACCAACACTGTGGTCAGCTGCGTGCTGGATTTCCCCCACGGAGACAGTACAGCGGAAGGAAAAGCAGCTTTGGCTGAAATCTATGCAGCGAAGGGCGTCGCAGAGATTGATATGGTTATGAACTATGGCTACGCCCGCTCCGGCAAATGGGATGAGGTAAAGCGCGGCATCGAAGGTGTTGTAAAAGCGGCAAAGAAATACAATGTGGGCGTAAAGGTTATCTTTGAAAGCTGTGCATTAACGATTGAAGAAATCAAAAAAGCCACTGATATCTGTATTGAAGCAGGTGCTGACTTTGTAAAGACCTCTACAGGTTTTGCAGCTTCCGGTGCCAGCGAGGAAGCTGTACAGGCAATGCTTGATGCCTCTGCAGGTCGCATCAAGGTAAAACCCTCCGGTGGCATTCGCAACTATGAAACTGCAAAGAAGTACGTAGATATGGGAGCAGATCGTCTGGGCATCGGCTTCAGTTCTGCAAAGGCAATCAGCACTGGTGAGGAATCCCCGGATACATATTAATTCGTGTGATTATTGACTAACTTTAACTGGGCGCCTGATGTAAATGTAACGTGATGCATAGTGAAATATACTGTTTTGATAAAAAGCAGGTTTTAAAAGTTACAAAAAGTCCGGTATGGTAATAAGCTCAGTTAATAATTGATTATGCAACAGGAGTGTATATAATGAAAGCATTTGTGATTCAGGAACCCGGTCGGGTAGAAATGATAGAGGTGGAAAAACCCATTCCAGCTCCGGATGAGGCTATAATCAAAGTAGCTCATGCCGGTATATGTGCTACAGATCTTGCAATACTTAGCGGTGATATGTCTCTGGTGCGCAACGGAAGTATCCGGTACCCTGTTCGTTTCGGGCATGAGTGGTCCGGTGTAATTGAGGCTGTTGGCGCAAACGTTACAGATTTTCAACCGGGAGATCGCGTAATTTCAGAAAGTGGTGTTACTTGCGGTAAGTGTGAGTTTTGTCGCGAGAAGCAATGGTCGAAATGTCAGAACACCTGGTCTCTAGGAACGATCAACTGCTGGGACGGCAGCTTCGCCGAATATATGCATATGCCCGTTCGACATTTGCATAAGATCCCCGATTCTATCTCTTTGCAGGAAGCAGCACTGGTTGAGCCTGCCTGCATTGCTCTGGCAGGCGTAACCGAATGCAATGTTGAACCCGGAAAGAACGTGCTTGTTGTTGGCACCGGAGCTATTGGTATGATTGCCGTTGCACTTTCCAAGTATTATGGTGCGGATGTTGTTCTGAGTGGCCGCTCCGATGAAAAACTCGAGATTGGCAAGAAAATGGGTGCAGATGTTGTTCTGAATGTAACAAAAGAGTCTCTCGGGGAATATATCAGTCGCCAGCCTGATGGCTTCGGCTTCGATGTAATCATTGAGACTTCCGGAAATATTGACACCATTCCGGAGTGCTTAAAAGTTGCAAAATATGGTGCAAAAGTTGGCTTGATTGGATTTTATGAAAAAACAGTTCCTAACTTTGAAATCGATGATATAGTTATGAAGTCATTGAGTGTGAACGGTATTATGGGCAGATTTGGTATGCCGAAAACAATGCTATCAATTTTGCAGACAGGAAAAATTGATTTAAAGCCACTGATCACGCATGAGATCCCCTTTGAAGAAACAGGAGACGCAATGCAAAATATAGGTCGTTTCGGAAGAAATCGCATCAAGCTGATGGTGAACATTTCCCAAACCGCTGAAAAAGGGGTATAGGAATTGTGTGAAGCAGAAGAATTCATTTCTGCATTTTATTGAATTCTTTTGAATTTTGCATAATATTAAGAGCAGGTGAGGATTTTACAATGAAGGAACATAAATATTTACAATGGCTTAGCAGCCAGACCGATTCTATTTACTGGCATGACTCTGCTATTTATGCAGAGCAGCAAGAGGCGTTTTATAACGGCGCTGTGGGTATGACAACCAATCCTTTTCTGGTTCAATCAACATTGAACAATGACCAGGGCTTTTGGAGTGAACGTTTAAAAAGCCTTCCAAAAGATTTAACAGGTAATGCAAAAGCCGAGGCATTAGAACAGGTGGTTACAGGTTTTTATGCGCAGGAGGTATCCCCTATTTACAAAATGGGAATCAGCGGCAAGGGATATGTATGTGCCCAGACCAACCCAAATAAAACCGGTGATGCGGAGTATATGATTGCTCAGGCTAAGAAACTGGCTTCAGGGGCTCCCAATATTGTGGTAAAGGTTCCTGCAACCAATGCGGGAATTAAGGCTTATGAAGAATGTGTGGCTTGCGGTCTGAACATGGCTGCAACAGTCAGCTTTACCGTGCCGCAGGTGTTGGCTGTAGGTGAAGCTGCCCAGAGAGGTAAAGAACGAGCCAGAGCAGCGGGCATTAAGCCGGGCCTTACGGTTGCGGTATTGATGGTTGGTCGTCTGGACGATTACCTTCGCGACGTAGCGCAGGACTCTTGTGCAGACGTAAAGGAATCCGATATCATACAGGCCGGTATTGCCTGCATCAAGAAGGCGTATAAAATTTTCAATGAACGTGGATATGATACCTATTTGATGCCTGCCGGCTGTCGCGGAGCAAATCAGGTTATTGAGCTTGCCGGTGCCAAGATGATTTTCTCTATCGCTCCCAAAATTGCGGCGATGATCCCCGTTGATACCCCATGCGAAGAGCGAATTAACATTCCCGTGGCACAAGATGTAATTGACCGTCTGATGTCAATGCCGGAATTTCGAAAGGCTTATGAAGTCGACGGCATGACTCGCCAGGAGTTTATTACGTTCGGCTCTGCCAACCGTACAACAGATCAGTTTATAAATGATGGCTGGGCTCCGTTGTTAAATTATCAGTATTAAACTTTTAAAGTTCTAAAAAATTTTCAGGAGGATGTTCAAATGTATAAAGTTGGTTTTGTAGGTCTCGGTATTATGGGTCTTCCAATGTGCAAGAACTTGCTGAAAGCAGGCTATGAGGTTACTGCGTTTGATCCTTACGCAAAGGCTGCACTTGACGATGCAGTAGCTTGTGGTGCTACTCGCGGCGAGAGCAATGCAGACGTAGCAAGCAAGAGTGATGTTGTAATCACAATGGTTCCCAACTCTCCGCATGTAAGAGCTGCTGTTCTTGGCGATGGAGGTGTTCTTGAGGGCGCGAAAAAAGGACTCGATATCATTGATATGAGCTCAATTGCACCGCTTGAATCAAAGGCTATTGCCGAAGAGTGCGCAAAGCACGGCGTGAATATGATGGATGCACCGGTATCCGGTGGCGAGCCGAAAGCGATTGACGGTACTCTTTCCATTATGTGCGGTGGTTCCAAGGAATTGTTTGATAAATACTACGACCTTCTTCTTGTGATGGGCAGTTCTGCGGTACACTGCGGTGATACCAATGGCTCCGGCAACACGGTAAAGCTCGCTAATCAGATTATTGTCGCCGTGAACATTGCAGCATGCTCGGAAGCATTTTCACTTGCTATGATGGCGGGCGTAGATCCTCAGAAGGTATTTGACGCAATTCGCGGCGGTCTTGCAGGCAGCACCGTAATGAATGCCAAGGTTCCGATGATGATGGACGGTAACTTCAAGCCCGGTTTCCGCATTGATCTGCACATTAAGGATCTGAATAATGCTTTGGATACAGGTCATGGCTTGGGCACTCCGCTTATGCTTACCTCTCAGGTTCAGGAGATGATGCAGTGGTTGCACAATAATGGTTGCGGCAACGATGACCACAGTGCGATTCTAAAGTTCTATGAGAAACTTTCCGGTACAGAAGTGCGTTCAGCTGATTAAGATATGCATTGATTCTGTGCGCTGAATTTAAATGAACCAAAAATAGCCGCTACATTTGAAGCAGAGTAACTGTCCCAATATGTGGTGGCTACTTTTGTAACTTCTTTCAAAAACAAACTACCAATTTGAAACTGTATTAAAGTGCAAGGAGGGAACTTGTCATGTCTATCAAAGAAATTATATTGGATAATAATATACTCACTGTCTCTGTTCTCAATTTGGGAGCAACGATATTTCGCATCATTGTCCCAACACGCGAAAACAAAAAAATTGATGTGGTTCTTGGTCTTGAAAACAAAGAACAATACACAGATAACAATGTATATTTCGGGGCAACTATAGGACGCTGCACGAATCGCATTGAAAATGCACAATTTACACTAAATGGTAAAAAACATTTTCTCACTGCAAATGCAAATCCACACCACATTCATGGTGGAGTGAATAATCTCACCTCGAAGTTTTTTGATGTCATTGAGCAGAGCAGCACTCATGTAGTACTTGAAACTGTCTCTCGCGACGGAGAAGATGGATATCCGGGCGATCTGACATTCCGTGTAACTTATAAACTGCAAGGATCCCAGTTGCACATCCTTTATGATGCTGTGTGCAATCAGGATACCATACTCAACGTAACAAACCATGCCTATTTCAATCTCAATGGAGAGGGTGCTGTTCTGAAGCATTCTGTTGTTTCACCGGCGACGATGGTTTGCCACAATAACCCGCTGGGAATTCCGGAAGGTGCATTCCCCGTCGCAAACACACCCTTTGATTTTACAACACAGAAAACCATTGACGTTTTTCAACGCAATCCCCATCCCCAGACAGAAATGTTCAATGGATATGATAATCATTACTTTGTTCCCGGTTCCGGATATCGTCATATGATATCGGTCAAGGGTGAAATCAGTCAGATTCAGTTGGATGTTTTTTCAACACAGGAAGGCTTCCAATTCTTTACGTCAAATTTTATGCCTGAGATCGCCGGCAAAAACGGTGAGACGTATTTCCCCCACTGTGCATTTTGCGTGGAAGCACAAACGGTACCCAACGCAATCAATCGTCCCTTTAACTGCACCCCTGTCCTGCTTGCAGGAGAAAACTATTTTCAGAAGACTGTATTTGCTTTTACTAAATAAAATACGCGCAAGTTTTTTGGCAGCGGAATTATTGCAAGCTATGCCAGCTTACCTTTACTTTTTTGTTGGAATATGCTATAATGTCAGAAAAAACGGATGGATTTTTCTATGAAAAAAGTTACAATTTATGATATTGCCCGAGAATTAGACGTTTCGACAGCAACGATAAACCGCGCTCTAAATAACAAGCCTGAAATCAGCGAAAAAACAAGGCAAATGATATTAGAAAAGGCAAAAGAGATGGGGTATGCTCCCAGTAAAGCTGCTAAGTCTTTGGCACGCCGTACGATCAGAATTGATTTTATTATCTACAATCGTGTGCCCGTGTTCCACAACGACATAATTGCAGGTGTAAAGCAGGCTTTTGCTGATTTGCATGACTTTAATGTACTGGGTGAAATACACGAGTTTTTCGGTAAAGAATATACCGTTCATCAGCAGATCCTTGATAAGATGGAAGAAATATACCAAAAAGAACACGATGGTCTTTTGCTTCTCGGAACCTTTAACACAAACGGTTTTAGAGAACTTCTGCAACAGTTTGCTGAAAAAGGGATAAAAACCGCCATTGTGAACGGAGATATTCCCGATAGTGTCCGAAATTTTGCCATACGCCAAAACGCTTCTCTGGCAGGGCATCTGGCAGCTGAATTGTTATATTGGTTTACCGGTGGCGGACCTGTTGCCGCATTTACCGGAAGGCCTGATGCCATTGACCATCAGGAATCCATCACCGGATTCTACGAGGAATGCCGGCTTCGTTCCATGAAGATTGTTGATGTCTATGAGAACCATGATAATTATGAATTTGCCGCTCATAATGCAGAACGTCTTATTCAAGAACATCCGGATGTAACGGGATTGTATATCAATACCGATAACTCAATCTCGACGTGTAAAAAATTGGAAAAACTTGGTTTGTCGGGTAAATTAAAACTGGTTACTTCAGGCGACTTTAAAGAAATTCGGGATTATATGCAAAAGGGCGTTGTGCAAGCCACAATTTTTCAAAATCCCTATCAGCAGGGCTATATGGCAGTAGAGCAAATGTATCATATTATTTCTGAATCCGCCATCCCGGATTCTACATTGTTTATTCAACCCAACGTTATCTTGCAAAGTAATATTCGGGAATATGAGAAATAGTTGCAGACTCAGCTTAAGCAGAGTTGTGAAATAAAGGTAGATACATGGAAAAGTGCCGTGTTTTCTACCTTTATTATGCACTTATCCGGAATTCTTACCGGTAACTTCAACGGATGACAGCTACGAATACAGTCTTAAACACATTCAACACCATAAGGAGGAATTTATGGATACAATACTTCGTTCTCACGCAAATACAATCGTCAGAGAATCTATCGCCGCTGTTTTACCTGACGCAGCGGTGCAACGTGCCCTTTCTGGTCAGGTGTTTCCCGGACGGGTATTATTGGTCGCTGCAGGAAAAGCGGCATGGCAGATGGCTAAAACCGCATATGATTGCCTTGGAAACCGTATAGATAAAGGTGTAGTAGTTACCAAGTATGAGCACGTAAAAGGTCCGATAAGTAATTTCCAATGCTACGAAGCCGGTCACCCGATACCCGACGAGAATTCCTTTGCCGGCACCCAGGCAGCCCTGGATTTAGTCGGCGATTTAACAGAGCAGGACACCGTTCTCTTTTTATTGTCGGGCGGCGGAAGTGCGCTCTTTGAAAAGCCACTGATCAGTTCCCAAATTTTACAAGACGTTACCTCTCAACTGCTTGCTTGCGGTGCGGATATTGTAGAGATAAATTCCATCCGCAAGCGCTTGTCAGCAGTTAAAGGCGGTCGTTTTGCCCAATATTGTTATCCTGCAAAAGTTTTTTCTGTCGTTCTCTCTGATATTCTTGGCAACCCTCTTGATATGATTGCTTCCGGTCCGGCAGTTCCTGACTCTACGACTGCAGAGCAAGCAATTGCTATCGCGAAAAAGTACAATTTGTATATGCCTGAGGAGGCGTGGGCTCTTCTGCAACAAGAAACACCAAAGGATCTCACAAATGTAACCACTCAAATTACCGGCTCCGTTCGTGAACTATGTGTCGCTGCAGCGGCTGCCTGCCAGAATTTGGGCTATGAACCGGTGTTGCTTACGGATCAATTGTGTTGTCAGGCAAAGGAAGCCGGTTCATTCCTCGCATCCATTTTAAAAACTCATGCAGGAAGCGGAAAGAGTCTTGCGTTTTTAGCTGGCGGCGAAACTGTGGTACAGCTTACCGGCAAGGGCAAAGGAGGCAGAAATCAGGAGTTGGCACTGTCCGCGGCTGCAGGTATTGCAGATATTGTTGGCGCTGCTGTCTTCAGCGTCGGTAGCGATGGTACCGACGGACCTACGGACGCTGCCGGTGGTTATGTAGACTATACCACTTTGACTGAGCTGAATTCCCTCAACATAGATCCATACCATATCCTACAAGAAAATGACGCCTATCATGCACTTCAGAAAACAGACGGGCTCATATTTACGGGTCCTACCGGCACAAACGTCAATGATATATCCGTAGCACTGATAAAAGCAAATTTATAACTCAAATAATTGAATAAAAAAATGGGCCTCCAGGGAATAACGAGTATCCTTGGAGGCTTTATTGTCTGTCTGAATATTTATGCAAACCAAAATACGCAAAAAGCCCACATCTCTACACCAACACGCAAAAAGAATTCAGACACTTTTTCAGGTATTACAAAGATCTGCAGCACACGCGGAAATTATAGTGTCGGATAATGTAGAAATTGTTGACATAATGCAAAATGTTACAGTATATCCAAAAGAGGAGAGGATCACATATGCTGAAAAAACTTTTTGTATTGACACTGGTTCTCGCAATGCTGTCATCGTTGTTTTTGATCTCTGTTGAAGCGGCATCCGTATTTGACAGACAGAAGAAACACATATTCTTCGTAATGGATGACTCGCGCAGTATGGGCGGAACTTCAGAACTTGATGCCAATTATTCATTGCAGAGTTTGATTGCTATGTGCGACAAAGAGGATACGGTCGATTTATATTTTCTAAATAATAATTCCGGCTCTTCAAGAAAGTTTGATATGTCTGTGAAGAACAATGCAGAAATCCAGAAGCTCAGAACCACCTATCCGAATTCATCCGGCGGTACGCCTTATGATGCGGTTAAAGTCGCGCAGACAAAACTCACATCTTCCGTAGTTGCCGGCGATGAAACGGAATACTGGCTTGTCGTTCTTACAGACGGAAATTTTGACAGCGGGTATAACCCGGCGGCAGACCTTCTTGCCTTTTCAAAAACCACCCTCGCAAACGGAACAAATCCCAATGTTCTTTTTATCTCCATCGGAGGAGCTGTTTCGATACAGAACCAGGGGGATCTCCACTACCTGTCAGGAACGGATATTATAGCAAGCATGGATGAAGCGGCAAAGCTTATCTCGGGCCGCGTGGAGGTTACTCCTTCCTACAGTAACGGAAATAAATCGCTAAACTATTATTATCATAACAACCTCGTGCTTGACAACTATGATATAGAAAAGCTCAAGAGCGTAGCGGAAGCTGCTGCAAAAGAAGGACGCACAATGATAACCTTCAAGTGCAGTGGAAACGATATTTTTGCACTAACCATCGAAAAACTGTTTACAATCGGCAACGATTGGAAATTGTTGCTTGATGAGGCACACAAAGAGGACAATTTGATTGATAATTCATCCTGCATCCATTGGCAAGACGACAAGATCCGGACTATTAGCATAAAATTAAAACCGTAATTGCTTTGTATTGTTTCAGTCATCCCCACCTGTAAACTGGTGATTTGTGTAGTTCCCAAAAAGTGCTGATACAGACTCAATCACTATAAAAGCATCGAAATATTGACACTACATAAAAAAGGCAGTCGCTAACATACGGCTGCCTTTTTTGTATAACAAAATCCCCGGTATTGTTCCGTACCGGGGATTTTCATTATTTTGCGCTTTTCAACGCCCTTTTATGACTTTTTTTGAATTCACTGTATGCATCTCTTAATTCCCATTCAAAGGAATTATTGCAAATCTTTTTGGCAACATCTTCGCCTTCCTTAAATGCTCCCTTTGTCTTTTCTTGGATATCTGTAAGATCATCCTTAGTATATCCGGTATTTACAAGGACCTTGGTTGTTTTCGTCTGAATTTTCAAAACCGCTAACTTTATGTGCAGTTCTTTGGTTTCCTGAACTTTAGCCTCTCTAATACCGTCCTCTATTTCGGTTTCTGCGTCCGAAAACTTTTCCTGCAACAAATAGGCCTCACCTAAAACGAGATAGGTTCTTACTCCATGTTCGAAATCCTTGAGACTTTCGTAAAGAGCTCTGGAATCTTTTGCTAATCTGACTGCTTCATTCAGATACCCACTTTTAGTCGCCGCATCCGGATTTTCTTCTTTTACCATGTGAAGACGATACTCAGCCATAGAAAGGAAAAAACCCGCTTCGAGTGCATCTTTTTGAATTGGATCAGTTATTTTGCTTGACAAAAGATTTTTAATCTCTTCGCATTGTTCATCAACCGCATTTTTATCCTTTTTTGCAGCATAGACGTTAATCAAATGTCGTCTTCCCTTTATTTCAACATCCCAAAAATTACCTTTTTTGGCTCTTTCTATTCCCTCCAGAATATTTTTTTCTGCTGTACTGACTTGACCTGTCTTAAACATCGTCCAACCAAGATCGTCTATCAATATAGACGACAAGAGATATTTTGCATCGATTGTGCCGTTTCCGATTTTAACGCTCTCGCCACCACTGGGAATATGTATTGCTGCTTCTTTTGTTATTCTGCCGATCTTAATGCGCAAGTCATATCTGCCTTCTAACCACAGCGGACGACTCAACGGAACACCAAGCCTTAGAACTTCATGCCAGTTTTCTTTTTTTGATTCGTTCTTCAATATCTTAAGTATATCAAACTGAGGACCACCAAGAGATATAAGATAATTTACAACAAACGCTACAAACCCATAAGCAAAAAACACCGGGATGACAGATATTATAGTTTTCATAGGAGTTGTTTCAGGAAACTTTGTAAAAAGATAAGCCAAAATAATACTGAACAAGGCAGAAAGTCCTTGCTTTACAACGACCTCGTGAAATAATTCTTTTTGCTCATCTGAAACAGAAATTTTTGATGTCTTTCTCATCTTTACCACCTCATAATTTATTTTTTGATTTTCAACCCACTCTTTCGGCACTAACCAGACTCTCGTCCCTCCCAGACGAAAAGCTCCTTCGATTTTTCCTTCCTTGCAAAGCTGCTGAATCCATCGCTCTGTTACACCGACTTTTTCAGCCGCTTCTTTGATTGAAACAAAATCAAATTCCATTTTTCGCACTCTTTCTGCAATTAATTCTATTGTTTCAACAGTTTTATTATATCTTCGCTGTTGCGAAGTGTCAAGTTTCGAGCAATCGCATAACAAAACCGTTCTTTTTTCATTTTTTCAGCTACTGCGCGAATTATTCATTCAACTATTCGCATCTCCCTCTCTTCTCATATTGCCATTATTATCTTAATTTGGTATACTACACATAAGAAGCTCCCATCAATATGATAACAGGAGTCAACAGAGGATGAAAAAAATCAGAAACATAGGCATCTTCGCTCACGTTGATGCAGGAAAAACAACGCTCTCCGAGCAGATTCTGTTATGTTCCGGTGCAATCCGCACCGTTGGCAGCGTCGACTCGGGAACAGCGCATACAGATAACCTCCCGATTGAGAGAAGGCGTGGCATTTCGGTCAAGGCGACCTGCGTCTCTTTTAACTATAACGACGTGCAGATAAATCTCATCGATACGCCCGGGCACGTTGATTTTTCAGCAGAGGTTGAACGATCCATGTGGGCACTCGACGGTGCAGTTCTTGTCGTGTGTGCAGTTTCGGGCGTGCAGCCGCAGACCGAAGTTTTATTTGAGGCTATGACAAGGCAGAACATTCCCGTTTTGTTCTTTATAAACAAGACCGACCGCGAGGGTGCGGATGTTTCCCGTGTTGTATCGCAAATAAACCGTCTTCTGACGAAAAAGGCCGTTTTGACTTCGGACACAGAGAAGGTCTGCGAGCTCGTTTGCGACAATTTTGACGATTTGCTTGAACGGTATTTAAACGGCGAACAGTTTTCAGAAGGCTTTCTTTCCGAAAAACTCGCAGAGCTCTCCCGCGAAAAACTGGCATACCCCGTCCTTTGCGGCTCAGCGCTGAAGGGAATCGGTATCAAAGAGCTTCTTTGCGGCATTGTAAGTTATCTTCCTTCTCCGAAAATGTCAGATGAGTTTTCAGGCGTTGTATTCGCCGCCCATCAGGATAAAAATCTCGGCAGAGGTGTATGGGTGCGGTTGTATGGCGGTTCTCTCAAAAACCGTGAAAGCATTACACTTGATGCGGGCACGGACCCCATAACAGGTGAACTTAAGCATATGGAGAGAAAAATTACGCAGATTCACGATGCAAATTTAAATCCTGCAGGCAGTATAGCATCGGGGGAAATAGGTGTTATCTACGGGCTTTCGGACGTGCAGATAGGTCAGATTCTCGGAGAGCCTTGCCGCATGGAAAGGCAGATAAAACCGGGAAGTCTCCGCACACCGCTCATCACTGTTCAGGTTATTCCCGAGTCCCCCGAACAAATGCAGGATTTGCGCATCGCGTGTGAAATATTGTCGGGAGAAGATCCGCTTTTACAAGTGCAATACATCCGCATATTCAACGAACTTCATCTGCGTGTTATGGGCACTATACAGATTGAGATTATCGAAGAGCTTTTAAAGACGCGCTTTGATTTGAGCGTAACATTCGGCTCTCCTGCGATAATCTACAAGGAAACCATATCCTCCCCCACCTTCGGTTTCGTGGCATATACCATGCCAAAGCCGTGCTGGGCGGTTCTTAAGTTTCAGATTGAGCCGGCAGAAAGAGGAAGCGGCGTTACATTTTCTTCAAATGTTCCTGTTGCAAAAATTATGGCGCGCTATCAGCATCAGGTTGAGCAGGCAATTCCGATTGCGCTAAACCAGGGACGTCTCGGCTGGCAGGTAACCGACGTGAACATAAAGCTTATCGACGGTGAGCATCATCTTGAGCATACGCATCCGCTTGATTTCATCGTTGCAACACCGATGGCAATTCAGGATGGCCTTCTGCGCGGCGGAAGCACACTCCTTGAGCCGATACTCGATGCGCGCTTCATTCTTCCTGCGGATTATACAGGACGTGTTATGAGCGACGTAATTGCTATGCGCGGTGAAGTGCTTGACAGTATCCACGACGGTGAGCGCGTGATTCTAAACACCTTGATTCCTGTTTCTACAAGCCTTGATTACTCCGTAACTCTCGCAACCTTCACGGGAGGTCGCGGAACGATGAGCGTAAAGCTTCACGGCTATCGTGAGTGTCCTCTGGAGTTCGGACGCACGGCAAAGAGACGAAGCGTTGATCCTCTTGATTCGGGAAAATACATCCTTGCTGCAAGAAACGCGCTTGAGGGCGGAATTTTTAATCTTGATTAGAAGCTGCTTCATCAACATTCAAAGGATAAAACAGAACCGGAGGTGATTTTTTGCACCTCCGGTTTTGGTTTCATTATTTTTCTTTTTTCATTCGCTTTTCGTTTTTCTTTGCTATGTCAAACACGTCTTCGAGGTCTTTGCCTTCAAAATTCGGGTAAATTTTCCCCATTCCCGTGCATTCGTTTGCCGAGGCAAGCGAATCAATCTCGAAGAGCTCCTCCGTTATTATCGGGGTTTTCTCGCGAACAAATTTAAGATCGTCCGGTTTCTTTTTTTCCAAACAAAACACTCCTTTCGGTTTTATTATACCCGAAAGGAGTGTTTTTTACTTTTTATATTCTGCCAAACCGTTTCTGCTCTGAATTTAAGTACACATAAACCGATGTGCAGAGAATTATCTGCACGACAGTTGATATCGGAGTTGCAAGCCCGATGCGAAAAAGCGATACGGGCACAATCCTGCTCATCGCCCAGGAAACAGGTATGCGAATGAAAATTCCTCCGATTACCCCCTGAAGCATAACAAAGGTTGTCTTTCCGCAACCGTTGAAGTAACCGATGAAGCAGAACAGAAATGCTGTAAACAGGCAGTCTATCGCATATGCCTTGAGATACTCCGTAGCAGGGGCAATTATCGTGGCATCCTTTGCAAAGATTCCTGCAAGTATCGCACCGTGGAAGAATGACAGATACCACATGACAATGCCAACCGCAACAGATGTTGCAATACCGCACCACAGCACCTTTTTTGCACGGTCATATTTCTGCGCCCCGATATTCTGTGCAACAAACGCCGACATAGATTGCATAAATGCCGACGGAATCAGCATAATGAACGCGCAGACCTTCTCTGCAACGCCCACTCCCGCAGATTCGTTAAGACCAAGATC
Organism: Eubacteriales bacterium; assembly: GCA_045636865.1. Classification (GTDB taxonomy): domain Bacteria; phylum Bacillota; class Clostridia; order Oscillospirales; family JAAYXM01; genus SIG480. The sequence goes on from JAZTYJ010000016.1 coordinate 70,276, forward strand.
ATTGTCGTTTGCAAGAATCACAAGAAAAGATATGCTGACGAGCAAATCCTGAAGTGCGATGGGTGTTCCGAGTTTCAGAACAGTTTTTATGTGCAGAGACTTCGCGCGGAGGTGCTTTCGCGAGAAAGAAAACGGTAATTTCCGTTTTTTAATAATAAAGAGCGAGAGAACAACGCTCATTGCCTGAGCAAAAACAGTTGCAATGGCGGCACCTGCAGCACCCATATCAAAAACCGCAACAAGAAGCAAATCGCCCAAAATGTTCAGAACACAGGCAATCACTACCGAAAGCAACGGAATTTTTGAATCGCCTATTCCTCGAAAAATACTGCCGAGCAAATTATATGCCACAATAAAAATCATTCCGGCAGAGCAGATTGCAATATACAAAACCGTGTCATAAAACGCCTCTTCAGGCGCGTGCATCATACGGGTAAGCGCGGAAGACGAAAGCACCATTACAACTGTCGTAACTAATGAAATCACACCGAAAAGCACGATTCCGCTGCCTATTATCTCCCCTGCTTCTTCGCCCTTTCCTGCGCCTATCTTCTCGGCAACATACACGGTAAGTCCCATTGCAAGACCTGTGATTACGAAGGTGACCGTCATCATAAGCTGACTGCCCGTCGATACAGCAGATACAAACACGTCCGCATTCTCCCCGCCGAATTGCCCTACAATCAAAAGGTCTGCCGCACCGTACATCGCCTGAAGAAACAGCGCAAACAAAACAGGCAACGCAAAGCGGATAAGCGGTGAAAATATTTTTCCTTCCGTAAAATTCTGCATTTTTTCCATATAGAGTCTCCTTAACCCTGCAACAATCTTTTCAAAGTTTTATTATAATACCACATTTTCTTATAAAATTCAACATTAACATTTACAAATCTTTTACTTTTTCTTATCCAAAAATACATATATTTATGATAGAATAATTTTAAAGTTTAAAGGATGTGATTTTATGAAAAAACTAAAACTTACTTCTCTTATTCTCGCTTGTCTTTTGCTTGCATCCTGCTCGTCTTCAGGTGCGAAAAGCGAGTTTATGCCACTCCCTGAAAACGCCACGGAAATCTCACTTTCTGACGACGTTATAACGGTTAATGGAACAGAGATTTCAAAGGATGTTGCCGATGCCGTTTATCTCTCAAACGACATAATATACTACAAGGACGGCACGGACTTTACTTACGGTGAGGGCACGAGTGCCGATATGCACACCGAGGAAGAGGCTCTCTCACACAGCGTTATCAACATAACACGTCCGGGTGAATATGTCCTTTCAGGAAAGCTCTCACGCGGTCAGGTCTCCATAAACCTCGGCGAAGATGCAGAGGATGACGAGGCGGCGGTTGTTACGCTTTACTTAAACGGTGTTGACATTTCCTGCTCGGTTGCACCCGCCATCATATTCTACAACGTTTATGAGTGCGGAGACGATGACGAGGACACGGCAAAGGCAGATGTTGATACCTCAAAGGCAGGCGCAAATATTGTTATTGCCGACAACACGGAAAATACGATAAACGGTTCATACGTCGCAAGAATTTACAAGTCGGTTGAGCTTGATGAAACAAAAACTAAGGTTGTTGACAGCGAAAAACTCCACAAGTATGATGCTGCAATAAATTCAAAAATGTCTATGAACATCTACGGTGGCGAGCTCGGAAACGGAATTCTTAACGTAAATGCCGAAAACGAGGGTATCAGCACAGACCTTCACCTTACGGTGTATGGTGGCAATATCAATATAACCTCGGGCAATGACGGAATCAACACAAATGAAGACTATGTTTCTGTTGCGACAGTTAAAGCAGGTAATGTCAATATCGTCGTTGACGGAAGCACGGGCGAAGGCGACGGCATCGACTCAAACGGCTGGCTCGTTATTGAGGGCGGAAACGTCAATGCATATGCCTGCTCCGACAGTATGGATTCGGGGCTCGATGCGGACAAGGGCATCGATATTCGCGGTGGTAACGTTATCTTTACCGGCAATATGCTCGACCATTTTGAATCTGACCGGAACAGCATGACATTTATGTTCAGCGAAAAGCAGGACGGTAACAAGACATATACTTTTAAAAGCGCAAACGGGAAAACTGAAATTGTAATAACACCCAATAATGCATTTTCACAGCTCGTAGTTGCGAGCGATGAACTTTCTGACGGCGAATACACTCTCACCTGCGATGGCGAGACACTTCGCGGATTTGAATCCGAAATGCGTATGGGCGGTTTCGGAGGAGGCCAGAGACCCGACTTCAACGGAGGAGAAATGCCGGATAACTTCCCGAAGGACGAAAACTTCAAGCCCGGTGAGATTCCAAAACGTCCCAATGGCGGTGAAAGACCAAAGGATTTCCCCGACGACTTCCCGAAGGACGGAAACTTCAAGCCCGGCGAAATGCCGACTCCTCCCGACGGCTTTGAAGGCGACAGAAATCCTCCGCCCGACGGCGGTTTCCGCAATGGACAAGGTGATATGAGTAAGTCAATGATAGATTCAGGCGATTTTTCCGAAATATTCAATATCAAAAAAGGCGCAAATACCTTTATCGTTTCAAAATAGCAATAAAAAAATTAACGGAGCAGTTTTTACTGCTCCGTTTTTGTTTTTTCTTTATTTACTTTATGATTCTTGCGCGGACGATGTTCGGAAGAGCTCCGATTTTTCCGATGATAGCTTCATCAACCTCTCCGTCAAGATCAATAACCGTATATGCCCAATCCTTCTTTGAGGCATTCGCCATATTTGCGATGTTGAGACCTGCTGCGGAGATTTCCGATGTGATGTTGTTTACGATATTCGGAACGTTCTTGTGGAGAATGCAGATTCTGACATCACCGTTCTTCGGCATGCGAATTGACGGGAAGTTGACGGAATTTTTGATGTTGCCTGTGAGGATGTAGCTCTTTAGCTCATCAACCGCCATAACTGCACAGTTTTCTTCACTCTCGGGAGTTGATGCGCCAAGGTGCGGAAGTGCGATGACGTTTTCAACTCCGATAAGCTCAGCTTCGGGGAAGTCAGTAACGTACTTTGCGACCTTGCCGTCAGCAAGTGCCTTTACGACGTCTGCTGAATTTACCAATGCTCCGCGTGCGAAGTTTAAGATTCTTACGCCGTCCTTCATAACGGAAATGGTCTTTTCGTTGATCATACCTGTTGTTTCGGGAGTTGCCGGAACGTGGATTGTGATATAGTCGCTCTTTTCATAGATTTCGTTGATATCTGTGCAATGCTTGATTTTTCTTGAAACGCTCCACGCAGCATCAACGGAGAGATACGGGTCATAACCCAAAACTGTCATACCGAGGCTCTCTGCTGCGTTTGCAACGAGAACACCGATTGCACCAAGACCGATAACGCCGAGGGTTTTTCCCGAAATTTCAGGTCCTACGAAGTTTGATTTTCCCTTTTCGACGAGCTTACCGACTGCATCACCCTCGTCTTTGAGAGTCTTTGCCCATTCGATACCCTCGAAAACCTTTCGTGATGCGAGGAAGAGGCCTGTGAGAACAAGCTCCTTAACTGCGTTTGCATTTGCGCCCGGAGTGTTGAAGACAACTACGCCTGCCTCTGCTGCGCGGTCAAGCGGAATGTTGTTGACACCTGCACCTGCGCGTGCAATACAGAGAAGCTCGGGGTTGAACTCCTCATTGTGAAGGTCTGCCGAACGGACGAGAAGCGCTGTCGGATTTTCAACGTCTGCGCCACAGGTAAATGTGTCCTTCGGAAGACGACCAAGCCCTGTTGATGAGATTTTGTTCATCAATTTTACGTTATACATTAAAGGTTCCCCCTATTTGTTTTTGATTTCGAAGTCTTTCATGAATGCAACGAGCTTCTCGACACCTTCAACCGGCATTGCGTTGTAGATAGATGCGCGCATACCGCCGACTGAACGGTGGCCCTTGATTGAGAGGAAGCCCTCTGCGCCTGCTTCTTTTACGAATTTTGCATCAAGCTCCTCGTTGCCTGTTCTGAAGGTAACGTTCATAAGTGAACGTGAGTTCTTTGCAGCGTGCGGAATGAAGAGCTTGCTCTCGTCGAGATAATCGTAAAGCATTTTTGCCTTTGCGATGTTGATCTTCTCAAGCTCACCAATGCCGCCGAGAGACTCGATCCAGTCGAGAACGAGACCGCAGACGTAAATCGGGTATGTGCTCGGAGTGTTGTACATTGACTCCTTCTCTGCCATAACCTTATAGTCCATAACTGTCGGAATGTCTGCGCGTGCGTTTCCGAGAAGATCCTCACGGACGATGACGACCGTAAGACCTGCCGGAGCCATATTCTTCTGTGCGCCTGCGTAGATTACACCGTACTTTGAAACGTCGATTTCCTCTGAAAGAATGCAGGATGACATATCAGCTACAAGCGGAACGTTGCCTGTTTCGAGGAAGTAGTTCCAATGTGTGCCGAAGATTGTGTTGTTTGCGCAGATGTGAACATAATCTGCATCCGGGGAAAGCGAAAGCTCCGATGCATCGGGGATGCGGGAGTAATTTTCGCTCTTCATATCAGCGACAACGTTGATCTCGCCGTACTTCTTTGCTTCTTTTGCAGCGTTGCCCGAAAACTGACCTGTAACTATGTAATCAGCCTTGCCTGTCTTTAAAAGGTTGAGCGGAATTGATGCAAACTGGAGCGATGCGCCGCCCTGAAGGAACAATACCTTATAGTTTTCGGGAACTTTGAGAAGCTTGCGAAGCTTTGCCTCAACACCCTTTATGATTTCATCGTAAACCTTGCTGCGGTGGCTCATTTCCATAACGGACATACCTGAACCGCCGAAGTTGAGCATCTCGTCTCTTGCGCGGCAGAGAACTGCCTCAGGAAGCATTGACGGCCCCGCAGAAAAGTTGTAAACACGTTTTTCAAACATATAAATTACCTCCCGGTTAATTTTGTTAACACTTTACCATAATAAACTATATTATATAACTTTATTGGGATTATGTCAAATAAAAATATGTCGGAATTTCGAATAAAAATGAAAAGAGACAGCTTATTTCTAAAGCCGTCTCTTTTCATTAAATAGGAGTGGGAAGGAGTAACAGAGAAAAGATATCTCTAAATTAAATTCAAATAAACTGCAAGCCTTCTTACAGACTACATTTACATTATAATCCGAGAATATTAATAAATATAGCGTTAAAAATTAAGTTTCTGTTAAATCTCCTCTTTTTTTGCCTGTTTTCGCAATTTATTTCGCTCTCGAAGCGACAAAAAGAAGCGTGAGAGCAGATTTGCACACTCCTCTTCAAGCACACCGCCGCAAATCTCGGGTTTGTGGTTGTACGGAAGCTCAAAAAGGTTTATGACGGAGCCGCAGCTGCCTGCCTTTTTATCGTATGCTCCGAAAACAACGCGCTCAATGCGTGAGTTTATGCACGCCCCTGCACACATCGGGCACGGCTCAAGCGTAACATAAAGCTCCGCTCCGCAGAGCCGCCAACCGTCGACTTTTTTTCTCGCCTCGTCTATTGCGATAAGCTCGGCGTGAGCGAGCGGATCTCCCTCGCTCTCGCGAAGATTGTATCCCCTGCCGATAATCTCACCGTCAAGCACTATAACACATCCGACAGGTGCTTCTCCAAGCTCTTCAGCGCGAGTGGCAAGAGCCATTGCCTCTCTCATATAGAGCTCGTCTTTTTCTCTCTGCATAGCTTAATTCCTCTGGCTGTGGATAGGTGCGGGGATTCTGCCGCCGCGTGAAATAAGACGCGCGGGTGAGCAGGTGCTTATCTTCATAACCGGAGCCTCACCGAGGAGACCGCCGTAGTTGACCGAATCGCCGACCGACTTACCGTATGCCGGGATGACGCGCACCGCAGTTGTTTTGTTGTTTATTACGCCGATTGAAATTTCGTCTGCGATGATTGCGGAAATAACCTCTGCCGGAGTGTCACCCGGAATTGCTATCATGTCAAGGCCTACCGAGCATACTGCTGTCATCGCCTCAAGCTTGTCGAACGATAAAAGTCCCTTTGATGCGGCCTCTATCATACCTGCATCCTCTGACACCGGAATAAATGCACCGGAAAGACCGCCGACGTGCGGAGATGCCATAACGCCGCCTTTTTTAACCGCGTCATTAAGCATTGCAAGAGCCGCGGTTGTGCCGTGCGAGCCAACTGATGAAAGTCCCATTTCCTCGAGTATGTGAGCAACGGAGTCTCCTATTGCGGGAGTCGGAGCAAGAGAGAGGTCAACTATTCCGAACGGAATGTCAAGTCGCTCTGCCGCTTCCTTTGCAACAAGCTGACCTGCGCGCGTTATTTTAAACGCGGTCCTTTTTATAACCTCTGCAAGCTCTGTGAGGTTTACATCCCCTGCCCTTTTGATTGCCTTGTGGACAACGCCCGGACCTGATACGCCTACGTTGATTACCGCTTCGCCCTCGCCCACACCGTGGAACGCGCCTGCCATAAACGGATTATCCTCTGTTGCGTTTGAAAATGCAACGAACTTTGCACAGCCGATTGAATCGCGCTCTCGTGTGAGATATGCCATCTTCACGATAAGCTCGCCGAGTGTTTTGACTGCATCCATATTTATTCCCGCACGCGTTGTTGCAACGTTTACGAATGAACATACGCGTTCAGTTTCGGCAAGTGCTTCGGGAAGGCTTGCGATGAGCTTTTCGTCGCCCTTTGTAAAACCCTTGTGGACAAGAGCACCGTAGCCGCCGATAAAGTTTATGCCGAGAGTTTCTGCGGCGCGGTCAAGTGCCTTTGCAAGCGGAAGAACGTCTGCCCCGTCGCAGGAATCTGCAAGAATTGACACGGGAGTTACGGAAACGCGCTTGTTGACTATCGGGATGCCGTATTCGCACGAAATCTGCTCGGCGGTTTTTACGAGGTCCTTTGCGGTTTTCGTGATCTTGTCATAAACGCGGTCTGCGACCTTGTTGACATCTCCGCCGCAACAGTCGCGAAGGGAAATACCCATAGTGACGGTGCGGATATCGAGGTGCTCCTCTTCTATCATTTTTATGGTTTCAAGAATATCGAATGAATTTATCATATTTTATGCTCCTATATTCTGTGCATCGTATTGAAAATGTCTTCGTGCATAGCAAGAATTTTAAGTCCCATCTTGTCGCCAAGTGAGACGAGCTCTTCGGAGAGTGCTGAAAACTCAACATTGCTTGATGAAATGTCTACGAGCATAACCATAACGAACATATCCGACAAAACGCTCTGGTTTATGTCGAGGATGTTTATGTCTCTTTCCTTAAGAACGTTTGATACTGCGGCGATAATGCCTGTTGTATCCTTACCTATAACTGTTACTACGGCTCTCATTTTACTTCTTCCTTTCTTTTATATCCGGTTGTGATTTTTTCTGATTTTTCAAGCGCTTCCAGAACGTCGCATATTATCGTGTTTGAGATTAAAAATCCCTCCGGCGTGAGATTCCACTTTGCTCCGTCGGTCTCACAATGCCCTGTTCCGAGATAACCTTCGAGCACCTTTTCAATTTCGTCAAAAGATATGCGGTAGGTTCTTTCAAACGCTTTTCTTTCTATTCCGGACGTGGTGCGAAGTCCGAGCATAAGATACTCCCCGCATCGCTCACTCCGGCTTATCTCTTCGATTTTGTCTATTATCTCATCACCGTTTGAGAGTCCTTTGATATATTTTTCGCGGTCTCTCACATAGGAAAAACGTTTTTTCCCGATGAGCGAATGCGCCGACGGACCGAATCCCCAGTAGTCGGAAAGTGTCCAGTATCTCATATTGTGGCGCGAGTGATAACCATCTTTTGCAAAATTTGAGATTTCATACTGCGCATACCCTGCCCCTGCGAGCTTTTCGACTGCGGCAAGATACATATCCGCCTCGTCATCGTCTGACGGAAAAGGGTATTCATCCTGTCTTTCATAAAGCGGAGTTTTTTCTTCAAGCTTTAAGCTGTAGCAGGAGATGTGCGTCGGAGACATCGCGATTGCCTCTTCGATTGACAAAAGAAAACTCTCTTTTGTCTGATGCGGTATGCCGTACATAAGGTCGAGCGAGATGTTCTCGATTTTTGCGCGACGCGCGTTTTCAACCGCCGCGCGGACATCCGAAAGACTATGCGTTCTTCCGAGTGCGGAAAGTTCTTTTTCGTTTGCGCTCTGCATACCGAACGAGATTCGGTTAACCCCCGCTCGTCGGAGCTTTTTAAGCATCGGATACGTCACGGAGTTCGGGTTTGCCTCGACCGTAATTTCGCAGTCCCTTGCAATCTTAAAGCTTTTTCTTGCGGCTTTTAAAATCTTTATGAGGTTTCGCTCGCCGATTGCAGTCGGTGTTCCCCCTCCGAAGTAAATTGTGTCGACAACGTAGTCGGAGGCGCGCATTTTTGCCTCAAGTATGTGGTTTGCAAGCGTCTTTGTATATTTCCTGTATTCACCCTTGTCTGCACATTGTGAATAGAAATCACAGTAGGCGCACTTTGAGAGACAGAACGGAATGTGAATATATAATCCGAGTGGAGTCGGCATACTTTTTACCTCTATTCGTCAAGCTTTAAAACTGCCATAAACGCATCCTGCGGAACTTCGACAGAGCCGAGGTTTCTCATGCGCTTCTTACCTTCCTTCTGCTTTTCAAGAAGCTTCTTCTTTCGCGTGATATCGCCGCCGTAGCACTTTGCAAGAACGTCTTTGCGGAGTGCCTTTACGGTCTCGCGCGCGATAATCTTTGAACCGATAGTTGCCTGAATCGGAATTTCAAAGAGCTGACGTGGGATGTGCTCCTTGAGCTTTTCTGCAAGACGACGGGCGCGAGCATACGCCTTTTCGGTGTGAACGATGAACGAAAGTGCATCGACAGGGTCTCCGTTTAAGAGGATATCAAGCTTTACAAGCTCACTCTTGCGGTAACCCGAAAGCTCGTAGTCGAGAGATGCATATCCTCGTGTTTTTGATTTGAGCGCATCGAAGAAATCGTAGATAATTTCGTTAAGCGGCAAATCGTAGTGAATCTCAACGCGCGTCTGGTCGAGATATTTTGTGTCTTTATACTCGCCGCGTCGCTCCTGGCAGAGCTCCATAATGTTTCCTATATATTCCGTCGGCGAAATAATGTTTGCTGAAACAAACGGCTCCTCCGCCCACTCGATTTCAGACGGATTCGGATAGTTTAGCGGGTTTGTGATCATAAGGATTTCGCCGTCGGTTTTCTTTACTTTGTAAATAACGCTCGGTGCGGTTGTGATGAGGTCGAGGTTATACTCTCTCTCAAGTCGCTCCTGAATGACCTCCATATGGAGAAGCCCTAAAAATCCGCAACGGAAGCCAAAACCGAGAGCCGCTGACGACTCGGGCTCGTATGTCAGAGATGCGTCGTTGAGCTTTAATTTGTCAAGCGCATCGCGAAGGTCGGGGTATTTCGCGCCGTCTGCCGGATATACGCCCGAGAAAACCATCGGGCGGACTTCACGGTATCCCGGAAGCGGCTCGGAAGCCGGATTTACGGCACTTGTAACGGTATCGCCGACCTGTGTGTCCGTAACGTTTTTGATGCTTGCGGTGAAAAATCCTACCTCACCCGCTTTAAGACCGTTTGTCTTCTTTTCTCCGCGCGGAAGCATATAGCCGGTTTCGACAACTTCAAACTCCGCACCCGACGCCATAAGGCGCACCTTCATACCCGGACGGATTTCTCCCTCCATAACGCGAAGATAAACGACAACGCCGCGGTAGGAATCGTAGCGGCTGTCAAAGATTATTGCGCGAAGCGGTGCATTCTCATCGCCCTTCGGCGCAGGAATGTTTTCAACAGCATATTCAAGCACGTCACCGATATTGAGACCCATTTTTGCAGAAATTGCAGGCGCATCCTCGGCAGGGATGCCGATGATGTCCTCAATCTCGCCCTTGACACGCTCGGGGTCTGCTGACGGGAGGTCTATCTTGTTTATTACGGGGAGTACCTCAAGGTCGTGCTCTATTGCAAGGTATGTGTTTGCAAGAGTCTGCGCCTCTATTCCCTGCGACGCGTCAACGACCAAAAGCGCGCCCTCGCAAGCTGCGAGAGAACGCGAAACCTCGTAGTTAAAGTCAACGTGTCCCGGAGTGTCGATGAGATTAAGGACATACTCCTCGCCCGATTTTGAGATGTAATCAAGCCTTACAGCACGCGCCTTGATGGTTATTCCGCGCTCGCGTTCAAGCTCCATATCGTCGAGAAGCTGATTTTCCATCTCGCGCTCGGTTACAGCCTTGCACTCCTCTAAAAGTCTGTCGGCAAGGGTGCTTTTGCCGTGGTCAATATGAGCTATTATACAAAAGTTTCTGATGTTTTTCTTATCTGCCACTGTATATTTCTCCCATTTTAATTTATATACAGTAATTATACCACAAAAGCATCTTGTTTTACAATATAATTTGGAATAAAAAGAAGACTCTCAATAACTGTTAGAGGTTTATTTTTTCTATAAAACACCTCATCCGTCGGCAGATAAAAACAGACATACCGAAATAGGTATGTCTGTTTTTTTGAAAAGTTATCTTATTTCTTTTTCTTGTCGTGTGTGAAGCGGTGCCATCCACCGAGTTCACCCTGGTTACCCTGGTCACCTTCAAGGAGTTCTTCGTAGTTTTCGTAAACCTTGATAACTGCGTTTGCGAACTGCTCGATAACTTCCTTATCAAAGTGCTTGAACCACCAGCCATAGAATGTTTTTCCGTTGAGTTCGTTTGCATATGTGATTGTCTTATCCATTTCGCGGATATCAACCGGTGAATTTGCGATACGTGTCGGCTTGTCTTCGTTGTAGATGTGTGCTTCTGCAAATACCGGATGTGTGTGAAGCGGACGGTATGTGCCCGGAGCTGATGCAAAGCCTTCTGCTGTAAGAGCTTCACAGAAACGTGAAAGTGAGAGACCGCCAACCTTTGATGCATCGTAATGTACGAGCGGAACGTACCAACCAGCCATTGTTGAGCCTTCGCTCTCGTCACATCTCATAAGCGTTACTGCACCGTTTGTTCCCTTCTCAATGAGGTCACCGAAGTAGTTGTGTGCTTTTCTGATTTCTGCGCAACGCTCATCGTAGTACTTGAGCTGAACGATACCCATAGCTGAGCTGAGCTGATGCATTCTGTGCTTATATCCGCCGAGCGGAAGCCCTGCAAACGGCTTGAGTGATTCTGTTTCAACAGAATCCGGAGTGCCGAAGCGCTCGTATGTACCGAATGCGATTGCGCGCTCGTAGATTTCGAGGTCGTTTGTCCAAAGAATACCTGCTTCACCACAAGCAAATGACTTACCTGTCATAAGTGATGCTGCAGCTACATCGCCGAATGTACCAACCTTCTGACCCTTGTAGAGACCGCCCTGTGCGTGTGATACGTCTTCAATAACCTTGAGGTTGTGCTTCTTTGCGATAGCCATGATCTTATCCATCTTTGCCGGATATGCAAGGTGGTGAACAACCATGATTGCCTTTGTTCTCTCTGTGATCTTCTCTTCGATCTTGTCCGGGTCGATACATGTTGTTTCGTCAACATCAGCAAAAACTACTGTTGCGCCAAGACTCATTGCGCCGAGGCAGCTTGCCCAGTATGTGATTGTCGGAGCGATGATTTCGTCGCCTTTACCGAGACCGATACCATACATTGCAGCGTGGAGAGCTGCTGTACCGTTGCATGTGCCGAGTGCGTACTTAACGCCTGACCACTCTGCCCACTGCTTTTCAAATTCCATTGTGATGTCGGTGCCGCTCATCTTACGCTTTCTGAGCGTATCAAGAACAGCTTCTTCATCTTCTTTTGTTACAATCGGCCAATCAAAGAGTTCTGTGCCTTTGTAGGTGATCGCCGGCTCGCCGCCGAAAAGTGCAAGTTTAGACATAATAATTTTCTCCTTTTATTTTTTTATTTAAATCGGGTTTTCCCCAAAATTTACTTAATGAATTTATTTAAGACCGAGAAGCTTTTCAGCGTTGCCGCGGCAAATCTTATAGTGAGCATCTGCTGAAAGCTTTCCATTCTCCAAACCGTTGTCAAGGAACTCTACCATCGGCTTAAAGTCGCGGATTGCGCGTTCTGCATCGCAGGTGCAGATGTCTGTGCCGTAGTAAAGTCTGTCTTTGAATTCTTCAAGGAACTTATAGCCGAATTCCGGATCGCGCATAATTGCGTTTGAACCGCTGCCTGCGGAGATGTCTGCGTGGAGATTCTTATAATTTCTCATAAGCTCGACCACTCTGCCCTCGGTTACCGGGCCTGTCGGATATCCGCCGTTGCGGGCTGTATAGCTGTCGCTGATTTCTGCCCAGAAGCGACCTGAATGTCCGATGAGAATGAGGTTTGGGAACATACCGAGAACCTTTTCGAGTTTAAAGAGACCGAGGTCGTCACAAAGACCGTACTCTCCGCCCGGATAACCAATGTGGAAGAGAACCGGCATATTGCAGGCTTCACAGTGCTTAAAGAGGTTTAATGTCAGCGGATCGTCGAAAAATACATTTGCACATATTTCACCAACGCCCTTTGCACCGATTGATTTATAGTAATTCAGAACGTATGAGAAATCATAGTCGGGTGAGCGTGTGCCCTGACGCGGATCGATGTTGCAGAACCATGAGAATGTTTCCGGATACTTTGCAACAATGTCACGGATTTCGCGGTTTGTTGATGTTTCAAGGTAGAACTCTGTACAGATCATCGGAAGAAGAACGGAACGCTCGATACCGAGCTCCTTGTACATCTCCATAAGTTCCTCGGGCATCGGCCAGTATCCGCCCTGAGGACCGTTCGGGATTCCACGGCTTCCGATTGTATGCGCGTGCATATCTATCTTTTTGTAATTTACCATTTTCTTCTCCTCCTTATTTAAGACCGAGAAGTTTCTCGGCATTACCTCTGCAAATCTTGTAGTGGGCATCAGCTGAAAGCTTTCCACTCTCAAAACCACCATCAAGGAACTCTACCATCGGCTTAAAGTCTGCTATAGCTCTTTCAAAATCGCTTGTGCAGATATCTGAACCGTAATAAAGTCTGTCTTTAAATTCTTCGAGGAACTGATAACCAAATTCCGGATCGCGCATAATTGCGTTTGAACCGCTGCCTGCAGAGATGTCTGCGTGAAGGTTTTTATACTTTCTCATAAGCTCGACAACTCTACCCTCGGTTACGGGACCTGTCGGATAACATCCGTTGCGAGCTTCGTAGCTATCGCTGATTTCAGACCAGAAACGACCGGAATGTCCGATAAGGCGGAGACGCGGGAACATACCGAGAACCTTTTCAAGTCCCGGAAGACCGAAGTCATCACAGAGACCGTATTCACCGTTCGGGTAACCGATATGGATGGTTACCGGCATATCACAAGCTTCACAGTGCTTGAAGAGGTTGAGTGTAAGAGGATCATCTATCGCTACGTTTGAGCATATCTCACCGACACCCTTTGCGCCGATGGATTTGTAATATTCAAGTACAAATGAAAAGTCATAGTCCGGTGAACGTGTGCCCTGACGCGGATCTATGTTGCAGAACCACGAAAACGTTTCGGGATACTTTGCAACAATGTCGCGTGTTTCGCGGTTATTTGAGCCTTCTGCAGCATAATACTCCGTACAGAGTGACGGTAGCAAGACTGCACGCTCAATCCCCAGAACCTTATACATCTCCATAAGCTCTTCGGGCATCGCATCAAATCTGCCGTCGGGAGCCGGAATGCTGCGCGAGGGTATCGCGTGTGCATGCATATCTATCTTTTTATAATCTATCATTTTCTTCTCCTCCTATTTAAGACCGAGAAGTTTCTCAGCATTACCTCTGCAAATCTTATAATGTGCATCAGCTGAAAGTTTTCCGTTTTCAACGCCATCATCGAGGTAATCCGCAAACGGCTTGAAAATTTTCAATGCACGCTCTATATCGCAGGTGCAGATGTCTGTACCGTAATAGAGTCTGTCAGAAAACTCTTCAAGGAAGCTGTAACCAAAGTCGGGGTCACGCATTATTGCATTGAATCCGCTGCCTGCCGAGAGGTCGCCGTGGAGGTTATCATACTTTCGCATAAGTTCAACCATTCTGCCCGGTGTTACCTTTCCTGCAGGATATCCGCCCGCATCGCGACCTGCATAGCTATCGCTGATTTCAAACCAGAAGCGGTTTGAATGGCCGAGGAACTTAAGACGCGGGAACATCGAAAGCACTTTTTCAAGTCTCCAAAGGCCTAAATCATCACAAAGACCATATTCTTTGCCCGGATATCCCATATGGAAAATAACCGGCATATCACAGGCTTCACAGTGCTTAAAAAGATTGAGTGCAAGAGGGTCGTCTATCGCTATGTTTGCACAAATCTCACCGACGCCGCGTGCACCGATTGATTTATAGTAGTTAAGTACAAACGAAAAATCATAGTCGGGTGAGCGTGTGCCCTGACGCGGGTCGATGTTACAAAACCACGAAAATGTTTCGGGATATTTTGCAACAATGTCGCGGGTTTCACGGTTGCTTCCTATTTCAAGGTTGTATTCCGTAAGAATTTCCGGAAGAAGCACCGAGCGCTCAATATTGAGTTCCTTATAAATTTGCATAAGCTCTTCGGGAAGAGGCATAAACCCGCCGCCCGGACCATTCGGGATTCCGCGGCTTCCCATCGCGTGAGCGTGAATGTCAATTTTCTTGTAATTTACCATCGCACTTACCTCTTATTTCAATCCAAGGAGTTTTTCTGCATTACCGCGTGAGATTTTGTAGTGCGCCTCCTCCGAAAGCTTGCCTTCTTCCACACCGCGCTCAAGGAATGCGATAAAATCTTTCACATAAGAATTTTTGATTTTCTCCCAATCGTGTGTGCAGATGTCTGTCGCATAGAAGAGGCGGTCGGAAAATTCTTCGAGGAACTTATATCCAAACTCCGGATCGCGCATTATTGCATTTGAGCCGCTACCTGCAGAAAGGTCTCCATAGAGATTCTGGTACTTTCGCATAAGCTCTACGACTCTGCCGGGAGTTACCGGACCTGTAGGATATCCGCCTCCGCCTGTGCAACTTGAGCTGATTTCTGACCAGAAACGAGCTGAATGTCCGATGAGTTTAAGGCGCGGAAACATCTTTAAGACCTTTTCAAGTCGCGGAAGTCCGATGTCGTCACAGAGGCCGTACTCTCCGCCCTTGAATCCCATATGGAAAAGAACGGGCATATCGCAGGCTTCACAATGCTTAAAAAGATTCAAGGTGTAAGGATCGTCAAAATACAGATTTGAGCACATCTCTCCGACACCGCGCGCACCGTAGGATTTATAATGCTCTAAAAGAGGGGTGAAATCATAATCGGGAGAGTGGTTTCCCTGACGCGGGTCGATGTAGCAGAACCACGAAAAGTTGTCGGGATATTTTTTAACCATCTCGATAACTTCTTCATTTGTGGTGATTCCCATGTTCCACTCAACGCAAATAAGCGGCATTAAAAGGGCACGCTCGATGCCGAAAGTTTTATGCATCTCTATGAGCTCTTCGCAGGTCGGATGTGAGCCACCGCCGAAAAACTCGGGGCCGCGACGTGTTGCCGCGTGGGTGTGCATATCTATCCTCTTGTAATCCATGGCATTTTCCTCTGATATTAAAGCTTGACTGTTGTATCCTTCTGTGATGCTTCGTAGATTGATGTGATGAGCTCGACAGCCTTCTTGCCAACTTCAAATGAACAGGTCGGCTCTTTGTCGTTTAAAACTGCATCTATAAAGTTTGTAATCTGTCTGTAGTGTCCTATGTAGCTGATGTCTGTGTTTGAAGATGCGCCGCCACCCGGACCTTTGTTCTGTCCGAAGTCTGCCGGCTTTTCCTCACCCTCGATATCCCATACAACGAAATCTTCATCCTGGAGAGCTACTGAACCCTTTGTTCCTGAAATTGTCAGGAGTCTCGGATATCCCGGATATGCTGAAGTTGTTCCGCAGACACATCCGATTGCGCCGTTTTCAAACTCAAAGATTGCTGTAGCCGTGTCTTCTGTTTCGATATCGTGGCGGAGTGTGCGTGCAAGGCCTTGAACAGTCTTGACATCGCCGACCGTGCCGAGCATAAGGTCAATACCGTGGATGCCCTGATTCATAAGTGCGCCGCCACCGTCGTGCTCCCATGTTCCTCTCCAGGAGCTTGAGGAATAGTATTCTTCGTTTCTGAAGTATTTCATCTTAAGATCCGCCATAACAACCTTGCCGAGACGACCGCTCTCGATGAGGTCCTTGAGTCTTGCAAAGCCGTCAGAGAATCTGACCTGTGAGATAACTGCAGCCTTAACGCCCTGCTTCTTTGCCTCCGCGATAAGCTCGTCGCAGTCTTTTGTGTTGAGCGCAAGCGGCTTTTCAACGATAACGTGCTTTCCTGCGCGGATAGCCTGCAACGCATTCGGAGCGTGGAAGCCGCTCGGTGTGCATATGCAAACGACATCTATTTCATCACAGGCAAGAAGCTCTTCAACCGTTGCAAAATTTCTTATACCGTGCTCCTTTGTGAACTTCTCCGCATTGGGAGCGAAAACGTCTGTTGCACCGATGAGGCGTGCATTTTCGCAATCCTTGATTGCGAGTGCGTGGCAGCCCGAAATAAAGCCGCATCCGATAATGCCAAATCCAAGTTCTTTCATATATGAAACTCCTTCCAAAACATACTTTTTCATCTTGAGTACATTATACAAAATTTTTATCGTTTCCGTCAATTAAATATATTGCTTAACTTATGGACTATTTTGCTCTCTCTTTTTCTTTGTTCTTCTTCCTGAATCCCGACGGTGCAATCCCCTTCTGCGCCTTGAAGCAACGGCTGAAATAAAGCTCGTCCTTAAACCCTACGGCATAGGCGATATCGGATATCGAATTTTCTGTGGTAAGCAGCAGCATACACGCGTGGTTTATGCGAAGCTCGTTTATGTATTCAACAGCTGTGCAGCCCGTCGTATTCTTAAACATTCTGCAAAAATGATATACGCTCATCGAGCAGAGATTTGCAAGATGCGGAATCTTTATATTCTCGGCATAATGAAAATTTATGTAGTTGAGCGCAGGCTGGATTTTTTCGCCGTAGCGCATGAATTTTTCGTATCCTCCCGACCTTTTTTCCTCGGTATTGCAATGTCTGAAAATAAGCGACATTATAACTGAAATGTATGCCTCCGCGCAGATTTCATAACCGTCGTTTTTCTTCTTTAATTCTTCAAACAGGGAAGTTATTATTGCGCCGATTTTCTTGTCTCCGATGAGCAGATTTTCTGACACGAGTTTGCCGTCATACATCTTTCTGTACTTCTTTTTTATCTCGCCCGCAAACGGGAAATCGGGAGACAGCATCAGAAGGTCATAACAAATATCCCCCTCACGCACATTCATACCGTGAAGCTCATATGGGTTGATTATAACTATATCGCCGCGTTTTGCGATGAAAATATCCGTTCCACAAAGAAATTCAGCACTTCCTGAGAGAATATATTTAATTTCAAGTTGCTCGTGCCACGCGAGTCGGTTCTGCCAATCTTCAGCTTCTGTAGCTTTGACCTTTTTTACGCTATACCAATATGCCTCACCGTGCTCGTTTTCGCTCGACAAAAACTTTTCGTAAGTGTTCTTCTGATTCTGCATTCCGCCTCACCTCCCGTTTGCCTACATTATACATTTCGGGCAAAAAAATATCAATACAAAAAAGCAAAAAATTATATATTTCTATTTCTTTCTCTTACTTATTGAAATTTCATATGTTTTGGGATATACTTAAGATACTATGAAAAACGGTGGGATGAAAATGGTATCAAAGGTTTTTACTTTCGGGCTTGATGGTGCAGATGGCTATCTAGTTACAACTGAATGTTTTTTATCTGCAGGACTTCCGGGCTTTGACGTTGTCGGGCTTCCGGATGCTTCCGTCCGCGAATCGCGCGACCGTGTGCGCGCATCAATCAAAAACCTCGGTGCAACTTTTCCTAAAAATAAAATAACCGTCAATCTCGCTCCTGCCGGAACAAAAAAGGAAGGCCCGATTTACGACCTTCCGATTCTCCTCGGTATGCTTGTTGCATCGGAGCAGATTCCCGAAATCGCATCTGACTGTGCCTTTCTCGGCGAGCTTTCGCTAAATGGTGAGCTTCGTCCGGCACGAGGCGTGCTTTCCATGGCGATTGCCGCAAAGAAAAATGGTATGAAGCGCCTTTTTGTCCCATATGAAAACGCAAAAGAGGCAGCTCTTGCAAGCGAGGAGCTTGAAGTTTTCGGAATAAAGACTGCAGGGGAACTTGTCCTTCATCTCAAGGGTGAAAAAAATCTTGACCGTGAACCGTATTGCCACGAATCACACAGGACAAATCACACTCTTGACTTTTCCGATGTAAAGGGTCAGGAAAACGTAAAGCGCGCACTTGAAATTGCAGCAGCAGGCGGACACAACATTCTCCTCATAGGTCCTCCGGGGTCCGGAAAGAGTATGCTGTCGGAGCGTCTTCCGTCGATTCTTCCCGATATGACTCACGAGGAGTCTCTCTGCACAACGGGGCTTCACTCGATACGTGGTCTTGTTTCAAGCGAAAATCCGCTTATAACGGAGCGCCCTTTCCGCTCTCCGCATCATACTGCAACGGCGGTTGCGCTCTCGGGTGGCGGTTCATCACTCCTGCCGGGTGAGCTTTCGCTCTCGCACAACGGAGTTCTTTTTCTCGATGAGCTCCCCGAATTTCACCGCGACACGCTCGAAATTCTCCGTCAGCCGATGGAAACCGGAAAGATTACTATTTCGCGCGCATCCGGATCCGTTACATATCCTGCGCGGTTTATGCTCGTCTGCGCGATGAATCCTTGCAAATGCGGCTGGCTCGGATATGAGGGTGAGGCGCACAGATGCACCTGTTCGGAACATTCGATAAAGAGCTACATCGGTAAAATCTCCGGTCCGCTTCTCGACCGTATAGACATTCACGTTTCCGTTCCGTCGGTTTCATACGATGATATGTCCGGTGGCGCACGAGGCGAGACCTCGGCAGAGATAAGAGCAAGGGTCAACCGTGCGCGCGAAAGGGCTCTTTCCCGCGGAGTTTCGTGCAACGCAGAGCTTTCGCCGACAACTCTTCACGAAATCATACGCCTTGATGATGACGCCTCGACACTCCTCAAAAACGCGTTTGATGCACTCGGTCTCACAGGTCGGTCGTATGATAAAATTCTTCGTCTTGCGCTTACAATTGCAGACCTTGAAGGCTCTGACATTGTTTCGGCAGTTCATATCGCAGAGGCTATACAGTACCGCACGCTTGACCGCAATAATGACTGAATTTCAGGAAAAGAAAAAGCTGAACGATTTTTCGTTCAGCTTTTATAATTATAATTCATCAACCGTCATATTGAATGCATCGATGTAGTTTTCCATAAAGTATGAAACTTCGGGAAGATTCATCTTCTCCAGTGCCTCAAGTGTCTGCTTCTCGGCTCTTGCAAAATCGCGGTTTCCTGCATTCATTTCCTCGCGACATTTTATGTATGCATCAAGCTTGTCTGCCGCTTTTATGATTTTTGAAATTATTTCATCCTCACACGCGGCACCTTCGGATACGCCGCCGCGGATTTTTTTATCCAGCGTTGCAAGAATCTTATCTGCCGCCTCTGCCTCGATTTTCTTGTACGCGTCTTTGATTTCCTTGCCGTAGTACTTTATCGGCGTCGGCAGATCTCCGGTCAGAATCTCGGGCATATCGTGATAAAGCGCGCAAGTTGCCGCACGCTCGGGGCTTATGTCGTTTCCGAAAACGTCGCGCGAGATAACTGCAAGCGCGTGGGCAAGAACGGATACGTGAAATGAGTGCTCTGCAAGATTTTCGCTTCTGGTGTTTCGCATAAGCGACCAGCGCGAAATATACTTCATCCTGTATATAAAGGCAAAAAACTTGTTCATTTTGTCTTCCTGCCTACTTTATAAAGCCTTTTTTCCTTGCAAGAGAGATTGCTTTTCCGACTGCGGTGCAGATGATAACCGCCGCAACAGCTTCAATAAGACCGTTGAACGCGACTACTCCGAGGATGATTTTGAGGAGTGCGCCGTAGGTTGTTACGCCGTAAGCCGCAGACATCGCATCAAATGCAAACAGATAAAGTCCGCCGAGGTAGAATATCGTATTTGTCATTGAGCCGACAAATGCCGCAACTCCCATCGCGCCTACCTCCGACTTATCCACCTTTGAAAGTCCCTTATAGGTGAGTGCGGAGAAGATGCCGCAAAGAATACGCGGAAGGAAAATTATTGCAACAATAAGAAAGAGGTTGTATAAGCCGAATCCGCCCGTGCTCTTTCCGAGCATGAGCTGAGCCGTAACATCGACAGGTGTCTGGAAGCAACGGATAAGGCTTGTGAGTCCGAAGATTCCGCCAAGAAGTGCGCCGCCTTTTGCTCCGAGAGAGTATCCGCCAATGATAACCGGCATATGTGTTGTTGTTATCGAAACGATAAGCGGAATGAACCCGAGAGGAGTGAGTCCCAGAATTGCGGTTATCGCGATAAAGAGAGCATACAATGCGAGTTCGTAAGTTTTATTCTTTGCCATCTTTCTTTTCTCCTTATTTGAGATTATCGTCGTAGTGTGCGCGCTCGCCGCCTATGAATTTTGCGCGGCTTCTTGCGCAGACAAGATGTGCCTCTCCGATTGATTTTACGGAAAGTCTGCACGGGACAACAACGGGAAGAACGTGCATACCGATAAGTGTGTCGCCGATGTCCATTCCTGCGGCGGCATGGAAGCTTTCAACCGCAACGGGATCGCGCATTGCCTTGTATGCGGCAGTTGCAAATGAACCGCCCGCCTTCGGCTGGGGGACAGCATTGCAGACGTATGCGCCGCGAGCGGCTTCTCTCTCCATAATGAGAGCGCGGTTTAAATGCTCACAGCACTGTGCGGCAATATGTATTCCCTTTGCGGAAAAGACTTCCGCAAGAGAATTGTATATAACCTCGCCAAGCTCTGCAACACTTGAGGTTCCTATCTTCTCTCCCATAACCTCACTCGTTGAGCAGCCGATTGCAACAACGTCGCCCGCTTTGAGTTTTGCATTTACTATAAGCTCCTCCGCCGCATCGCGGAGGCTTTTTTTGATATCTTCGTACATTTTTCTATCTCCTGATAACTATTTGCCCATTATCGCGCGGTCAATTTCCTCTGCCGCGGTTTTTCCTGCGCCCATTGCGAGAATGACCGTTGCGGCACCCGTAACGGCGTCGCCGCCTGCCCAGACCATATCGCGGCTTGTCTTTCCGGCTTCGTCTGCAACGATACCGCCCCAGCGCTGAGTGTCAAGACCCTTTGTTGACGATGCGATAAGCGGATTCGGAGAAGTTCCGATTGCCATGATTACGCAGTCGCAGTCGATGTCAAACTCGCTTCCTTCAACGACAACGGGACGTGCTCTTCCCGATTCGTCCGGCTCTGAAAGCTCCATTCTCTGGCAGGTTATTGAAGAAACTCTGCCGTCTTTTCCGTTAATCTCGATGGGAGATGTGAGGAATTCAAACTTTATTCCCTCTTCAAGCGCATGCTCGACTTCCTCCGCACGCGCAGGAAGCTCGTTTGCTGTACGGCGATATACAAGCGTAACCTCAGCTCCCGTTCGTCTTGCGCTGCGGGCTGCGTCCATCGCAACGTTTCCGCCGCCGACGACAACCGTGTGCTTTGCACGGAAAATCGGTGTGCGCGAATCTTCTTTATAAGCTTCCATAAGGTTTATGCGGGTCAAGAACTCGTTTGCGGAATATACGCAATTTAAGTTCTCGCCCGGAATCTTCATAAACTTCGGAAGACCTGCGCCAGAACCAATGAAAACTGCCTCATAGCCATCCTCAAAGAGCTCGTCGATGAGCATGGTCTTTCCGACAATCATATTCGTCTTTATCTCAACGCCGAGAGCCTTGAGTGATTCAATTTCGTTTTTTACAACAGAAATCGGAAGACGGAATTCCGGGATACCGTAAGCAAGAACGCCGCCCGCAACGTGGAGAGCTTCAAAAACGGTAACCTGATATCCGCGTGATGCGAGGCTTCCCGCACAGGCAAGACCTGACGGACCTGCACCGATAACTGCGACCTTGTGTCCGTTGCTCTCGGGTTTTTGCGGCTTTTCTTTTGAGTTCTGCATATGGTAGTCCGCAACAAAGCGCTCAAGTCTGCCGATTGCAACAGGCTCGCCCTTGATACCTCTTACACACTTTGACTCACATTGTGTTTCCTGCGGGCAGACGCGTCCGCAAACTGCAGGAAGTGAGTTTGTTTCCGTTATAACCTTGTATGCTCCCTCAAAATCGCCCTCTGCAACGCGTGCGATGAACTCAGGGATTTTAACGTTTACGGGGCATCCGCCGACACACGGACGATTCTTGCACTGCAAGCAACGCTTTGCTTCGTCAATCGCCTGCTCCGGCGTGTAACCGAGCGCTACCTCGTCAAAGTTCTTGCAACGCACCTCAGGCTTCTGCTGAGGCATCTCGTTTTTCTTAAGCGACATATTTGCCATTTTACTCTACCTCCTTCTTGAAGAGATTGCACGTCTCTTCGCGCGAGTGAGATTCAAATTCCTTATACATACCCGAACGGCGAATAGCTTCGTCAAAATCGACGAGGTGTCCATCAAACTCGGGGCCGTCAACACATGCAAATTTCGTTTCTCCGCCGACAGTAAGGCGGCAGCATCCGCACATTCCCGTACCGTCGATCATAATCGGGTTCATGCTGACAACCGTCTTGATGCCGTATTCCTTTGTGAGAAGCGAAACAAACTTCATCATCGGAAGCGGACCGATAGCGATTACCTCGTCATACTTTCTTCCTCCGTCGATAAGGCGGCGGAGAGCTTCGGTAACAAGACCGTGTTCGCCGTATGAGCCGTCGTCTGTCATAAGATGAAGCTCACTACTTGCGTTTTTAAACTCATCTTCAAGAATCACAAGGTCGCGTGTACGGAATCCGATAATCGCATCGACAAACGCACCCTGCTCGTGAAGCTTTTTTGCAACCGGATATGCGATTGCACTTCCGACACCGCCGCCGACAACCGCGACTGTGGAAAGTCCTTCCGTTTCCGTCTTCTTTCCGAGCGGACCTGCAAAATCACAGATATAGTCGCCCTCTTCTTTATGTTTTAAAACTTCCGTTCCTGCGCCGACTATCTGGAAAATGATTGTTACTGTTCCCGCATTTCTGTCATAGTCTGCAACGGTAAGCGGAATTCTTTCGCTGTTTTCATCTGCGCGGAGGATGATAAACTGTCCTGCATCTGCGTGTTTTGCGACCTCGGGAGCCTTTATGACCATTCTTGCAACGGTCGGATTTAAAAACTCCTTTTTCACTATCTGATACATCTTAACACTTCCTTTATAAAAATAGACAATTACCCTTTTAATATAAATAATGTTACCACTTTATTGGGATTCGGTCAATAAAAATTATTTGCAATTTAAAATTTTTTGCGATTTGTATTTACGAAAAATGAAAAATCCTGTATAATATAGAAGTATATTTTTATTTTTTGGAGAGGTTCTCAAATGGCAATACTTAAAGTTGCGCTTCCCACGTCGCGTGAGATAGTCATTTCCTCTGATGCCGCAAACCTTCTTATGGAAAAAGGCTCAGGCGACGCCGCACTTCTTTACATATATATATTGTCGCACTCGTGTGAGATTGACGTTGATGCTGCAGCAAGACGTCTGTCCCTTTCACACGAGCAGATTCTTGCTGCCGTTGACACTCTCACCGAAATAGGACTCATAGGTCGCGACGCCGCACCTAAAACGATTCCCGAGCGCTCTGACGAGATTCCCGAATTTTCGCATACAGACGTTGCCGAACATATGGGAAGTGATTCTGATTTCAAATATCTCGTCCGCTTCTGCGAGGACAAACTCGGGCGTCATCTTTCGACCGTTGATCTGCAGGTTCTTCTCGGAATTCATTCGTGGCTCGGTCTTCCTGTTGAGGTTATCTGCCTTCTCGTTTCAAGCTGCATCGACGAAACTCATAAGAAATACGGAAGCGGCAGAATCCCCACCATGCGAACGATTGAAAAACGCGCAAAAATCTGGCTCAACGAGGGCATTATGACCTGCGGCAGAGCCGAAGAATATCTGAAGGAAATGGAAAAGCTCGGTTCGGACAAGGTCCGCGTTGCGTCTCTCTGCGGTATTCGTGGGCGCGCGCTCTCACCGACCGAAGACAAATATATTTCAAACTGGCTTCGACTTGAGCTCTCAGATGAGCTTATTAGCTCGGCATATGATAAAACAGTTATAAACACAGGCTCTCTCAAGTGGCGGTATATGGATAAAATCCTCACAAACTGGTTTGAGACGGGCATCCGCTCCGTTTCCGAAATTGAAACGAAAGATGCACCTTCTTTGAAAAAACAGAACAGTGAAGAAGATCTCTCTGCCGCAGAGCGACTTCGTCGCCTCAATCGCAAAAAAGGTTCGTAAAGGAGTATAGCTTATGAAATATTCTACCGATATAATTGAAGCGATAGTCCGTGAAAAACAGAACGAGCGCATCCGCCGCGATGCGGAGACCGACGCTCGCCGCCGCGAGGTTTATTCGCGCATTCCGAGAGTTGCCGAAATAGATTCGGAGCTTTCGTCCTCTGCGTTTGACATAATCCGCGCATCTTTCGGAAAAGAAGAGAGTGCCGCTGATATTCTTATGAAGAGGCGCGACAAAAACGCCGCTCTCCTCTCTGAACGCGAAAAGCTCCTTACCGATGCAGGATACCCTGCTGATGTTACGGAGATAAAATACGACTGCGATATATGCAACGACTCAGGTTATGACGGCGGTGTGCTCTGCCGTTGTATGCACGAAAGGTATTCTCTTGCGCTTGCAAAAAAGATTAATGCTCACCTTAACATCCCCGCCGTTTCATTCTCCGATTTTTCTCTTGACGTCTACCCCGAAAAGGGACAGGGGAAAATTTCTCCGCGCGAGCAGATGAGGGAGGTTCTCACCTTTGCGCGCTCGTTCTCCGAAGATTTTAAAACGGGCGACAGCCTCTTCCTAAACGGCGACAGCGGTCTTGGAAAAAGCTTTCTTGCATCGTGCATCGCAAAGGAAGTGTCGGACAAAGGTTTTTCGGTAATCTATGACACGGCGTACACCATTCTCGGTGCGCTCGAGGATGTAAAGTTCGGACGGCGCGACGTAAATCTTGATGCGCTCACGACCTGCGACCTTCTTATTATTGACGATGTCGGCTGTGAAGTCCAGACTCCGTTTACTACCGCCGCACTCTACAATCTCATAAACGCAAGACTTTCATCATCACTCTCAACAATCGTTGTTTCATCGCTCAAGCGACCTGAAATTTCCGCGCGCTACGGTCAGCAGACCGCGTCGCGTCTTGAGGGAAGCTTCATAAAACTTGAATTTCTGGGAAACGATGTCCGTTTAATGCGGTAAGTTTTTGCACAGAATAACTATAAAACTACGGGAGAATATACGGATGAAACGTTTTTTTAAAGCTTTCTTCTCAATACTTCTTATATTTGCTTTCTTTGCAAATGCATATGCCGCACCGTCTCTTATTTCGGAATCTGCAGTTCTTATGGACGCAGAGACCGGTCAGGTTCTCTATAACAAGCAGATGCACACACAGAGATACCCTGCAAGCATAACGAAAATTGTTACTGTCATCTGCGGTCTTGAAAACGGAAATTTAGACGACAAAATCGTTATGTCAGACGAAGCAGTCTGGTCAGTTTCGCGAGATTCAAGCCACATCGCGCTTGATGTCGGCGAAGAAATAACGCTTGAGCAGGCGTGTTATGCCGCACTTCTTATGTCTGCAAACGATGCATGTAACGGAATCGCCGAAGCCTGCGGCGGCACGATACCGGATTTTGTTAAGATAATGAACGAAACGATGGTACGCGCAGGTGCTCAGAACACAAACTTTGCAAACGCAAACGGATTGCGCGATTCAAACCACTACACCTCAGCCTACGATATGGCGTGTATCACGCGATATGCCATCAAAAACGAGGATTTCAGAAAAATCTTCGGCACGTATAAATACACGATGCCGCCTAACAACAAGCAACCGGAGCAGAGGCTTTTTGTCAATCAGCACAGTATGATAAGCATTCCCGAATTTCTGTATGACGGAATAGTCGGCGGAAAGGCAGGCTGGACGACAGACGCGCAATACACCCTTGTTACTGCCGCCGAGCGCGAAGGTCGCACACTCATTGCAGTTGTTATGAAAAGCCCCCGCAACGACGACAAGTACACCGACACGAAGGCACTTCTGGATTACGGCTTTGAAAATTTTGATACACTCACGATAACAAGTGCCGACCTTCCTCGAGGCTGCGGATATAAACTTGACGGTCCGATTTCCGTTTCCGTTCCGAAGGGATATACACGTGCAGACGTGAAAGTGGAAACCACCATGGAAAACGGATGCGACTATGTAGTCCTCACTTCTCTCGATGGAAATGAGATAGGAAAATTCCCCTGCACGGTTTCAATTGATGCATCGGCAGAGGTTCCCGAAAAAAAGGCAAGCTTTTCGTGGCGTACGCCGCTTATAATCCTCGGAATTGTTATTCTCTCGGTAATCGGTTTGTTTTTACTTCTCATCCTTGCAATTATAATAAGAAAGAAAATTTATCGCGCTATCCGTCGTCGCAGACGCATGCGCAACAGAAGGAGATAAGACATTATGAAAAAAACATCAATTCTTGCACTTTTGCTTGCATTCGTTATGGTATTTTCGCTCGTTGGTTGCGACTCATCTTCAGGCGATCTTGCCGAATATCTTCTTGCATCCGAAATATCCGACGAAGTTTTGAAGGATGCAAACGAAACCCTCTCTGCTTTTATGCAGGCATTTGAAGAAAATAATCCGTCAGCGGCTATGTCTCTTTTTTCGGAGAGCGTAGAGGCAACCGAGGCTGACCTTGCCTCCTTTTTTGAGAGAGTATCAGCCCTCTCCTCTTCTCCGTTTGTTCCTTTTGATGCGTACTATCTGAATAACCTTCAGGTTTCAGAGGCGCTTATGAATGTCAAGAAATCAGCAGATGCCGAAAACTATATCGAAATCACTCCTGCCGCAGAAGAGATGTACTGTGCGATATATGTTTCGAAGGGTGATAAAATCTCTCATATGATGACGATCCTCATGGTTCGTGAGGGTGCGGATTTCAAAATCGTCTGGGTAAACCCGACCGACTTTGAGTACAGCGGTCGCGATGCTCTCGAAATTTATGAGACTACAAAAAAACTTTCTGATGACGGCAGAATCATCCCCGCATACATTTCATCCTGCATGCTCTCAAACATCTTCCAACCGGGCGGATTCTTCAGATATAAAGAAAATGCAGAAATGGAAGACATCTGCTATAAGCTCTTTACTGAAATTTCAGAAACCTATAAGCTTCCGCTTGCACTTGAGAACACAAACAACTCATCAGTTTACGAAATCGGAATTTCAAACGATGAGGAATACGGTGTAATTCCGCTTATCCTCATAAAAACAGACGAGAAATCGGATCTCGAAAAAGAGGCAAAGGCGGTCGTTTCTTCACTTGATGCGCTCTCGCCCGGAATTTCCGACACCTTTGATTATGTCCACGTCGAAATGACAAATGACGACCCTGCAAACGAAGAAGTCAAGATAGAGAGTGAAAAAATAGTAATCAAGACGAAATAAGATAAAACAAAAAACCTCGCGACAGCTTGTCGCGAGGTTTTTTTATCTTTACTTACTTTACAATTGCGCGGTGGAAAACTTTCTTTCCCTTTTTGATCTTTACGCCGTTTGCAAGAGCATCGGCAGAAACTACAAAGTCCGCAGACTCAACCTTTTCACCGTCGACCGAGATGCCACCCTGCATAACAAGGCGTCTTCCCTCTCCCTTTGAGGGAATGAGTGAGCACTTCATAAGAAGGTCTAAAATTGCGATGCCGTCTTTTGCTTCGTCTGCAGGAATCTCCGTTGTCGGCATATTTGAATCGTCTCCGCCGCCTGCAAAGAGGCTTCTTGCAGCATCTCTTGCCTTTGTTGCTTCTTCTTCACCGTGGACAAGAGCCGTAAGCTCGTAGGCGAGAAGCTCCTTCTTTTCGTTGATGCGTGAATCATCCCACTTTTCGATTTCTTCAATCTCTTCAATCGGGATGAATGTGAGCATGCGGATGCATTTCATAACGTCGGCATCGTCAACGTTTCTCCAGTACTGGAAGAACTCAAACGGGCTTGTCTTGTTCGGGTCAAGCCAGACAGCGCCGCGCGCAGTTTTTCCCATCTTCTTTCCCTCGGAGTTGAGGAGAAGAGTAATAGTCATCGCGTGAGCATCCTCGCCGAGCTTCTTGCGGATGAGCTCCGTGCCGCCGAGCATATTACTCCACTGGTCGTTTCCGCCAAACTGCATATTGCAGCCGAGCTTCTTATACATATAATAGAAGTCATATGACTGCATAATCATATAGTTGAATTCAAGGAATGAAAGCCCCTTCTCCATACGCTGCTTGTAGCACTCTGCACGAAGCATATTGTTGACGGAGAAGCATGCACCGACCTCACGGAGAACGTCAATATAATTAAGCGGAAGGAGCCAGTCGGCATTGTTTACCATCATAGCCTTGCCCTCGCCAAACTCAATAAAGCGCTCCATCTGCTTCTTGTAGCAGTCGCAGTTGTGTTGAATTGTTTCATCAGTCATCATTGAGCGCATGTCTGTGCGTCCTGACGGGTCACCGATCATTGCAGTTCCGCCGCCGATAAGAGCTATCGGACGGTTGCCCGCCATCTGAAGACGCTTCATAAGGCAGAGCGCCATAAAATGACCTACATGCAAAGAGTCAGCAGTCGGGTCAAACCCTATATAGAATGTTGCGCGACCGTTGTTGACAAGCTCGCGGATTTCCTCTTCGTTTGTAACCTGGGCGATAAGTCCGCGCGCAACGAGTTCTTCATAAATTTTCATAAAAAACAACCTTCTTTCGTGTTTCATACACCGAAATATACTATACCACAGAAAACTAAAAATTTCAAGGTAATTTGGCAATATAAAAAGAGCTGTGCTTTTTTGTCGAAAACACAGCCAAATCGTTAATTTTTTAACACCCTAACAAATTTATGATAACACAGGTGATATACCAAAGTCAACGAAAATCTTATTTCGGAGAAAAATTTCTCGTTTTTGCATAAATTGAAGCTTTTAAGTTTAGATGTTTTACCAATTGCAAAAGGCGTTTTAAAATGCTATTATATAGACAAAGAAAGGGTGTTACCAATGTTCCGGTAAAACTTAAAGGTTCTTATCAGATGAGGATATAGAGAAGCCGAGAATAAGCTTTAGAGACAAGTTAAGTCAAGTCCGAATCTGAAGTTCCGAACTCAACAACCTGCCCCCTTCGAAGATGAGATGTGAATAATAAGAAAAGGAGCTTATAAAGAAAAATAAGCAGAAGGCGGCAGACACAATGAAAGAGAGGTTAAAATGATGTTAATGTATATTTAACATCAACAACCCGCAAACCCTTGAAAATACAAGGTTTATCAAAGTCGGTGTGTATTAAATGTGTATCTCGGCACACCACTTCAGACGAGTTTATAAGTATTAAAAAGGCAATAAAAAAAGAGGGATGCCCCGAAAAGCATCCCTCTTTCTCTGTTTATTTATCCTTTTGTTGCGAGTTTCTCAAGCAATGCCTCTCCCCATTTGTAATTGCAGAGGAAAGCCATTGTGTTGTCATCGAGTTCAAAACGGTTCTGCACTTCCTTGAAGAACGGAATCTCCCGCGCTTCTGTGTCATACTCCGGAACTCCATATCCACGAATGTATTTACCATCGACAGAAATTTCTCGTCTTTCAACTCCGTCAATGCGGTCTGCATCCGTTCCGTCATAGTTCCCCTCGATAACTGTTATTTTGCCACCTGAAACCTTTTCGACAATGCCGACATGGTTCGGAGCGCCTTTGTTGTCGCCCTTGCCCTTGTCTTCCCAATCGTAAAAGATTATGTCTCCCGGATTCGGGATGTAATCATCATCCTCAACCCAAGAGCCGAGCTCTTTGAAAAGGTCAATCATCTTCGGGCATCCGCACTCGGTCGGGATAATGTCCGTGTAGCCGAGCTTTATTGCCACGGCTGAAACGAAAGTCGCGCACCAAGCATCGGTATATTTCACCTTATACCCCCTCGCGAGAGGTTTGTGGGAATTGTAAAGGTCGATGATTTCCTTATGCCCTGCGCCGCCCTCATCTCTTCCGAGCCATGCCTGAGCCTGCGCAACGACTTTGCTTGCGAATTTAGGCATCTTTGCCACTTCCTATCTGTTTGACGATATTTGCGACATATACCGCCGCCATACCTGCAATTATACCCTTGAGAACAAACTCAATGATAACTCCACCCGTTCCAACGAAGTAGAGTAATTCAAAACATACTCCGAGAACGAGAGCCGCAAGCGGGATGAATCTGTCATCGAAAAACTTTGCCTTTTTGAGGGCAAAGCACACACCGAACACCGCCGCAATAACGATGTATAAATCTGCTGTTATAAGTGCTGAAAAAGCCTCTGTAATGAACTCTGTATTCATCATTGTTGTTACTCCTTCCTTATAATCCGATTTTAGCCAAAACCGCGCCGACTATTGCCGCAATAATCGCAAGAATTATTTTCTCTGTGATAGCTTCAGCTCTCTTTGAAGGTTTCTGTTCGATTGCCTCGACTTTGCCGTCAAGCCTCTCAACGGTGTCGGACATTCCATCAACCTTTGTTGCCATTACCTGAACGGCTGTCGCAAGATTGTTTATTGCTTCAATCTGCTTTTCAAAATGGTCAATTCTTCGCGTGTTTGACTTCGCCCTGTTCTCGACATCTGCAAGTCTCTTTTCGTGTTCAAGGTCCATCGTCTCACACCCCCGTTATTCGTACTTGAGCCCTGTAATCTCGGTATACTGCTCTTTGGTGATGATACCCTTGCGAACTGCGTTCTTTACCATCGGAGCAGGCCACAAGCCCGCTTCGAAGAAATACTTGATTCTTTCATAACTCATCTTTTAGCCCTCCACATCCGGTAATGTCATCATGCTCTGATATTCAAGCTGTGCCGCTATGCTTGCGAGAGCATCCGCCTGCACATCTTCTCTTGCTTTCGCATCTGCTATAGCTTCAGCTTCTGCGGCTGCTCGTGCATCCTCAAATGCCTCGATAGCTGCAAGCTTCTCCTCGTCTGTCGTGCAAGCGGAGAAGTCGCAACCCTGTTGCTCATACTGCTGAACCATCTGCCCGAGAGTTCCGAAGAAAGCTCCGTTACATTCACCGTAAGAGCAAAGCACCGTTATATTGGGTTCTTTTGCCACAGGATAACGATTCATCCACTGTTCGGCTGTAAGAACCTCGCCAATTGGTGTAATAATATTATCTTTCTTGTTCCATATAGCATATCTTTTCATATTTGTGCCTCCTTAATTAAGCTGTATAGACGTCCACGGCTGTAAATGATTCATCGCTCGTTATATGTGTACCCATTGAGCCTCCTGTAAAAACGGCAAAACTCTCCAATGTATATGCAGCCAATTCACCTCTTGCCACGCTCAACGGATTCGCCGATTGTCTGACTAATGAAGCATCATAAGCATCCACAGAAGCAACCGACGTAAAACTTGTCTGACCACTGATTTTTTTAAGACCTCCTGCACATATCGCAAAATCCTCAAGAGTTGTTGCGGCAGGACCTGTTTTTGTATCGCTTAAATTTTCAACAGTATCAATACGAGTCAATGATGCATCATAAGCATCAACGATATTGGTATCACTTGTACTTGAAGTATCTCCTCCAAAGAAGAGCGCACACTTTTTAACAGTTGTCGCCGCTAACATTTCTCGCGCCTTCCGAAGATTCTTCGTGGTGTCTATTCTTGTTATTGATTCATCATAAGTATCGACCACGGAAGAATATTGCCCTCCACCAGCAACGAGAGCAAATCCTTCTACGGTTGTTGCCGCAGGACTTCTTCTTGCTGACCGTAAAGCTCGTCCTGCAGTAAATGTCAACGAAGTATCGCAAACATCAACTCTATCGGTATCACTACTACCACTTAAACCTCCAACGAACATACCGCGATTGTTAACAGTGGTTGCGGCTAACCTTGTTCTTTTGACAGGTGATTCATAAGTTGATACTTGATGTGTCAAGGACGTATCATAAGACTCAAACCGCCCGTCATAGTCAGTTCCACCACCGACAACAGCATAAGAACCAACCTTCGTCGCCGCAGGTCGAGTTCTTCTCTCTACCGACAAACCATCAACAGTAACAGCCGTTAAGGATTTGTTATATGCAATCGCCGCTTTGGGATTTCTAATTCCACCAAAGAGCATTCCATACTGACCAACGGTTGTAGCTGCGTGTGCTGTCATAGCTTGAGGCAACGGGTCGATTGTGCCGAAATATTCAAGTCCTGAACTCCAACAAGGTCGATATACACCGCCGATTGTCACATATGCTTTTCTTACTTTGCGATGTATGCCGTTCTCATCGGTGAGGTACTTCTTGCGAATCTTGCGATGTATGCTGTTCTCATCGGTTAAGTAAGCCTTTTTCGCCATAACCTCACCTCTTATTCAACGACATAATGAACAGTTCCCGTAGGAGATGCGCTCGGACTTCCTGCTTCGATGTCTTCCTCTCCCCAAGTGGGGAACGGAGCTGCGCCAATATCGGAATGTGTGATAAGATTTATGTTGTTCGTGGTAATCATTTCAAACCAACCATAAAATGAGCCGTTATTGAACCCACCCCACCAAAGTCGGTCAGGTTGTGCCGCATAACGAGCAAATACACCCGCAGCACTTCTGTCATAGAACCACCAACTTTTTGTATCGTTTAATGGCGCGTTAATCGGAGCACCTTCACTATACTGAAAGAATTGCCCAAAAGGAGTTGTAGGGTTTGCTAAAAATGCCTTAACATCCGTACCGTTCGGGATTTCAATGCGAACTCCTGCATCACTCGGAATTGCTCCAATATCGGCATAGGTAGGCTTGTTTCCAGTGTGATACACATCGTACCAAGTGCCTACGCCGTCTTTAGGAACACTTCCGATTTGTAACGCCTTTTTCAGTCCGCTATCATACGGGCTAATGAGCAAGATATGACGAGCAGAAGTGTTTTCGCTGATGTCATCCTGAAACGCCACCTTGTACCCATTCTCCGCAAAAATTCTTGCACCCGAACCACCAAGCGTGCTGTCCCTATGTCTATATGTTCCGGTAACAGTATCACCGTTGCTTTTAACGGCTCCAATCGCAGCAGGTGTAATCGGGTCTGCACCGTCTTTGGAATGTCGGAAAGCGTGAACTTCAAATTCGCGCATACCGACATATATTCCACTCTCGACAGTGAGATTGACATTTGTTTCATTCCCGACATATGAAACCATTTCGAGCTGTTTTTCAACAGCCGCACCGGTTGTATATGCAGGAATCAAATCCGCAGAGCTTCCTGCATTGCCGTAAGAATAGAGAACCTCGTCGCTCGTTCTGATGATTGCCCCTGCATCATCTCGGTATATTGCCCGAGCATACAAAGCAAACTCTTTGAATCGAAAATCCTCTGTTACAGCCGTGTTGGAATAATAACCCCCGAATATTACTTTGCCGTCAGGGGTTTTTTCCTTGCTTGAGATTTCTATATTGATGACCGGATAAACAACATCCGTCATCGTTGCGGAGGTCTTGCCTGCAGGAATATCACCGCTACCCATTACAAGCCGTGTTGCATCAAGTTCACCGCCTGCCTGAACATCGGCAAGAAGACTCCGCCCCTTTTCTGTAATTGCCAAATTTGAGAAGTTTCCCATATTCAAACCTCCTTAAATCGTTGCCGTCTTTGCTTCGTATCGTTCAATCGAGGCCTCGTGCATAGCAACACCCCCTGCAAGGATAAGTTCGCCTGTGAGTGTCAAATAAATGCCGTCAAGCTTTGCACTCGCTCTCTTGACCTTGTTGAGCAAAGAAACAAACTCAAGAAGCCTCTCGTTTGAAACGGTCGGGTTCGAGGAATAAACGCGGAAATGTCCCGGTTCTCCCCCATACTCAAACCATTCCTCAATATGTCCGCTCCCGAAGTATGTCTTGATGATGTTTTCAACCGCCCATTTTGTGCCGAGCGACTGATGAACCATATCGCTGTTTTTTACAAGTTCCCGTTTTATCGCAATGTCTGCACCGAAATCATACCAATAGATGTTGAGTTCCCAAGCAAGAGCATCAAGCTCCGCCTCACTCAATTTGTCGATACAATCCCAAGTCGAAGCCGTTTTGATTCGTGTCGCAACTGCAGGGATGATTTTGTCCACTGCCGCCGCCAACCCCTGAACAGCTCCGTCCTCGCGCATAAATTGAGGTAAAAGCTTAATGAACTCTATGTTTTCAAGTTTCATCAATCCACCACCTCATACGATACAACGGGCGCACCCGAAAGAACTGCCGTCTGCATCTTCGAGAGTTCCGAGAATGTCGGACTCTTTATGTCCATACGGAGAGAACCGCTTGCACCGCTTTCCTCTCTTGCCTTGAACATAAACTCACGTAGCTTGTCGGGGTCAATATCCCTCGCAAGTGCTCCGCTCTGCCATTCGATATATTTATCAATAGCACCGCCATCACCCTCGATTGCCTGAATGAGCAACGGCTCATCCTCTCGCGTGCAATAGTATTTGAGTTCAATCGCATAATCAACCTGATTCGGTGCGAGAGCCTGCACAAAGTCCGTCATCGGTCTGCGATTGTCCGCGCTTACCGATTTAAGCACCTTTTGCAAAGTGTCCTCATCGGGCATCTCTCCGCCTCTCATAAGCGGATATATATTGACCGTGTTCGGCGCATCTTCAGGACAATCAATAGCGACATCTATAATGTCGGAGTCTGCGCTCAATGCCCAATAGCGGTAAGCCTCTTCAGGTCCTGCCGTGGATTGAGAAGCAGGAGCAAGGCGGATTCGTTCACGGTAACGGTTGTCCCCTTCCTCTGTGTACGGCTCTCCGTCATCTCCTCCGACACTTTCTGTAATGTTGACCGCCCCTGCAATGTACGGGATGAGGTCAACAAGTGTTGCGATTGCTCCCACCGTGAAGCCGTTATATTCCGAACCTCCCGAAATACACACACCCTCAATGTCAAGGAATGTGCTACCGGCAGGGAGAACAGCCGCCTCTTTGGTCTCAAAATACACACTGCCATCCGTTGTGATTCTCGTTCCCTCGGGAATGACAATGTTTTCAGCTACAACCGCCGAAGTCGTGAACCTGAAGGTTGCCGAAGCGTATGCAGGTTGTAATCTTTCAACGCGAACTCGCTTGCCGATTTCGTCAAGGACTGTACCGCGTGCATATTGCAATAACTTCTGCTTTGCTCGGTCATTGAGCAAGCTGAACATCGCCACAAACACCGAAACAAGACCCTCGGCAAAGATGCGCCGTTCATCGCCCGGATATAAGGCTTCGTTGCAGTGTTCCATAAGCGAGCTGACAACATCGGAATAGATTTCCGCGCTGTCGGTGCTTATGAAATTTATATTTTCTGCCATTCGTCAACTCTCCCTTTCTTTGATTTTTGCGAGTACAGCAAACCCGCCATTCACTTCCTCAGATTGTTCAACAGAAACACCCTCAACAACTGCGCGAGGCTCATAATTTTCGAGGAGCCATTCCGCATCCTGCTGAATGTCAAGCTCCACATCCTCGAGAGGTCTGTCTATAAGTCGAGGGTCTAACCCCTTAACTCGCTCGTAAGGAACTTCCCCCCTGAATGTCCGCAAAAGGTTGTTCACGCAAACACTCACATCGCCGTTTCCGCTTGCTCTCATCTGCTGCCTCCCCCTTTTCCGCCTCCGCTTGTTTTCTTCTCTGCCTTATCTGATTTTGAAGCGGTCGCGTTCATCGCCTCTTTTTTCGCCGCGACGGTTTCCTTGTATTTCGCCGCCGCCTTTGCTGAACTGGAAGAACTTGAACTCGTTGTCGTTGTTTTACGGGTTGAGGTTGAGTTTTTCGAGGTTGTGTCCTCGGTGAATGTCAACGAAAGCCTGAGCTTCAGAAACACCCCACTCGGTGAAAGTATGCTCTCTGCTATATCAACTGAGGTCAACTCCACCTTTGCAGGTCCGAACCGCTCCCCTCCGACATACAGAGGGTAGGATTTCCCCACCTCTCCGCGCCATTCCTCATACTGTGCCCGGGGGTCAACCCCTGCCGCTCGAAGGTATGTCGTCGAAAAGCTGATTTTCTCTGTTTCTGTTCCTCGTGTGTTGGTCGGTTTCTTCCCGCTCGTATCGTTCTTGCTGTCAGACTTCATCGACACTCCGGTTTTTAAGTCCTCAAGAGGAACGATTTTTGTCGGGGAAACAAGAAACCCTTTCTTTCCCCATTTTGCTTGATATTTTATAAGTCATTCCCCCTTTTGAATTATTCAGGTGTGCCGGTCTGTCCGTATGGATGCGGATGTTTGTGCGAATTGAACGAAGCAACCGATGTCTTGACATCTGATGCCTTGAATGTTCCCTCAACCTCGACAGAGCCGGGAATCTTTCTGTTGAACTCGCCATCCATTCTCGCAAGAACAATGCCCGTTCCGTCAGGGAATGTTGTATAAACAACCTCCAAACCGACAGGCAATGCTCCATAAAGAAAAAACGGAACTACAAGCGGAGCTGTAACAACCTCACCTGCATAAGGTTTGATTGTCACCATTTTTCCGTCCTGCAGAACCGTCGAAATTTTACCCTTGTTTATCATCAATATCCCTCCAATGGTCGGCGGAAAAACACCTTGCTTTTTCCCTTGCCGTAATCATTGCGGATATGATGCAGGAAAACAGAGCCATCCCAAGACGGAGCGCGTGCGTTCTGAAGTTCCACGGTAGATGCTGCCGCATACCCCGGCATAATACGGGAATAAACATATCCGCCGTAGCAATCTTTGTTCGCCTTGCGAAGTAAGTTCTTTGCGAATCTCTCCGCCTCGTCATTACTTCCAACAATACCGAAAGAAGCTGAAGGACGATATATCCTTGAACTTCCGTTCCCTGCGCTGAATCTTCCCGAAAACGCTCCGTTCTCCACTATGCAAGAGCCGTAAAGCTCTGCGCTCTTGTCGATGTACTTGTAATCTGCATCAATCGTTACCTCAAGAGCTTCTGCAGGCGTTTGAGCCTCCATATATGCCTCGGCATACATAATGAGCCTCTTATCATAAACAGCCACAGAAACCCCCTCTAAAGCCGCCCTGCGGCTCAAGAACTGCAAATCTCCCTCTCCGTTTTGCATTATGTAGGAATAGAGAGCATCATTCACGCCATAACTCGCAAAACCGAGACCGTTTCGCCTTGCAATCTCTTCTCCGAGTTGCAAGAGCCGAACCCTCTGCCATGCCTTGTGTTTTTTCTCAAAACACGAAGCAGGAGCCGCCTGCGCCGTGATGTCATAAGTGCCGTTCTTCGGTATCGCGGAAGAGACAAACATCACTCCCGTTCCGATTGCGCCGTATTGAACCTTGATTTCATCCCCCGTAGCAGGAGACCAATTGTCCCAAAGCCTCTCCGTATCATTTGCACGAAGGAAAAGAGTGTCGCTCTGTTCCCCTGCATACATATCGTGCCAGCAACGATTGATTGATACGCTTTCCGTGATATCCACACCCTTGTAGAATATTTCAATCATTCATCTCGCCTCCAAGGAGGAAGAGTTTCGGGAAGCTTAACATCCGGCTCATCGGGAATGATAAGCTCAACACCTGCATCGAAGATGAGCACATCGCAATAATCGGGGTTTGCCTGAATAATTTCGCTCGCAAGGGTTTCTTCGTCAAAATAATGCAAGGCGAGCGCATCAAATGTGTCGCCCTGCACCGTTTTATGAATTTTAGCCATATACCGTAACCCCTCTCCGTGAGAACCATTCCTCAAGCATATCAATAAACTCGGGATATTCCTCTTCGATTGCCTCCATAATGCTGTCCTTGTCCGCATTACCCGTGATTGTGATATTCGGAGCAAAGGATATGCCTCCGAGGTTGACGGATGTTCCACCGCCCGAAGCTCCGAGCGTATAGTCTGAAACATCAGCACCGAGCATCCTTCCCGCCTGCGCCCAATATGAAAGGTTTTGAGCGCGGTATGCTGGATTCAAAGAAAGAACCCACTCATTTGGGTAGCGCGGGTCTTCACCTGCGATTGATAAACCGTTCGTCAAACCGCCCGTTGCATAACCCTTGACATTTGCTTTTGCTATGTCCTCATCTCCACCACCAAATACGAGGTCAACAACCCAAGTCAAGCCGTCTGCAACCCATCCGACAACCTTTGCAATCCAACCGACAATTGTTGCGAGAACATCCGCAATCGGTTTGAGTATTGGCAAAAGACCCTTTATCAACTTTAATATCGGAGGCAAAATTGCGCTCATAAGCTCCGTAAGAATCGGCAAAATTGTCATCAGGATTTCCGCAAGCGGAGGCAATAATGTCTGCACAATATCAATAACAAATGGCATCAACTGCCTTACCATTTCAAGAAGCGGAGGCAAGAGCATCGACACGAACTGCGAAAGCAAGGGTAAAATCGCCCCTGCAAGTTCTGAAATCATCGGCATAACCTGAGGCAAAAATTCCATAATGCCGCCGATAAATTCTGTTATAAACGGCATCGCATCAGCCGTGACCTGCTCAATAACAGGTCCGAGCTGTGTAAACAAATCGCCTATAACGGGGGCAATTTGTGTAAAAGCATTTGCAATCGTTGAAGCCAACGGCAAGAGAGCAACTTCCGCTTGCCTCTTGATTCCCTCAAAAGCCGCACCGATGTTGTTGTACTTGACGGAATTTATCTTTCCGAGCGCATCCTCTGTGTTGTATGCCTCATTCGTAATGTCCGCCATAGCCGCCATTGCTTCCGTTCCCAAGTCTTCCCATTGAGTACCGAAAAGCTTTACGCCGATTTCATCGCGCTTAACTTGGTCATCCATATCCATAAGGGATGTGAGGACACCCTGAAAAGCGATTGAAGCATCTTCACCGCCTGCAGCAAAGGTTTTCATCATCTTTTTTGCATCCAAGCCGAGAGCTTCAAATGCTTCGGTTGTTCCCTTTGAACCGTCAATAGAACGAATGGAGAACTCTTTTACCGCATCGCCGACCTTGTCAAGATTCCACGCGCCTGAATCTGCGCCCTCTTGGAAGATGTTGAACATATCATCAGCCGAGAATCCGAGCTTTGCGAACTGAACAGAATATTCGTTGATGCTGTCTATAAGCTCTCCCGAATAGTCGAGACCGTTCTGCGCTCCTGCGGCAATAAGCCCCATAGCTTCCTCGCCACTCACGCCGAAGTTTGTCATCATCGCTTTCGCGGCTCTCGCACTTTCTGAAACCTCATAACCGAATGTGTCAGAGAGTGCATAAGCACCCTTTGTTGTTGCCGCGAGCTCTTCCTCGACAAGCCCCGTCATTTTGTGGATTTCAGCAATGCCTCCTGCAACATCTCCCATGCTCTCACCGAAGTTGCTTGCATAAACATCCTTGATGACATCGCCCATTCCTGCGAGTTCGTCACCTGCAAGCCCCGTTGATGCGGCAATGTCATTCATTGCCGAATTGTACTCATCTCCGAGCTTTGCGAGATATTTCACGCTCTTTCCGACCATAACGGCAGTTCCTGCCGCTATTCCACCGATTGCCGCGCCTGCCGCAAGAGCTTTGAGATTAACGCCTTCAAGCTTTTTCGTAACACCTTCAAGCGACTTTCCTAAAGTAGGGCTAATCTCGCCGGAAATGTCAATTATGGTCTGAAGGACTTTACCCTTCCCCTCTGCCATAGCAACACCTCCTACCTATGGCGTTTTGGTCTGTAAGTTTTTACAGCCTTGTAGCTGTTTTTCGGATTTTTATTCTGTTGCTCCTTTGCATCCTCTACGGCTTCACCGTATTCGGTCAAAAAGTCAATCAGCCTCATTCCTCCGACATCTCGGATGCTTGTGTTGAAGTGTCGGCTGTATTCTCTGACTGCTCTGCGGAGCTGTTTTCCTTGGAGGGTTCCGCCCACCTCCTGTAAGTAAAAAGCATTCCGATATCCGTAAGCTCAAGAACATCATATCCCTCGATTCTCTCAAGGTCTGCAATGTCAATCTCAGGATTAACAGCTATAATCGCCATCATTCCGAGATATAAATGCAGTGCCGTGTCGGTCTGCTTAAAAGTAAAAGAAACCGTTCTCGATTTCGTCATCGCAGAAGCTTTTGCGCAAGCCTCCGAGAACTGCGCCGCCGTAATCTTCAACGGGTTGTATTCAAATTCTGTGTACTGCTTACCGTTTATCGTTATCGGGGTATCGAGTTTGAGTGTACCGTTCATTGTAAAATCTCCTTTGTTTTTATTTACAGAAAAACCCCACCGTCAAAACAGTGGGGTTTTGGTCTGTATATTTTGTTTTTTAGAGCATAGAGCCGATGTCAGCATAGTTCTTGCCGTCAATGCGGATGATACCTGCAAGACGGTTGATTTCCCACATCTCCGCACCGTCAACGAAAAGTGCAAAGCGGGTAAGTCCGATTGTTACCTCTCCTTCGCTTGCAGAGCCGACCTCTAAACCAACGCCCGGAATCTTGTTCGGAACGCCCTTGAGAAAAGCCTTGCAACCTACATTGCGAGTATTGCCGTTTGCATCCGTTACGGTATGCACCCAACGAATCTCAAGGGGTTTCATATCGGGTTTTATAAGTGCTCTCAAGCCTTCATCAACACCGATTTTGGTGATTGCCGCCTCCATGTGCTCAAGAAGCTGCCAAATCGGGAGCGAGAGTGTTCCCATTGCCTGAACATCGGCAGTCATCGGAGTAATCTCCGGGAGTGTAACCGCGACATCACGAGCAACAAGCTTGTTGTCGCAATATACGGTATCACCGACAACAGGACCGCAAATGTTTACGAACTTGCTCATTATTCAGCACCTCCCTCAAAGAAGCTCTCAAATCCCTCTGTTGTGTAAGCAACGCGGAGTGTTCCACTCTTGAACGGCGGAGTCGGAGTGTTCTTGGTGTACCAAGTGAAGTTGCCCTCAACAAGGTCTGCCATACTGTTCTCGCTCTCTCTGAACTCGACAACAGGAGTTCCGATGAGCGCACCGATTGCCGCAAGGGCATCTGCTTTCTCCTGCTCACGGTTGCGAATG
This sequence comes from Eubacteriales bacterium, assembly GCA_045636865.1. Taxonomy (GTDB): domain Bacteria; phylum Bacillota; class Clostridia; order Oscillospirales; family JAAYXM01; genus SIG480. The sequence continues at coordinate 111,470 of JAZTYJ010000016.1, forward strand.
GTATCAGCCATTGCTCTTGTCATCGGAGCATCAATGACGAGAGCGTGTTCCTCCTGAAAACTGTTGGAAACATACATCGCCATACGGACAGAGTTGTCAAAGATGTTGCGATTGTCCATCTTTGAGCCGTGCTTATATGCCGCCGTATGCGGTCCCCAAAGCACCCACTGACCGCCCCAATATACAGTAGTTGTAATACCTTCTGCATTGAGTTTGTTTGCTCTTGACTGGTCAAAGCCACGGTTTGTGCTTCCCTCACCGAAGTAATGAGATGAAACCGGAACTGCCTTATTTGACGGAGTTTCCATCGGTACGCCGTTGTGTGTAGCATCGACGAGCATTGTTCTCCAAGCTCCGAGAACCGAAGCGTGATACTGCTTACCGTCGTAAGTGTTCTGCGGCCAAAATACCTTGCTGAAAGCATCGGTATAGTTGTTGTCCGCTTTCCACTTGATTGCGGCATCAATGGTATCGACCTTTGTTCCACCGTCAACAATCGGGATGTCGGCATATACGAATGCATCCCAATGCTTGTTGATTTTTGATGCAGCCTTGAGCATTGCCTTATAAACTTCGGGTTTCTCACCCCATACGGGAGCAAGAAGAATGTTCGGAATGAGACCGAGCTCGTTATATACAAGTTCAACACATCCGAGACCTGAATAAACGCCTCCGTCTGTTACTTCTCCGATGATGTTATCTGCAATAACAAGGGAAGTATCAACCTCGGAATAGGTCGCATTTACAGAACCCGTGATTTCTTCGCCGATGCTGCTGATAACAACAAGACCCTTGCTGAAATCATAGCTGACCTCGAAATCTTCACCCTCAACCTTATCTGCAAGAACAAGAGTATCGAGAATGATTGTGTCGCTCTCGATTGATGCGCGACCATTTACAAAGGTGAGAGCCTTTGTTGTAGCCTGCGCCTTCTTATGCTCATCAGGATTGAGAACATTGATAACAACAATCGGACCGACATTGCCTGCAAGGTTGTCAAAGTGAGCTTTGAACGCCTCGCAAAGGCTGAACTTTGTCCAATCGTCGCTATATCCCATATATTTTTTTACTGCGCCGAAATCAACAAGCTTGACGGGAGCATTGACATAAGCCTTATAGCCCCTTACAAGGTTGACCGGTGCAGTTCCTACATATACGACGGTTGTTGAGGCTGGAGTGCTGACTCTGCCCACACTCTCGGCATACTCGCCGTATGTACCGTGCTTATATTCGGACATAACCTTTTTACCTCCTTATAGGAAATTTTCTGAATCTTTTACATACCGCACAAGCGGATAATTTACGCGAAAAGATACCCACGCGAACCAAAACGGGTATAAGTCAGGAATTGATTCCTGCTCTGTGAGAGGTCCGAACTCAATAGGCGTGTTTCGGTCAATGACATAACCTCCGATGTTCGTAACGCTTTCGACTGCTCGGAGCGCAATATCAAGGAAGTTCCAAGCATCGCGCCAACCCTCACCGTTGCGCTTGAAATAGGCATCAGCATCAGCACCCGTCCACCTTTTGAAGCCTTTCTCTCCGTCAGGATGAAAGATATCCTTGCCGTGAAGTCCCGTGTCCCAAGTGGACAAACACAACTGCACATTGACAAACCCCTCACCCTCCGACAGATTGTCCTGCCCCTTGATGACACGGACACAAAGCGAAGGAAACGGAGATTTGACATTCGGAGGGAGCTTTTCAGAGGTCGGAACATACATCCCGAAAGCTGTAGGGGTTGCAAGTTCGTACTCATACCCTGCATCGTTTGCCTCCTCGTTAAGAGGCGGAACTTTAAGCTTTATCTTTTCGCAGATGTTCTCTTTCGCCCACTCGGTGAGCGTGTCGATAACTCTTACAACAGACATTTTCCCGCCTCCTATCCGACGATTGTTTCACGGAGAACGATGATTGCGATGCCGTCCTCAACCTGCCAAGCATCAATAATGCACTCTCTACCGTCAACATTGAGGCTCTGATTCGGTGAACGGCGCGGCGGTAAATCCTCCGCGCTTGCATAGAACAGTGTCCCGCTCTCTGCAACTGCCAAATCGTTACCGCCCTGCCTTTTTACAAGTTCATCGTTGCTTATGACAATCGGAATATCTTTCCCCTCAACTCTGTGGGTTTCTCCGAAGGTTTCAAGGTCGAGGAAGACACCCTTGATGTCTTCCGCAACCATATCCTTGAAGCTCATTACTGCACCGCCTCGGATGCATCAAATTCGGGAGTTTCGTCCTCTTCCTCAAGCTCATCACCTTCGACCATATTTGCCTCGATATGAGCATCAAGAGCAGCAACCATTTCTTTCTTGGTCATTCCGACCTTGAAAGTTAATCCGCACATTTCTCCGATTTTGCGAAGTTCTGACTGCTTCATATCTTCGCTGTATTCAGGAATTGCTGTTACTCCTTCAGGAAGTTCGGGGAGTTCTTCAAACTCCTCGGGAGGTGTTTCATCAAAGCCGATAGGCGCTGAAGTATCAACGCCGTCAACATACTCTGCGAAACCACGCGCAACGAGTCTCTTTTCCTGCTCTGCACTTGCCTCAAACGGAGGGGAATTTTTATCCATCGCCTTAACGATGCCGTTGACGGGTAACCCGAAAACGCCACGAATCATCTTAATCATTGACTTATTTCTCCTTTCACTTGTTCACGACTTAACCGAGAACGGTTGCCGTGATGAATGTATCCTTTGTCTTCGGAACGAAGAGCGGACGGCTTGAAACAGTAAGCTCACGACCGTCCTTGTCAGCCCAGTAACGCGGAACGCGCTTGCCCATGTATGAATGCCACTGTCCGTCTTCCTGCTCCATCTGTGTAACACATCCGTAAAGTGCGCGACCTGCGCCCGGTGCAGTTACACAAATGCTCTTTTCAGGAACAAAGCTCTTGACTTCGCCTGATTCCTCATCGACATATGTACCGTCATAAGTGATGATGTCAAGCACTCTTCCTCTGATGTTGAGGCGACCAAGACGAGCTGCACCCTGCGGAAGAGCTGCCGGAGCAATCTCACCGAGGTTGTAATTCTTGATGTCGAAAAGTTCCTTGATTTTTGCATTGCCGATAAGAGCATCTGCAACATCTGAACCGACGAGAACCTCACTCGCATTGTTGCCCTTTGTTGTGAGCATACGAGCCATAATGAAGAGGTCTGCAAGGATGTCTGCTGTTCCTTCATTCCACATTGCACCCGGAGCATATTCAGCAGAATTTTCCTCACCCTCATAGAACTTGAGCTTGTATTCCTTGAACTCACCCTCGCCGTACTTGTCTGCATACTGCTTGAGGATGTAGCCGTTCTCAAACATACACTTTGAAGCAATGTACTCCTCGCGGTTTGTAATCATTGCATCAAAATCAGCCAAATCCTGAACAAGGATTTCAGCCTGTCTTTCTGCCGGTGTGCGGTCAGAGAAAAGAGCCTCTCCGAAGCCCTTCTTGTTGAGGTCATCGATTGTAAGCGGTCTGCTCGGTGCTACAAGAGGCGGAACCATCTTGCTTGTTGAGTAACCTTCACGCTCAATGGAAACGCCACCCTTGCGCGGAAGAACGACCGGAGCAAGCTTATTGCCTGTTGCATCCTTATACTCGACAAGGACCTCTTCTGTCGGGAACATATCCCCTGCGGATGACGGGAAATAGCGGTCACGAAGGAAAGATGTGACCGGAATCATCTGCTTGATAGCTGCAAGCATTGTTTTTGTCTTGTAAATGTTCATAGTTTCAAAACCTCCCTTTAATTACTGAACAGAATTTTCGAGGAAAATTCCACCGTTGCGAAGTGCCAGAATGTCTGCTGCCGCAAGTTCACCCTCAAGAATAAGAGCATTCTTGTTGAATACGCCTGCAACATAAACCTCTGCAACTGCATCTGCGCTTGTTGCATCAACTGCATCGCAAAGGATGCCGAATGCTGTAAGACCTTCAGCAGTGCCGAACTTTACTGCCTTGCCGTCTGAACCGAGACCTAGAAGAGTTCCTCTCTCAAGCTCGCCTGCACCCGACTTGATTGTTACGCTCTGTGTAATCTGCTTGACATTGAGATTTGCGATAAGGTTGTCAGCCTTGCATTCGCCGATTTTTTCGTTGTAAATTGCCATAATTACTTATCCTCCTTAACTTTATTTACTGCGCCGACAAGAACTGCTTCAGCCTTGTCATCGTCTGTTTCCTGCGGTTCTGCAGGTGTTGCCTCAACCCCTTCTGCACCGCTTGCCGCGTTGTCCGCGTTCATCTGTGTGAGCATATTTGCTCCGATGCTTGCCTGAGCCTTCATAGCCGCAAAAGCAAGCTGTTCTGCTGTCATAGGCTGCTCGCCGTATTTTGCACTGTTTACAAGTGCCTTATCGCCGATTGCAGTCTCGATAGCCTCGATGCCGCGTATTCTCTCGCGCTCTGCATCGCGTCCGTTTGCCTGCGCTGCATTTTCTACCGAATCTATAAGCTCGGGATAAGCCGCGCGAAGCTCTTCAAGGTTTTTGATTTCTGCCATTTCTTCTGTACCTCCATTTTTTTGTGTATTTATGTCAATCGGCTCTGCCGGTTGCATACTGTCGATAACGGCTTCTTCGCCGTCTTTCGGTGTGGACATCTCGTTCCACTCATCCTCTGTCATTACGGGGATGTTTTCGGGTATTTTGCCGATGCAACGAGCCGCTACGGGGTAACCGTTAACCATCATCGTTGCTTTATCGGGAGAGAGTTTCATATCGATGGGCTGTGCCTCTTCTCCGATGACCTCATCTGCAAAGCCTTCTGTTACGGCTTCAGCACCCGTCATCCAAGTTTCACGGTCAACAAGTGTCTTGATTCCTGCGGAATCTCTGCCCGATGCTTCTGCATAGACATTGATTGCCGCCTTGTTGTGTGCCTCAAGCTGTTTTATCGCAGATTTCAAGTCCTGCACCTGATAATATCCATACAAGAACCCTGCCGCACCGTGAATCATAAGGTTTGAACCTGCATTCATCTTGCGGACATTACCCGCCTGAAAAATCAAAGAGCCTGCCGATGCCGCCAAACCGTCATTGACGGTAACGACATTCGCCGCAAGCCCTTTGAGGCGATTATAAATCGCAAGTCCTGCATAAAGGTCGCCGCCTACACTGTTTATATGAACGGTGATATTGTCCTTTCCTGCAAGCTCGTCAAGGTCTTTCAAAAACTCATCCTGAGCGATGAAATTGCCGGGAATAGGTTCTCCCGTCCACCAATCGCGAGGGAGAGTTTTGACGACTTCGCCGTACATATTGATTTCTGCGCTGTTGTCCTCATCATTTACAACGATGTTGTAAGGTTTGAGGATTTCCGCGCCACGAATCTTACTCATCTTCGTTTTCTTCCTCCTCTTCTTTTTTCTCTTCAATCGGTATCGGGTTGCTCGGTTCGAGCTGACCGCCGTTTGCCTGCCTCAAGAGCTCATTTTCAACAGCGAGTTTATCCACATTTGCGGAGAACTGCGAACCGTTGAGCTTGACAGATTCTGCCTCGTGTGTTGAAAGTCCGTTCTGTATTGCAGTAACCGCCGCCGCGACTTCCTTTGTCGGGTCGAGCTGTCCCTGAGACGGTCCTATCCACTCACTGCCGAGGTATGCCTGACGAATAATCGGGTCTGTCAGGAATCCGGGAGCTGAAATTCTGCCCCTTGCAACCGCCTCTGTAAGCCAAATCTCATAAACAGGTTTACAGAAATCGTCCGCAATCCACTCTCGGCGCATCCTGAAAGCTTTCCAAGCCTCAAGCAATGCCGCACGGCTTGCGCTGTAGCTTGAATTAAACGACATCAGGAGCAAATCGGCAGGCATTTCAAGACAAGCGCCTACCTGCTCACATATCGACCGCATAAACACATTAAAACCCGTATTCGGATGTGTCGGAGCTCCGAACTTAACATCTTCGCCCGGTTCGAGCAAGTTGATTGTTGCCATACCCATTTCATACTCATTCGGGTCGCGGCTTGCTTCCTGAACTCCGTCTCCTCCGACTTCATTTCCGATAACATCCTCAGCCTCTTTTTCGGAAGTAATAAAGGCAGTAAAAAACGACTGCACGATTGCAGCCGAAATTTCCGCCTCTGTATATCTCCGCATCTGAAGCATCGGCTCGATTATCTGTGCAAGGTAAGGAACTCCTCTGTACTGTTCCGGTCGCTCCGTGTCCATAATGTGGAGAATGTTCGGAAGTCCCGTTTCCTTTCCGTATGCCTCTACACGGACGAATTTGGTCGGTTCTGTGCCAAATTCCCTCGGGTAGGTATTTGCTATATGGTAAGCAACAACTGCGCCGTTTTTGTCCACCTCAACGCCGTCATAGATGTAATGACCGTTCTTGAGCTTTGCCGTTGTCAGCGAAGTCAAAATCGGATTGTTATACACGCCCGATGCCGTTGCCGTGTCAGGAGTTCTTACTCTGTCCGCTTCAAGGATATGCAAGCGCAAAGAATACGGCATCAAATCCGTTGTTTCTGCTCTCTTTATAAGCGCAAAAACATCTCCACTCATCGGATAGGCAAGAGCGACAAGCTGTTGCATACCGTAAAAGTTATTTACCCCCGTTGCATCGCAAGCCTGTTTCCTCTGCGCCCACAAAGCAAACTCGGCTTGAGTATGTCTTTGCCAAGCTTCAGCCTGCTCCTGCGTGAGGCCGAGAACATCACGGTCAATCGTTGACTTGAGCCGTAACCCTGCACCGATGATGTTTGTTCTCTGTCGCTTCAATGCCGCCGCCGCAATCGGTGCGCTCATGTAAAGCATTCTTGAACGCTGTCGCAAGGTGTAATTGTTGGAATTTATATCCTCGGCAGGGCTTCCGCTTTCCACCTTGAACCCCTTGAGGTTTTTCTTCGTGTAGCTCGCTCCTGCATAGCTGTAGCCTTTCATCTGAACCGAGCGCACATTTTCTCTTTTTACCTGAACATTTTCGATTGTAATTACCTCCTTTCCATTTAGTTGCCGTCAAAGGAACGGAGCCAAAGGAGCTAACACTCCGCCCCCGTTGACGGTCTATGTTGAAGCCTTAAAAAAGGCGGTCAACCGTGTTTGTGATGACTATTTCACAAGATAAGCCGAACTTACCCATCCGCTTGAAATCCTGCACCAACCTTTCTTTTCTTCAAGAACGGTTACCATATCACCGTCATAGAGCCTTCCGACAACCTTTCCAAGCAAGCTTGCCGATGTTCTGATGCGCAAGTTTGTTCTTACCTTAACGACGCGGACGTCCGGTGTTAATTTGAGAGAATCTTCACTATTGCTCTTCCTCCACACACCGATAAAGCCTCTCACTTTTCTTCCTGTGAAATAATTGCCTTTGGGAGCATAAAACTGTGTAGAGCCGCCTCCGTCAAGGTTGATTGCATCTTTTGCACCTGCCGTCAGAAATGCCCTCCGCAATGTTGAAAGTGTAACTCCGTTTTTATCGGGAACAAGGGCAACATATAAGTTCTTTCCATCAAGACCGAGAGCCGTTCTTCCTCGAGTTCCCGTGATGCCTGCAGGATTTTGAATATGCTCTGCGCCATTTTTTGCAAGAAGAGGATAAGCACCGATATAATCCTTTGCATTGACGTTGTTCTTGTACGAAAATACAGCCGTTTTATTTTCGGGGAAGGCTATACCATACCCCTCTGTCAAACGGTGTATTTTGCCGTTTGCGACAACATCGCTTGCCGCTTTTCTTGAACTAAAGTCAAACAGTTCTGCATTCATAAAGAAATCGGGTTGTTTGCCTCTTTCTTTCGATATGCGAGTATAAGCATCCCTGATGTCTTCATTGCCGTTTGTGCCGTAGAAATAGCCGATGTATTCAATTTCAGACAACGCGAAAGAATATATCTTTCCGCCTCCACATTGAGTTGCTTTCATGCTTTCACCGCCTTTTATATTTTGGAAAGGTTACCCACCAAATGCCGAAGCCATAACGCTAAACATCACGTCTGCCATCTGGAAATATCCTTGCGTTTGCGGATGTATAGATTCAACAGGCATCAGCTCTTTTTGTGCAGCGCGAGGATTGACAGGTGTTTCAACCGCCCCGAAATTATTTTCGCTATCGTGTGTTAATGCAAGGTTTATCATATAAACACCGCTATAGCTATCAACGAGAGCATCCAACGTCTGCATAAGATTCATAATTTTTAAATCTTCGTTATACTTCCACTTTCCTGATGTAGTAGAATATCCGTCGGAATTTTGCTGTACTCCGATTCCATCTTGTGTTCCGCAGTATATGGTATTTACAACAAAAATCGGAATGCTTGCGTCGTCCTGCCTTATATAATCAACCATTTGCTTGATGTATCCTGCATTTGTCGCGTTATCGTCTGCCAGACCGTTAGTTCCTAAAAATATCTGTACTGCATCAGGCACAAGTCCTGTAGCCGTCTTGTATGTCGACCAATTAAAACGAGAACCATCCCAAAAGATATTATGCTCCGTTTCAGTTCCGCCGCCATATGTGTATGGTTTTCCGCCAATATAACTCGCCGCCGAGAATCCTGAACGTCCTTCGTGTCCTACGTGGCGATTTTCTTCGTCTGCATCTTTGCCTCCCCACGAATATGAACCCACAAAAGAGATTTTTTCGTCGGAGAGATTAACAATTTCGGGCATCCATCGTTTCTGATTTGTCAAGCTATCTCCAATGGGACAAACAGAATATGAGCCACTTATGACATTCGACACAACGTGAAGTGTTGTACTTCCTTCCCATACAACGTCTTTGTTGTCGTTGTATATTTTCAACGAAAGCAGGTAGTCTCCGATAAGTCCGTCTGTGCCGGTAATACTGAATTTTCTCTTGAGTGCTTTGCCGATTCTACAAGTCCATTGCATATGCAATTTTTCAGCTTGTAAGCATACTTGTTTGTTGTAAAGTTCTACCGTTCTTCCAACTGCACAATAAATATGCTTCGGCAAATACGCGTCAACCGTGTTTGCTACTCCCTGTTCTTCAATGAGTGCTTTGATATGCTCGTCATTGTGATGCTCCGGTTTTAATACTGTTTTTTTAACTCCTTCTGTGTAAGGCTCAAAGTCTGTTAAAACATCGGAAGCAACAAACATATGAGAATTTGCAATTGCTTCAACTGTGTTGACATTTGAGTTTGAGAAACGAATAAATGCAACTCCTTCGGGCACGGTGTACTGTGTTATAGTATCCACCCCCGCGCTTGCTATAACTTCCTTGTTAGCATTAAAAGCAGCCAAGAAGCCAATTGTTAAAAGTTTAGTGTATAGTCTTGCTTGCAACGTGTACGTTTTACCCACCTCTACGGGGATAAAATCCGAAGTATAATAGCTCGCGCCCGTGGCAAGTGCTCCTGTTTTAGGTTTGATGTATTTGCCGAGTGTTACGGTAGTAGGATTCAAGAAGTTTTTGCCCGGTATGGTGTAATTTTCAAACAAATCCGAATCGCTTGCCCCTATGTTCTCCCTTGCCTGTTCTTTCTGTTCATCGGTAAGCGTTTGTTCTGTGAATAATACTGCTTCTTTCGTACTGATATCGCCTATCTCTTCAAGAACATCATCAACAATGGTCTGCTTGTCTTCTTCAGTTAGAATGTAATTGTCGCCTTTATCTCCCTTGTCGCCCTTCTCACCTTTTTCGCCCTGCGGTCCGGGTTCTCCGTCTTTGCCGTCCTTACCGTCTTTGCCGTCAGCTCCGTTAAACTTTCCTGCAGCCGCATCCTCTGCGACCTTGTCTGCCGCTTCGGTTGCCGCCTGAATCTGTTCGGCGAGAATGTCAACATACGTCTCGGATTCTTCTTCGCAATCACAAATGCACTCATCGTCAACCTCGATGATGAAAGATGCGGTTGTAATTCTGCGTCCATTCTCTCCGTACAGAGAAACCTCCGCTCTCGAAGTTCCCGAAACGGTGAAGGTTTGCTCATTCATTCTGAAATAAATTCCGTTGTCAATAATCTCGCCGTCCTGCAACACGAAAGTATTATCGGGTTTTGCAACCTTGATTATTGCCGTTGAACCTTCGGGGATGGCATACGGTTCTCGGACATCTCTCCACTGTCTGTGGCGGAACACTTCAAGCCTGACGAAGAAATTAACGCCCGTATCGTGGCATTTTACAATTACCTTTTTGCCGTGAGCTCCCGCTCCGATGCAAAGTGTTATGTTCTGTGTAAGCATACCGTTTTGTTCCTCCTTACCAATCGCGCATAACGACACCCACCGCACGACGGCGAGGCTTGCCGTTCACTTGTCCCTCAAGCTCGCTGACCTCTTTTTCAAGCTCTTTTATCGTTGCTTTCAATTCAGGAAGGTCGAACCTTGTGAGGTTTCTCCCCCCGATTGAATACGACTTCACTCGTCCGTTAAGCAATTCGATGTATGCCGACCTTGCCGAAGCAAGAGCCGCACGTCTGAACTCAAGCCTTTCCTTCAATTCCTGTTTGCTTGCCATTTTGTAAAATCACTCCTTACCAATCATCACCGCCGCCGAGGTTCTTTTTGACAATCCCACGGCGTTTTTTCGGTGTTTGCTGTGTATGTGCCTCTGTCCCTCCCTCTTTCAAAGCTTTAAGCCTGCGCTCAACTGCATCCATATCAGGGTTTAAGACATTGAGTGCAGCATAAGCATAATTGCGAATGTCAAGAGGCTCATTTCGGTCGTGTCCGGGTAGCTTCTTCCACCCGATAACCTGCCGACCATTGACGATTTTTCTTTCCTCAACCTCGGAAAGCAAACCGACAAAATATCCGTAATCATATCCCGCTTCGGGATTCTTCGGAAAGTGGCAGTATTTCGGTCCTGCCTCAAGCACTTTCAGCGCACCCTTTAAGAGGTCTGCTTTTGCCGCATTTACGCCGATTGTGAAAAGTCTTGTCTGTGCTACCGTTCTGCCGTTAACAACGATGTTGACCTTGCTCGGCGGTTTCGCGAGAGGTGCATCGTGCTGATTGCTACCCTTTATCGCGAAAACCCGTCTGTTTTCTCGCGCTCTGCATTGCTTATACACCGCCTGTGTCTTATGACCGCCCGAGTCAACGAATGTGAGCGAGATTTTTAAGCCTCGCCCATTCTCAAACTTGTAAACATGGTCGATGACATCATCAAGCCGAAGCCAAACATCATTCTCATTCGGGTCGCCCATTATAGCACCCTTTTTGATTCCCCAACTTTCCTTGTAATGACCCCACCCGACAACCTCATACTCGAGGCGGTCATCTTGGGTATCGACTCCGCAAGTCAGAACAAGCACACCCTCGGGAAGTTCAACCGGTGTTCCGTCTTCGCGTATTCCGTAATCTTCTCGCCTTGCGAGGAATGCCTCTTCATCCTCCAAATCTCCGCGCTCTTCCCAAAGCTTGCCGAACATCGTATTGTAAATAACCTGCAATTTGCGAGGGTCTTTCCTCGCTCTGAGGAAAGAATAAACAATCTCGCTCCACGGTTGCCACGGAGAAGCGAATCCGTTGAGCCAAAACGAACGATGTCCACCTGTCGGAATCTCCAATGCCGCAGGATTCTCCATAATCCACTTTGCAGGCTGCCTCCGAACTTCTGCCTCACTGGATAAGCATCCGCAGGAAGGGCAGCACCATTCAACCTTTTTGACCTTGTAATCCGTCTTGTGTCCGCTTTTTATGGTATCGAAATCAAACTTGATATCGTCAAAATCTATCTCGTGAAACTCTCCGCAGTGAGGACATTGATGACACCACTTTTCGCGAGTTCCTTCATCGTATGCCTCTGCAATCGGACTGGAGCCGCGAATAGTGCAAGTCGAAACCTCAACAAGCTTTGCATTGTAATAGGTTGTTGTTCTCTTTCGCGCAAGTTCCCAAGGGTCGCCCTCTGTTCCTGCCGATAACGCCCAACGGTCGCGCTCGTCACCGAAAACACACCGAACGGGAGTTGATGCAAGCGCCGATGGTGAATTTGAGCCGACAATCGAAAGAGCTCCACCGGGGAAGGATTTTTCCTGAACTGTGTTCGAGCTGTCCCTTCCCTTTGCCGCCGCGACCTTATCACGGAGCCTCGGACAATCTCGTATCATCGGCGCAATCCTGCGCTTGGAGAACTTCTTTGCATCCTCAATATTCGGTTGTATGTAGAGCAACGAGCTCGGGTCCTGGTCTATCGAATACCCGATACAGTTAAGTTCAAACTCACTCTTTCCGACCTGCGAAGATGCGACAAGAGTAATACGCCGAACTCTCGGGTCTGTATAAGCATCCATAGGCTCGACGAGGTAAGGTGTGCGCTCGTTTCTCCACGGTCCAGCCTCTGCGGAACTCTCGCGAGAAAGAACTCTGTACCTCGCCGCCCATTGTGAAACCGTCAAATCTTCAGGAGGCTTGAAATTCGCAAAAGCCGCGCTTACCGTCTTGTCAATAGCTCTCTTTTTAACCTGCATCGGTATCACCTTCTTGAGCTGTGTCCCAACCCTGCCGCGCCATTACTCGCTTTTTATACTCCTCTGCATCGTAACAATAATCCGCAAGCTGATTGAGTACATAGTGAACCTCTCGTTTGACCGTTTCTGCCTGCTCTGCCGCCGTGTGTTCCCCTGCAAGGTCAACTGCAAGCTTATTCGGCATCGCAAGCATCAAACCGCGTAAAAAAAGGACGTGGTCTGTGAAGATAGCCTCCACATCCTCCGCCCTGTGCATCTTGCCTTGTATCTCTTTGAGCTCAAGCTTTGCAATTTCAGCCTTGCTCTTTCTGATTGTGACCTCACTTTCAAGCTTCTGCTTCTCAAGAGCTTCTATATCTTCTTTTCTCTGTCTTGCATAAGCTTTATCCGAAAGAAATTTGATGTATGCCTGAATGGTCGGGAGCAAATCATACTTTGTAGGCTTGCCCTCACCCTTGATTATTCCCTCGGCTTTTAACTGTTCAATTCGGCGAGTGGAAACCCCGAAGATTTTTGCGAGAACTTGTGCGCCCTGCAAATTCTGTTTTTCTGACATTCCCCTCGCCTCCTTTGCAATTTATGTCATACGCCTTTAATCGGCACCTTTATAATCGGATTGAAATCAATGTTGACCTTCTTTTTTGCGCTGTTCCCCTTGTTGCTTCGGTCAATCTTGACGATGCGACTTCCCCACTTCTTGCGAAGTGCCTCAAGCTGTTGTTTTTCCCTCTCATAATTGCGGTATGTCGCGCATCCGCCCGGCTGTTCCGCTTGCTTCACGATGTAATGATATTTATTCACTCGCAAGCATCCTCGATAGAGGTTGCAGTTCTGCAATGTCATATCGTAATCCTCTTTGAGAGGTAACGCCTCATCATATCGGCACTCATTCCCCCTCAAGAAACATTGAAAAGGACCGCCGATATATGACACCGTCGAGAAAGGTGTTTGTTGAGAATAGCTCCTCGCATCCTTGTTGCAGTTTATGCCCCAAAACTTGAAGCCAAACTCCGCACAAAGTCGGCTGTATCTCTCGATGAACGGCAAGAAATCCTCAGCCGTTACATATTGCCGCTTATAACCGAAAGTGTTTCCCGGCTCGCTCTCATAATATGCCGTGTGCTTCATATCGTCATCTATGATTAAAACCACATCCGCACCCGATTCAAATTCGGTGTCGAGGATGTGATTTCGTATTCTGCATAAATTCCCTTGTATTCCTTTCTTGCAAGGGATGATATTCTCCTCAAAGCCCGGATTCGCTTTGATATACGCCTCTGCTTCCGTCTCGCACACCCAAACTTTGCAGAACGGAAGGTATTTGAGCGTTTCAACCTTTGGTCGCTTATATGACGGACAATTTACACTAATGAGCATTGCGAATCGCCTCCAATGCTTCCGCACCTCGGAGAACTCGACCGACACCTTTGCGCTCTTGCCCTGCTGTCATCTTGCCATCTGTCCGAGTGGACAAAGATTGCACCGTCTGCAAGGAAAATAAGCTCTCGGCCTGCAACCAATCGACCTCGTTATCAAAATACAAAACGATGTAATTGTGTTCCTCTCGAAGAACTTCGGAAAAAGGCACCTCTGCGACAATCTCTGTATCATCCTCCACGGCATCCATTAAAGCCGAAACAACGTCATCGGTATACCCTGCAAGCTCTGCAGACAAATCCATGTCCCCAAGGTCTGCAAATAGGTCTTTGAGTTTTGCCTCATCCATTTCCGCCATTTCTGCAATGCGGTTATCAGCAAGCAGGTCTGCAAGTTCCTCTGCTTCGCCTGGGATAGTCTTGATAATCAACAGGCACGGGACATCCGAGGTATAAAGCTGCCTCATATCTCCCGTGACCGCTCACTATATATCCCGAACGTGTCGAAACCTTCACCGGTTGCCTCCAACCTTGAGCCTCAATCACCTTTGCCAATAGCTCAATTTGGTCTCCCGGATGTCGGTTCGGATTCTTCGGATTCGGTTTGAGCTCCGAAAGCTCGACTATTTTGTCATGTGAACAATAAACAGGGATGTTCCCTGCGTAACCTCTGCATTGATTTTCTTTCACGCTCTGCACATCCTTGTTTGCTTTGTATTAAATTTTCCGTCTATGGTAACGAAATGCCCTTTTTTCAGATTTCAAAAATTAGCGATTTTTCGGGCTCGCCAGCACCACAGGCGATTTTCCTTTTTGAAAGAACCTATAAACTTCACGGAAACAAATTCTTTTGCCCTTTTCTCGGCTTTTTCTTATGACCTTGACAACTTATATACCCCGTTAAATTTAACCGCCTAAAAACGGCAAAGAAAAGACCACCCTCGATTGTTGCATCATAAGGCGGTCTGTCTATTAACTTGTACGTATTAAGTAGATATAGTTATATAATATATATTTTATATTATATATACATAGTCTTACTTAATAGAGATAAAGGGATTGTATTACACACCAAATCGCTTGCGGTTATGTTCCAATCTCTTCTCGACATTCTCATTGATTGTTGCCCATATCTGTGGAGCTGTCCTCTCTGAACTTATCATCTGCGGCAGGGATAATGTCTTGATTGCCTTAATGTCTTTTCGGTTCTTGCTTACGCGCTGAAAGGGAATGTAGTTTGTTCCTCCCTCTTTCGCATTACCTGTGTGCATAAGCATTATAGGCGACTTCTCGCTCGATTGAGTTCCTGACCGTGTGAAGTTCTTTCCAAGAGCTGCTCTCTGTTTCTTCGTGAGCTTCTTGACCTTACCGAGAACTTTCTTCTCACCCTTGAGGATTGAAGCTTTTAAGGTATAGGCATTCTGTCCCGGTGCTTTCGGGGTCATTCCAAAGTGTGTCGGTGTGAGCATTCTGCCATTATAGATTATCTTTGCATCGTACACCTTTTCCCCGGTGACCTTCACCTTTCCCGCTTTCTGTGATGTAATGTCAGCTTTCTTGATGCCATACACCTCGGTAACTTCTGCCGCTATCCATCCCGGAGCTCTCTTGCGAACATCTGACATCGTGGCTTTCAGAGCTTTCTCTGCATTCTTCTTTGTTTCGTTGATGCTCTTCTTCACCTTTTCAAAAGCTTGAATTTCACATATAACGCCCATATCGCAATCACCTCCAACGGTCGGAGCAAAGGGAAGAGCCGCGCCGAGTTTCCCCGATGCGGCTCTTTTCCCCTCTTATTTACAACGGATGTGTTCTCCGCCTTTTGCTCCGATGATGAGATAATAGCACACAAATTTGCTATGATTCAATGACATTTACTTATATTTGGTGACATTTGCTGACATTGTTCAATTTTATGCTCAAACTGCTATTTTCTTCAAGGTTCTGTTTGCAAACGGCAGCCATACTTGATTGACATAATAAAGCGCATCCTCATTCGGCTTGGTGTTCCCCTTTGCATAGCATTGCAAAACCTTCTTTTTCTTCAAGGAATACTCAACTGTAACGAACGGCTCATCGGGAAGTTCTCGGGAACGGACAAAGAAAATAAGGGTTTCCTCTCTTATAAACTTTTGGTCATATCCCATTTTACCGACACAATGCTTCAGCGCATCCCCTTCCCGAATCAAATCGGCAGGACTTTGCGGAATCACAACCACAAACGCGCTCTTTTTGTCATGTTGCAGAGCTGAATACTTCTCCGCGACCTTGAGGAATTTGCTGTAAAGTTCTTTCCGCTCCTCTGCATCCTTGAGCGCCTTTGCCGTGTGGTATTCATCAATGCGGACATCGTGCCAGTGCTTGAAATCGTGAGGGAATCTGTTTTTCGCTTCGGTCATATCCAAACCGAGGAAATTACAAGCGGTCAGATAATCGAGATAATCACGGTTTGAAATCTGCTGTTTTCCGATGTATTCAAAGTATGCTCTGTAATCTCCTCCGAGCATATCCCTAATAGGTTTGCATCCTGATTCCTTGCAGAATGATTTTTTTGCTCTCTCGTATGCCTGAACCTCTTTCAGCTTCCACCCTTTGGAATATGCCTGAAAAATAGTCGTGATGTAGTAAAAATCTCGCATCAGCTCCTCACGATGCAGGGATAACCATTTGCAGAACTTCTTATCATCCGCACACTTCTGCAATATCTGCTTGCTTGTAGCATATCGGGAAAGACCGAGCTTGACGAGTAGCTCCGTTTGCGGATGTTGCTCATACATCCGCAGATATATCAAGACATCCTCATCGGTATAGAGTGGCAATGCGCTGTATTTGTATGCCTTGCGCTTTGTTGCATATTCCTTGTTTACCACCGGCGCGAACGGGTCGAACATTGAATCATTCTGACGATACCATTTCCCGTCCTCATACCAACTCGGAGATTTGGAAAGACCTTCAGCATACCACCTGACAGAATAACCGCCGACATAGGTAAAAAGCATATCCTTGATGAAACACTCCTCGGAATGGATTCCATGTACCGCACATTGTTTATAATACCATTCTTTGCGCTTATGTCTGACCGCAACCGTAACCTTGACAAGCTCCCCTGCATTGCTCGTGAGGTAGGAATAAAACCTCGTGTTTCCCTTCGGTTCGGGATGCGCTTGTCTGTCGAGCTTCCTGATTCTCGCGACTATGTATTTCGGTATAGGCTTGATGTTTTCAATCTTCACGGAACTGCACCCTCTACATCTCAAAAAATGTTATCTGTTCAGCCATCGGCTGATTTTTCTTGTTCTTGATAATCGGGATTGTCTGAACTTTCGGAGCAGGAGCTGTTGTTGCTTCTTCCTTCTTCGGGGTTTCGGTCTTTGCAGGTGCTTCTGCTTTCGGGGTTTCCTTCTTCGGGGTTGTTGTTGCGGTTTTCTTCGGCGCTGACTTCTTCGGAGGAGCATACTCGGTGCCGTCTGCATTGTAAAGCTTGCCCTCGATACTGTCCTCCTCAAAATAATGGACAGCCCAACCGAAAACAACATCATCCTCGATGCAAGCGCACCTTGCGCCCTTCTCCGCTATCTTTTGAGCCTCGTCTGTTGCATATCGCATAAAGCCCTCGAAGGTCTTTCGGCTTATCAAGACTTTGCCGTCTTTCATTATCGGGATGCCGTTGTTGATTTTCTCAATCAAAACCTCGCTCGCATTCTCCTCAAGGTATGCCTTGATTCTCTTCTCTGCGGATGTTTTTGCCTCAATCGTGATTCTGCTCATTGTTTTGCTCCTTCCTCATTCAAAACTTTTTCTATTACTCCAAGGGTTGACCCTTCCCCTGCATCCTCTTCGCAATAAATTCTGACATCGGTACATATTACCGCCTCATCAAACAAAGGATGCCGATAATCAAGCCCTATCTTTGCGCAATACTCGTCAACGGCACAACTCGCATTCCTCAATTTTCTTGAATACCGTGTTCTTTTTTTTAGCAACTCGACGACATATTTCGGAACTTTTTTCATTCCCTCTCCTCCTTCAGCAATTCGGGGTTGTCGTGTATGTTGCCGATAACCACATAATCAAACCAACAGAACAAATTGAAGCCGCAATCTTCATCTTGCCATTCCACGACAAATATTTGTTCTTTTTCTGTTATCATTTCTTTTGCTTCGCCAACAATCTCAACAATATCCCCCTCAAAAATCTTCGTGCCGTTCTTGTCGGTCAGACCTGTGTACTGTCCGACTGTTTCGGGGATGACTTCGTGTGTACGACCTCCACCCTTTATAGGCTTCTGTTTTTGTGTTATCCACATACCCTCGCTATCGTGCCACTCCAAAGGCATACCCTTAATCCACTCGCCTGTTTTCTTCCGCTTTCCTCTGAATAAAATCTCTCGCATCGTTTATCCTTCCTTTCTGTTTTTAGCCTCTCCAATCGCTCGGAGTGCCTTTGAATTCGTTTCTGAATCGCATATACTGCATTATGTATGCAGGTGTTTCCCATCTGTCCCAAGTCTCCAACGAGAGCGCGTCTCGGTGAAATATCACGGCAGGAATCCCTGCAAGTCCTAACTGTAAATAAGACATGTGCACACATCGTGCATCAATATCTCCGCACTCGACAAGGAGGTTTCGGGAGATGTTGAAATGGTAATCGTTGTAAAGCACATCTGCGGCCGCAATCACCATTCCTCCCGCTCCGCAAGTCGGCTCGTGCAATGTCAGAATCTTGTCCTGCTCGATTGCATCGTTTATGATGCTTGGGTTTATCGTTACTTGAGCGCAACACTTCGACACATCGTAAGGAGTGAAGAACTGTCCCGTGTGCTTGTTGCTCGTTTCTGACCTCATATAGAGTTCTCCGAGATAATCATTGAATCCGACCGCAGGATTTATCTGTTGCGAGAGTAGCGCGAATATCTCACCGAACACCTGTGCAATCAGCATCCGCATATCCTTATCGTAGGAATTTATGACCTGCAAATAGCGCTCCTCCCGCTTCGCATAATTCCGAAAGTCGAATTTGTTTGAAATAGCGATTGCTCCGCACTCAAACACATCGGACAAAAATTGATGTCTGCCGACCTTGTATGTTCCTTTTTCAAGTAGCTTGAGAATCTTCTGTACTGTCGGTTTTTCTCCGATTCTCGGAACATTGGTGAACTCTTCATCGGGAACTCTTGCGCCGCTTACCTGCGGTATCGGGGGTTGTTCTTGCTCGGGGATTGCTTCGGGGAAAGCTTCCGCCTCAAGAGGATAAGACGGAAGCTCGATGTCGAATAATGACATCTGATTCGTTACCTGCTTTTTCATTCTTCTTTCTTTCTCATATCGCGGAGTTTCTGCAACTCACAGAGCAATTCAAAAGACTTGCCATATTGTTCCATATATGATTTTACATCAAATCTTGTTCCGCTTATAAATTCGGCATTGTCGGTAACGCCATTCTTTGAAACGACAACTTTCATCTTTGAAATATACTGTTTTTCGAGTACGGCATCAAAGCCGTTCTTTTTAAGCCAATTAAAAATATACTTATCCTCTTTGGAAAATTCCCATTTTGCCTTGCTTGTATCAATCATTCTTTTTATCTTCCTTTCTTATAAACTTTCAATTTCGTCGATTTTTGCCTTTGCAGCTTCTTCAACCGAAAAATCATCTGCAACATAATCAAGGGGTATTTCGCTGATGCCGCCCCATCTTTGGTCTATCTTCGCGTTTATAATGATTTTTGTTGTTTTCATTACAGTAGAAAACCACTCAACCGCATACCCTTTATAGAAAAATCTTTTTCTGCCTTTTACAAGTCCGTTTGTCATTTCTACATCTTCCTTTCTTTATGCGAGGGCATAAGCCTCAAGCTCTATGCCCTCAATCTCTGCACTGCTTACACCGTAGTTGTCCATAAGGTCAAAAGCTAATTTGCACATACGAACATTAAGCTCCATTGTGAAATCATTGACGGCGAGTTTTGCAAGCTTGCGGTATTCATTGAACTTGCCCTGCTTAACCCAAGCCTTGAGCTCATCGTAATTCTTGAAAGTCATTCCTAAATACTTCATTTTTTATTCCTCCACATTTTTAATACGATAACGATTGCCGCGATGCTCAATGCAATCTCCACGAGGTCGAGAGTAATTTCAAACATCTTCTTTGCCCCTTTTCCAAATTTATTTGACATTGGCAAGATTTTGTAGTATCCTATTTTGACAAGGGGAGTTTTGAACTCCCCCCGTCTTACTCAATCAACTTTTTGAGCAAATCAACAAGTGACTGGATAAGATTTAGGATTGCGGTAACAAAAACGATGATTTGCAACGTCGTGTTTTTGTTGCCGTTTTTCTTTTGTCTTGCCATTGGCTTATCTCCTTTCCTTAACCTTATGTATATATTATACACTGTTTTTTATATATTGTCAACACTTTTTTATAAAATATTTTTTATTTTTTCAACTTTTTTCTTGACGGAATATAAATTATCGTGTATAGTATAAACCGAGGTGATAATATGGACATACGCGAATACATCCGTTTGTGTTGTGTGAAGCGCGGCAATATGCCCGAGGCAGAACTTGCACGGAGAACAGGTCAGACTCCGCAGAATCTGAATAATAAATACAAGCGCAACACTTTCAAGATTTCGGAACTTGAGAAAGTCGCTGAAGCTCTCGATGCACGGCTTGAGATTGCTTTCATTGATAAAGAGACTGGCAAGCCCATCGTATAACCAACTGAACACAAACAAAAAAAGAGTGAGGTTTTTCGCCTCACTCTTTTGCTTTATCTATCCGAGGATGTTGATATTGTCCTCGGCTCTTTCTGCCCTTTCAAGCTCGCTCTCGTAGCGGTAAAGGTAACTTTGATGCCTTTGTCCTTTGTCCTCGATGTCTGCCTCAAGATGATAGAACCATTCCGCACGGTCTTTGAGTGCCGTAACCTTTACGACCTTTGCCTTGAGGTTCTGCATCGGCTTGCTGAAGTCTCCGAAGCCTATTTCTTCAATCTCGAAGCAATCACCCTCTTTGAATTTCGGTTGTGTTGAGTTCACCCATAGCAGGTGACGAAGTTGCATCTTGCCCTTAAAATTTGGTGCTTGCAATAGTTCCTCAAATACCTTGATTTGCTCTTGATTCATCATTTTATCATTTCCCCTTTGGATTTGGTGTTGTTGCGATTCGTTCTGCTTCGGCTTTCGCCCACTCGCTCAATAGTGAGCTGATGCTCTGATTGTGGTGCTCGGAGATGAGCGTAAGCTCTCCCCGAGTTTCTTCCGTTACCGTCAAGGTGAGTTTCACCTTTGGCGGAGTGTTCAATTTCGGTCTTGCCATATTTGCCCTGCACCTCCTAAATGAAGAGAACCTCCGTGCCGTCCTCTGTAACTCCCTTGATGAAGAAGTTCCAACCTCGTCTGTTGCTGTTTTCTACGAAGCGGGTTGCGTGTTCGATGTAGCTGAACTCCCTGATGAATTTACCCGCTTCGGTTCTTGATTTTGGTGCTTCGTAAACTTTGAATTTGATGTAGTCATTTCTCATCTTCGTCATCCCCATTCGCTTGTTTTGGTTTGTGTTTCCCTTCTTTATATTCTTATTATCGCACGTATTATAATCCGTGTACAGACATTATATGGCAAAAATAAAAACCGCCTAAAAAAGGCGGTATTTTTTGTATTATTCTGATTCTGACATCGCATTGTGGTATGCCCTGACGAAAGCAGATATCCCTGCTGCACAAGCATTCGCAATTTTCGTCAGCGCTTCAACCGCGGGTTTCATCGTTTCGATAAGTAGCGGGATTGTGTCAGTAATCAATTGCTTGCCAACCCTCGCCGCTTTATATCCCGTTGCATACGACTGATTGTGATGCCTTACAATGTCCGCCATAGCATTTGCGCCGTTGCGGTCATACCCCTGCGACATAAGCAATTTTACAAACCTTTTTCGTGTCATCATAAATTCTCCTCAATATTCTGCAAGGCTCTTCCGTGAACTCGGAAAACCATTTGCATTTGTGCCTCGTCATCGTCTCCGTACATATCAAGGGCGATTTCTCGCCACGGAGTATGTTTATACCCCATACAATCTATGTACCGCATACGGAGGATTTCGCGCTCCATTGGGTCTGCAAGGAAATTGATTGCATTCTCGATTGCATCCATTTCATCCATTTTGCGCTCAACCTCATCGAGAATCTTTTCCTCATACCCTAACCGGCGCACAATGGCGTTTGCCATTCGGTCATTTCCCGATGCAATATGCTTGGAACCGTCGCTCTCCATCCTTGCAGGGAAAAGCTCGTTGCTTTTCATCCGTGAAAGGCGCTCAAGCTGATGCTCTACCTCTCGGCGCAAAAAGATATAATTTTTCAAGCGGTCCTTTGCGGACTGTTTTACATCGGTCATCGTGTCATATCCTCCCGTGTTATAAGGTTGAATTTTTAGCTGTTTTCCTTTTCCTTCTGCTTCTTCCTCTGCGCTCTCTTCCGCGCATTTCGCTTTTTCATAACCTCACAGATTAGTTTGTTGCAAATTCTTTTAGCCCCTGCATCTTCAAGCTCGGATGTATAGAAAATATGTTTGCACTCGCAACATTCTCTTTTTCTGATAACAGAATCAACATCCGGAATGGAATATGCAACGCGAGTCTTTCCCTCGCACATCGGACAATTCATCGCTTTTCCTCCCCCGTTCCTTTGTCTAACTCAAGCAGAAAAGCCACATTGCAAGCAATATGCCATAAGTGAGGCAATCCGCTTTCTTCATCCTTCCCGTGCGGATTCTTGAGCCAAGCGCATATATGGCGCATCAGCGCCGCACGGTATCTCTTCGGCTCGACTTTCCTGTAACTGTATTCCTCACCGTACTTCTGCACTCCGTATGTTCGGACAGCTCCGACAGCTTCTATGAGTTCGGGAGGAACAAGGTCGCATCGTATCTTGCCGCCGTCGTGCTTGAAGCCGTCTGTTATTTCTGAAGGATAATCAAACACCTTCCGCATTTCCTTCAATTCGTTCATTTCTTCTCCTTATTACTGCAAAATACCCAATAAATTCCGCATTCTATCAACCATACACCCGTAGCCGTTAAAAGGCTGAATTTCCACGAAAAGCAAAGGCATACAAGATATATAATTCCCGTTGTAATCGCCCACGAAAGTGCGAAGCCTCCAACCAAAACTGCAAGTATAATCAATAATGCTTTTGTTGTCTCTTTTTTCATTGTTTTTTATCTCCTCGTGTTTCTCTTATAAACTGCCGTATCAATTTATAGTCTTTCTGCTGAACGGTGAGGTGCTCCTTTGCTCCGAGCTTTCTGAAGATAATCACCGTATCTTTGCCCTTGACCGCCCTCAAAACCTCAAAATCGCCCTTTGTGGCTTGTATCTCATATCCTCGGGAAGAAAGCCACCATTTAAGCAAATCAAGCTTGTTTTGGTGCAGCAAACATCTTTCAGCCATTACTCCGCACCGCCTTTCAATGCCGCTTCTTCGGTGAGAAATACCGTCTTGCCGAGCGACCTCTTACCCACCGCAAATGTATGCCGTATGTTTGTTACCGTAGAAATACAATGCAGATGAGTTACTTTCCTCGAAAACCATTCGATAGAAATAACCTTGTACGGCTCTGCTTTTCTGTTATAAACAACATCCCCCACATCACAAATCGGAGCTTTTACACTATTTTTGAGGAGATGGTCGACAAGTTCATCGGTGCAATTCTGCGCGGAACACTCCCTGCAAGTATCGTGTAAAGATTCGTATATCAAATCAAACAATCTCTCACGCATCAGAGCCACCGCCTTTCTTTGTGTTATCTCTTATCTGTTCAAGCAACCCCACTATTCTGCCGAGTCCCATAGCTAATAGTGACCAAATCATACACAATAAAACAAAAATAAGTGTTAGCAAAGAATTCATTCCCTCTCTCTCTCCTTTTGAGCTGTTTCTACGGTCATCACAACTATTCGCTCAATCTCTCTAAGTGCATTGTTGTAATGTCTCTTATAAGAGTTTGCCGCTCCTCGCATCGCTGTCAACTCGATTTCCAACTCGGAATTTTTGCGTTGCAACTCCGAAATCTCATCCCTCAAGGTTTCCTTCTTGCGTATGAGAATATCAATCTCGGTGTCTTTCTGTTTAATCTCTGCCTTTTGGCGGTTGATGAGGTCGAGAGCCTTTGCCATAATTCCCTCTTTTTCATCGAGACAGTTCGCCGTGCCTTTGAATTCTTGTGTGTAGTACGGGCATTCGTCAGGGCACCATTCAAATCCGTTGCAACACTCCAAAGCCTTTATAATCTCGTTATCTTTCATCGCCCTGCATCCCCCTTCATAACTCGCTGAAGCAACCCCTCATAAAGGTTTTTATAAACTTCAAGTTGAGCTTTCAACTCAATCTTTTCTGCATCCACGGTCGGAATCGGTGTTGCAGGGAATGTCTCGCGGAGCGGGAGAGGCTTCTCGACTTCGGGAGCATCCTCAATCCCGAGCGAAATCATAATCGCCGTGTCAATTCGGAGCATCTCTTCCTTTGTCGCCGTTCCGATGTAGTCTCCAAGCCTCAAGATGCTTGCGGTTGAAATCTGCTCACAAAGAGCCGTTGAGATTCTCCCCGTGCTTCGTATCTGAACGTGTGTCGGCAAGTCGGGTTTCTCTTGTGTCGTAAGATATACCACTTCGACAACCTCTGATGTCGCATTCAGCGCATCATTGGAAACGATGATTGCAGGTCTGCCCGGCTGTTGTTCACTCCCGAGGCTTGCCCCCGCTATTCTGTCTATGTAATAAATATCGCCTCTTTTAATCTCCATTCGCTTTTTCGTCCTTTCTGTGTTCATTATGTTATGTATTGCGGTTCCTGCGGTCGGGTCGTAATACCCTTCCGCATTCCGCATTATTCCCCTCATCGGCTCACTCCACCGAATAAGCTCATTTGCTCATCGGCAGGGATTCTTGTTATCGTGATTTCAACTCGGGGATTGCTCTTGTCATAGAGAACCCTGCTCCCGTCGTGTCCGACAACAATTCGGCTGTTGTCATCCGCGAGGATTGATGCCTCAACGAGCAAATCGTCAACCGTCGCAAGCAAATTCAATCCGTCAACCTTGCGACGTGTCTGCATATAGAAAAGGCATTTCACATTGACGGGACATTCTATCGGACGTGGCGGAGTCGGTTTCAACTGCCACAAAGCCGCCTCGGTGTATTCTCTATTTGCCTTACCCTGCACAAGCTTGCTATACTGTCTTTTTCCACAAGCGGGACATTTCCGACCAAAGCTCACAATATCCATACTGTTTTTCTTTGTTCGGGGGTCTCCCTTGATGATGTATTTTATTTCTGCTGCCATTGTTTTTACTTCCTCACAATCCGAGCATTTCTTTCATTCCGTGGTAGTCTTCTCTGATGTTGAGAACTCGTCTGTCCGGTCCTGTTGCTTCGACCGGAAAGCACCTTTCAAGAACTCGCTTGAAGATGCGCTCCTCGGTGATGTTCTTCGGTTTCTTCAAATCCTCAAGAGTAAGGTTCGTTGTAATCACCATTGGGAGCTTTGCTTGATACCGTTCGTCAATGACAGAAAAGACAATCTCCTGCATGTAAGTCGTATCACGTTCCGCCCCTAAATCATCCAAGCATAGGAGCTTGAACCTTGACAAATCGAACTTGTCTTGTTCTCCTCCTCCGAAGCGGATTCGTGATTTTTCTTCGATGCTCTTGAAATTTGTCATCAAGCACGTTCGCTCTTGCTCCATCAAAGCATTGGCGATGCACCCTGCAACGAAAGACTTGCCTCTCCCCGTAGGACCATACAAGAGCAATCCTTTGCCCTCTGCAAGCATCTTTTCAAAATTCTCAACATAAGCTTTCGCCGCCTTGAGCATCCTCGCATCTTTGCCGTCATCCTTTGAGAATTGCCATTCAAACTGCTTGGGACTCGTGAAACAATCCCATTGGAGCTCATTCACTCTTTTTCGTTTTTCAGCTTTCTCAATCTCTGCAAGCTTTGCCTTTGCACAATCGCAACCAATCGGCATCATTCGCACCACACCGAGCAATTCAACAGGCATTTGCTTTGGCTTGTGGCAAACTCCACAGTACAAAACACCGTCTTTCATATAGTCCGCATCCGTGACGGGGTTGAATGCCTCTCCCGTTGCCTTGAGCTCATTTATAGCCGCATTAAAACTCATAGTTCCTCACCTCAAAAAAATATCATTCGTTGTCCCACGGCATCTCGCCCCACTCTTCCGGTTGTCTGCTCTCTCTGCCGTTGCCGCGTGTATGCTCTATCGGTTGTCTGTATCGGTCTTGCTCTTTTGAGAGCCAAGAATTTATAAACCGCTTGATTCCGCTTTTGGTCTTGCGTTTGGTCGGGTTTGCAATCGCCCAACCTTTCATTTTTCGAAGTTCCTGCTCAACATCAACTGCAGGATACAACTCTTTCCAACTCTCGACATCTTCTGCCGTAACGGGATATTCCGTTTTGTCATTCAAGGGAATGCTAACGATAACAGGAGAAGAACTCAAGACGGGGGTTTTCGGGGTCGGAGTCGTTTCGGCTCCGGGCAATATGTTGTTTTCTTCTCTATTCTCTTTCTTATCTATTCTATTCTTATCTGTCGCGTTACCTAACGTTACAGTAACACCCTGTGTAACATTACTTGTAACGTTACATTCATTTCCTGCAAGCATTTTTTGCTTTTCTCTGTGCCGAGCAACTCGCATTCTCGTCTGCTCTTTCATCTTCTCCATTTGGTCGATATTCTGATGCTTTTCCCAATTCGGTATCGTTATAACATCGTCGATTATTTCAATCATTCCAAACTCGGAGAAAGTGTTGAGCGCGAGCCTTACCGTGTTCACGGGTCTGCGGAATATTGTCGCAAGCATTTCATCGGTATAAGCAATTTTGCCATTCAGAACAAAAACACCGCTATTGTTCATCTTTCCGGCAAGACAAAGCAACTTGAACCATACGACAATGATTCCATCTGCATCGGGTAAACTCTCAATAAGAAGCATCTTTTCATCATCAAAGATGTCGGTAACGATTTTTATCCATTTGACCTCTGCCATTGTTCAAACCTCTTTCCCGAGGGAGAGCAGAGAACTCTGCCCTCCCCCTGCTGTCTTGCTTATTCCTCACCGTTGTCGATGTCCTCATCGTCTGCGCTGAAAAACTCGTCAAAGTCCGACATATCTGCCTCAAACTCTTCGGAAGGATTCTCGTCGCCTCTTTCAAGTTCAGGCGAATCCTTCAAGGTTGCAAAGAACCCCTGCAAATACAAATCGCGGAGCTTTTTGCCGTGCGACTTGATTTTGTTGAGTAAATCATCAGTAAGAACAAGTCTGCCGTAGATATGAACCCCGATTCCCTCAAGCGGGAACGTCAAGACGAGCTTTGCATCCTTTGAGGAAACTCCGTCTGATTCCGTTTCAAACATCTCCATTTGAGCCTCGTCTCTCTGCTCCTGTGTTATAACGAGTGAAATCGGGTAGCTCTGTGTTTTGAACTCTCCTGCGAGTTCATTTTCTGCAAGTAAGCTCTGAAACTTTGTGAGCTGCTTATTAAATAAATCAAATCTGTTCATCGTGGTCATTCCACCTTTCTTGTAATTGTTTTTTTACTTCCTTTCGTTAAAATGGTAACTGTCCGTCATAGTCCGTTACTTCCTCGAAATCCGAGCCGTAATCGGTTGAGGTTGAATATTCGTTGTTATCGTTGTTGCCGGTGTTCTTTCCCTCACCGACGAAATAAATCTTTTCTGCAACGATTTCCGTGTTTCTTCTGTTGTTGCCGTCTCTATCCTTCCAACATCGAACTTTCAAACGTCCCTCGACTTCGATGAGGCGACCTTTTGAACAATGACTGCTGACGATTTCTGCCAAGCCTCGCCAAGCAACAACATCGAAGAAATCGACTTCGCGTGTTCCGTCTTCCTTCTTTTTGAAATCATCCTCGTTCGCTATTGAGAACGTTGCGACAGGAACACCGCTTGCCGTGTGCTTCAACTCGGGGTCTCTCGTCAAACGACCTGCAATAATAACCTTGTTAAGCATCAGCTCTATTCCTCACTATCAAAGAATCCGGCTGTCGGGTCTGTTTCTGTCTGCGGCTCTGTATTTGCCTCGATTACCTCACCTGTTTCGGGATTTGCGATAATCGGCTCGGCATCGTATGAGTTATCCACATAATCCACAGAACCATCCTCATTGATTGCCGCCATATCCTTGTCAATGGCGGTCTGCATCTCGATTGACATAATACCCCACTTACTTATAAGCTGACGGAGCATCGTCTTGTAAGCCATACCGTCAAAGTCCTTATACCAAAAAGACGAGTATTTCCACATATCAGCCTGCGGAATCTTACCCTCAAGCAAATCGCGGTATTTGTCCGCGCTGAAAGCCATGCTGTACTTGTCCGCGTGAGACATCATCTTTTCACGGCTCCAGTACATCGCCTTTTTGAATCCATTCTGATACTCAAACATTGCATAATAGCCGATTGTCGGAAGTGCTTCGCGCTCGGTATCATCCTCAACAAGGTTGACCGTGATTTCTTCGTTCAACGGGTCGAACCTCTCAAGTTCACCCTCTTTGATTGCAAGGACATTGAGTTTCTTGTAATACCCGGAACGAATTGCAAGCTGAATATATCCCTTGTAGCCGAGCTGGAACTGTGCGACCTTGCTTCCTCGCTTCTTATCGTTGAACGGAACAAGGTAATACTGACCGAGCTGCGGAGACGGTGAAAGCTTCAAGCTCTCGCCCAAGAGTGCAGCCGAAAGAATTGAGCTGTGCTCACACTCTGAAAGAGTCGGATTGACACTTACTGCGGAGATAACGGCTGAAATGAATCTCTGTCCGTCTTTACCTCCGACCATTGAATTGATGCGGTTCTTGATTGCATCTGATGTAAGGAATGCGCTGAATGTCTGCGGCTTGCCGCCGTTTCTGTTTGTCAATGAATTTGATACTCCCATAATTTAAGGCCTCCCATATTTGATGTTGTTATTTTTCAAGAAGCTTTTCAAAGCCTCCAACTGACTTGCTGTCGCCCATACTCTGAAAGCAACGGTGTGTACTTCGGCATCCTCTGCCGGTGCTGTTGCGACCTGCGCTCCAAGCATTTCCCGAAATTCTGAAGGTGTGTATTGTTCTACCTCCTCATTTGGTAAATCATTCGGTAAAGCTTTCGTCATTTTCGTCATTTCATACTTTGCAAGCTCGGCTCTGCGCTTCTCGATGCGCTCCTTTTCTGCAAGAGCCTCTGCAAGGTCGAAATCCTTGAGGAAAACACCCTTGACCTGCTCTGCGATGTCTGCATCCAGTCCGAGGGAATTGATAGAATCAAGCCCTGCAATGATGCGGTCAATCTTTCCCCCGAGCTCTTCCACCACGGCAGATGCCGAAGTCGAAATATTAAGCCATTTCGGATTGTGCAGTTTCTCATAAGGCACAAGCTCCGCAAGGTTGCCAATCATTGCGGCATAAACTTCCTTGATGTCGTTGAGCTTTTTATCCTTCTTGGCATTCTCGTAGGTCTTGACCTGTGCATCAATCTCCGAGCTCTGCTCTTTCACCATTGCAATAAGCTCTTTGGCCTGCTTCTCAAAAGCCTCATACGGCTCAAGGTATTTCGCTTTCATTTCCTTGCGCTTGCCGTCGATTGCATCTGCAAGCTTGTTGAGGCTCGCTCGGTCTTTCTTTGCATCACCTATCGTGGAATCGGTGTAAACCCTGCCCTTATAAGCTGCAAGACCGTCCTCAAGCCATTTCTTTACCTCGGCATAGTTCCACTCTATCGGAGGCAACGGCTCACCGTTTGTCGGTGTAAGAATCTGAATTTCCATTGTATTTTTCTCCTTTCGCGTGTATCGCTGAATTTTCGTTAATTAAAGAATCCTTCAAAAGCACTCTCGTTCGGGATTGCGCTCTCTGTGATGTGGAGCAATCCCCCGAAGGTGTTCGGTACTTCATCCGCAGGAACATCAACCCTGCTGACTCGCGCCTCTGAATCGCCATACCTTGTGGGAACTTTCACAATGTCGCCCACTTTGAGAGGCACATCTGCGATGTAGGTGTAATTCGTACCGCCGTAGCCTTCGCCGTAACGGTTCTTAAACTGCACCTGCACAATGTTTGTTGTCGGCATCTTCTTTCCTCCTTTCGCGTGGTGTGTTGTCTTTCTATATCTCCGGAAGTATCAAGGGAGGCTCAACATCCTTCTCAATGTATTCCCTCCAAAACTTGACACCCTCGGTCTTGAGATATTCGATGTCCTCCGCCTTCTCCTCCCGGTCGAATCGGTATGTCCTGCGCTCACTTCGGATGTCATCGTCTCCGTAGTCATATTTCAACTGTGCGTGAAGAACTGCGAAGTCAAACCCGCTTGCAATCATCTGCCAAAGGCACTGGCAATAATATTGGTCGGGGATGCACGGCTTGCCGTCTTTCCACCACTTCTCTTTTTGCATCGAGCGGACAATCGAGGTTGTCTTGATTTCGAGAACTCCCTTTTTGCCCGTTTTCAGCTCGGTCAATCTGCCGTCAAGTGTGGAAAGGATGAAAGGATGTTCCTCATTCCTCACGAGGTCGAATCTGCCGCGATATTCCGTCTTGTACTTGTCTGCATAGTCAAGGGCGAACAATCCACGAATCAAACTCTCTGCCGCGTGTCCGTACCTGACCGCCTCGCTGTCCGAAATATCGGGAGCTTTCACCCTGCCCGTTTTTCTCTTCCATAACTCTGTATTTGAGCACCACGGAGAAAGACCTATAATCGCCGCCGCTTCACTTCCTCCGATGCCCCGCATCCTCGCTCGGTGCCATTCTTCCTCGGTTGTGATTGTCTGCGGTATAATCAGCTCGCTCATTCCGCATCTGCCTTTCGCAACTTCAAGAACAACTTTCCCTTTGAATTGACCGTCAAGCCATTTCCCTTGATTTCAGATTTGCGCCTTTTGTCCTCTTTCGGACTCCAGCCGCAACAAGTGCATTCTCGACCTGCTAACGAGCAAAGAACACCTTTGTTATATCTGCAATGTTGTTCCTCTCCGCATTTACCTCTCATATTAAGCACCTCCATTTCTCCGCATTTTCCATAACTGACAATGCATATTCGCTTGCCGTTCCGTTATAGCTTCCCTTGTTGTAGGCGGTCAAAGCACCCTCGATGCATCCATAACGGTCTGTGAGCTCTCGCACAATCGCGCAAGCCGTTCTGAAATTGTCCTTCGGTACGAGTAAATCCGTTCCCCCGATTT
The DNA here is from genome assembly GCA_045636865.1 of Eubacteriales bacterium. Taxonomy (GTDB): domain Bacteria; phylum Bacillota; class Clostridia; order Oscillospirales; family JAAYXM01; genus SIG480. The sequence goes on from JAZTYJ010000016.1 coordinate 142,489, forward strand.
CTATCATCGTATCTCCCCACCACTTGAGCCACACTTGACAATAGCCGTATGCATTGCCATCATCGCCCATTGTGTTTCGGAAATTCGTCTCTCTTTCAACAAGTCCGAGCATCATATGATAATCAACTCCGAACTCCTCCGAAGCCTCAAACAAAGCTCTCTGCTCTGCATATCCGAGCGGGATTTCTTCAGAATAAAAATCTGTATCGGGTTCGATTACAGTTTCCGTTGTCGGTGTTGCTTCAACCTCAACTTTCTCCGTGGCGGTTTCTTTCGGGGTAATTTCGGCAATTTCGGAGCTGATGCGGTAAACTACCACCCCAAAACAAAAGACGGCTAAAACCATCAAAAGAATCGCCGAGAGCGATATTGCATTGATGCACTTTCGCTCCGCCTTGAGTTTTTGGAGCTCTGCCTCTTTATCCGCAAGAGTTATAATCGTTGATTGCATCCCGTCTCTCGTCGGATTGCCCTGCACACTTACGATGCGGTATCTTCCGTCTTTTCGCATTGTATGTTCCTCACTTCCTCAATTAAATCCTCAAGCCTTACTCCCAAATACTGCGCCAATAAAGGCGGACTGATGAAGTAAGTCCATTTTGTACTCCCCGGCATCTGCATCGCCTCGCCTATCGGCAGAACTCCGCGCCTCATTCCTTCATAGACGAAAAGAACGGATTTCTGCATAATCTTTGCCGCCTCGGGAACGCTGATTTTGACAAAGCCTCTCATTCTTTCCCTCCATCCTTCAAGTTCTTTGCAAATCTCTTTTTGGGAACCGTTGTAGCTGTCGTTGCCCTCGGTCTGCTCGGTCTACTCCACTTTCCTCCGCCTGCAATTCCTTCATCTTTCCATCCGCAAGCCTTCAATGATGTTCCCGATTCCGAGCAAAGAATGTATGTTATGATTTTTTCATAGCCCATTTCTTTTGCTACTCTTGCAGCTCGTGAATACAAGAAAGAACATACATCTTTTGTGCCGTCTGTGCATAATCTCACGACCTCAACTGTCTTGCCGTCATCAAGCATTCGTGATACCGGTCTGCCAACCTGCACGACACCGACCAACTTTCCACCCATCGAGGCTCCGATGCGGAATTTATCACGGTGTACTGCATCGTGATGCCTGTGCAAATCTTGCACGAATTTGTTAGCCTCCGATAATTCCAAAGGCATCGCCTCAAGCTTCATTAGCTTATATCTCCCTTCGCTTTGTGATTTTTTGCACTTACTTCTTTATGAAGAAACTGCATCTGCCGTCTGCGGCTCTCCATACCAAAAACGCTCAAAATCATCTTGACGGATGATGTAATCGCGGCAATGCGGAGGCTTTCGCGCTTTCAGATAGCCTTTGCGTATCCATTTGCGGACAGTTTCTACATCTCTTTTGGTGATTTCCGCCAATTCTTTAACCGTGTAATTGTTTACTTTCACTAATTTTCACCACCTTATATGTTTTTATGTTGCTTTTCATATCTTTTAGTGATATTATTGTTTTGCGAGAACTTAATACACACGATACGAAAGCAGGCTCACTATTTTGTTTTCACATTTTTTAGTGAGTTCTTATCACGTTTGTCATTTTATCACATCATTATGTGAAAATCAACACCAATTTATATGTTTTTCACTGTTTTCAGTGTCTTTCGTATACGTGCACAAAAAGACGGAGGTATAATTGTGCAATTTTCACAAACGTTCAAAAAGCTGTGTAAAAGCAAAGGCGTTTCCCAAAAGCAAGCACTGGAAGATATGAAAATGAACAGAAATGCAGTTCAACCGTGGTCGCGTGGAATGCCCGGAGCTGATGCACTTCAGAAAATCGCTGAATACTTCGGTGTATCGATGGATTCTTTACTTGGCAGAGAACAAAAAAATCCCGCTACCGAAATTGGTAACGGGATTTCAGAAAAGAAAGCTGAACTTGTAAAAAGGGTTATGCAGATGTCTGATGCGGAACTTGAGAGGCTTGACCTTCTTCTTCAGATTGTTGAAGCAAAGAAATAAGCATCTCGACTTGTTCCTCACTCAATGCGAGGATTCTTTCTATGATGGGTTCGCGCATGTTGTTGTCCTCCTTTGTTTAACGGGGCAAATTTAGTTTATCAAATGTGTTTTATTTTTGACAACGGTTTCACACCTGCCAAATGATGTCATCATTGTACTGGCTTTACATACGAAAGTACAGATGTAAATCGCTCCACGAGGGATGCAAATCGTTTCCGAGCAAAGTCCAAATCATTTTAAAACAAAGACCGAATTATTCAAAATGCAAGCAATACCAACAAAAAACAAGGTTCATATCAATTTTACACGAAAGGAGGATAAACAATGCCTGCTGAACTTATAGCGAATTATATTAACACAAAAAAAGAAGAACTTGGCTTGACCAACAAAGGTGTATCCGATGCAACAGACAACCTCGTTCCCGAATCCACTATAAAAAATCTTTGCACGAAGAAAACGGATAATCCGGGCATCATTACACTTATGCGCATTATGGATGCCGTCGGCGGTTCTTTTGATGAAATGCTCCACCCTGAAAAGTCGAAAGATGAACTCAAAGAAGCTGCTGTTTTCGCACAAAAAGACCTGTACGAGTATCAGCTTGCCGCGATGAAAGAAACAAGCGAAGCTCATATCTCCAATATCCGAGCACACTATGAGCAACATATTGCCGAGAAGAACGCATCTTTTGAGAAAATAGAGGCGCACTATGAAAAGCGTCTTGCAGACAAGCGAGAAGTAATCGCTGCAACGGAAGCACATCTTGCGACCGTGGAAAAAGAAAAGAAATGGTTTCGCCTCGGATTCATAATAAGCATCGTAGTGTTCGCCGCTCTCTGCATTGCAGAACTGGCGAATCCAACAATAGGTTGGATAACATGGTGATGCTGAAGATTATACATCAAGCGAACCGAGAAACAAGTCGAAACATAGCACAAACAAGAAAGAAAAGTCAAAAGAAGAAAGGAATTGAAAAATTATAAGGTGATTTGTATGTTAAAGAGTAAGAAAGGTATTATCATAATCGGAATAGTCGCAATCATCATTATTCTCGCCATAATCGGCGCGATGACATCAAACAACGATGCAGAAACCGTTGAGGAGCGCCTGACAATTACGGCCTCAAACCTGAACGAACTATATGAGGAAATGTGCGAAGCAGTAAGCAACATGGAGCCGAACTCCTCTGCTCGTGTGGATGCAATCGCAGAATTTGCAAAAGAAGCTGCAACATATCCGCCAACTGCAGGAAACAAAGACATCGGCAACGAAGCAGCCTCGCTCATCATTAAAAACTATCCGAATTATTTTGAATCGGTTGAATTGATGGAAAAACTTATGCTTTGCGGATTATATCTTGAGAACAATTATTTCGGTAAAGATGTATCGGATTGCGGAGAAGATGTCGCGCAAGCGGTCAAATATGTCTATTGCGGAATTGAAACACCCGACAGCGAATCAACAAAAGCGAACCTTCAGCAAGTCGCAGAACTCATCAAGAAATAAGCAGAAATAAAAAAAGCCCCCGAGGTGCGGCAAACACCGTCGGGAGCCGTGCAAAAAAACTATACCACGCGAATGGAGAAGCTCTTTTTGCGTCTCCAATTATAACACGCACAAAGGAGAAATGTCAAGATGGACAACACGAACAGAACAGCAAGGAAGAAAAGAAAGAAACAAATGAGGTTGCCGAACGGCCTCGGAAGTGTGCATCTGATAGGCGATGCAAAGAGCCGTCGCAAACCGTGGAGAGCTCGCGTTCCCTCTCATATCGAGTTTGACGAAATCAACGGAACCGCAAAACAGAAATACATCACTATCGGGTATTATGCAACCCAAGCAGAAGGAATGGCAGCTCTGTTCGAGTATCAAAAGAATCCGTACACCCTTGAAGCATCAACCTGCTCCTTTGCAGATGTGTTCGAGATGTGGAAAGCAAAGAAATACCCTGAAATTTCTGCATCAGGTCAAAAGGGATACAATGCCGCGTTCAAAAGCTCAAGCGCTTTGCATAATATGAAAATGCGAGACATCCGCACCCTGCATCTTGAGAACGTAATGCAGAATCTGACGGGAGGTCATCAAAAGCAAGCCGTCATCAAAATAATGTGGGGACAGATGTTCAAGTATGCAATCGAGCACGATATTGTACAGAAGAACTATGCCGAATTTGTTAAGACAAAGGACAAGGACGAAGGAACGACACGAACCGCAATACCTCCCGAAGCCATCAACAAAGTTTGGCAAGCTATTGACGAAGGGAACGAAGATGCCGAAATTGTTATGATGTACATCTATACCGGATTTAGGCTTTCGGAGTTGTTGGAAATCCCTATTAAGGATATAGACCTCGATGCAAGAATCATTGTCGGAGGTATGAAAACGGCCGCAGGTAAAAACCGCCGTGTGCCGATTCATAAATGCATACTGCCTTTCATTGAAAAACGAATGAAACAAAACAAAGAATTTCTCATCGAGGGTAAAGGGAAATATGCAAATCAACCTCTTAAAAGTCACCATTTGGTAAAACGACATTGGGATAAGATTATGCCAAAGCTTGGACTTGCAGAATACACTCCTCACTATGCTCGACATACTTGCGCGACGATGTTGAGAACGGCAGGCATCGAGGAAGATTTGAGAAAGCTCATCCTCGGTCATAGTAGAAACGATATAACAGACCGATACACTCACGTTCCCGATTCAATGCTGATTGAGGCAATAGATAAGGTACAAGGTAGAGAATAGTGTGTACTAAGTGTGTACTTGCAGTATGTTTTTCAATCGTTTTGTATGGTGCAAAAGTTTCCAAAAGAACCCGAAACCCCTTAATTCTATGCACTTTTCATATAAAATCGGACATTTATTGTTAAAATGATGTTAGATATCAAGAGTAATCAATAGCCCTCCGGATGTGATGTAAGGTGAAAGGTTGCATCAGCCGGGGGGTTATTTTTTTGCCTTGAAATCAAAAAAGGTCTTGACAAAGCACACACTTTAGTCTATAATGTTTAATGTTCGGTCTGGACGATTAGCTCAGCTGGTAGAGCATCTGCTTGACGTGCAGAGGGTCAGCGGTTCGAGTCCGTTATCGTCCACCAATAACCACACTCAACAGAGTGTGGTTATTTTTTATATGAGAAAAAAGAATACCCCTGCGATTTTTCGCAGGGGTACGGCGATAGCATGAGCTACTTTTTCTTTTTTTGTTTTATCAGATATCTGATAAGAAAAAATATGCCGATAACAACCAGGTAATGTGCAACGATAATTCCGCCTATGAGAAAAAATGCATTGTTTGAATACACAATCGTGCCGTCGGGATATACTTTGTCATGAGAGCCGTATCTGCGATAATCCTTGTCCGACCAATATTCTTCCATCTCTGTAAAAATCTTTTTTGCCTCATCCGAAAAATCGTCAAATGATTTAAGATATGTAACGGCAGGATCATTCGTGCCGGATACTGCATGCTGTTCTTCTACAACAACCAAAACTTCTGCGGTATTGGTATTTTCATCAATAACGCAATAACCCTCATCGGAGTACACATACACCTTATCTTTGATTCGTTTATGGTCAGTTACTGAAGAGAGAAGGATGTCATGCCTTCCGTCATCGGTGTTTACAGAGAGAGCTTGATTTTTAGAATATTGACCAATATTAAACTTGCCGTTTGGTCTGGATACAAAGATATCGTCCTTCCATAATCCCCTGGGATACCATTCGGGATTTAACTCTACGCTACTACAGGATGTTAAAAGTAAAAGAGTCAAAACGAGCAAAAAAAACTTTTTCATAAAACTCTACCTTTCAATATTGAAATCGACATAAATATTATATGGAGTTATCGCACCAATCTTTTCAGAAAAATACGCTACATCATTAGCCAATGTACCCAAACTTATTCCATTCTCACCTTTACCTGTCATAAGTTCAGAGAAATTATACTCGTCATCCATTTTTGCAGAAATTTTCCATTTTCCATTATCATCTTTATATCCGGTTAGTTTTATATCGTTTTTATGTATGGAATAATATAAATCACCCTTTTCAAATGGAACAGATATTGTTGTATCCAGTGTTTTTCCATCGCTATTGGCAATTGCTATGTCGAGTTCTTTCAAAAATGCCGGATCATTTTTAATAAGTTGTGCAATTCTTGAATTGTCATCTCTGTACACATCTTCGGGATTTGGCTGTAAAGAGTGCTTTAGTAACCACGCGGAAGTATCATAACCTTTATGCTTCAAGTATGTTTCAGCTCCGGTAAACCATAGTGCAGTATGTGCGGACGGTTTTAAAGAAACCGGAGCAAAAGCGTCAAGAAATGACCTTTTTAATGCATTACCTAATACTTTAGTAAAATCTGAAGCCTTGTTATCATCTGAGAATTGCGTTACAACAGGTTCATCATTCGAATCATATGTTCCGATGGGCTTGTATTCGTTTTTGGCATTCAGATTTCGATTGATAGCAGGTGTTATCGTAGGGGAAGAATTGATTTTTTGTACCGTCGGTTTCAATTCACCTTTAAATTGAGATCCGCGGAAAGCGTGGTCGGATTCGTTGGGGAGCTGTGGATTTAATATTCCGTTTGTTTTTTCTTTAAGCAAATCGGGCATCCATTTGTTTTCTTCGGTTGATGTTCCGTTAAAGCCTTCGAGAAAAGGGTCGATTGTACTTTGAGAAGACCATTCTCTCTTCTCGGCGTTTGCGCGGATTTTCGCAAGCCCTTCTTTTCGCTCCTGCTCTCTTTTTTCCCTTTCGCGCTCTATTACGGTTTCGGCAAATTTAAATCCCTCTAAAAAATCATCGCGTTCTTTTTTGCTTTCTTCTTTCTCAACTTTTTTGCCTGTTCCGAAATCGTAGTAGTAAGTATTCTTTTTGTTTGGATTCAGAATGTCATCTGAAAACAAATTTTTGTTGTTTAAATTGTACATTGTAAATTTTCCTTTCTAATTATACTGTATTTATATTGTTTTTGCAATAAAAACAGACGCTCTGCGCACAAGGAGAGCACGTTATGAACGCGCACCAATTCATAACGATACACCCCAAAAGCATCGTTATTATAAATTTCAGCACAAAAAATATTTTTTGTGTTGATGACTTATCAACAAATTTCAACTTTTTCTGCTCTTCCCATATAACGCAAAAACCTCCGTGGAAAAATCCACGGAGGTTTTTAAGTTCACTGTATAATTATTTTTATAATTACTTAAGGTTGAACCATGCCTTCTTGCCGAGGTAGATTGCGCTGTCGCCGAGCTCTTCTTCGATGCGGAGGAGCTGGTTGTACTTTGCAACACGGTCTGTACGGCTCGGAGCACCTGTCTTGATCTGACCTGCGTTGAGAGCTACTGCGATGTCAGCAATTGTTGTGTCTTCTGTTTCACCTGAACGGTGTGAAACAACTGCTGTGTAACCTGCGCGGTTAGCCATCTGGATAGCGTCAAGTGTCTCTGTGAGTGAACCGATCTGGTTAACCTTGATGAGGATTGAGTTACCAACACCAAGCTCAATACCCTTTGAAAGACGCTCTACGTTTGTAACAAAGAGGTCGTCGCCAACGAGCTGAACCTTTGCGCCGATAGCCTTTGTGAGCATGCCCCATGCTTCCCAGTCTTCTTCAGCAACACCGTCTTCGAGAGAGATGATCGGATACTTTGCTGTGAGGTTCTTCCAGTAGTTGACAAGCTGCTGCTTTGTCATCTTCTTCTTTGCCTTCGGGAGGAAGTATGTGCCGTCTTCCTGATACCACTCTGAAGATGCAGCGTCGATAGCGATCATAAAGTCGTCGCCCGGCTTAAAGCCTGCGCGCTCAACAGCCTCGAGGATAACCTTGATAGCGTCTTCGTCCTTCTTGAGGTTCGGAGCGAAACCACCTTCGTCACCAACTGCTGTTGTCATACCCATCTCGCTGAGAACCTTCTTGAGGTTGTGGAAAACTTCTGTGCACCAGCGGAGAGCTTCTGAGAATGACGGTGCGCCAACCGGCATAATCATAAATTCCTGGATGTCAACGTTGTTTGATGCGTGTGCACCACCGTTTAAGATGTTCATCATCGGAACCGGAAGAGTCTTTGCGTTGATACCGCCGATGTATGTGTAAAGCGGCATCTGGAGAGCTTCAGCAGCTGCCTTTGCAACAGCCATTGAAGTACCGAGGATTGCGTTTGCGCCAAACTTTGTCTTGTTCGGTGTGCCGTCGAGCTCGATCATTGTGCGGTCGATTTCAACCTGATCAAGTGCATTCATACCGATGATAGCTTCAGCGATGTCGTTGTTAACAGCGTCAACAGCCTTGTAAACGCTCTTGCCCATGTACTTTGACTTGTCACCGTCGCGAAGCTCGCAAGCTTCGAAGATACCTGTTGATGCACCTGACGGAACAGCTGCACGGCCGAGGTATGTGTTGATACCGTCGTCAACATATACGTCAACTTCTACTGTCGGGTTGCCGCGTGAGTCGATAACCTGACGGCCGACTACGTCTACGATTTCTGCAAATTTTTTCATTTTTCTTTTCTCCTTTTCCTTATAAATTTTTATGCTAAAATTTATTAGACAATAAGTGATTTGCCCGTCATCTCTGCAGGCTGGTTTACGCCCATGAGATCGAGCATTGTCGGTGCGATGTCGCAGAGCTTACCATCACGAAGCTTTACGTTTGCGCCGACGATAACAAACGGAACCGTATTTGTTGTATGTGCGGTAAACGGTGATGTGCCGTCTTCATCAAGCATTTTGTCTGCATTGCCGTGATCAGCTGTGATAACGCTGATGCCGCCGACTGCAGAAACTGCCTCAACTACGCGACCTACACAGGTGTCAACTGTTTCAACGGCAGTTTTTGCTGCATCGAAGATACCTGTATGACCGACCATATCGCAGTTTGCATAGTTTAAGATGATGACATCATACTCGCGCTTTGCGATAGCTTCGCAGACCTTGTCGGTAACTTCATAAGCGCTCATCTCCGGCTGGAGGTCGTATGTTGCAACCTTCGGAGAGTTTACGAGGATTCGATCTTCTCCTTCATACATTTTCTCAACGCCGCCGTTGAAGAAGAATGTGACGTGTGCATACTTCTCAGTCTCTGCGATTCGGAGCTGACGTGCACCGAGCGAGCTGATGTATTCACCAAAGGTGTTCTCAAGGCTCTCCGGGCGGTATGCAACGCTTACGTTTGGCATATTTGCGTCATACTGAGTCATACAGACGTAGAAAACCTTGCAGAAGCGCTCGCCTCTGTCAAAGCCTGCAAAATCAGCATCAACAAACGTTCTTGTGATTTCGCGCGCACGGTCAGGACGGTAGTTGAAGAAAATGATTGAATCGTTTTCAGCAACACCCTTGTATCCCATCATAACTGAAGGCTCAACAAACTCGTCTGTCTTTCCGTCTTCATATGACTTCTTGACCGTTTCGGGTGCGCTTTCCATTGAGTTTCCTTCAGCATAAACGATTGCACGGTATGCTTTTTCAACGCGCTCCCAGCGGTTATCGCGGTCCATAGCATAGAATCTGCCCATGACGGTAGCGATTGCGCCGACTCCGATTTCCTCGCACTTCTCGGCACACTCGGCAACAAAGCCTGCGCCTGATGTGGGAGAAACGTCGCGTCCGTCAAGGAAGCAGTGGATGAAAACATCCTTTACTCCCTGGCGCTTTGCAAGCTCCAAAAGCCCCCACACATGGCTTGAGTGGCTGTGAACACCACCGTCGGACATAAGGCCCATAAGGTGGAGGGCTGTGCCGTTTTCGACACAGTTTTTGCAAGCCTTTATAAGCTCTTCGTTTTCAAAGAATGAACCGTCTTCAATTGCACGGCTGATTCTCGGAAGGTCCTGGAAAACAACGCGTCCTGCGCCGATGTTTGTGTGACCGACTTCGGAGTTGCCCATCTGACCGTCCGGAAGACCGACGTCAAGACCTGATGCAAAGAGAGCAGATCTCGGATTCTCTGCGAAAATTTTATCGAGGTTCGGCGTGCTTGCCTTTGAAATTGCGTTGGCGCAAGATGCCGGCGCGTTGCCGAAACCGTCCATGATTATCAATGTAATCGGTGATTTATTGCTCATATTATTACTGGTTTGCCGCGTTGATTATTGCAGCAAAATCCTCCGTTTTAAGTGATGCGCCGCCGATGAGTCCGCCGTCAACATCAGCCTGAGCGAGAAGCTCTGCTGCGTTCTTCGGATTCATTGAGCCGCCGTACTGGATTGTGACAGCACGAGCTGTTCTTGCGCCGTATTTCTCGCGGATAACTGCGCGGATGTGTCCGCAAACTTCTGCAGCCTGCTCAGCTGTAGCTGTCTTACCTGTACCGATAGCCCAGATCGGCTCGTATGCAAATACGATCTTTCTGACCTTTTCTGCCGGAACAGAAGCAAGCGCGATTTTAACCTGCATTGCGATGTGCTCTTCAGTAACGTCAAACTCGCGCTGCTCAAGAGTTTCACCAACGCAGATGATCGGACGAAGCCCTACTTCAAGAGCCTTCTTAACCTTGAGGTTGACTGTCTTGTCTGTCTCGCCGTAGTATTCACGGCGCTCGCTGTGACCGATAACTACATACTTGACGCCAAGCTCCTTGAGCATTTCAGCGCTGACTTCGCCCGTGAAAGCGCCTGATTTTTCATAGTGCATATTCTGAGCTGCAACCGCAACCTTTGCATCGCGGGAAGCACGGCATGCTGTCGGGATGTCTACAAACGGAACACAGAGGACAACGTCGCACCATTTCTGCTTGCCGACTGCGACCTTGAGCTCTTCAAACATCTTCTTTGTTTCAGAAGATGTTTTGTTCATCTTCCAGTTTCCTGCAATAATTGTCTTTCTGTACTTTCTGTTCATCGCTTTAAATTTCTCCTTACTTGTCCTCGAGGCATGCAATTCCCGGGAGGGCGAGTCCTTCGAGGAACTCAAGGGATGCGCCGCCACCTGTTGAAATGTGTGTCATCTTCTTGTCATAGCCGAGCTTCTTGACAGCTGAAGCAGAGTCGCCGCCGCCGATGATTGTTGTAGCATCGGTGTTTGCGAGAGCTTCTGCTACTGCGATTGTACCTGCAGCAAGAATCGGGTTTTCAAAAACGCCCATCGGGCCGTTCCAGACAACTGTCTTTGCGTCTTTTACTGTCTTTGCAAAGAGCTCACGTGTCTTTTCACCAATGTCAAGGCCCATCATATCTGCAGGAATTGCATCTGATGCAACTGTCTTGACTTCGATTTCTGCGTCAATCGGGCTCGGGAATGAACCTGTGATGACTGTATCGACCGGAAGAAGCATATTCTTTCCGAGCTTTTCTGCCTTTTCCATCATCTCTTTGCAGTAAGAAATCTTCTCTTCGTCAACGAGAGATGTACCAACCTCATAGCCCTTTGCCTTGAGGAAAGTGTAAGCCATACCGCCGCCGATGATGAGTGTGTCAACCTTCTCAAGGAGGTTGTTGATAACGCCGAGCTTATCTGAAACCTTTGCGCCGCCGAGGATTGCAACGAACGGACGCTTCGGGTTTGAAAGAGCTTCGCCCATGATGCCGATTTCCTTGCCGATGAGGTAACCGCAAACAGCCGGGAGATAATCAGCAACGCCTGCAGTTGATGCGTGTGCACGGTGAGCTGTTCCGAATGCATCGTTTACATAGAGCTCTGCAAGAGATGCAAGCTCCTTTGAAAATGCCGGATCGTTCTTCTCTTCTTCCTTGTGGTAGCGAACGTTTTCAAGGAGCATAACTTCGCCGTCTGCAAGTGAAGCTGCGAGGCTCTTTGCGCTCTCGCCGATAACATCTTCTGCCATCTTAACCGGAGCATCAAGAAGCTCTGAAAGACGCTTTGCAACCGGAGCGAGTGAGAACTTCGGGTTAACCTCACCCTTCGGACGACCGAGGTGTGAGCAGAGGATAACTCTTGCACCCTTTTCGATAAGGTATTTAACCGTGGGAAGAGCTGCGACGATGCGCTTGTCGGAAGTGATGTTTCCGTTATCGTCCTGTGGAACGTTGAAGTCGCAACGAACGAGAACTCTCTTGCCCTGCGGGTTGATGTCTTCGATTGTTTTCTTGTTGTAATTCATAAATCTATACCTCCATTTTAAATTTTCTCATTTATTTCCATGGTTATTATTATAACACACTTCAATTCAATATTACATAATTATTTTAACTGTTTTTGAAACTTTTTATGATATTTTTTCGTCAGAATATACTATTTTCGCATTTTACCACTTTATGTTGTGAAGCTGCCCCGTAAGCTGCATATTTTCAAAGCCTATCTGACGGATTGCCTCGTATGCGACAACTGCAACCGCGTTTGAAAGGTTGAGGCTTCGGAGCGTCGGAAGCATCGGGATTCTGATGCACTCGTCGGGATGCTTTATGAGAAGCTCCTCCGGAAGACCTTTTGTTTCCTTTCCGAAGATGAGGTAGTCACCTTTTTCGAAGCTCACATCCGTATAGACGTTTTTTGCTTTCGTTGTGCAGAAGAAAAATCTGCCGTCGCGGTTTTTCTCAAAAAAGTCGTCGATACCGTCGTAGACGTGAATGTCAAGATACTGCCAGTAGTCAAGTCCTGCACGGCGGACCTCTCGGTCTGAAATGTCAAACCCGAGCGGCTTTACGAGATGGAGCGATGCTCCGATAACGGCACAGGTGCGCGAGATATTCCCTGTATTTGCAGGGATTTCAGGCTCGACGAGAACTATATTGAACATATCCGCACCCCCGCATTTCCGCAAACTTTCCATCCTACATATTTTATGACATTTTTTTAAGTTTTGCAAGAGTTTTTTCTGAATTTTCATACTTTTTTAAAGTTTTTTATTTAAAATTGCATATTTCTCTTTTTTCTATTGTTTAATTCTTCACAAAGTAGTATAATAGAATTAAAAATTATAAGGACGTGAAATAAATGGGAAAGCTTAATATTATTGATCATCCGCTTATTCAGCATAAACTCACGATTATGAGAGACAAGAACACGGGTTCAAAGGATTTTCGTGAGCTTCTTAACGAAATTGCTCTTCTTATGGGTTATGAGATCACTCGCGACCTTCCGCTTTGCGACGTTGAAATCGAAACTCCGATGGGCAAGATGACTGCAAAGAATATTGCGGGAAAGAAGCTTGCAATCGTTCCGATTCTCCGCGCAGGTATCGGTATGGTTGACGGCCTCCTCACCCTCCTCCCCGTTGCAAAGGTAGGACACATCGGTCTTTACCGCAACGAGGAAACCCATATGCCTGTTGTTTACTACTGCAAGCTTCCGTTTGACATTGAGCAGCGCACGGTTATCGTTACCGACCCGATGCTCGCAACCGGCGGCAGCGCATCTGATGCTATAACAATGCTCAAGGAGCGCGGAGTTACATCAATTAAACTTATGTGCCTCGTTGCAGCTCCTGAGGGCGTAAAGAAGGTTCAGGATGACCATCCCGACGTTGATATTTTCGTTGCTGCACTTGACGAGTGCTTAAACGACGATGCATACATCGTTCCGGGTCTCGGCGACGCAGGAGATCGAATCTTCGGCACAAAGTAACGTTTTGCACAAAAGCTTTGATAATTGTGTTTTACGGTAAACACTTTCACTCCCTATTTGGTATGCTGAATGTATCAATAGTTTTGCATTGAGATCTACCATGTCAAATCAGTAAAAAAACACCGACAAGTGAAATCTTGTCGGTGTTTTTTGTTTTATTACTTATTCAATAGAAAGTGACTTTTTCGGGCATTTGTCAACGCAGATGCCGCATTTGATGCACTTTTCATCATCAACTGACCATGTCTTTTCTGCACGGTCAACTGCGATTGCGCCCTCGGGGCACTGCTTTGCGCAGAGTGTGCAGTATACACAAGTGTCGTTGCACTTAAGCTTGCCGTCGCCCGCCGGAGCCTGAGTCTCTTCCGTCTTCTCGACCGGAGCCGGAGCTTCGGAAGCTTCAGAGCAGGATGAAGCGTTGATATCGCCGATTGAAAGTGATTTCTTCGGGCATGCGCTTACGCAGACGCCGCAGAGTGTGCACTTTTCACGGTCGATTTCCCATGTCTTGTTTGCACGGTCAACCGTGATTGCCTCCTGCGGACACTTTTTTGCACAGAGTGTGCAGTATACGCAGGTGTCACTGCAGATAACGCCCTCTTCGACAGAAGCAAAATCAAGACACTTCTTCGGGCACTTGCCGATACAGAGTCCGCACTTCACGCACTTTTCCTCGTCAACTGACCAGGACTTGCTTGCACGGTCAACCGTGATAGCTCCCTCGGGGCAGTTCTTTGCACAAAGACCGCAGTAGATGCAGGCATCTGTGATTGCGAGCTTGCCGAGAATCTTTGCCTTGAAGCGTGTGCCGCGTGAAATTAGGTCTGCCGGGTCGGTTGCTACCATATGGTAGTCGCCCGTGAGCTCGATTGCCTTTTCAGAGCAGAAGTCCTGACACATTCCGCAGAAGGTGCAGGATGTGAGGTCAAACTCGTATGTGATGTTCTCGCCGCCCTCGACCTCTTCGGTAAAGCGCGTGATAGCATCGGGAGAGCAGACCTTGATGCACATTCCGCAGTTGACGCACTTTTCTGCATCGTATGCTATTCTTCCGCGGTAGTTCGGCTTTGCCTCTACCGCGACTTTCGGGAAGTTAACCGTTGACGGCTTTGAAAAGAGATTGCAAATCGCTTCTTTTAAAAACGGGAATGAGAATTTCATTTGTTCATTGCCTCCCTTTTCTCTTTGAGTATCTCGGTTGCCTTGTAAAGTCCCTCGATTATCGCCTCGGGCTTCGGTGTGCAACCTGCGATTGAAACGTCAACGTGAGTGTAGTTCTCAAGCGGGCCCTCTACCGAGTAGCTTCCCTTGAAAACGTTGCAGGAGCGCGGACATGAACCGATGGATACTACGCACTTCGGCTCCGGAACCTGCTCGAGCGTACGGATAAGACGTTCTTTCGACTGACTTGTGATAGGACCTGATACGACAACGATGTCGGCGTGACGCGGAGTGCCCGCGAGCTTGAAGCCGAAGCGTTCAGCATCGTATCTCGGGGTTAAAACTGCGACGAGTTCAATGTCACAGCCGTTGCATGAGCCTGTATTGATGTGATAAATCCAGGGTGATTTAGCCATGCTGTTTGCAATAATTTTCTTAAACATAATCTAATCTCCCTCCTTAGAATATCCAGACAAGAATAAGGCTTATTGCCGCGAGAGCTGAAACTATCGTCCAATAGAACTTGAAGAGATGCTCTATCTTAAGACGTGCGCAGATTGCGTGTGCAAGAGTCATTGTGATTATTGTGAGCACAGCGCAGATCGCAACGAGAATGAGCGCGTTGAGAGCGATGATTCCCGTGTCGATTCCACCGAAGAAAAGAACGGTGAAGAGTGCTGTCATAACGAACATCTTGATAGCTGTGTTGAGCTTGAACATCGCAAGCGGTGCGCCGCTGTATTCGACAAGCGGACCTTCGCAGATTTCTGTTTCTGCTTCAGCGACGTCAAACGGCTGTGTTCCTACCTCTGCCGGAATGACGAGGAGGAATGCGATAGCCGCGGGAATAAGCTTCCAGTTTGTTATGAGAAGCCCCTCTGTCTGCTGGAAGAGCGTAATCTCTCCCATTGAGAAGCAGAGAGTGTCTCCGCCTGCCGCCTTTGCAACAGCAAGAAGAACGATTACAAGCGGAAGCTCATATGCCATCATCGTAACCATCTCACGTGAGATACCGATTCCTGCGTACGGTGAGCCCGATGCCGAGCCGCCGAGAATGAGTGCTACTGCAGGAATTGTGAGAAGGTAGAGGAGGATAATCATATCTCCCTGTGTTGAAAGCGGAGAGTATCCGAAAATCGGGATGAAGAGCATCATTACGACAAGGCTGACAAAGCCGATAATCGGTGCTGCAAGGAAAACCTTGCGGTTTGCAGCATCGGGGATGATTGTCTCTTTTCCCATCAATTTGAAGAAATCATAAAACGGCTGAACGATGGGAGGCCCTTTGCGCTTCTGCATACGCGCAAGAACCTTTCGGTCAAGACCTGCGAGCAAAAGTCCGACTATTGATACGAACAAAAGTCCCGGAAATACAAGAACGGAAAATGCATTGGTTAAAATTGTTGTTAAAATTTCCACTTTCACTCACCTCCCTAACGAACAAATATGAACATAAATACTGTTATGATTGCAGTTGCCGCAACTACCCAGAGCGCGTAGTCGTTTACGACACCTGAATGGAGGCCCTGCAACACCTTAAAGTATCCCTTGAAGTCGTGCTTGAATCCCCAGAAGAGGTCACTTCCGCCGACGTGTGAATGTTCGCTCATCTCGCCGCCGAAGAAGGTTGCGTACTTGCCGTCGGAAACTTCTTTGTTCTCATTTGAAAGAACGCGTCCGCGCTCGCGATCGCCCGTAAGAATGACGATGCATACAGCGATAAGAACGATAGCAAAGAGAACGAGCCACAATACCGGATTCCACAAGCTGAATGTTGTTGTGTCGATATTCTTCGGGAAAACGCCGTGGATTTCAGCATAACCGTTGCCCATCATTGAGTTGATGTAATCTCTTACGTTGAATGCAGCTGATGCGGCGGGCTTTAAGATGAATTCCGAAATCTTGTTGTAGAAGATACCCGTAACAACGCAGAGAACTGCCATAATCCACATCGGAACACGCATGAGAAGCGGAACTTCCTTTGTTTCTTCAAGGTTTTTCGGGAGCTGACCGAAGAATACAGCCTGAGTAACCTTGATAAACGATGCAAGTGTCATAACCGATACGACGAGCGCAACGATTGTGACGAATGCGTAGCCGAAGTTTCCTGTTTCTGTTGCGCGGGCAAATGTTGACTGATAAATCATCCACTTTGATGCAAAGCCGTTAAACGGCGGAAGACCGGAAATTGAAAATGCACCGATAAGGAAGCAGATGGTGGTTTTCGGCATCTTCTTCGAGAGACCGCCAAGCTTATCAAGGTCTGTTGTCTTTGTTGCATACAAAACCGCACCTGCCGTAAGGAAGAGAAGTCCTTTGAAGAGTGTGTGGTTCATAGCGTGGAAGAGGCCGCTTGAGAGACCTGCAACCGTTCCGAGACCGATAGCCGTGATGACATAGCCGATCTGCGAGATACTGTGGAATGCAAGAAGTCTCTTGAAGTCGTGCTGAGCAAGAGCCATCGTTACGCCGATGAACATAGTAACCGCTCCGAATGTAACAAGAAGCACATTAACTGCCGGAATATCCATTGCACGGAAGATTACATATGTAAGTCTTATCATGCCGTAGACGCCCGCTTTGTTGACCATACCCGAAAATACCATTGAGATGGATGACGGCGCTGTCATATAAGCATCTGCCGCAGGTGTGTGGAACGGAACGATGTATGACTTTACTCCGAATCCCGCAAACATAAGCGCGAATGCGAAAATTGTTGCCGGGTTGAGCGAATTTGCTGTGAGGAGACCCGAAATCTGAGCCATATTGAGTGTTGCACAATTTGCATACAGAAGTGCAATACCCGCAAGGATGAGGGATGAGCCGATTGAACCGATGATGAGATACTTAAAGCCTGCCTCAAGCGCGCCCTTTCCGTTGTTGCGGAATGCTGTGAGCGCAACCGATGCAAATGTCATAATCTCTATCATAACGAACATATTGAATATGTCGCCGGTTAAGCACAAGCCGAGAACCGAACCTGCAAGCATAAGGAAGAGCGTATAGTAATGACCGAGGTGGTGATCTCTCTCCATATACTTGATTGAGTAGATTGCTGAAAGGAGAACTGTTGTAACTACCAAAAGACCAAAGAAGAGGTTGAGAGCATCTATCTCGTAGCCGATACCGATAGCATAGTCTGCAACGGGGCTCCAGTTACCCATCCAGTAGCTGATAATCTGACCGTCGATGAAAACGGGCTTTATAAGTGCCGCGATGAGTGCGAATGCACCAAGTGATGCGATGAGAGTTATCGCGTTTCTGATGATCTTATTCTTTGCGCCGAAAATTTCGATGAGGAACGCGCAAAGGAAGAGTCCCATAACCGCGATAACCGGAAAATGAGAAAAGTTAATCATCCGCGAATCCTCCTTATCTCATCGGCATTGAGTGTCTTGTATTTACGGTAAATCATAATTACAAGTGAGAGTGCCATTGCCGTAACGCAAGCGCCGATAACGATAGATGTGAGTGTGAGTGCCTGCGGAACGGGGTCTACAAAGAATCTTGATGCGACGCCGTTTAAAAGGTCGCTCATCGTATATATCGGAGCTGTGCCGACATCGTTGAAGCCGATGCTTACAATGAGAAGGTTTACGCCGTAGTCAATGATTCCGAGACCAAGAACAATTTTGATGAGGTTTTTCTTTGCAACGACTGTATAAAGACCGAGAACAATGAGAAAAACCGAAGCTATATAGTTTGTGATAATCATTATGCTTCTTCCTCCTCTTCGTCTTCATCGTCTGCGTCGGGTGCAAGGAGCGAGAACATAAGCATAAGAAGGAAGCTTACGCCCGTGAGAACCTTGAAACCGACCGAATAACCCATAAATGTGATTGTACCCGCGGAGATGAGGTCGCCGACTGCGCCGTTATCAAAGAAGATGTTGCGACAGAAGTTTGCGCCGACAAAAAGTCCGCAAAGTGCTAAAATTACGTAAAGTGTTGCGCCGATAGCTTCGCCTACGCGCAAAACTTCGGTGTTGATAGAATCCTTCGCTGTCCGGTAGTTGTAGCCGAGGTAGATGAGAAGCACGGCTGCTGCAACCATGACACCGCCCTGGAATCCACCACCCGGAGAAACTGTTCCGAAAAGGATGATGTAGATACCGAACACAATTGAGAAAGGAAGGAGCATATCTGCACCGCACTTTAAAATTACGTTCTTTTCTTTTATTCCGTTTTTAAATTTCATTATTTGTCATCCTCCTTTTTCTTTTTTGCAATTGAAAGGATAACAAAGCTGCCTGCGATAGCGGTAAGGAGAATGAATGATTCGCCGAGCGTATCAAATCCGCGGTAGTCAAAAACGATTGCGGCAACGTTGTTTGCTGCCATTGTTCCGACACCGTCCTTGCGGCTTAAGTTCTGCTTTACCATTATCTCCGCAACGCCGTTTGCGTCTTTTATGTTCTGAGAAACTCCTGCCTCGTGGAGTGCATAAAGATCTACTGCGTCGTCTTCACCTTTGTATGTTCTCTCAAAGCCCGAAGCTGTGAATGCTGCAAAAACGCCTGCGGCAAGGATGATAACGAGGGACACGAGTGCTACTATTCTTTTAGCTTTCATTTCTCTTCATCCCCCTTGCTTGTTGTTTTCTTGATTGCAACGATGAAGATTGCCGTTGAGAGCACAGCTCCGACAGCGGCTTCAGCGATTGCAACGTCGGGTGCGTGGAGAATGATAAACTCAAGAGCCATAAATGCACCTGTTGCGCCGAGCGCAAGAACCGATGAGAGGACTCCCTTTGCTGCAACGGCTAAAATTGCCGATGCAACGATGCCTATCATTACAAGGAGATTGAGAATAAATACCAAATCAATTGTCATTTTCCAAATCCTCCCCATATTTGTCGCATTTGAGTTTTGCGTCTGCCGCACCGCCGCGGCGGTATGCCGCACGGGCGATGGCATGACCTGCAATCGGGTTTGTTATTATGTAGAACACACCCATCGCAAGAAGCTTTACAGCCATTGCCCAATCCGGAGCATCAAGCATAAAGATTGAATAGAGGATGCCGCCGAGGATTACGCCGAGAACGCCGAGTGTAGAAATGTTTGTTGAAGACTGCATTCTGCAGAATGAGTCGGGCATTCTTATCATACCTACAACACCTGCAAATGCAAAGAAGATGCTGATGACGATAAGCGCGTCGATTACATATCTTAAAACTAACTGAATCATAGCTTGCCCTCCAGATAACGTGATACCAGAACGGATCCGATGAATCCGAGGACTGCGGTTACCATTGCGATATCGAGATAGACACTTCTTCCGCTGTGAAGAGCGAAGATGATGAGAGCCATATCCGTAAGGATTTCAATGCTGTCTGCAGTAACTGCGCGGTCTGCAACACTCGGACCCTTGATAAGTCTGTAGAAGAGGGTGAGAGCGAGGACAACAAAGCATATTGCAAAGAAAATAAGTTCTTTCATTATTCCCAGATCCTCCTTACCCATTTTTCAAGTGTACCTGCGATTGCGTCGCTTGCTTCCGGTACTTCTTCGGATGCAACGTCAATCCAATGAATGTAGTAGTATGTCTTTCCCTTTTCTTCTGCGATGTCCATCGTGATTGTGCCCGGAGTAAGAGTGATGGAATTTGCAAGAGCAGACTGAGCATATTCGCTCTTTAAATCAGTTTCAATCTTGACTATGCCGGGGTTGATCGGAAGCTTCGGAGAAAGCGCACGGCGTGCAACGTCTAAATTTGCCTTTATAAGCTCCCAGACAAAAGCGAACACGCAGTAGTAAAGACCTGCGAAGAATCGCTTCGGATTAAAGAGGAAAAATGCTTTTTTATGAATGAAGAATCTCGCTGAGAAAAGTGCTGTGATGATGCTGACGAGAGCACCTGCCGCAAGCACCTGCCACGATGCGCCGCCCGTAAAGATTGCCGCTATCTGACCTGTGATGACGAGCCAGAAGATGTAGCAGACTATCGCGGTTGACAGGATTGCGGAAAACTTTGCCTTTTTCAAAGGAACACCCCCTGATTAATTTATCTTTTGGGCTATCTTTTCTGACAGCCACTCGGAAAGCTCTTTTTCGCCCTCGCCCGTTTTTGTTGAAACGCGGAGGATTTTTGCTTTTCCGTTTAGGTCGTATACATCGCGCTCGACACGCTCGCAGTCAAAATCGAAATGCGGAAGCATATCGTATTTATTGATGACGAGTGCATCGGTTGTTGCAAACATAAGCGGATATTTTACGACCTTGTCGTCCCCTTCGGGAACGCTTAAAATTGAAACTCTCATATCCTCGCCGATATTGAACTCTGCAGGACAGACGAGGTTTCCGATATTTTCAACGATGAGAACATCTGTTTCATCGAGGTCAAAAAACGAGAGCATATGGCGGATTGACATCGCCTCGATGTGGCATGCGCCGTCCGTCTGAAGCTGAACGACGGGGATACCCATCTTGTCTATCGTTTCTGCGTCTATCGCACCTGCGATATCGCCCTCGATAACACCGATTTTATAAGTGTTGCGAAGATTTTTTATAATGCTCGTGATAAGACTCGTCTTACCTGCGCCGGGTGAGCCCATAACATTTATGAGGCAGACCTTCTTCTCGCGGAGAAGCGCTTTCACTTCTTCGGAGACGTCTTCGTTCCACTCAAGAATCTGTTTTACTATTTTGATTTCCATTTATTCGACCTCCAGGCTGTCTACGTAGTATTCCCTGCCTGACATAAGCTTTATCTCGGCGCTGTCGCATTCGGGACAACGGATTTTCCTCTTCGGAATTTCTCCGTTATATCCGCAGGAGTTGCATTTTATCGTAATCGGAATTTTTTCAACCTTAAGGCGTGCGCCCTCGGCGATTGTTCCGCGGCTTGCGATGTCAAAATACTCCTGAATGCATTCGGGAAGCACTCCTGACAGCTCTCCGATTTTAAGGCGGATTTCAAGAATCTTCTTCGCACCAAAGCGAACAGCCTCCGGAACCGCCGCCTCAATTATCCCTTCTGTTATTGCAAGCTCGTGCATAGCCTATCTGTCCATACAGCTGAAGCACGGGTCGATACTTGCAACGATAAGACCTGCATCTGCAACCGAGTTGCCCTTGAGCATAGTCGGGATTGTCGGAGCTGTTTTGAAGGTCGGAACGTGGATGCTGACGCGCTTGTTTGTCTCGCCGCCGTCCGTAACAACCTTGTAGGTAACCTGACCGCGCGGTGCTTCGTGGCGCACCATATACTCACCTGCCGGAATCTTCGGAATCTTTACTCCGAGATTTATCGGGCCTTCGGGAAGCATCTCGAGTGCCTGGCGGATAATCTTTATACTTTCAAAGTTTTCAAGAACGCGAACGACAACGCGTGAGAAAACGTCGCACGAATCATAAACTGCCTTTTCAAACTCAAAGTCTTCATAGCAGCAATAGGGTGAGTCTTTTCTGACATCAACCGCTACGTTTGATGCGCGTGCGTGCGGACCGACTGCACCGATGCGGATAGAGTCCTCCGTTGTGAGAACGCCGACACCCTTTGTTCGGAGTGCAACGGTCTTATCCGTGAGAAGAATGTCGCGGAGGCGGATCATTGACTGCTCAACCTTGTCAAGCATTTCAAGAATCTTTCTTCTCTTGTCATCGTCGATGTCGCGGCGTGAACCGCCAATTGTAACCATACCGTAGTTTACGCGGTTGCCCGAAATCTCTTCGAGCATATCCATAATAACCTCGCGCTCGTTCCATGTGTGCATAAAGAGGCTGTCGTGACCGACAAGGTGAAGCGCGATGCCGAGCCAGAGGAAGTGTGAATGGAGTCGCTCAAGCTCGTTCATAATGACGCGGATATACTGACCGCGCTTCGGAACGTTCATATTCGCAATGTTCTCAAGTGCCATTGCATAGCTGAGTGCGTGTGAATGCGAGCAGATGCCGCATACGCGCTCAACGAGAGTAACCGTCTGGATGAAGTTCTTCTGCTGGGCAAGCTTTTCGATACCTCTGTGGTTATAGCCTATGAAAACTTCTGCCTCCGTAATCTCTTCACCGTTTGTGTAGAGCTTTGCGTGAACAGGCTCTTCAAGCGCCGGATGGTAGGGACCTATAGGTACAATATAGCTCATTTTTATTCTCCCTTCTTTCCGTGTGCACGGTCGATAAGCTCATCCATAGGCGTAACTATGATCTGGCCCTGACCGTCAAGCATATTATCCGGCATAAAGAGACGTTTTGATGTGTCGAGCCCCTCAAATGTCATTTCCATAAGCTCGCAGATTTCTCTTTCTGCCCATTCTGCACCGAGGTCGTATATCCCCGAAATTGAAGGGAGAGAACTCTCACCGTCAACGGTGTACGACTCGATGCCGTTTCCGACTTCGTATTCATAAGAGATGTTGGGCTTTCCCTCGTCGTTGATGAAACCGTGAATCATCGCAAGAGGAATGCCTGCTGCTCTCATACGTTCAGCAGTCGGGATAACGTCTTCTTTTGTAATGGCAATTTTTTTATATTCTTGCATTTTTCCACCTCGCATTACATATTACTTGTTTTTACGCATATTCAATGCATTATACCACATTTTTCGCATTTTGAAAAGGGTTTTAAGCATTTTTACATATGTTATTATTTTAACAAATTCTTGGCAGTTGCGCGCCTGTGAGTTTTGAGACGATTCTCTCGCCAAGGTCTGCCGAAACTATGACCTTTCCGGGGCGTCTGTCCGTTACATATCCGATAACCGCGGCATCTCTTCCCTCCTCAAATGACCGGAGATATGAAAGTGCCTCGTCTTTTTTCGAAGCGTCCACAACAGCGAGAAGCTTTCCCTCGTTTGCAGAATAGAGCGGATCTATTCCGAGCATCTCGCAGGCGGCGCGGACATCGGCTCTCATGGGGATATCCTTCTCCGAGAGGCTTATTGAAAAGTCGCGCCCTTCGGCAAACTCACAGAGCGTTGTTGCGACTCCGCCGCGCGTCGGATCGCGGAGCACGCGAAGGTCATCTCCGAGCTCATAGAGCTTCTCTGCCATCTTGTTAAGCGGCGCGCAGTCTGACTTTATCTCGCCGTCGACAAGGTTTTTGTTTCTCGCAAGCATTATTGATGCGCCGTGGTCTCCGCACGTTCCCGAAAGGATTACGGCATCGCCCTCGCGGATATTGTCCGGTGAGAGATTTCCGTGTTTTAAAAAGCCTATGCCTGCGGTGTTTATATATATCCCGTCACCGTGACCGCGCTCAACAACCTTTGTATCTCCCGTTACGACAGACACACCTGCACGTCGCGCAGTTTCGGATATCGAATCTACGATTTTTTCAAGGTCGCTTTTTGCAAAGCCCTCTTCGATTATGAATGAGAGGCTTAAATACTTCGGGATACCGCCCGACATCGCAACGTCGTTTACCGTTCCGCAAACAGAGAGTTTTCCTATATCTCCGCCGGGAAAGAAGCACGGCGACACCACGAAGCTGTCGGTTGAAAAGACGAGTTTTTCGTCTCCTTTCACTATTGCACCGTCGGAAAGTGCGGAGAGTGCATCGTTTTCCATTGCGGGAACGATAAGCTCCTCAATGAGTGAGGATGTCTTTTTGCCTCCGCTTCCGTAGTCAAGAGTTATTATGTCATCCATATTGTTTCCCGAACCTCCCTCTAAAACTCACCGTATTTATACGCCGCGGCACACGCACCCTCACCAGACACCATACAGGGTCCGACGGGGTTTTCGGGCACACACGCGCGTCCGAACATCGGACACGCCTGCGGTGCGATGTGTCCGCAGATTACGTCTCCGCAACGGCACGGAGTTTTTTCTTTTACTTCTTCAAATTCTATATCAAACTTTTTCTTTGCATCAAAATCCGAAAGCTCGCTCTTTATTCCGAGTGCACTTTTTTCTATTTTGCCAAGACCGCGCCAGGTTGCATCCGCACGGCAGAATACATCATCGATTATCTTGAGTGCAAGCCGGTTTCCGTCGTTGGAAACTGCATCGGGATATGCATTTTCAAGGCGTGGTGATTTTTCTTCTGTCTGCAAAATAAGCTTATATGCCGCAACCAAAATCTCGCGCGGAGAAAAACCTCCGACAACACACGGAAGTGAAAATTCATCCGCAAGAAACGAAAAACCGCGCGCTCCGATTATTGATGCGACGTGCCCCGGACAGAGAAAGCCCGAAACGGAAAAATCCTCCTCCGCGATAAGTGCGCGAAGAGCCGGCTCAACGGTTTTGAGCATTGAAAAAACAGAAAAGTTTTTTACGTTCTCTTCTTTTGCGGAAAGGATTGCCGCGGCAGTACCCGGTGCTGTCGTTTCAAAGCCGACGCCGAGGAAAACAACCTCATCTCCACCATTTTCCTTTGCAATCTCTATCGCATCAAGCGGAGAATAACACACCTCAACGCGCGCGCCGAGAGCGCGGGCAGCGGCAAGATTTTTTCCGCGTATGCTCCCCGGAACCTTTATCATGTCTCCGTATGTCGCAATTATCACGTCATCGCGCTCTGAAAGTTTTAAAATCGCGTCTATCTCCTCGGACGGAGTTACGCACACGGGACATCCCGGTCCCGACAGGAGCTTTATGTTTTCAGGAAGCGCCGACCGAAGCCCCGACTTTGCGATAGACATAGTGTGAGTTCCGCAAACCTCCATAAGCTTTACGTTACCCACATCCATCGCGGCTATTTTTTCAAGTATTTCACTGTTCGTTAAGTTTTCGCAATTCATTTTCAACTTCCTCTGCCGCCGCAATGCTCTCTCTTGCTTCAGCCGCGCCCATGCGCTCGATTGCAAAGCCGGCGTGCACTATTACATATTCTCCGATTTTCGGGTTTTCAATAAAATCCACTCTTATTTTTCTTTTTACGCCGTCTCTTTCGCCGATTGCCTCGTTTCCCGAAAGAGACGTTATTTTAAGCGGTATGGCAAGACACATCCGTGCCGCCTCCTTTCTCTGCTATCATAAGCTGACCGAGGGATATTCCCTCGTCGTTTGTTGATACCCGTCTGTGTATATACGGCAAAAGATTTTCATCAGAAAGCCGTTTTACCAGTCTTTTTAAGATGTACATATTCTGGAACGTTCCGCCCGAGAGAACAACCTTTGAGATTCCCGTATCCCGCGATATGCGACCTGCAACGCAAACTGCCATATCGACGAGCGTGTTCATAAAAGCGGCTGCAATTTCAGACGTTTTTACACCGCATAAAACTTCTCCCGAAATCCCGCGTATCATCTCCTGCCAGCAGAAGATATATATTCCGTTTTCGTTTTTTATTTCATACGGATAGGTGCGCGTGCACGTCTCATCTGCCGCGGCTTCCAGAAGTATTGCGCCCTGCCCCTCGTAGGATGAATTTTTGCAAATCCCGAGGATTGCGGATACGCCGTCAAAAAGCCGCCCCATACTCGTAGCCCGGGGACAATTTATGTCGGCATCAAGAAGCCTTTTTATCTTCTCTCCCTCATCGCCGAAATGAGACACGGATACGCCTGCTCCGTCAAGGAGAGAAATTCCGCACCTTGAGATTTCCTTTGCCGCGACATCACCGCCGGGAAGCTTTATCTGCGAAATTGTGCCGAGTCTTTTTGCGGATCTGAAATCGCCTGCGAGAAATTCCGCACCCCACGATGTGCCGTCCTCACCGAGACCTGTTCCGTCCCAGATTATGCCGATGCACTTCTCGTCAAGTCCGTTGTCCGCCATGCACGATGCCATATGCGCGTGGTGGTGCCCAACCGCAACAAGCGGAACATTCAGTTTCTTTGCGCGTTCTCTTGCATACTCCGACGACATATAGTCGGGATGCTTATCGCACGCGATGATTTCAGGTGTTATGTCAAAAATCTTTTCAAAATGAGCTATCTGCTCTTCATAGCACTCAAGCGTCTGCAAATTTTTAAGATCTCCTATATGCGCGCTCGGAAAAACCTCTCCGCAACGCGAGAGCGAAAACGATGCCTTCTGCTCTGCACCGCAGGCAAGAATCTTCTTTTTTACACCGTTGCATCTCACGGGATGCGGCGCGTATCCACGGCTTCGGCGCGCAAAATATTCGTGTCCTTCTGTCACCCACATAAGTGAGTCGTCGCACCGCACGAAGATTTCGCGGTTGTTTGTGAGATAACCGTCGGCGATGCGGATGAGTTTTTCCGTCATCTCCGCATCCTTATACACAATCGGCGTGTCGGATACGTTTGCACTCGTCATAACGAGTATATCCTCGCCGCCGTCAAAGAGAAGGTGATGGACGGGCGTATACGGAAGCATTACCCCGAGGTACTTGTTTTCACTTATATATTTATATGAACTTTCGTCTGTTTTACGAAGAAGAACTATCGGGCGGCGCGGTGAGGCAAGAAGCATCTCTTCCTCCTCCGACACCTCCGCAATACGCCGCGCAACCGACACATCGCGGCACATAAGAGCAAACGGCTTTTCGTCGCGGCGTTTTCTCTCACGCAAGACTCTTACCGCCGCCTCATCGTCCGCGCGCACGGCAAGATGCACGCCGCCAAGACCTTTTATCGCACATATTCCGCCATCACGGAGAAGCTTCTGCGAAAGAGCTATTGCATCGCCCGGTACCTCTCTTCCTTCTGCATCGAGGAAGAAAAGGCGGGGTCCGCAATCCGGGCAGCAGTCGGGTTGCGCGTGATAGCGGCGGCTTTCTATGTCGGAATACTCATCCGCACAGCTTTTGCACATCGGAAAGGATTCCATCGTTGTATTTTTTCTGTCGTACGGGATATCTTTTGTTATGGTAAAGCGCGGTCCGCAGTTTGTGCAGTTTATAAACGGGTAGCGATACCGTCTGTCGTTTTTGTCAAACAGCTCGGAAAGGCAGTCGTCACACACCGCGGCATCGGGCGAGATGAGCGTTTTTCGCTCTCCCGCTTCGCTTTCGCAGATTGAAAAACCTGCATAGCCCGAAAGAGCTTTCGTATATTCTTTTTTTATCTCATAAATTTCACAAAGCGGTGGTTTTTCGCTTATAAGTCCGTCGAGAAAGCTCTCAATGTTTTCTTTTCCACCCTCAAGTGAAAGGGACACGCCAAAAGACGTGTTTCTGATTTCTCCCGCGAGAGAAAAACGAGACACACGTTTGTGTATAAACGGGCGGAATCCCACCCCCTGCACTATTCCGTTAATCAGAATTTCGGCATGGACCTTTTTCATAATTCACCTACTGCAAAAGTTCTATATGTCGCCTTGATGCGGAAATCAGACCGTCATCACTCATCTTGCGAAGCTCACGCATCATCGCGCTGCGGTCGGCGCAGATGTAGTCGGCAAGGTAGCTTAAGGAAAACGGAAGGTCAAAGGAAGAGCTTCCCTCCCGTTCCGAATACAGTTCAAACAGGCAAAGAAGCTTGTCGCGGATTGAACGGTTTCCTAAAATTTCAATCCTCTCGGAAAGGCGTTTTGCCTTTTCGGCAACGACTCTGAACATATTTTCAACCGCGATGCTGTGGCACTTGCAGGCATTACGGCAACGCTTTGAGATGTGCTCGTAATTCATAACCGCAATCTCGCTCTTTTTTTCGCACATCGCAAGCACTCCGCGCGCACTTTCGTTTGAGAAAGCAAACATCTCGCCAAATACGTCGTTTTCCGAAATGCTCTCGAGCACAACGCGGTTTCCCGATGAGTCAAATCGCACAAGTGAGATGCTTCCGGACATAACAATTCCTATTTTGTCGTTTGAGCGGTCAAAGTCCCAGATAATCTCTCCCGCCTCAAATTTCTGAAGCGAAATATTGAAGCAAGCAATCATTCTTTCCTTGTCATATTCGCTGATTCCGTCAAAAAGAAATATTTCGTTAATTTTCAAAATTTTTCCACCTCCTGTTGCAAATGCAACAGAATTTTTCTTTTCTATATGATACTATAATCTCAACAAAAAGTAAATACTTTTTTATATTGAAAGGAGTTTTTTATCATGAATTTAAAGGGTTCAAAAACTGAAGCTAATCTCGCTGCTGCTTTTGCAGGTGAGAGCCAGGCAAGAAACAAGTACACATACTACGCATCAAAGGCTAAAAAGGAAGGCTATGAGCAGATAGCTGCTATCTTTACGGAAACTGCAAACAACGAAAAGGAGCACGCAAAAATCTGGTTTAAGCTCCTCCACGACGGCGAAGTTCCGACAACATCTGAAAACCTCAAGGATGCTGCAGAGGGCGAGAACTACGAGTGGACAGATATGTATGCAGGCTTTGCAAAAACTGCAAAGGAAGAGGGATTTGACAAGATTGCTTTCCTCTTTGAGGCAGTTGCCAAAATCGAAAAAGAGCACGAAGAAAGATACTTAAAGCTTCTCAAGAACGTTGAGACAGGCGCAGTATTCTCAAAGGACGGCGACGTTGTCTGGCAGTGTGCAAACTGCGGACACATCCACGTTGGCAAGAACGCTCCGGAGCTTTGCCCGGTTTGTGCTCATCCGAAGGCATATTTTGAGCTTCTTAAGACAAACTACTAATATCACAAATTAAAGGAAGGTTCTTTTTATGAAAAAGTACACTTGCTCTGTCTGCGGATTCGTTTATGACGAAGAAGCAGGCTATCCGGAAGGCGGAATCGCTCCCGGAACGGCATGGGAAGATGTTCCCGAAGATTTTGTCTGCCCCCTTTGCGGCGTAGGCAAGGATATGTTTGAAGAATAAAAACTCAGCATCTTCCTGCAAAGCCCTGTGGGAAGATGCATTTTTTTGCGAAAGGAAGTTTTTTATGCCAAACGTTAAAATATCCGACGCTGTTTCATACGTCGGAATCTTAAACCCCATTCTCCGCATTTTTGACGTTGTTATGAAAACAGAGTACGGCACGACCTACAACTCATACGTCGTTCGCGGAAGTGAAAAAACTGCGCTTATCGAAACGTGCCACCTCACATATTTTGACGAGTATCTCAAAAATATCCGCGAGGTGTGTGATCCCGCTGATATCGACTATATCATTTTAAACCATTGCGAGCCCGACCATTCGGGCGCGCTCAGAAGGCTTCTTGAGCTTTGCCCGAAGGCTGAAATCTACGTTACGCGCGCAGGCTCGATATACCTCAAATCAATCACAAACCGCGACGATCTTCCCGTTCACGTCGTGGCAGACGGTGAGGAGCTCTCGCTCGGAGACAAGACTCTCCGTTTTATCCCATCTCCGTTCCTTCACTGGCCGGATTCGATGTTTACCTATCTTGCCGAAGAGAAGGTTCTCTTCTCTTGCGACTTCCTCGGCTCACACTATTGCGAGCCGCATATAGTTGACTCGGCTATCGTTTATCCCGAAAAGTATTCCGATGCGCTCGCTTACTACTATGCCGCGATTTTCGGACCTTTCCCGTCGTACGTGCGTCAGGGACTCTCGAAGATTTCAGGTCTTGATTTTGACATCGCCTGCACAAGCCACGGTCCTGTTCTTACGCGCGGCGGAAAGCTTGAAGAAGCACTCACAAAATATACGGAATGGAGTGCAGAACGCAAAAATGAAAAACCGCTTATCCCCGTTTTCTTCTGCTCTGCATACGGCAACACAAGAAAGCTTGCAAACGCAGTTGCGAACGGCATAAGGGAAGCAAAGCCCGACTGCATCTGCAACGTCTATGACCTTAATGACCACGATATGTCGGACATGGCGGCTCTCATCAACTCTGCAGACGCAATCTGCATCGGCTCTCCGACTATAAATGCAGATGCCGTTGCACCCGTATGGCAGCTTCTCTCACACGTTGATGCGATAAACTCAAAGAAGAAGCCCGCCCTCGTTTTCGGCTCATACGGCTGGAGCGGCGAGGCGATTCCGAACATCTCGGCAAGACTCTCGGGTCTTCGCATGAACGTTTTCGGTGACGGACACAAAGTATGCTTTGTCCCCTCTGAAGAAGACATCAAAAACGCAAAAGACCTCGGACGCGATTTTGCTCTTTCATTTTAAGGAAGTGTTTTTATATGAACAGTAAAGCATTGATTGACCTCTCCTACGGAGTTTATATTGTTACTGCAAAAGATGGCGAGAAAAACTGCGGATGCGTTGCAAACAGCGCAATACAGGTTACAAGTTCTCCCGCTACCGTTGCGGTTTCGATAAATCACGACAATTTCACAAACGGAGCCATAAAGAAAAGCGGACGCTTTGCACTCTCGATTCTCTCCGAGAAGTCAGATGCAAATCTCATCGGCACGTTCGGGTTTAAGTCAAGCCGCGACACCGATAAGTTTGAGAGTGTGAGATGCGAAAACAGAGATGGGCTCGCTGTTATTTCGGATGCAAAAAGCTATCTTCTCTGCCGCGTTATTGACACTCTTGAAACATCAACCCACACCGTTTTTCTCGGTGAGGTTTATGATGCGGATGTTTTTTGCTCCGATACCCCGATGACGTATAAATACTACCACGAGGTCATAAAGGGCAAGGCTCCTAAAAACGCCCCCACTTATGTTGAAGAAGCAGAGACTGCGGCATCGTGGAAGTGTCAGATATGCGGATACGTTTCAGACCTTGAAACTCTCCCCGACGACTTCACCTGCCCCATCTGCGGAGTTTTGAAAAATCTTTTTGAAAAAGTATAAGACACAGCAAAACTCCCCGAATGATAAGTCATTCGGGGAGTTTTTATTTATTTTGTAAGTGAGAGCCCGCGGCTTTTTGTTTCCTTTTCGAAAATCTCGCGGAGAGCAGATAACGTTTCCTGCATATCATCGTTTATGAGCACATAGTCATAATGCTTTGACATCTCCTCTTCATACTCATATCTCTTAAGGCGAAGGTCTATATCCTTCTCGCCTCGGCCTATGAGTCGCTCACGGAGCTGTTCCTTGCTCTTCGGTTTTAAGTAAACCGCAACAACGTCGGGAAGCAGCTTTTTCAAGTTGAGCGTACCTTCGACGTCTATGTCCTTTATGAGAATCTTGCCCTCTGCAGTCTTCTCTTCCAGAATCTTTCTGCTTGAGCCATACATATTTCCGTGAATCGGGCAGGTTTCGAGCATCTCTCCGCGCTCGACCATCGCATCAAACTCCTCGCGTGAGACGAAAAAATACGGCTTTCCCTGCTCCTCGCCCGGACGCATCGCGCGCGTTGAAACGGTTGTCATAAGAGTCAAATTGTTATACTCCGACAAAAGTTCGTTTATAATCGTATTTTTTCCTACTCCTGCGCTGCCTGACATTATGATAAGCATATGTACACCCCAAAACAATCATTTATTTTTTCTTATTGTTAATAATACATTATTTTTCTCGTCAAATCAAGCAAAACCGTTGATTTTTTTACATTGAAATGTTATAATTACAGATATTATTAGGCTGGATTATTATGTCTGCAATTTTCAATCGCAAATCCGGCCTGCAGATAACATACGAAACACTTTTATCAAAGGGGAATAAAATATTATGGCTAACGACAAGAAAGTTGAACAGATAACCGATATGGAGGTTGACTTTGCGCAATGGTTTACCGACGTTTGCACAAAGGCTCAGCTTATCGACTATTCGTCAATAAAGGGCGTTTTTATCTACCGTCCTTACGGCTATGCTATCTGGGAAAACATCCAGCGCATTATGGATGCGGAGTTCAAGAAGCAGGGCGTTGAAAACGTTTATATGCCGCTTCTCATCCCTGAATCACTCCTCCAGAAGGAAAAGGACCACGTTGAGGGCTTTGCTCCGGAGTGTGCGTGGGTTACAACAGGCGGAAGCGAGCCGCTTGAGGAGAGATACGCTATCCGTCCGACATCCGAAACTCTCTTCTGCGAGCATTTTGCAAACGTTCTGCAGTCTCACCGCGACCTTCCGATGAAGTATAACCAGTGGTGCAGCGTTCTCCGTTGGGAGAAGACCTCACGTCCCTTCCTCCGCCACAGAGAATTCCTCTGGCAGGAAGGCCACACCATCCACGCAACAGCAGAAGAGGCAAAGGCTTTTACGGAAACTATGCTTAACGTTTATGCTGATTTCTGCGAAAACGTTCTCGCTATGCCCGTTACACGCGGCAAGAAGACAGATAAAGAAAAATTCAAGGGTGCCGAGGCAACGTACACCATCGAGTGTATGATGCACGACAGGAAGGCTCTTCAGGCAGGCACTTCCCACTACTTCGGCGACGGCTTTGCACGTCAGTTTGAAATTCAGTTTGCCGACAAGAACAACACCCTCACAAATCCGCACCAGACCTCGTGGGGCGTATCAACGCGTCTCATCGGCGGCATCATTATGACTCACGGCGACAACAACGGTCTCGTTCTTCCGCCGAAAATCGCGCCAATCCAAGCGGTTATCATTCCGATTGCAGCTCACAAGGGTGGCGTGCTTGAGGCAGCAGATGCACTTCTTGAAAAGCTCGCTGATGCGGGCATCCGTGTAAAGTGCGACACATCCGACAACTCTGCCGGATGGAAGTTTGCAGAATATGAAATGAAGGGTGTTCCCGTCCGCATCGAGCTCGGTCCGCGCGATATCGAGGCAGGTCAGTGCGTTCTCGTTTCACGTGTTACACGCGAGAAGAAGATCGTTTCACTTGACAACATCGTTTCTGAAGTAAATGCCGTTATGGAAGAGATTCATAATGCTCTCTTTGAGCGCGCTCTCAAAAACCGCGAAGAGCACACCTACACCGCAACAACCTTTGAAGAAATGAAGGAAATTGCCGATACAAAGACAGGCTTTGTAAAGACTATGTGGTGCGGCGAGCTTGATTGTGAGCTCAAGGTTAAAGAGGAGCTTGGAATGACCTCACGTTGTATGCCGTATGCACAGGAGCAGATTTCAGATGTCTGCCCGATTTGCGGAAAGCCTGCAAAGCATATGATTTACTGGGGTGTTGCATATTAGTTCTTCTCAAAAGGAGCAGGCTCCTTTCGAGGTTTGCACCCTACGCGCACTTTGCACACTTGCAGGGTGAGAAGTGATTTTTTCAAGGCGCATGTCCCCGAAAAAATCTTATTGGAATTTTTCGCACCTTTCGGTGCGGGATCTAAGAGGTGTTTTATGTCTACATTAAAAAACAGGCTTACGGAAATTGTTACGAAGGCTTTTTCAGATGCCGGATACGATGAGTCTCTCGGTGTCGTTACCTTTTCAGACCGTCCGGACCTTGCACAGTTTCAATGCAACGGTGCGCTGACGGGAGCTAAAATCCACAAAAAAAGTCCGATGATGATTGCAAACGACGTTGTTGTAAAGCTTTCGGATAACGCAATCTTCAAGAGCGTTACCGTTGCGCCTCCCGGATTTATAAACATCATTCTTTCTGATGAGTTTATCGCATCGGAAAGCTCCGCTATGGTAAAGAGCGAAAGGCTCTCACTTCCTCTTATGAACGAGCGCACGATTGTTGTCGACTACGGCGGCCCGAACGTTGCAAAGCCGCTTCACGTCGGACACCTCCGCGCCGCCATCATCGGTGAAACCCTAAAGCGTCTTGCACGCTTTCTCGGTCATAAGGTCATCGGCGATGTTCATCTCGGCGACTGGGGGCTTCAGATGGGCCTCATTATTGCCGAGCTTGAGAGAGTTTCACCCTCTCTTCCGTATTTTGACGAAAGCATTACCGACGGATATCCCGAAGAATCTCCCGTCACGATAGACGACCTTTCAAAGCTCTATCCCGAGGCAAGTGTCCGTTCAAAGTCCGACGAGGACTTCCGCGCACGCGCTATGCGCGCAACCTTCGACCTTCAGAACGGTCGTCCCGGTTACGTTGCACTCTGGAAGAAGTTTCTTGAGGTTTCCGTTTCTGACCTTAAAAAGAGCTACGCCGTTTTAGGTGTTGACTTTGATATGTGGCTCGGTGAGAGCGATGCCGATCCGTATGTTCCGGGGCTTTTGAAAACTCTCGATGAGAAAAAGCTTACATACCTCTCCGACGGTGCTCTCATTGCAGACGTTGCAGAAGAAACCGACGACGAGCCTATGCCGCCGATCATCATTTCAAAGTCTGACGGTTCAGCTCTCTATGCGACAACTGACCTTGCAACAATCGTTCAGCGAATGACTGACTTTAATCCGAATGAAATCTGGTACGTTGTTGACAGCCGTCAGTCGATGCACTTTAAACAGGTCTTCCGCCTTGCAAAGAAGGCTCAGATAGTAAACGAGGACACCGCGCTTTATCACGTAGGTTTCGGCACAATGAACGGAAGCGACGGAAAGCCGTATAAGACGCGCGAAGGCGGCGTTATGAGTCTTTCTGTTCTCATAAAGAGCGCAACCGATGCATCGCGCGAGCGAATTGATGCATCCGAAGCTGCAAAGGTTCTCTCTGAAGACGAGAAGGCTGCAAACGCAGAAAAAATCGGTATTGCGGCTATCAAGTTCGGCGACCTCATCAACCATCGCTCACGCGACTATATATTTGACCTTAACCGTTTCCTCTCAACCGAGGGAAAGACGGGGCCGTATCTCCAGTATACCGTTGTCAGAATCTCCTCTCTCCTTGCAAAGGCAAAAGAGCAGGGCGCACTCTGCGGAGAAATTCTTCCGCCGAAATCTGACACGGAGCGCGAGCTTTTAATAAAGCTCTTCTCTGTCGGAGATGTTCTTCTCCGCGCTTTTGAAGAAAAAGCTCCGAACGCAATCTGCGAGGTTATGTTTGATATCGCAGGACTCTTCAACAGATTCTACTTTGAAAACAAGATTCTCTCAAACGAAAACGAGGCAGAGCGCGCATCGTGGCTCTCAATCATTGAGCTTGTACGCCGTATGCTTCTTATTCTTCTTGACATCTTCTCTACAGACGTTCCGAATATGATGTAGTTTTTATGGGGTGAACTTCAATGGATGCTTCCATTAAAAAAGAGCCTATGTTTTCGCGGCAGGCTCTCATTAGCCTCACAATTCCGATAATTCTTGAAGCGGTGCTTTCGATTATGGCAGGCACCGTTGATACTGTTATGGTATCCGGGCTCGGTGAGGCGTCAGTCAGCGCAGTTTCGCTTGTCGATTCCATCGCTATAATCCTTGTCTACTTTTTTGCCGCAATGACATACGGCGGAGTCGTCGTTACGGCACAGTATATCGGGCGCGGCGACACGGAGAATGCAAACAAAAGCGGTCGACAGCTTTTCTATCTCTCCGTTTTCGTTTCGATAATCCTCTCTTTCGGTATTATGCCGTTTATGTCAGCGGTTATAGACTTTATCTATCCCGGACTTGAACCGATAGTTTTTGAATATGCAAAAACTTATCTTTTCTGGATTTTGCTCGGACTTCCCTTCTTTGCGATGGGTAATGCCGCGTGCTCGCTTCTTCGCGCACAGGCGATAAGCAAACCGGTAATGTATCTCACCGTGGGCATAAACATTGTCAACATAATCGGCAACGCAATACTTATCTACTGGCTCGATATGGGTATCATGGGTGCCGCTATTTCGACATCTTTTTCAAGAGTTGTTTACGGTGTCGGCGGCATGATTATGATTCACAACAGAAGCCTCAAGGTTCATTTTTCAAAAATTTTGAAAATCCGTCTTGATTTTTCCATGCTCAAAAACATATTTATAATCGGTGGCGCAAACGGTCTTGAAAATTCGCTTTTCTTCTCGGGAAAATTGATTCTTTCAAGCTTTGTTTCGTCACTCGGAACGGTTTATATCGCGGCGCACGCCGTTTCAAATCAGCTCTGCAATGTGGGTTGGACGACAATCGGCGCATTCTCATCCACGCTTCTGACCGTTGTCGGACAATGTATGGGCGCAGGAGAGAAGGAACAAGCGCGAGGATATCTCGTCAAAATCGAAAAGGTGGCGACAATATTCGTTCTCGTTATCTTCGGGCTCATTTTCCTTTTAAGGAATCAACTTGTGCTCCTCTTCGGCTTTGACGAAAGCGCACTTGAACTCTCGGCATACTATACGGGCGTCGGCGCGCTTGTTACGATTTTTTCGTGCTACTCGTGGTCGTTTGCTCCGCTTTCGGCATTTCGCGCGGCAGGCGACACTGTCTATGCGCTCACGGTCTCGATTTCCTCCATGTTTATCTTCCGCGTAGCGCTCGCCCTTGTTCTCGGAATTTACTTCCATATGGGACTTATGGCGATATGGATAGGAAATTTTGCCGACTGGGGATTCCGCTCTGTTGTGAACTTCATCCACTTCAAGCGCGGAAAGTGGCTTTTGAAAAAAGTTATTTAAAAATTTTTGGTTTTCATTTTTTGCGATGTCCGAAATCTCGGGCATCGCATTTTTTTACAAGGAAACCTCCGCACAAATTTCCGTTTTGCCCAAAATATCCGCCTTTAATATGCACATATTAAAACGGAAAGGAGGCGCAAATGTTTAAAACAAAATTTTTCAAAAAATCAAAAATTCTTTTTGCCGCAATTGCAATTTTGCTCACTCTTGCAGTTTCGGCAAGCGCGGTGGATGCCCTCATTCCGCTCGGACGCACAACGGGCATAAACCTCTCATCCGACGGTGCGATGGTCATATCACATTCGGAAAATATAAATCCGAATCCCGCAAAGTCGGCAGGTATCGCGCCGGGTGACGTTATTCTCCGTGTTGGTGAACGGAAAATTTTTTCAAACAGCGATCTTGTCGATGAGGTTTTAAAAAGTGGTGGAAATCCCCTTGTATTTGAGTATTCCCGAAACGGAAAAACTCATACTGCAACCGTTATTCCGACAAAGACAGACGATGGCTATGCTGTCGGAATAAGAGTCCGCGACTCGATAGCAGGTATCGGAACGCTGACGTATCTGAACCCCGAAGATAACTCATACGGCGCACTCGGACACGGAATTTCGGAAACCGAGACGAACATTGTTATCCCCGTGCGGCAGGGCTATCTTATGCCGTCATCTGTAAGCGGAGTTAAGAAAGGTCGGGCAGGTGAGCCGGGCGAGCTTCAGGGCACGTTTCATCTCGATTCTCCTATTGCAACGATTGAGAAAAACTCCGTCTGCGGTATTTTCGGAAAAATCACCGATATCTCATATTTTGAAAACGCAAACGCAATCCCGCTTGCAAAACGGGCTGAAATCAAACGCGGTCCTGCAAAGATTCTCTCAAACATCGAAGGTGAAGAAGTCTGCGAGTATGACATTGAGATAATCGGAATTTATTTTGACGGAGAGAAAACAAAAAATATGTTAATCCGCGCAACCGACCCGAGACTTTTAGAAAAAACGGGCGGCATCGTCTGCGGAATGTCAGGTTCACCGATTATCCAAAATGGAAAACTTGTGGGCGCTGTTACCCATGTCCTCGTCAACGACCCGACAAAGGGATACGGCATCTTTATTGAAAATATGTTAGCCGCGGCAGGATAGCGAAAAAGGCAGAGGCAATTTGCCTCTGCCTTTTTTTATGGAAATCTCAAGTGTTTTTCGATTTGATTTGTTATTCTTTTTATGGTATGCTTTATAAATAAGCAATATAAAAGGAAGTGTTTTTTATGTGCGCAATTTTTAAACGTGGAATATCAGTTATTGTTTTGTCGTTACTATTGATGTGTTCGGCATTGGCCACAGGTGGTCTTGATAACTTTACTGACAAAAAAACTATGGATAATACAACGTTTTCGGACGTATCGACGGACCATTGGTTCTACGACGGTGTGCGCTCGGCATATAATATGGGCATTATGGAGGGAGTTGGCAACAAAAAATTCAATCCCGGCCAGAGTGTTCCGTGGAGCCAGGCAGTAACTATTGCTGCAAGAGTCCGTTCAACTTATTTGGGTGAGAATATACCTGAAGCAACAGGACCTTGGTATCAGAAGTATGTGAATTACGCCTTGAATGCAAAAATTCTTCCTTCGAACCATCCCGAAGGTGATGCGTGGAACACAAAGGCAATCGACCGCCAATCCATCGCTTATCTCTTTCAGGCTGTAGTCGGCAAGGAAGACTGCCCTTCTATCAGCGACCTTGATATCCCGGACCTCGGTTCTGCAGATTCGGACAAGCAGGAGGCTGTGAAGACTCTCTATGCTGCCGGTATCTTCACAGGCAAGGGTAATGGATTTGACCCAACCGGTCTTGCCACTCGTGCAGAACTCTCCACAATCCTTACTCGTCTGTTGCGCCCGGCTTACCGTATGCCTCACGACAAACGCGTTAACTACGACATGGAGGGGCAGTGGAGTAATTTCACCTTTGACAGCAGCTTATGCTATGATGACAAGGCGTTTTATCTTATTTTCAGAGAATCGGGTCTCAGTGGCATTAAAGGAGCTAATCACATCCTCAGAAAAGACAAAAAAACCGGTGAGGTTTCCACGCTCCACTCTTCCACTGCAGGTAAAAGCAAATTGCAATCTCTTCTTATTTCCGATGGTTATCTGTACTTTACAGAAACAGAAATTAATGATAATACCCAATTAAAAAAGCTTAATCTCTCAACAGGCAAGATAGATTCACTTTATAAAAACATTTTAAAAAACGGATTATCAAGCACTTTTATAGATACTTTCTACATTTATGACGGCCGGATATTCATCGTCACTTCCCACGGAATTGACTACACTCTGAATGAATTATCCAAGGGAAATCTTCGTCCATTGATGACTTTCTACAGAAGCTGTTCCAGCCTTTATGGTTTTAATGGAAAACTGTATATCGGCACAGAGCATGGAACAACTTTACTTTCTTACGATCTTTCTACCGGCAAGGATGAACTCTGTCTCGATGGTGTAACAACGTTCACGCTTGATAACGGAAGGGTCTATTTCTTAAGAAATTACAGCAATCCTATCTGGATGGCATCACTTGACAACCTTGATCGCCCGGTAAAATATGGCTCGTTACCGGAAAACGCTTTTGAATATTATATAAATTTAGCTCATAACGGTAAGGATCTTTACTATGACTCTTCATCAATTTCATCGATCTACAAAATCATCCCGGGACAGATAGCAAAAAAAGTCCACACAAACTCTACTTCATATGTAGAATACCCCATTTTGTGGGGCGATTGTATTCTGGAGGGACATCCCGGACTTTCTGTAGACAACTATACCGGTGAATTTGTTATAGCAACAAGCGTTGGCACTCCCAACGAACAAAAAACCAACGTCGATGAATGGTTGGGGCGTTCGTCTTTAATGTCTCGCACAGCCTTTCCGCAAAACGGAAAAATTTGCACCTACGATGACACTTATTTAAACGACGATGATGGCATAGCTGTACGTCAGGCGTATTACAGTGGAAACAAGCTTATTATTGATATTGACTACAGAAGCACACAAGACGGAAAAGACGAGCGCTTGCGTAAATTGGAAATAAACGCGCGTGTTGGCGATGTGTCACTCACAAAGAAGGTTGAACTCTTTGGCGATGAATGTGCGAAGTTTGGAGAAAACCTTCAACTGACACTTGTGATTCAGGGTGACGAGCTCCTCGTTTCCGATGCTGATCTCACCGATATGAAATGTGATATCACTTATTCATATAACATTGTCGAAAAATAAATATAGCCATCGCTCTCGTCAAATGCCCGACAAAGGGATATGCGATATTCATTGAAAATATGCTCGACGCGGCAGGATAACATTATACAAAAAGCACTCGCTATAAAATAGCGAGTGCTTTTTATTCATTATTCTTTCGGCAGGAGTTTTCGCTGATAGAAATAATACGGCACCAGGACAAACAGCCATGCCATCAGCCACGCAAGCGGCTCAATATAGAACATTATTTCGACGCCTGCAAATTTAAAGAAAATTTTTGCCATAATCACGCGGCTTCCCGCTTCTGCGATTCCCGAAATCATCGACCACGAGGAGTTTCCGATAGCCTGCAGGTTGTTTCTGTGAACATACACAAGATACAGAACAGGCAGCGACAGAATCATATTGGTAAGATAGCGTGCGGCAACGTAGATTGCGTCTTTCGCGCCTTCTTCCGACACGTCGATAAACAACTGCGGCAACACAGATTTCAGCGGCAACGTGATAGCGAGCAGTATCAGCGCGACACTCACCGCAAGAACCATCGCCACGTTTACGCCGCGGCGCACGCGCATAAAGTTTTTCGCTCCGAAGTTCTGTGAGGCGTATGTGATAAATGCGGCGCCGAGTGAAATTGCGGTACATTCAAGAAGTCCGTAGAGCTTGTTGACGGCGGTGTAGCCCGCAACGAAGGAGCTTCCCTGATCGTTTACGGTTGACTGAACTATCATTCCGCCAAGGTGAACTATTATATACTGGATAGCAAGCGGAATGCCGAAGCGCGCAATTTTTCCGATTAACGCGCCATCCCATACCCACGCGGATTTAGAAAGCTCAACACAGCTGATTTTAAGAATCCTTACCGCGCAGAAGATAAATGCGACACACTGGCTGAGCACCGACGCAAGCGCCGCACCGAACACTCCCCAATGAAAAACCATAACAAAAAGCAGGTCAAGCAGGATATTTAGCACCGCGGCAATAACCATTGCGGCAAGCGGCGTTTTGCTGTCACCGAATGCCCGCAGAATTGCAGATGCGAGATTATAAAGAGCTACAATAATAATACCGCACATCATGGTGGTAAGATATGTAACCGCCTGAGAGAGAATGTTTCGCTCCGTCGGCGTGCGGAGAAGGACAAGAATCGGCCGCGCGCCGATTACACCCACAAGCATAAAGATTGAGGAAATGATAAGCGACAGATACACAGACATCGTGATTGCCTTGTTTATCTTAACGGGATCGTTCTTTCCGAAATATCTTGAAACAAAGGTTGCAAAGCCCTGTGTCATTATGGAAATGCTCCACAGACTCATCCAATAAGTCCAGTCGGTGCACCCTACCGCCGCAAGCGCGTCCACGCCCACACCTCTGCCGACGATTGCGGCATCGACGATCTGGTAGAGCTGTTGCCCCAAATTGGTTAAAATCACGGGGATTGCAAACTTAAGCATAAGCTTATAAGGGCTACCCTCGGTCATATTCATTACTCTCGACATAGTTTTCCTCCGCGAAAACATTTTCTCCCATTATACACCAAAATGCTTCCCAATGGAAGACCGTTTGACAATTTTACATCTGCTCGACCAAACAAAACCTTAATCAACCATGCAACGACCTTTCTTTTTAGTTGTATTCGTTAATCGGTTGTGATATAATTGGCAACAGAAATGGGGTTTTTAACATGAAAAAGGAATACATATACGCCGCGATTTCAATTTTTTGCTGGTCAACGGTCGCAACAGTGTCAAAGCTTCTTCTCGGAAGTCTCGACAGCATGCAGATTCTGTTTGTAAGCTCACTCGTTGCAACGGTTTTTTTGCTTTTCTTAAACATCGCAAAGGGTACGCTCAAAAAAATACGCGCGCTTTCTGCCCGCGATTTTTTAAAGCTTTTTGTTATCGGCACGCTCGGCATATTTTTATATCACCTTTTTCTCTATATGGGCATCGACCGTATGGACGCATCGCAGGCGTTTATCATAAACTACCTCTGGCCGATTATGTCCGTCATCTTTGCATGCATTATCTTAAAAGAGAAAATGACCGCAAGGCGCGCAATCGCAATTGTTTTGTCGTTTCTCGGCGTTATCATTGTTACGACGGGCGGAAATTTTTCTTCTCTTGCAATCGAGAGCATATCGGGCTCTCTTTTGTGCGTTCTCGCCGCGGTTTGCTTCGGTCTTTATACTGCTCTTAACAAGCGCGAGGGCTTTGACCAGCTTCTTTCCATGCTTGTTTTCTACTTCTTTTCGACGGTTGCGGCATTTATCTATTGCGTTATGACAAAAGCTTCGTTTGCCTTCTCCCCTGCTGAAATCGGCGGACTTTTGTGGATAGGTATCTTTACAACTGCTGTTCCTTACGTGACCTGGGCTCTCGCACTTGAGTCGGGGGATACGGCAAAGGTCTCAAACCTTGCATACATCACGCCCTTTCTCTCGCTCGTGTGGACAACGCTCATCCTCCGCGAGGATTTTAAGATAACTTCACTTATCGGTCTCGCGGTTATCATTTCAGGCGTTTTACTTCAGCTTGGCGGCAAAAAGAAAAATTAGCAGCAATTTTAAAAAGGAGATCTTTCAGATGAACATTAACGATATAAAAATTCCTGTTCCTTTCAATTTTCAATAGATGACCTCGGTTGGATGGATGGCCGAATCCCATTCTGGGATGACTGGCAGCCCACACGGACAGGGATGCCGCGCCCTCATACGATAGAGGATTATGAGATGCTCAACGAAATCGGACGCTCTGTCAATATGAAGATTGTCGGAATGTTCGTTATGGGCGACTGGGACAGAAAAGGCATTCTCCGCGATGTTCCCTATTCAAATCGACTCGGCAAAAACTGGACCGGCTCGCAATATATCGACGAAAAGGCGCAGGGCGAAATCCGCGATTTTCTCAATTCTTGCGAGTATCTCGAAATGGGAATCCACGGTCTTCTTCACGAGAGCTGGAACGATGAGGGATGTCATATGGGACCTGAATTCTTTCCGCCGTCTGACTTTAAAACTCCCGGTTGTGACGAGCAGCTTGAACCACCCGAAACCTACATCCGTGCACATATTGATGCGTTTTTTGAAATCCTTAAGGACTGGGGATTTAACAAGGCTCCGCGCGTGATCACCTTCCCGAGCTATTGTGTTGCTCCGCAGACGCACAAAATCTTCGGAAAGGTTTTTAGTGAATACGGAATTAAATACTGGAGTGAAATGCGCCTTGATGAAACATATTTCAACAACGGCATTATGATAAACGGTATGCCCGACTGGATAGGTCCGTGGGAAGCGTATGACTTAA
Organism: Eubacteriales bacterium; assembly: GCA_045636865.1. Classification (GTDB taxonomy): domain Bacteria; phylum Bacillota; class Clostridia; order Oscillospirales; family JAAYXM01; genus SIG480. The sequence continues at coordinate 185,849 of JAZTYJ010000016.1, forward strand.
ATCCCGACAAAATCCCCGTCTTCTCCGAGGATAAAGCCGGCATTATCTGCGGTCATTGGCCGAATTTCTTAAGGTTTGACCCTGATCTCAGCATATCAAATCTTGATAAATGGACGAGCTTCTTAAACCGTCAGGCAGAGGTTTTCGGCGTTATTCTCTCGCGCGATATTGCTTTTGCTCACAACCAGCTTTTGTATAGACACGGCTGCACACTCTCTGAGGTTGACAATAAAATAAAGATTGATTTTTCCGCGGCAGATGCGCTCGTACCGTCAGATTTTGATGCACCGTTTTATATAAGCGTCAGAAATGGTGCTTCCCCCTTCGAGTGTGAAGGCGGCGTTATGACCGAATATGAAAAAAGGCGTGATTTCACAAGCTACGAAATCAAAAGAAACGGAAAAGGCGCGGTTTATCTCAAACCGAAAAGCATTTAAACGCAAAACGGCAGGACTTTTGTCCTGCCGTTTATGTTTTTCGGAATGCACCGGGACTCTGCCCTGTTTCTGCCTTGAAGACCTTGCCAAAATAATAAACATCCGAAAAACCGCAAAGCTCGGATATCTCGGAAATTGAGATATTCGGAAGAAGAAGCAGCTGCTTTGCGTGGGATATCCGCGCCTGCGTTATATATCTCGACGGTGTTATGAGAAAGCTTTCACGAAAGAGCTCGTCAAGACGGCGGCGAGAGAGACTGCAATTTTCGTAGACACGCGCGAGACAGTCGCGCTCTGAAAAGCTTCGGTCGATAAACTCCTTTGCCGCATCCACTCTCGCATCGGAGCGAACATTCTGCTTTCTGTGGATCTCACCAAAAATTGAACATATGCGGTAGAAATTGCTTCGTATGCTGTGGATATCAGAGGACGCGAGCTTTAAGTGTTTTTCGAACAGGTTTATAATCTGCACCGGGTTTTTGACCTTTATGCAGAAGCTCGGCGTTTCCACTTCTTCAAAAGTCGTGAAGTGGATTGAGAAGGTCGGTCCGCCTTCGATGACGTTGCATACGAAGTCGTCCTTCTGATTAAGGTAAAAGATGCAATCTTTTTCTATCGTGAATTTCTGATAGCCGAAATCGTGAACGCTGCTTCCGTCAAGGCAAACGCCGATTATGTGGTCTGCACGGTCCTTTGCGCTCCAGCCCTTGAGGGTTGGCTGAAAACGGAGTGTCATAACGTTTTTCTTCATCATTAAATTATAAAAGTCCAAAGCCATCACCTCGCAGAAAGCTCTCTTTATACCACCATTATAGCCGATTTGTTTCTTAAAGTCAAAGAAATTTATTTCCATATTTTACAAAAGAGCGTTTTTTTGCATTGTGCTTATCTCCGTTGTGTGCTATTCTTTTTACAGAATAGGATTTATTCGTGAAAGGACGATTTTAATATGGGTTACGATAAAATGAGACGCGAGCTTCCCCCCTACTTTGACAAGGACGCATCCATTGAGCGAAGCGAAGCCTTCCGCGAGAAAGTTACAAAGGCTCTTGACGAAAAATATGACGAGAAGCTTTCTGCTTTTGAGCTTAAAACCATGCAGTATAACACTATCTGCGATATGTTTGAGCCGGTTCTTTTCTACTCTTCTCCCTTCTACTATGAGACGGGAACTATGTGGGCACATTGTGACGGTGCGCGCAATTTCCGCGGTCATCTGCATGCCGGAGGATGGACTTACTGGAAGAATGAGCACAAGTTTGAGGATCAGAACCCCGAGCTCTGGGAGCTTATGATGGCGCAGAACGAAGAGCTTCTCTTCAACGGCTGCTACCACGATACTGCGCAGCATTTTGCATTTAATCACCGCCCGATTTTTGAAATGGGCTTTTCGGGCATCTATGAAAAGGCAAAAAAGGCACTTGAAACTGCGGAGACGGACAAGGAAAAGCAGTATCTCAATGCTACCTGCGAGGTACTTCTCGTTATCCGACGTATGTGTGAGAAGTTTGCTGACAAGGCAGATGCTATGATAGCATCTGCTCCCGATGAGGAGAGCAGGCGCAATATGAAGCTCATCTCCGAAACTGCACGCCGCGTTCCGTGGGAGAAACCCGAAACGCTCTATGAAGCGCTCAACACATATGCCTTTATGAGAATTGCAATCGGAACGCTTGAAGGCGTCGGACCGAACTCATTTGGCCGACTCGACTACGACCTTGACTCTTTTTACAGAAACGACATAGAATCCGGCCGCCTTACGAAAGATGAGGCGTATGACCTTATCTGCAAGTTCCTTCTCACGTGGGACCTCCGCTTTGACCACGATTTCAAGATGGTCCTCTATGCCGACCACGAGCTTGAGAACACCTACGTCATCGGCGGATGCGACGAAAACGGAAACCCCTTCCACAACGACCTCACACTTATGCTCCTCCGTGCATCGCGCGAGGAGAATATCATCTTCCCGAAGATTGTTGCGAGATATTCAAAAAATTCCGCAAAGGAATATCTTGACGAGGCAAACATCGCTGTAATTAGCAGCACAAGCACTCTCCTCTTCCAGAACGACGATGCAACAATCCCTGCACTTCTCCGCGCAGGACGCCCCGAAAAGGAAGCCTATGACTATCTCGTTACGGGTTGCTGGGGAATCAACGGAAACGGCACGGAAAAGTTCGACAACGGCTTCTACGTAAACCTCTTGAAGCCGCTTGAGTTTATGCTCCACGACAGAAAGGACAAGATCGCGCGTGTCGGAATTCCGTTTAAGACCTTAAACGACGCCGAGAGCTTTGACGAGGTTTATGACACATACTGCTATAACATTGACGTTATGTTTCAGGAAAGAGCGCGCTCACTGAAGGCAGGCGGTCATCTTTGGGATCAGGTTGATCCTCTCCCGCTTTTCTCCTGCACGCTTGAGGACTGCCTTGAGAATAAAAAGGACTATTCTTCCTTCGGCGCAAAGTATAACGAGCATCGCTGGGACCTTGTTGGCTTTCCGAACGTTGTTGACTCGCTTTTTGCCATCAAAAAGCTCTGCTTTGATGAGAAGAAATATACTTTCCGCGAGCTTCTTTCCGCTATCCGTAAAAACTGGGATGGCTTTGACGATATGAGGATGGATGCCATCCGCTGCCACGGTTGGGGCGACGGACACGCTGACAGCTCGTCTTTTGCGGCAGGGCTCAATTCAGTTATTTATGACCTTTCACAGAAGGTCACGGGAACTGTCGGCGGAAAAATAAACATCTCTCACGTTACCTACACCGAAATCCGCTGGTGGGGCGAAAAAACTCTCGCAACTCCCGACGGAAGATACAGCGGCGATTATTTTGCTCAGGGGCTCACTCCCTCACGCCTTAAGAAGATTCCGCACGTTACGAGCGTTATCAGCGCACTCTCCGCACTTGACCACACGGAGATTCCGGGAAATTCTGTTATAAATATCATTCTCCCGAACAAGACGACTCTTGACGCGTGCGAGGCGTTCCTCCGCGCCGCATCAACAAGTGCGATGCAGTCAATTCAGCTCAACTGCACATCGCGCGAGCAGCTTCTCGATGCGCAGAAGCATCCGGAAAAATATCCGACTCTTATCATCCGTGTCTGCGGCTTCTCCGCAAAGTTTACAAGTCTCTCACCCGAATGGCAGGAGGAGGTTCTCTCGCGCAACTTCTACGAATAAAACGAGGTGCTTCATTTAAATGGAGAAAAAGGCTATTATTTTTGACATCGCAAGAAGCTCATTTGTCGACGGTCCCGGAATCCGCACAACCGTATTTTTCAAGGGGTGCAACCTCCGTTGCGCGTGGTGCCACAACCCCGAAAGTTGGAAAGCGGAGACCGAGCTTATGTTCTATCGCGACAAGTGCACCGCTTGCGGCGCGTGTCTCCGAAACTGTCCGAATGATTTAAAATCCTGCGATTTTTGCGGCAGATGTGAGCACTATTGCCCGAACGATGCGCGGAGAATCTGCGGGAAGGAATACACCGCGAAGGAGATTTTTGACGAGGTCGTGCGCGACAAAATCTTTTATGACACATCGGGCGGCGGCGCAACGTTCTCGGGTGGCGAATGTATGCTTTATCCCGACTTTCTTTGTGATGTTCTCGCACTCTGCAAAAACAGCGGCATCCACACGGCAGTCGATACGGCAGGCAACGTGCCGTGGGAGAGCTTTCTCAAAGTTTTGCCGTATACGGATTTGTTTTTGTATGACATAAAGCTTATGGATTCTGACCTGCACAAGAAATACACGGGCGTTTCGAACGAGCTTATTCTCCAAAACCTCTCAAAGCTTCTAAATTGCGGCGCAAATGTCTTTATCCGTGTTCCAATTATTGCAGGCATCAACGATTTCGCATCCGAGATGCAGAAAATAAAAGCCTTCTTTGATGAGCACGGTTGCCCGCAAAAAATCGAGCTTCTTCCCTATCACAAGCTCGGTGAGAGCAAGGCGCACGCAATTGGAAAAGAACCTGTTCTTTTTGATGCACCGGGCAAGGAAAAAATGGACGAACTCAATAAAATTTTTGAAGATATGTAGAAAAACCCGAGGGCATATGCCCTCGGGTTTTTGTTGTTTTCTACTTTTCGTAGCTCATTGCGATTTCAAATGTTTTTCCTTTTTCGATGTCGTAGACAAAGCCCTTTGACTCGTCCTCAACATCAACATAGCCTGAAATTGTTGAGATGTTTCCAAAACCGAGTCGTGCGTGTCTTGCATCGCGGAAGGTTACATTTTCGATAACGTAGCATGAGTTTCCGCGATCTGACGTTCTTGAAATATTTATCATTCTGCCAACGAGAGCAGAAAGCTCGTCTTTCGTAATGTCGCGGCTAAACTCAACGTCTACCCAGTTATCTACCGAAAGCTCGGTCCGGAAATCCACTATCTTTCCTTTTATCGCGCTTTCTGCGTTTGAAATCTTCTTCTCGCCCTCGCCGAGGATGTCGCCATCAAGAAGGTATGAGTATGTATTCTCTCCGTTCTTGACTGTCCATACACCGACAAAGCCGCGGAAGTCGAAGCTGTAGCTGCCGTCTTCTACCTTATAGGTTACGTTCTTGTTTGTTGCGTATACGACATAGTCAACTCTGCCGTCAATAAGCTCGACTTTAAGTGCACGCGATACATCACCTGCGTTTTCCTTGCCTGCGATGACACTCGTTTTTACGCCGCTTATGTTCTTTATGTACTCACTTCCTTTTACATACGGAGCATAGACGGTTGTAAAGAGTGAATTAAGGTTTTTGCCTGTGCGACGGACGAGCACGCGCTCCAAGTGGTCGATACCGTCATTACCCTTCTGCCGCTGAACGATTCCGCTTGCAAGCGAAATTTCGTCTATCTCAAAGTCATTTACCATAATGACCTTCATTCCGATATCCATCTTGCCGTTTCTTGATGCGTTCCTGAAGTCGCGGATTTCATAATCGAGCGAGAAGGATGAAACACCGGGCTTGTCTGCACGGTCGATGTCATAAAGCCATGTATAACCTGCCGGATATGTGAGGTCAACATACGGATACTGCGGATGGTTTGAAATGGGGTCAGGGCCGAACGTTGTATCCGGACCTGCATATGTGCCGACGTAGTTTCCGTCCTTGTCCTTCTGTGCGACGAATTTGTCCTTTATGTTTTCGGAAAGGACAGGCGTTGTGTCGCTGTTTGCAGAGAATGTCCAGAGATGGTCATCTCCTCCGACTACGCGGAAGAAATCAACACCGTATGACACTTCATCCGAAACATCAATCATGATGACACTTCTGCGGAATTCCGAACACTCTGTATATGCATCGGGTGTGCTTGCGTCAATCACCTGAACTCTGTCACCTACAGCATCATAATGATGCGGCTTCTGCGGAGTGTTGTCCGGCGCATTGGGGTTCTTTTCGTTTACGATGACCGTGTTGTGGGAAAGCGGACGACTTATCCACTGACTTCTGTTTGCGTCCTTTTCATTCGGATTTTCGGGATATCCGAGGTCGGTTGTCATACCGATGCCGAACGCCTCAATGCCGATGTCAAGGTAGTCATCATGGTTGTGCTGGCGGTGTCCCGAGAAGTTGAGTGTAAAGTCGCGCGTTGTGTCATAGATTGAAGCATCCTCCGAAAGTGAACCTGCGCGGAGTGCCGCAAAGCCGTAGCCTGTAAGGATCGTGCTTTCATCATACGGATATTCGCCGTATTCTGCAATTATATCTCGTAGCTCGTCTGCAAGGTTTTCGGGATCTTTTGTAAAGATGTCATAATGCATCGAATCAAGCTTATCTCCCTGAACAAGATAGAGATGCTGTGCCATCTTTATGCTCTCTTCTTTTAGATATTCCTTGTCTTTTGTGTAGTAGAATGCGTTGATAAGAGGATCTACCTTCGGAAGCGTTGAATAAGCTATCGCACTTCCCGAGTCTGCCATTCCCTTTACGCCGCGGCGGACAAGGTACATCGGCTGATAAGCATTTATCATCGCGATGTACTTCGGATGCTCAAAAATTGAAATCTGGTCAAACTCGCCGCCGTTTGCTTTATAGCGGTCGAGATATATGCCCGTGTCAACGAAGTCCGAAATTCCCATTTCGTTGTAGTACGGCGCCTCAACGTTCTGACCGTCGCGGTAAACCGTTGCGATAAGCTTGCGGTTGATGTCGCCGCCCGTGTCATAGCTTCGGCTGTCGGTCTCGGATGCTTTGTAGAGCCAGTCAAACATTATCTGTGTGTCGGGGTATGTATCAAGCGCGATTGCAGCCTTTGCGAGAGTTGCCTGATGTATGCCGAAGTTACCCTGGAGTCGTGTGGTTAAAACCGCGTCGAAGATTTCGCGACATACACCGTCTTCGATGTTCTGACGGATCTTTGCGGCATTTGACTTGTCGTTTTCAAGTCCGTAGTATACCGCCTTTTCGTTTAAGTATTTAATAACCTCCGGATCATCATACATCGGATAGAATACGTCGTATGCCTCGGCAATCGACTCTCCGACGAAGCATTCCCAGATAGAACCCACCGACTGTCCTGTCGGAGTTCCGCCGTTTGTGTTATAGTATTTCGGGCCGTAGGAGTTCATATGAAGTGTCGGATAAATATCTGCGATGCGGTCAAGGATGATAGCACCGAGACGTCCGTATTTTTCTTTTCCCGTGAAGAGGTATGCGCGTCCGAGCGCGTCAAGAACGTCGGTTGCAATTGACTCTCCCGGAGGACCGAAGAAGGTTGCAAAGTGGTTATAGTATGCGACAAACGCATAAACCTCTTCTTCGATGCCTGCGGCATTCATACGGCCTGTTCTGTAACCAAGACCGTCATCTACGCACCAGCCTTCAACGGTTTCACCTTCAGAGAGTGTTATCTTGCTTCCGCGCAGACTGATATTCGGATAAAGGTCGTTATGGAGATATCCTCCCTTTACACCGTAGCCGTAATAGAGCTTCCAGGTTTCGCTTCCGTCCTCGCCCGGACCTGCGAGCGCGAGAGCTTCCTTTGAAAGAAGGTTCTTTTTGATAAGCATCTCTCGGTGTGCATTGAGCGCGTCTATTCTGTTAAAGTCGCCGCCGTTTTCCTGCGTTCTGCCAAGCTGATAGAACTTTGCAAAGTCGTTTGTCGGGAACTTCTTTGAGCAGGCAGGACAGAAAATCTTCCACGGCTCCTCTGCTGTCTTTACCTTCCACGGATAATTTCCGCCGAGGTGATAAAGATTTGCCTTGCAGTACGGACAGATGTATTTGTTTGTGTCTGAGGTAAGACCTACTGCGATTGTGCGCGGTATATCCTGACCTGCGATCTGTCCCCAGAGATAATCTGCGCCGAGTGCTACGAACTTATCTGCAAGCTTTACTGCCTTATCCCTCTCCTGTGCTGCCCAGTTGTACTTTGAAATGTTTTCGCGGGCAGCCTTTATCATATTATCCGAGTAGATAGTTCTGCCTGTTTTTCCGATGTCTGCGACCTTGAAACCGAAGGTCTCCCTCATGCGTACACCACCGTATGTAACATCAACCGTAACCTCGGCATCACCGATGGCAAGTGTATTTATCGTGTAGTCCTCCGAAATGGTCGCGACGGTTCCGTCTCCTTTTGTGAGCTCGATTGAATTTATTATCACGCTCTCTTCATCGATATCGGAAAGCTTATATCCCGATGCGTCGACAATTTCAAAAGATACCTTGCGGTAAGCATTGAGAGGAAGCGCCTCGCCCTCACCCGAGAGCTTGTCGATTGAAATTTCAAGGCGCGATACATCACCCGCTACTGCCGCGAGAGTAATGTCGCGGAAACAGAGCTCGTGACGTCTGCCGTGGTTTAACACCTCGTTTTCGGAGTACATATCTATATAGAGATAGTAATCACCTGCGGCAGGTATGTCAACAACGCCTGCCTTTATCGACGGCTCAAAAATCGAGCAGTCAAAGTGAGCAACAGGTTCTTTTCCGACGATGTCTTTCGGCGTTGTAACCTCAATATTTCCGACGGGATATACATATATGTCAGCTTCTCCGCCGTGTCCGTTTGATACGGGTGAGAACCAGATGTCATACCTTCCCTTTTCGGGGACTCTTATCTTCAATGCGATGAATGAGCCACCCTCTTTTTTGTAATCCTCGGGACCCGGCTCCATCGTAATCGCATAGTGGAGGAGATTTCGCCATGTGATGTTTGCATCGTTGTTGTATGCCCACGGCATTGTTTTTGTAAGGTCGATTTCGTCATAGGAATCAACATCGTGCAGGTCGTCGAGGGTTCCGTACGCAGTAAGCCGACTCGGATCGTCGGGATACACGGTCTGATCCTTCATGACTTTTGTATTGAACACATATGTGTATGACTTTCCGAGAGGTGATGTTTTCTTGTCGATGACCTTGAAATCAACTTTTGCAGACATTCCGCCGTTGGTTGCCGTTACCGTGACGGGCTTTTCTGATGCCTTGAGTGCCGAAACCTTTCCGCTTGCGGAAACCTTGAGTATGCTTTCGTCTGCACTTGCAAATCGGACATCAGAAAATCTCTCAACCTTCTGCTTTCCACTCTGTGTCCATATTTCAAAGAGGCTTAAATCTGCACTTTCATCTGTATAGAGAGTTATTTTGTCCGATGAAAGCTCAAGCCCTGAAAGCTTATCCTCCTCAAGCTTTAAAAGCTTTATTCCAAGAAGGTCAAGAACCTGATACTTTGAGTTTGCGGCAGTCGCGTTTATCTCTTTTGACTTTTTGTCCGGGCGGATGGCAACGAAATAGTCGCCTTTCTCAGCAACCGTCACTCTCGAGAGTGGCGCACCTGTTTTCACATCTGATGAATCAAAATATCCTATTATATTTTTCTGATCAAGCTTTGATGCGTCGGAATAGTCGCCACCGTCATCGCGGAAGAAGAACACTGCGGGTGCAACACCGTTTCCGTTTTCCTTTGCATTTACATAAAATGCATAGTCGCCCGCCTCTGGCACTTCAAGGCGCAGAAGGACATACGGCGCGTCGGAAGATACACCGTAGCTGTTCTTGTCAAACTCTGCGCGGAGTCCGTTTTTTGAAACCTTGAAGCTGTTTCGCATCTTTCCCCCGACGTATGTCCATGGAACAGTTCCTCTTCCGTCGGAAATATCCGTATCGAGAGTTTTGAATTCTTCGTTTCCTTTTTTATAAGTGTTTTTTTCTACAACATATGCAGGAGATGCAAGCTCCGGATTTCTTATAACTCCGGTCATCTCTTCACCGCTGTAATACGGACCAGACTTATAGTCCTTTGTATTCTCTGATTTTTCCATCAGTTCAAGATTGAATGCATCTGTCGTGAAGATGTATTCAAAGGTTTTGTTTTCCTCTGCACTTGCAAAAACTGTCGGAAAAAGTGCCGTAATCATCACGATTACAAGGAAAAGTGACAATACTCTTTTCATATCTGTTTCCTCCCGTCTGATTCTGAAACATTTTCGTAACATAATTATATCGCACTTCCAAATTTTATACAAGAATATTTTGTTGTTTTTCATAAAATGGGCGAAACTTCTTCCGAGCAGGCTTGCATACAAAAAACAAGGCGCGATAAATCGCGCCTTGCCCTTTGCCTGGATTATGAACTGATATTTCAGTTCTTTGTTCGATTAACCGAAGAATGCCTTTGCAGCTGCGCCGTATACGAGCATTGCCTTAGCAAGCGGCATATAAGTTGCATTGTTATCTGTATGCATCTTTGATGCCCAACGCTGCGGGTTGTAAATGTATACGCCTGAGTAGTATACAGTGCCGTCTGTTGCTGTTACGCGTGCACATGTGTATACCTTTTCGGTCATCTGCTTCGGTGCAAGCTCTGCATAGTTGTATACATATGCACTTTCCTTGCTGTCATACTCTGCATCAACAATAAATGCTGCATTCTCTTCTGTGAGTGCGTCTGCTGTTTCGTATGTTTCTGCATCCCAGAGCATGAACTCTACGCTTGCTGCCGTGATTCCGCTTGTCATATACTTGAAGTTTGTTTCGATCTTTGATTCAAGTACGAGGTTTGCTCCACGCTTTACCTCATCCTTTGATCTCGGGAAGTTTGCTGTCTTTACGTCTGATACTTCCCACTCAGAATCTGCTGCGAGGAGTGAATCATCCCATGCAACGATCTTCTGCTCTTCTGTGAGGTCTGCGTTTGCAAGTTCGTCTATCTTCCAGTTGAATGTCAACTGTGCTTCTGAACAGAAGTTGAGGATTGCTACCTGAAGTGCGATTTCTGCCGCATTTGTTGACTTGCTGATTCGGTTGTAGCAGTAATCCTTCGGTGCATATGTCTTCAACTCACCGTATGCATATGTTCCGTCTGACTTGAGGTAGCACGGTCTGTATGCGAGTGTATCAACAAGGTTCTTTGCTGCGATCGGGCTGATCTCTGCTGTGAGTGTTGTTGCGTCAAGCAACTCTGCTCCCATGTTGATCTTTTCTGCTGTTTCTGCTGTTGCTTCTGCTTCGCTTGCCGGGAGATTTACTGACCAGACAAGAACACCTACGTTCTCCTTGATATCGTCGAGTGTGTACTCGCCGAGATCGCCGAGCTGGAGGTTTACGTTGAACTT
>JAZTYJ010000017.1:0-70468 GCA_045636865.1 Eubacteriales bacterium
GATTTCGGATATTTCGAGTCTCTGCTTGAGAATTTCAAGCAGGTAAACGACACTCAGGAAGAAAACATAAAGGCGGCGGGCGCGCTCATGGCAGACGCTATCGCAAATGACCGCTTAATCAGCGTTTACGGCGGCGGCGGACACACTACTCTCTGTATGGGTGAGATGTTCTTCCGCGCAGGAGGGCTTTCCTGCATCAACCCGATAATGGAGACAGGTCTTTCCGTTTTCAACCAGGCGCTTAAGTATCTCGAGCTTGAGAGAACGGTAAACTACGGCGGCGCAATAATGAAGTATTACGACTTAAAACGCGACGATGTTCTCATCGTTTTCCACAATATCGGCATAAATGCGGCAACAATTGACGCCGTTATGGAAGCGAAGAAAAACGGAGTTAAGATTATCGCCGTTTCAAGCTCATACTGGCAGAATGAGATGCCGGAGGATCACTTTATCCGCCATCCGAACAAGACAAACCTCTTTGACTATGCAGACGTCTGCATAGACGACTTCAACCCCGTCGGTGATGCGGTTGTCAACGTTCCGGGGCTTGAAACACCGATTGCGCCCGTATCGAATATCATCGATTTCTATATCGCGCACCTTCTTGAAATCGAATGTGTAAAGCAGTGTATCGACCGTGGCATAACACCGCCGGTATGGTCGAGCGCAAACACTCCTGGCGGAGATGAAAAGAACGCGGCATACCTCGAAAAGTACAAGCCGAGAATAAAAATGCTGTAAGGGAGAGAATTAAAATGAATAAATTGCAGGAAAAACTCGAGTTTTTGCTTGATAAATATTCGGTTGAGAAAAAGGCTGTTTTGAAAGACAGAAAAACCGTCGTTATCGATGGACGTGAAATCCCGCTTCTTGCACACAGAAGCGAGCGCAGATTTTTAGAGCTTAAGAATATTGTAAACGGCGGCACACTCGTAGGAATCAGCGTTATGCGCGTTGCGAGAATCGTAGAAAAGGGTTCCGATATTTATGAAGAACTCGCGCGCGAGCTTGATATTTGCCAATATGTCCTCCAAAGAAAAATCAAGACGATTATGGTGATGGAAAACGAAAATGTCTTAAACGCTATCGCAAAGGCAGAGGATGATATCGTCTGCACAATTGAAATTTCAGCAACGCTTAAAAAGGGTGAGGCGGCAAAGGACAAGCACGAGATTATCTCACAGCGCGGTATCGCCTGCGACATTGTTGTTGATGCACAGCTCAAGCAGGATTCGCTCTACTTCTTCGGTGATGAGAACGAAAAGTATACCGATATGGACTTTGAGCTTTTCGGTCTTGACATTGACGAAATCGCAGTCGTAAGAGCCGCATTTTCAATCGCACAGAACGGATGCGCGGATGAGATGGTCGCAATTTCAAAAACCGTCTCTGCCTACGTTGAAAAAGCTCGTCTTTCTGCAAAAAGCGGAAAAAGGGAGGTAATGTAGCTATGAAGCCTTTAAAGATTGCAATGATGAGTATGACTCACGGACATACAAGAAAATATTATCAGACGCTTATGGACAACCCGAAGCTTGATTGGGTTGCAGTTGCAACTGCAAACGACGAGGTCAAGCAGATTTTCTTAAACAGCGTAAAGGGAATCCCGTGCTACGACAGCGAAACCGAAATGCTTGATGCACATCCCGAAATCGAGGCAGTGGTTCTCGCAAGTGAAAACAGCGAGCATCTCCGTCAGATGAAGCTCTGCGCAGAGCGCGGAATTCACATTCTTTCAATGAAGGTTCCGACATTTGATATGGAAGAATACGACGAGATGATAAAGCTCGTAGACGAGTCAGGTCTTGTTTGCCAGATAGAGCTTGAGATGCACTACAACCCCGTTATTGCACGCCTTAAGGAGCTTGTGAAAAACGGAAATCTCGGAAAAATCAAATCATTCAATGCAACAAACATCACACTCTCTCCCGTATGGGCGTTCCCGTGGCAGGGAGTGCCGGAGAAGAGCTACGGCAAGCGCGTTTCAATCAAGAAGGGAGATTCACGTTTCCGTGGCGGTGCGCTCTGCGACCATCCGCATATCTTTGATATGATACGTCACATTACAGGCAGCGATTTTGAAAGCATCTACGCAGAGGTCGCTCCGAACATCCGCCCCGACATCGAAGAGGAGGATATGCTCTCCGTAATCGGACGAATGAAGGACGGAACAGTCTTCTCTCTCGATCCGTCATGGTCAAAGATGGAGGAGCGAATCAAGGTTCCCGGTCCCGGCTGGGAGGTTTTCCCGAAGCGTATGGAAGTAAACATCACAATCAACGGTGAAAAGGGAACTATTATGACAGACTGCTTCGGACCGAACGTTTACCACAACGGTTGCCCGAATGACAGATACACCGTTCAGTATACATACTTTGACGAGTGGATCGGTCTTATCGACGAGTTTGTCGACAACATAAGAAACAACAAAATTCCGCTTATCAACCTCAAGTGGCATAAGCGAACAATCGAGGCAATGAACGCAGTTTATGAGAGCATCGCAACGGGCGAGGTTGTAAAGTTTTAATTAAAGCAAAAGAGAGGAGAGTGAGCAAAATGACGTCAGAGCAGAGACTTGAGATGCTTCGCAGAAATCCTGTTTTCTGGTCAAGACTCGGCTTCGGATACGATCCGCCGCTAAAGAATAAGGACGGAAAGCCCCTTGTTTTTAACGAGAATCTTGATTTTTATGCAAAGAGTCATCGCTCATTCTCTATGGCAGGAGTGAAAATCCATTCGTCCGTGCTGCATCTCGGTTGGATGGGTGTAGATGAGTATGATTATTCGCTCACTGACCGCGTGCTCGATTCGGTTTTTTGCGATAACCCCGATATTTACTATATCCCGAGAATAAAGCTCAACGTGCCTGTTGACTGGTGTTATGAAAACTCGGAGGACGTGTTTGTATATTACGGAGGACCGAAGACGGCCGAGGAGATAAAAAGGCTTGTCGGCACGGAAAAACACGACTGGCTCGGCTATGAAGCGCCTAAAGGGTATTATGCCGCCGGAGAGTTTTCCGATTCGCGTCCGAATGTCGGCGGAATGATTGCACGACAGAGCTTTTCAAGCAAAAAGTGGCTTTCCGATGCAGGTAAGGCACTTGAGAGACTTATCGACAGAATTGAAAACGGCAAATACGGTGAGCGCATTTTAGGCTACCATATTGCCTACGGTGTAAGCGGAGAGACGATAACCTGGGGAAGAATGTCAAACCGCTTTGGCGATTACGGAATAAACAACACAAAGGCATTTTTTTCTTGGGCGGAGAAGAAATACGGAAGCCTTGACAACGTCGCAAGGGCGTGGGGGCAGGATGTAAGGGACCTCCATATCCCGTCGCCTGCGCTTCGCGACGGTAGTGCAGATTCGATATATTCGCTTATGCGCGCAGGAGCCGACGATGTCGCGTGCATCGACTATGATATCTTTATGTCCGAGGTAAATGCCGAGGCAACAGAGTATTTTGCAAAAATCGTAAAGGCGCAAGCAAAGGAAAAGCTTGTCGGCGTGTTCTACGGATATTTTATCGAGGTGAACAACTCGGCATATGCAGGACACCTCGCAATCGATAAGCTTTTAAACTCGCCGTATGTTGACTTTTTCGCAGGCCCGAAATCCTATTACAGATGCACGGGCAAAGAACCCGGATGCGAGATGTGTCCGACGCAGTCGGTAAACCTCAAAAAGCTCTGGATGGACGAGGCGGACATCCGCACATACCTTGCAAAGAACGTGCCGGCGGCACTTGCATCCGATTCGCTTTCCGATACGGTGAAAATCCTGCGCCGCGAGTTTTCAAAAAACGCGGCACACGGCTCGGGCTTCTGGTGGATGGACCTCGGCGGCGGTTGGTTTGAAAGCGAAGAGATTATGAACGAGATAAAAAATCTTGTTTCGTTGAATAACAAAATTTCAAACATTTCTCACAAAAGCATCAGCGACGTGCTTGTCGTGGTGGATGAAAAGTGCATAACCCATATGCGAACAAATGAGATTTTGAGATGCGGATTTATGCAGGACTTTATCTGCGAGGTAAATTCAAGCGGTGCGGCGGCGGATATATATCGGCTTTCTGACCTTGAAACACTTGATTTGTCGCAGTATAAGCTCATTGTTTTTGCATACTGCTTTGAAGTTACGGCGAAAATGAAAAAGCTTATAAAAGAAAAGCTTCCGGCTGATGCAACGGTTATGTTCAACTATGCCGCAGGAATAATCGACGGAGATGTAAGCTTTGAAAACGTTCGCGATTTCACGGGATTTTCACTTTCCGAGAGCAAGCTTGAAAACATCGTCATAAAAGGACCCGAAGTGGTCGAGGGTGTAACGGGCTTTGGAGATGGTGACGACGGAAGTCTCACTCTTCCTGCGCTCTGTGTTCTGGGAGATGATATAGAAATCTCAAAGAAAAACGAGATTGGTGAAGCTGTTCTGGCATCTGCAACAGTTGATGGCAGACGTCACATCATAAACCTTGTTCCGTATATGAAATCAGCGGATATAAGGTCGATAGAAGAGGAGGCGGGCTGCAGACTCTACACCGACAAAGCGGGAGAGGCAGTTTATGCCGACAGCAGAATTTGCGGAATTTTCCCGTGTGATTCGCGCGACGGGAAGATAGAAGAACTTTAAAAAATATACCAGAGCGAAGATTAATTATTCGCTCTGGTATTTCTTGGTTTTCAGGGTTGAAAAGCAGGGTGCAGTATGATACTATAACGATATATAATGTTACGCTTGATTTAAGAGGTGTTGTAATGAAAAACTACGACCTTAAACTTGATAGCGGATGGAAGTTCCATCTCGGAGAGCTTCCGAGGATAGATCCCGACAAAAGACTTGAGATGTCGCATTGGACAAGTCAGGGCGACGGTATGCTCAAGGAGTATGTTATATTTAAATATCCTGAAAACTGGCACGATATAAACGTGCCGCACGATTGGTTCACGTCACTTCCGCTTGATGAAACGGCAGACCCTGCAGGCGGATTCAAGGAAAGAGGTACGGCGTGGTACTATAACGCGATTGAACTGCCTGATGAAGAAATAGAAAACGCGCGCCTTGTTTTTGACGGTGTGCTCGGTCGCACCACCGTTTTCGTAAACGGTGTTATCGCAAAACGAAATTTTTGCGGATACAACCGCTTTTCCTGTGAAATCGGAGACTATCTCATAAGGGGAAAGGAAAACGAAATTCTCCTCCACGTCGACGCAAGTCGCTGGGAAGGCTGGTGGTACGAGGGCGCAGGGCTCTACCGTCCGGTAAGGATAGAATTTCGCGGCGATACATACATTGACAAGGAAAAGACATATATTTCTCCCCGAAAAGACGGAGATGAATGGAAGCTTCTCATAAATGCAAAAACAAATTGCAAAGACAGAGTAAAAGTCCGTGCAAAACTTTTTGATGCGGAGGAAAATTGCGTATACTGCGGAGAGTTTTTGCCGAATGAAGATTATGTGGCAAGGATAGAGAATCCGATTCTCTGGAGTCCTGAAAACCCGTATCTTTATAAGCTGTCTCTTGCTCTTTGTAAAGACGGAGAAGAAAAGGACACAGCAGAATTTAAAGTCGGCTTCCGCACGGTTGAGTGGATAGCAGATAAAGGAATGTTATTGAACGAAAAGCCGTATCGCGTGCGCGGAATCTGTTGCCATCAGGACCACGCAGGCGTCGGTGCGGCGGTGAGCCGTGAGATTTTCAAGTACCGACTTTCAATTTTAAAAAAACTTGGCATAAACGCATACCGTTGCGCGCACCATCCGGCAGACGAAACGCTTCTTTCACTCTGCGATGAAATGGGAATTCTCGTAATGCCTGAAAACCGCCACTTTGACGTGTCGGAGGATACGCTCTCGCAGGTTGATTCGATGATATATGTTTCAAGAAACCATCCGTCGGTGTTTATGTATTGCCTCTTCAACGAGGAGGACACTCTCGAATATGAAGAGCGCGGAATGAGAATAGCAGAAAAATTAAAGGCAAGAATCCGCGCGCTTGACGATACGCGCGCGATAACGGGCGCACAAAACGGCGGACACGTTGAGAAAATCAACGCCTCTGACGCACTCGACGTAATCGGCGCAAACTACTGCATAGCGGGATATCCAGATGCACACAGAAGATCACCCGAAAAAGTTATTCTCGGCACGGAAAACTGCCCGACATACGCAACGCGCGGAGTTTATAAATCAGACAAAGAAAAGAAGATTTTTGCGTGCTACGGCGATGAATGGGGGAGTTTTTCCGAATCGCTTGATGAGACTATGGAAAATGTTGAGAACAAACCGTATGTCGCAGGTTGTTTTGCGTGGTGCGGCTTTGACTACCGCGGCGAGCCGACACCGTATAACTGGCCGAGTGTGATGTCCCATTGGGGCTTTTGCGACGAGTGCGGCTTTGAGAAAGACACGGCATATCACCTTGCCGCATATTACAAGGACGAGCTTATGGTGCATCTTCTTCCGCATTGGAACCGGAAGGAGGGCGAGACTGTCCGCGTCTGTGCTTTCACAAACGGAGATGTGGCAGAGCTTTTCATAAACGGAAAATCTTATGGAGAGAAAAGGGTGGAAAAACGCCGCGCCGAATGGAATGTTCCATTTGAAAAGGGAGTTGCAAGGGTTGTTGCTCACCGCGGAAAAGAAGAGGTTTCCGATGAGGTGTCAACGGCAGGAAAGCCGGCGCGGATTGAACTTTGTGATGTGAGCGATGATCCGTCGGTTCGCATCGTAAATCTTAAGGCGACGGATGAAAACGGAGTTCTGATTCCCGATTTTTGTGAAAAGGTTTTCTTCGATGCGCCGAAGGGTTCAATTCTCGGTGTCGGTTGCGGAAATCCGAACAGCCACCACAGCGAAAAGGGAAGTGAGATAAACTTCTTCAACGGACGCGCACAGATAATTCTGCGCGGCGGTGAGGGCAAACTCGTCGCAAGGTGCGACGGCCTCGCTTTTGCAGAAATGAAATTATAGAGGTATTAAAGATGATAGTAGCAGATACACACGTTCATACAATTATGTCAGGGCACGCCCACAGCACGCTTTTAGAATATCTCGCGGAGGCAAAGAAAAAAGATCACAAATTTCTGTTCATAACAGACCATACGGGGATATTGGGGCTCTGCCGCGATGATGTCGCGTATTTTCTCTGTATGAAGTCGACAATTCCCGAAACACACGACGGCATACATATCATCCGCGGTTGCGAGGTAAACATTCTTGACGAAAACGCAACTCTTGATATGAGGGATGACCTTCTCGAAAGAAGTGAGTGGGTTATCGCATCGCTTCACATCTATCTCCACAAGCCCGTAAGCGTCGAGCAGACAACAGACATATGGCTCAAAGTGGCAGAAAATCCCCACGTTGATGTTATCGGACATTGTGGGGAGACCTGCTGGATGTTTGATAAGGAAGCGGTTATAAAAAAGTTTGCCGAATGTGGCAAAATCGTCGAAGTGAATTCAGCGTCAATCAGAAAATTCGCTGAATTTCGTGAGAACACGCGCGAGATTCTCCTTGTGTGCAAGAAATACGGCGTGAGGGTAGTTGTGTCCTCGGATGTTCACTTTGCACCGCTTCTCGGAGTTGTGGATGAGAGCCTTGAACTTCTTCGTGAGATAGAGTATCCCGAAGAGCTTATTTTAAACACAGATTACGAAAGAATGGCAGCTGTGCTTTCGGAAAAAACAGGACGCAGGTTTTAGTTTTGGAGGATGTTAAAATGGGAAAAGATATACTTTTTGGAATGTGTGCCGACCTTCACAATGCAGCAGACTATGACACATCTGATAGAATCGTAAAATTCGTAAACGAGGCAAACGAGAGAGGTGCCGACTTCATCATCGAGCTTGGCGATTTTATTTCATCCGACGAGTCGGGCGTAAGACTTATGGAGAAGTGGAACCGCTTCAACGGTCCGAGCTACCACGTTCTCGGAAACCACGACACCGAGCACAACGGCAAAGAGGCAACGATGAAGATTACGGGGCAGAAGGAGAAGTATTACAGCTTCGACTGCGGCGATTATCACTTTATCGTTCTTGATACGAACTATATGAAATACGGTGATGAATTTATAGATTACGGTCTTGATAACTATCACAAGGACTTTTTCAATTGCTATATCCCGAAAGAGCAGATCGAGTGGTTCCGCGAGGATATTGCAAAGACGGATAAGCGGTGCTTTGTATTCAGTCATGCTCCCATTGTCCTTGGCGACTGGAAGGTGTATAACGTACACGACTTTACGGATGCCGTATACCTTGAAAATCAGAAATGCGGATACAATAAGGTAACGATGGTATTTTCAGGGCACGACCACGCAGATGCACATATGATGATGGGCGGCGTTCACTATATGCTCGTAAACAGCATAAGCCATAAATACGTATCTCCCAACTACGGCAAGGCAAGAAACGTTGAAGAGGCAGAGCGAATCAACGGAAAGAAGTTTTCACCCGTTATAAGATACAAAGACCCACTTTATGCGTTTGTAAGACTTAAAGAAAACGGACTCATCCAGATTATAGGAAAGCAGACGGAATATCTCGATATAAGCCCGTTCGAGCTTCATTGGGAAAGATTTGCATCTCCGCAGATCTCATATCGCGAGATGTGGATGAACGGAATAGGCGAGAATAAGTAAATAAAAAGCACTTGCATTTGCAAGTGCTTTTTATTGGTAAATGACAGAGGTTTTGCTCATTATGGCTATATGCCGATTACTCCATCAGATCGTCGGTAAACAGTTTAATCGCGAAATCGTCATCCAAGCCATAAAAAGATAATGCAAAATTGTTTGACAAATGGAATGTAATTTGCTCCGGTAATTCGATAGGATCGCCAAGTTTTGACTCATCAAAACCTTTTGCTTCCCACGGCCAGTAATCAATATCATCAACACTAACCTTATTGATTGTGGCAGTATAGTCGTTCTCAAACGCTCCGTATACATTGCCGATATTACAAAATTCTTCCTTTATCTGTTTTTGCATAGAAATAACATAGTCTTTACTTATGTCACATTCATTGTCCGATAAAAAGTATAATAAATAACTTTTATTAAATACAAACTGATGTAATGAGGTATCATCGTTGACTTGCGGTACACGTCTACCGCTTTTTAATTTGTAAAAAACAGACTCACACTTTGCGTGCAAGCCTGTTTTTTTGGCGGAAGCGGTGGGATTCGAACCCACGGACGGTTGCCCGTCAACTGATTTCGAGTCAGTCCCGTTATGACCACTTCGATACGCTTCCATATATAAGTTAAACTCCCGTGAGAGTAAAACATTTATTAAATTATATATAACGGGACGTCCCGTTATGTCCTGTTGCGGTGCCCGACGACTCGGCTCACATAAGCCTCGCTTGTCGACCGCTGCCACTCCTTATCGCTCGCTTGAACTGCCACAGGCAGCGCTCGCGACCGTCCCCACTTCGATACGCTTCCGTGTATTATCAACAAAAGATATTATACAATAAAAAAATAAATTTTTCAACTGAAAAAATAATTTTATTCACGGCAAAAAGTATTGACAAAGAATTAAAAAGAAAGTAAACTTGTAACCAAGTAGTAAAACGTTTTATCTGATGTATTAAAAGGATAGTGAATACTATGAAATTTTTCCATGTTTATAACGAAGAATGCTATAAAGGTCTTGAGAAAAACGGACTTCTGAACAAAGACACCGCATTTAAGATACAGAACGTTTTTTCAGTTCCGCATGAGCGCCAGTTTAATAATATCGCGGCTATCGGCGGCGAACTTCATCGCATGATAAAGGAAAATAAAATTCCGTTCTATGCAGACCGAATCGCAGGCGGAGTTACATATTACAAGTATGAATACGACAAGAGACTTATCCACGAATACGAAGACATCCTCGGTGAGTGGTTTTTAGGATTCCAGCTTCACGAGAGTGCATCAAACCGAAAAGATTGCGACTGGGCATATCTCCTGAAGACTATGGGTTCAAAAGGTCCGTATGATTTAGCGGAGATGGACAAAAAGTTAAAGAGCACATATGCAATAACTCCGTACGGCGAGGTTTTGCACGCGCTCTCGCAGGGCTCAATCGAAGAGTTTTCAAAACTTAAATTCCCCGAAACTTATGAGGAATTTTACGGCGAAATCCGTGAAATGTATAAACTCCGTATGGCAGAAACGAACGGCAACATCCTCCCGTGTGACAGCTATTATGTCATGACAAAGCTTCAGGACGAGCTTGGAATGAAGTCGTTTATGCCGGAGGTCGGCGCGCAGATTCCGGGTATGAGAGAGCAGGTTGCAATTGCGCGAGGCATCGCGAAGGCATCGGGTAAGACATGGGGAACGTATTACGAGTGCTGGGGTCCTGCATTCAATGAAAAAGGCGAAATATATGTAACGATGCCGTGCTACAACTCCGACCCGATAAACGAATGGTATCTCAAGCAGGAAAATCACTGCGACGACTTTTCAAACTACGGCACACAAGGCGGAAGCTCACGTCTTTTACAGAACAGAATTTACTATCACGCACTTATGAGCGGTGCAGACTACTTCTCCGAAGAGTGGGGCCTCAACTGTAGCTACCACGATATGAAGGACTTTGAGCTTTCACCGTACGGTGAGACGAAAAAGGCATTTATAAACGATGCGCTTAAATTACAGGGAGTGGAAGCGGAAACACCGTTTGCTCTCGTTCTTCCGGAAAAGTTTGGCGCATATGAGATTCATAACGTTTTTGAAGATGCAATCAGGGAAGATAAGAGCTTCAAGTATATGGGATACACTCTCTCTGCAGAAGATGAAAAATACTTAAAGCATATAGAGCAGGTGCGCGATCTTATTTTCGCATCAAGCGAAAACAAATTTAACAGCGGCAACGAAGGTCACGTTATCAGAAACTCACGTTTCGGTGATATGTTCGATATCGTCTACGAGGACACAAATCCCGAGGCACTTAAAAAATACAGATACCTTATCGACACAACACCCGACAGCATTTTTGCAAAGGCAAATCCGCAGCTCAAGGTTCTCAAGAGCTCGGATATCGGCTGGCTTGAAACAGAGCTAACACGTCTTGTGAAGGAGACTATGCCTGTCTGTGTTGACGGTCTCTGCTGGCTCGTTTCAACAGATAAGGGAGGCAAGCGCTATCTCTCGATCTTCAACAATGACGGAAATGAGCGCTCTAATGCTTACGGTGATAAGATTGACAACGCGTTTGACCGCACGGTGAACGTAAGCTTTAAGAAGGCGGCTGACATTAAAGTTATAAAGGAAGGCAACTTTCCGTCAGAAATCTTAAGAGTTGATGATAATACATATTCAATAAAAGTTCCTGCAACCGCATTTATTATTCTTGAGTTTTAAAGGAGAAGAGAATTATGAGATTTTTCCATGTTTACAACGAAGAATGCTACAAAGGGCTTGAGAAAAACGGTCTTTTGAACAAAGATACAGCGTTTAAGGTTCAGAACGTTTTTACCGTTCCGCATGAGCGCCAGTTTAACAACATCGCGGCTATCGGCGGCGAACTTCATCGCATGATAAAGGAAAACAAGATTCCGTTCTATGCAGACCGAATCGCAGGCGGAATTACGTATTACAAGTATGAATACGACAAGAAGCTCATTCACGAGTACGAAGACATCCTCGGCGAATGGTTTTTAGGATTCCAGCTTCACGAGAGCGCATCAAATCGCAGAAATTCTGACTGGGAAACTCTCCTCAAAAAAATCGGAAAGGGTCCGTATGACGTCAAGGAGCTTGATGAAAAGCTCAAGAGCACATATGCAATAACTCCGTACGGTGAGGTTTTGCACACACTTTCACAGGGATCGATTGAAGAATATTCAAAAATTCGCTTCCCTGAAACTTATGAGGAGTTTTATGAGGATGTCCGCAATATGTTCCAAACTCGTATGGACTTTACTGAAAACCACATCCTCCCGTGCGACAGCTATTATGTTATGACAAAGCTTCAGGACGAGCTCGGAATGAGGTCGTTTATGCCTGAAGTCGGCGCACAGATTCCCTGTATGCGCGACCAGGTTGCCGTTGCGCGCGGTATTGCGAAGGCATCGGGCAAGACCTGGGGAACATACTACGAGTGCTGGATTCCGTCATACACGGAAAGCGGCGAGAAGATTTACACTATGCCGTGCTTTAACTCCGACCCGATAAACGAGTGGTATATGTCGCAGGAGAATCATTGTGACGACTTCACGACGTTCGGAGAAAACGGAGGAAGCTCGCGCCTTCTCCAGAACAGAATTTACTATCACGCACTTATGAGCGGTGCAGACTACTTCTCTGAAGAGTGGGGACTCAACTGCAGCTACTATGATATGAAGGACTTTGAGCTTTCGCCGTACGGTGAGACGAAAAAGGCGTTTATAAACGATGCGCTTAAATTGCAGGGAGTGAAGGCGGAGGTTCCGTTTGCACTCGTTTTACCGAAGAAGTTTGCAACACTTGAAATCCGCGACATCTTCGAAGAGGTTGTTCAGGAAGACAAGAGCTTTAAATATATGGGATATAACCTCTCTGCAGAGGATGAGAAGTACTTGAAGCACATTAACCGCGTCCGCGACCTTATCTTTGCATCAGACGAGGAAAAATACGGCAACGAAGCTCACGTTATCAAAAACTCCCGCTTTGGCGACGTATTTGATATCGTTTACGAGGACACAGACCCGAAGGCACTTGAGAAGTATGCATATCTCATTGATGCAACTCCCGACAGCAAATTTGCAAAGGAAAGCAGAAATATCGGATACAGAGTGCTTGAGAGCACGGATATCGGCTGGCTTGAAACAGAGCTTTCTCGTCTTGTGAAGGAAACAATGCCTGTTTACGTTGACGGTCTCTGCTGGCTCGTTTCAACAGATGAGGGTGGCAAGCGTTACCTCTCAATCTTTAATAACGACGGCAATATGCGCTCAATCGCAAAGGGAAATGAGATAAATAACGACTACGACAAGGTTGTAAACGTAAGCTTTAAGAGTGCAGCTGATATAAAGGTTATAAAAGAGGGTAACTTCCCGTCTGAAATCTCAAGAGTTGATGATAAAACATACGCAATAAAGGTTCCTGCAACCGCATTTATTATTCTTGAGTTTTAAGAGGTATTTAAAATGAACGAGATTCTCTACGATGAAAAGACGCTGATGCACGGCAGATACCCTGAAATAAGGAAGCTCGGCGTGTGCGGAATAAACGGCGAGATGACTCCGTTTGTCTGGAAAGGTCGCCTTATGCGCATGGAACTTATGGATCCGAGCTTTGGTACGAAGATTGATATGGAAACTCAAGGCGCTGCGATTCGAGATGTTGAGACAGGTGAAATCGTTTCGCCAATCGTAGCAAATGATCTCTATTTTCATTCTGCTTATGTAGAGGATGAAACCCTTTATATTCTCGGTGTCAAGAGAATGAGCCGCGACACCATCCGCATTTATGAAACAACAGACCTCATAAATTGGAAGGATCGCGATCTTTTAACAAATCCGGGTTGGACGTATTTCAACACAGGACTTACAAAAGGTCCTGACGGCTATGCGATTATAATTGAGGCAGGCGAGCCTGAAAAACATGTAGAAGATGCGAAGGGATTTACTCACTTTTTTGCAACAAGCCCTGATATGAAGACATGGACACACCTTGACCCGACGCGTTATTCACTTCCGACTGACCGTTATCAGGGCGGGCCGTGGCTTCGCTATTCCGACGGATGGTACTATGCATTTGCTGTAGAATGGCTTCCGGGAAGAATTTTCACGAATTACATCTTCCGAACAAAAGATTTTGAAAATTGGTATACAGGAAACTATAATCCTGTGCTTATGCCGTCAAACGAAGATAAAATTATATCACCGCGCGGAAAGGCACTTCTCGATGACGCTACGCTTAACCGTATAGAGACTGCATATAATATTAACAACAGCGATATTGACATGTGCGATTGGAACGGAAAGGTCTATATCAATTATCTTTGCGGAAATCAGCTGTGCTTCTATTGGATGTGTGAGGCTGAGGCTGATGGTACGGTTGCAGATTTCTTAAAATCATTTTTTGAATAAAATTTACAGAGTCGTCATATTTGACGGCTCTGTTTTTCTTGAAAAACAGTTTTGATGGTGGTATAATTGGCTTGAAAGTTAATTTGATTAATTTCTTTTATGAAAGGAAAAATATATGGAAAAATTACTCAACAAAGCAGGCTTTATCTGCGATATGGATGGTGTTATCTACCACGGAAACCGTCTCCTGCCCGGTGCAAAGGAGTTTCTCGACTGGCTCAAGAAAAACGATAAGCACTATCTCTTCCTCACAAACTCGGGAAAGTATACCCCGAAAGAGCTTCAGCAGAAGCTGAAAAGACTCGGTCTTGATGTTGATGAGTCGCATTTTTACACAAGTGCACTTGCAACTGCACATTTTCTCGACAGTCAGGCACCGGGATGCAGTGCATACGTTATGGGTGAACACGGCATTATGAACGCGCTCTTTGACAAGGGCATTACATACAACGACGTTGACCCCGACTATGTCGTTGTCGGCGAGCCGAGCGGTTATAACCCCGATATGATTGCAAAGGCCGTAAGGCTCATTGAAAAGGGCGCAAAGCTCATCGGCACAAACTATGACCTCACAGGTCCGACGGAGGAGGGAATAGTTCCTGCCTGCCGCGCATTTCTTGCTCCAATTGAGGTTATCACGGGACGTCAGGCATACTATGTCGGAAAGCCGAATCCGCTTATGATGAGAACAGGTCTCAAGCTTCTCGGTGTTCACTCGGCAGAGGCGGCAATAGTAGGCGACAGAATGGATACCGACATCGTTGCCGGCATTGAGACGGGTATCGACACCGTGCTCGTGCTCTCGGGAGTAACTACTATGGAGGAATGCGAAAAGTTCCCGTACCGTCCGCGAATTATCTTAAATGGAGTGGGGGATATCCCTGCCGCCGCAAATAAGTAAACAAAACGACACAGCATATGCTGTGTCGTTTTTTCATCATAATAAATAAAAGCACCTTCTTCTATCGGTATCATATCATAATTTGTTGTGTTTTTTAATGATATATCGCTGCGCGATATGATATTCGGCGCTGCCGCATAATATATTTGCGATGCAAATATGATATAACATCCGTTCCTTCATATGCCGAAGGCGTATATCATCGCTCGAAGAGCGATATCATATTGAAGATATATCACCCGTTCCGCAAGGAACGGATATCATTGAAAGAGGTCACCTTTGTCCGTAGACAAAAGTGACCTCTTTCGTGGTGCGGGCGGTGGGACTTGAACCCACACGTCGAAGACACTGGCTCCTAAGACCAGCGCGTCTGCCATTCCGCCACGCCCGCGGGATATTAATAATGCAGAATTATTACATTGTTCTTCTGCCTTCAAGAGCGCGAACGAGAGTCATCTCGTCTGCATATTCAAGGTGTCCGCCGACGGGGATACCGTAGGCAAGTCGTGTTATCGTGATGCCAAACGGTGAGAGCAGTCGGGAGATATACATCGCCGTAGCTTCACCCTCTGTATCGGGGTTTGTTGCGAGGATAACCTCGCGGACTTTTCCTTCTGCAACCCGCGCGCAGAGTTCTTTTATCCTGACATCATCGGGACCGATGCCGTTCATCGGAGAGATGCAACCGTGAAGAACGTGATAAAGACCATTATATTCGCGCGTCTTTTCGATAGCCGCAACGTCTTTCGGGTCGGAAACCACGCATATCGTCTCGTTGTCTCTCGCTTCATCTTCGCAGATGGAGCAGATGTCAGAATCGGTCATATTCTGGCACACGGAGCAGAACTTGACTTTCTTTTTTGCTTCGATAATCGCGTTTGCAAAGCCGTTTGCCTCATCCTCGGGAAGAGCGAGAACGAAAAATGCAAGACGCTGTGCTGTTTTTCTGCCGATTCCGGGAAGCTTCTGGAATTGCTCTATTAAGTTTTCCACGGGTGCTGTAAAAAAGCGCATCTCAAAGCCTCCTTGTCGCAGATTGTGTGAAATTTAGAAAAGTCCCGGGATGTTCATTCCGCCAGTAATTTTCTTCATATTTTCGCTTGCGGCAGTTTCTGCCTTGTTCATAGCCTCGGAGATAGCCGCAACGATGAGGTCTTCAAGCATTTCGACATCGTCAGGGTCAACTGCTTCGGGCTGAATCTTTATTGACGTAACTCTGTTCTTGCCGCTTACTGTTGCCTCGACAACACCGCCGCCTGCAGATGCAGTATAGCTCTGTTCTTCAAGCTCCTGCTGCATGCGGAGCATATCCTGCTGCATCTTCTGAGCCTGCTTTATCATATTCATATTTATTCCGCCACCGGGAAATCCGCCTTTTGCCATAACTTTTATGAGCGTCGCGCCTTATGCGACACCTGCCTCCTTATTTGATTGTTATTTCGTCGAAATCTCCGAGTCCTTCAAGGAGCTCATCCATTCCGCTTGTTTCGGGAACTTCAACCGAGATTCCGCCGGCTGTAAGTATAATTCCGGGAGAAATCTCGTTTGCCGCCTCACGAAGAATGTTTATGTTTTCGCTTTTCTTAAGCATTTGCATAACAAATGTGTTTTCACTCGTAAGAGTGAGGATATTGTCCGAAAACTCTGCCGATACCGTCGAGAAAAGGGGAGAGACACCGGGCGAGAGCTTCGGTTTTGCGCGTGAGAGAATTTTTGCCCACATATCGTCTGCACCTGACGGGGAAGCCTGCGGCTTTGGTTTTGGTGCAGCCGGTGCAGGTTTTGGTGCAGAAGGGCGTTCTGCCGCTACCTCCTTCGGAGGAGCATCAACCTCAAACGGAACATCTGCAAACGGGTCTGATGCAGGTTTTGGGGTTTCCTTTTTTGCAACAGGTGCAGAGGAAACTGCCGCAGGAGCAAAGCTTCCGTTTCTGAGCTTTTCGGAAAGCTCATTTACTTTCGCTGTGAGAGAGGAAAGGTTTTCACTTGCGGCATTCTCGCAAAGGCGAACACAGCATATTTCAGCATCAATGCGCTTGTTTGCGCTCATTGCAATCGCGCTTGTAGTATCGCGGAGCGTCTCTATAACCGAGCAAAGACGGAATGTGTCGAAAAATCCTGCAAGGGACATAAGTTCGCCTGAAGAATATCTCGCGCTTATCTGCGGAATTTCCTTTCCGTCTGCCGCTTTGAGAATCAGGATATCTCTGAATATATCCGAAAGCTCGTTAAGTACGGAATTTAAGTTTTTACCGCCTGCGTAAATCTGATTGAGAAGGGAAAGCGCATCTCCGCTGTTGCATTTCGCAATAGCTTCTGCAAGGTCAAATGTCTGCTTGCGCCCTGCAAGACCGACAACGTCTTCAACCGTTTCCTCGGAGACGGTTTCGCCACTCATCGAAATGCACTGGTCAAGGAGCGAGAGAGCATCGCGCATTGCACCGTCTGATATGCTTGCGATATAGTCTGCCGCAACGTCTGAAAGCTGTGAGCCCTCGTGCCTTGCGATAAACTTAAGTCGCTCTGAAATTGCAGAGAGGGGGATGCGTTTAAAGATAAAACGCTGACAACGCGACGCGATGGTTGCGGGAACCTTGTGGAGCTCCGTTGTAGCAAGAATGAAGACAACGTGAGCAGGTGGCTCCTCCATTATCTTTAAAAGCGCGTTGAACGCACTCGAAGAGAACATATGAACCTCGTCGATTATGTAGACTCTCTTCTTTACGTTTGCGGGGGTGTAGATTGCCTCATCGCGGAGGTCACGGACGTGGTCAACACCGTTGTTTGATGCGGCGTCTATCTCAACGATATCAAGAATTTCGCCGCTTGTGATTCCGAGACAGGAAGGGCATTTGTTACACGGGTTTCCGTGGAACGGGTTTTCGCAGTTTATGGCTTTTGCAAGGATTTTGGCACACGAAGTCTTTCCGGTTCCGCGGGAGCCGGAGAAGAGATATGCATGAGATGTGTGCCCCGTCTCAATCTGACGGGTGAGCGTGTCGCAGATAGCCTCCTGACCTACAACATCAGAAAAGCTCTGCGGTCGCCACTTGCGATAAAGAGCCTGATACATTGAAAACCTACCCCTGTTTTATGCTTTGACCTATTGCACGATCGCACACCCGAATTTCGACAACAGACGCATGTGCGGAATTTATACATCCAGCTCAGGACCGGCAACCCTGCGGCACACAAAGGAAACCGCTTAATGCTGCTCGGTTCCCCGCCTGACATGGTTCACGGCTCTTTGTTGCGCAGGACCGACCCATCAACACTGTATATATAACCCTGCCACACGCACCTGAGCCTCGATTCGGGAATTCGCCCCTGCTGTAGCGGATTGCAGGTACAGGGCACCGCTGACTCCCCGGTTAGTGCGATCTTGCAATAGGCCAAAGAAAATTAAAGTTAAAAAACTGAATTACAAAAGCTTGATTCCGTGTTCACGGCAAATCTCAACGTCTGCCGCAGGCCATACGGATGACTGAACCTCACCGACGTGGGCGCAATCAAGAAGATACATGCAAAGCCTTGACTGACCGATGCCGCCACCGATGGTGTAGGGAAGCTCACCGTTTAAGAGAGCCTTCTGGAACGGAAGCTCAAGACGCTCTTCGCAGTTTTCTGAACGAAGCTGTGAAACCAGAGTTTCCTCGTCAACACGGATACCCATTGAAGAAATTTCAAACGGGCAATCAAGAAGCGGATAATAGAGGATTATATCGCCGTTTAAAGACCAGTCGTCGTAGTCGGGTGCACGACCGTCGTGCTTGCCACCACTCCTTAACTTTCCGCCGATCTGCGAAATGAAAACCGCGCCATACTCTTTTGAAATAGCATGCTCGCGCTGTTTTCCCGTAAGGTCGGGATACATCTCCTCAAGCTCATAAGTTGAGAAAAATGAAATCTCATCGGGAAGCTTCTTCTTTGTGCCGAAGCGCTCTGAAACTTCGTTTTCTGCCGCCTTGACAACTGAATATATTTTACGGACGATGTCTCTTAAAAATTCATCGTTTCTGTCTTTTTTATCAATTACAAGCTCCCAGTCCCACTGGTCAACGTAGATTGAGTGGAGATTGTCTGTAACCTCGTCGCGGCGGATGGCGTTCATATCGGTATAGAGACCTTCGCCTTTATCAAAGCCATAAGTCTTAAGTGCCATTCTCTTCCACTTTGCAAGGGAATGAACGATTTCATAGACGCTGCCGGGCTGTTCAAGAAGGTCAAAAACGACGGGACGCTCAATGCCGTTTAAGTTGTCATTGAGGCCCATTCCGCTTTTAACAAAAAGCGGAGCGCTGACACGCTCGAGGTTGAGAGCTTCAGCAAGCTTTCTCTCAAACATATCCTTTATCATTTTAACCCCGACTTCTGTTTCGCGGATAGACATTTTTCTGTCGTATCCTTCGGGGAGAATGAGACGTTCTTTCATAGGGCGTTACCTCTTAATACTTGATAAGATATCTGTTTACCTCCCAATCGTGAACGGTGGAGGTGTATTCGTGCCACTCGCGGCGTTTTGCTTCGATATACTTCGGAGAAATGTGGTCACCGATTGTTTCGAGCATAAGTGAGTCGTTTTCAAAATCGTCAACAGCTTCTGAAAGGTTCTTCGGAAGTGAGAGGATTTTGTTTTCGCGAAGTTCTTTTCTTGACATTTCAAAGATGTTGGAGTCAACTGCCGCAGGGGGAGTGAGCCCTCTCTTTATGCCGTCAAGACCTGCTGCGAGAATTGCCGCAAATGCAAGATACGGGTTTGCAGCAGGGTCGGGGTTTCTGATTTCAACACGCGTACCCTCGCCGGATGCGCTCGGAACGCGGACAAGCGGACTGCGGTTTTTAGCAGACCATGCTATGTAAATCGGAGCTTCATAACCGGAAACAAGACGCTTATATGAATTTACAAGCGGATTTGTGACGGCAGACATACCGCGTGCGTGCTCAAGAACACCCGCGATGAAGGAATAAGCCTCTTTGCTGAGCCCGAGAGAGTCAGACGGATCGCAGAAGATATTCTTGCCGTTTTTTGAGAGTGAAATGTTTATGTGCATACCGGAGCCGCAGATACCGAAAATCGGCTTCGGCATAAAGGTAGCATGAAGCCCGTTTTTGTGGGCAATGGTTTTTACAAGAAGCTTGAATGTGATGATGTTGTCTGCAGTTGAGAGTGCCTCACCGTACTTGAAGTCGATCTCGTGCTGGCTGTCAGCATTTTCGTGGTGAGAGGCCTCAATTTCAAAACCCATCTCCTCAAGATAGCTGCACATCTCACGGCGGACGTTTTCATCAGTGTCAACAGGGCCGAGGTCAAAGTAGCCTGCGCGGTCGTTTCTTATCGCGGTGGGGTTTCCGTTTTCGTCTGTCTTAAAGAGGAAGAACTCTGCCTCGGGACCGACGTTTACCGTATATCCCATTTTTGCCGCATCAGCAAGCGCGCGCTTTAAGACGCATCTCGGATCGCCCATAAACGGGTTTCCCTTTGTGTCGTAAACATCGCAGATAAGACGGGCAACCTTGCCTTCCTCCTTGATCCAGGGAAGGATGCAGAAGGTGTTGAGATCGGGATGAAGATACATATCCGATTCTTCAACACGGACAAAGCCTTCGATAGAGGAGCCGTCAAACATACACTTGTTATCGAGGGCGTGGGAAAGCTGTCGTGATGTAATTGAAATATTTTTCATTGTGCCGAAGATGTCAGTAAATTGCAGGCGGATAAAACGCACGTCCTGCTCTTTTACTATTCTTTCGATGTCTTCACGAGTGTAACCCATATCGTACCTCCTTGGTATGTATCTGTAGATTATATTATTCTACCACGAAAACGTGATTTTTTCAAGTGTTATTTGGAATTGGAAAGTCGCACCTCTCCGCTTCTTAAAGAGGCATCTCCGCGGATTGAAACCGAAGAAAAACCGTACTTTTCCATAAGAAAAAGCTTATTGCTCTTCCGAAGCCCAGCCATCGCAGAAACTCTTTTAGGTGAGACAAAAAGAGAAAGCTCACCGCCGCGGAGGTTTTCCTTCTCGACTTTTTCTGTTGCAAGAGCGAGATATCGCGCCGCCTGTGCCATTTCTCCGAGCGCCGGATGATAAGGACCGCAAAGCGCGTCTCCCGAGGACAAATCCTCCGTCGGGTTGAGACCGAAGCGGATTATCGGAATATCTTTTTCTTCAAAAATCGAAATCAGCTCCGCACCGAGACGCGCCGCCTCATCGGGCGTTTGCGGAGTATATTTTCCGTATCTCCACAATGTCTCAAGTGCGGTGTCGCGGATGACGACTGTCGGATAGATTCTCACACCGTCAGGGGAGAGAGAGGCTATCTTTTTTGCAGTTTCAATGTCAAGCTCATTGCTTGAGCCGGGAAGATTTGTCATCATCTGCAAAATGAGAGAAAATCCGAAACTTTTTATAAGTCGCGCTGATTTTTCGGTGTCTTTTGCCGTATGCCCACGTCCTGCCTTTAAGAGAACAGAATCGTTCATAGACTGTGCGCCGAGCTCAATTGTGCGGACACCAAAGCTCCAAAGAGTTTCTAAAATATCCTTACTTATGCAGTCGGGACGCGTCGAGAGTCGGATGTGCGACACATCACCGCGCTCAATAAAGCGGTGTGCCGCCGAAAGATAGCCCGTCATAAGTTCAGGCTCAATCGCAGTAAAGCTTCCGCCGTAAAAGGCAACCTCGGCACCCCGTCCCGATTTTGAAAGCGCAGTTTCAATGATGTTCGAGACATCGTCGGGTGTCGGTGGAGCGATAGTTCCCGCAATTTTCTTCTGGTTGCAGAAAACACAGTCGTGCGGACAGCCGACATGCGGAATGAAAATCGGAATAATCAAGCTCATTATTCAAGCCCCATAAGGCGAAGTGCTTCGTGAGCCGCCATCTGCTCGGCTTCCTTTTTACTTCTGCCAAAGCCGTGTCCGACTGGGTTTGAGTTTATGAGAACCTCAACGGAGAAGCTGCGCTCGTGGTCGGGACCGTTTGAGTCAAGCATTCGGTAGGAAAGCTTTTCCCCGCGGTTTTTCTGAACGATTTCCTGCAACGCCGTTTTGTAGTCGGTAATTTTAAATTCTCCGGCATCTTCACAGTCAAAAACGAATGTTTGTATAAAGTTGTGTGCGGCATTCTCGCCTGAATCAAGGTAAATCGCGCCGATTACCGCTTCAAACGCATCTGCGAGGATGGAGTCGCGGTTTCTGCCGCCGCCAAGCTCTTCACCGTGTCCGAGAAGGAGCATATCGCCGAGCCCTATCTCGCGTGCACGTTCGCAGAGAGCATCGGTGCAAACAAGTGCAGAGCGCATCTTTGTGAGCTCGCCTTCGGGTTCATTGGGATATTTTTCAAAAAGGTAAAGTGCAGTATTCATTCCGAGAACAGAGTCGCCGAGAAATTCAAGACGCTCGTTGTCAGGGACACCTGCCGCTCTGTTTTCGTTTGCATATGAGCTGTGGGTGAGAGCGCGGATAAGAAGACCTTGATTTTTGAACGTGTAGCCGATTTTCTTCTCAAAAGAGCGGAGAGAATCGGTTTTCGGTGTATTACTCATCAGATTTCTCCTCTTTTTTGAGACTTTCTGAAATCTTATCGATTATTTTTGACTCGGCAAAGGATTTAGCCTGAAGGATGCAGTTGCAAATCGCGCGAGCTTTTGCACTTCCGTGAGCCTTGATAACGGGCGCACGCACACCGAGAAGCGGTGCGCCGCCTGCGTTGTTATAGTCAACCTTGCCCTTGAAGCCGCTGATGGCAGACTTGAGGCAGAGACCTGAAAGCTTTCCGATAATGGAAGAGAGGAAAATGCTTTTAAGCTCTTTTGCAAAGAAGAGACCTATACCTTCCATTGTCTTTAAGTAGATGTTGCCCGAGAAACCGTCAGCAACGATAACGTCGACCTTTCCAAGCGGGCCGTCGCGTCCTTCTATATTGCCGACAAAGTTGATTTCTCCGTTATTATGTGCCGCCAAAAGAACTTTATGTGTTTCACGGTGAAGCTCGTCGCCCTTGTGATCTTCTGCACCGTTGTTTAAAAGCCCGACCTTCGGAGAGGTGATGCCCATAATCTTTTCGGCGTAGAAAGAGCCCATAAGAGCAAACTGATAAAGATATTCAGGCGTACATTCGGTATTTGCGCCACTGTCGATCAGAACTGCATTTCCCGTTGCAGTCGGGGTAACAGGTGCAAGTGCTGCGCGGCGGATTCCGCGGATGCGCTTTAAGATGAGAGTTGCCTGTGTGAGGAGTGCACCTGTGTTTCCGCCCGATACGAGAGCATCGCCCACTCCTTCTGCAAGAAGGCGCATGGAAACAGACATTGAAGAGTCCTTCTTTTCCTTCATAACGGAAAGAGGATCGTCGCACATTTCCACAACCTCGGTTGCATTCACAACGGAGATGCGGTCTGAATATTTTCCGTTCGGATCATTTTCCGAAATAAGTGCCGAAAGCTTATCTTCACATCCGACGAGGCACACTTCGATGTCGGTCTTTTCAAGAGCCTCGATTGCGCCCTTGACAAACTCGCAAGCACCATGGTCACTTCCCATAGCATCAATTATAATCTTCAAAGTCATTTACCCCCGTAAATTTTTTGAAATTTCGTCTATCATATCGAGAGAACGTTTTGCAAGAAGTGCGTTCTTTTCTTTTTTGTTGCGGATTTTCACTCCGAGCGGCGGAATGATGCCGAAGGTTACATTCATCGGCTGAAAATCGCCCACACTTCCGGAGCTTACATATATCGAAAGCGCACCGATTGCGGTCTCCTGCGGAAATTCGGGAACGGGCATTTCGCTCAACTTGCACGCAAGTGAAAGCCCTGCAAGAAGTCCTGATGCGGCTGATTCGACATACCCCTCAACGCCGGTCATCTGCCCTGCAAAGTAGAGCATATCATCGCTCTTTAAGGAATAGTCGCGATTTATAAGACCGGGAGATTTGATATATGTATTTCTGTGCATGACGCCGTATCTCACGAATTCAGCATTTTTAAGTGCCGGAATCATAGAGAAGACGCGCTTTTGCTCGCCGAATTTCAGGTGAGTCTGAAAGCCTACGAGGTTATAGAGCGTACCCTCGCGATTGTCGCGGCGAAGCTGAACAACGGCGTACGGAGTTTCGTTTGTTTTCGGATCGCGGAGACCGACCGGCTTGAGAGGTCCGAAAAGGAGCGTTTCAAATCCGCGCTTTGCCATAACCTCAACGGGCATACAGCCTTCAAAAACGCGGTCGTTTTCAAAGCCGTGAACCTCCGCACACTCAGCAGTTGTGAGAGCCTCCCAGAATGCGCGGTATTCCTCCTCTGTCATCGGGCAGTTTATATAGTCTGCCGTGCCCTTGTCGTAGCGGGATTTAAAGTATGCGCTTTCCATATCAACACTTTCAAATGTGACGATGGGAGCCGCCGCATCAAAGAAACCGAGAAACTCACCGCCGCCGAGAGCATTTCGTATTGACGAAGAAAGCGGCTCTTCGGTGAGCGGACCTGTTGCGACGATGAGCGGGCGCACATCGGGAAGTGAGGTTATCTCCTCGTTTATCACAGTTATGTTTTTGTGGTTTGTGATTTTTTTCGTGATATATTCTGAAAACTTGTCACGGTCAACAGCAAGCGCACCGCCTGCCTCAACGCGTGTTGCGTCTGCCGCCTGCATAATGAGAGAATCAAGGCGTCGCATCTCTTCTTTTAAGAGACCGACAGCATTCTCAACGTTTGCGGCGCGAAGCGAGTTTGAGCATACAAGCTCGGAAAAACCGTCTGATTTGTGAGCAGGGGATTTCTTTTTGGGTTTCATTTCATAAAGGGTTACGCAGACTCCGCGCTCGGCAAGCTGCCAGGCGGCTTCACACCCTGCAAGCCCTGCACCTATAACGTAAGCATTTTTCACAGTTTATTTCTCCGACTTCTTTTTGGAAGTTGATTTCTTCGCGGCTGTTTTCTTTGTTCCTTTTGTGCTTTTCTTTGCAGTAGTCTTCCTTTTCTCCTCCTGCGGTTCGTATCTTTCGCATTCGGGGTTTGCACAGAAGAGCTTCTTTGAGCCGCGTCCGGAACGCTTGTAGAGAGTTTTTCCGCAAACCTCGCACTTTTCTTTCTGCGGAACGTCCCACGTCATAAAGGTACATTCGGGGAATTTTTCACAACCGTAGTACCAGTATCCGTTCTTGGATTTCTTCTTTAAGATTTCACCGCCACAGACGGGGCATTCGCCCGGTGTCTTTTCGACGATTGCTTTTGTGTTTTTGCATTCGGGATATCCGGGGCAGGCAAGGAACTTTCCGAAACGACCGGATTTTATGACCATATTCTTTCCGCAGAGCTCGCAGACGATGTCCGTAACCTCGTCGGGAACCTTGAGACGTTTTCCTTCAAGGGCTTTCTCTGCTTCTTCAAGCTCCTTTTCAAAAGAGCCGTAGAAGTCAGAGAGAGTCATCTTCCAGTCCTTGCTTCCTGCCTCAACCTCGTCAAGCTGCTCCTCCATATGAGCCGTAAATTCGATATCGATAATGTCAGAGAACTGGTCCACCATAAGACCGTTTACAACCTCTCCGAGCGGAGTCGGCTTTAAGCTCTTTCCATCTTTAATTACATATTCGCGGTCAAGGATGGTTGAAATCGTCGGTGCGTAGGTACTCGGACGTCCGACACCCTTTTCTTCCATAGCCTTGATGAGACTGCCGTCTGTATAGCGCGGAGGAGGAGAGGTGAAGTGCTGCTCGCTCTTTTCACCCTCAAACTTAAGCTTTTCGTTTTCGGAAAGCTCGGGAAGTGCGCTTGTATCCTCTTCTTCCTGCTCTGCCGCCATATCAGAATATACTGCAGTATAGCCTCTGAATGCAATCTTTGAGCTTGTAGCGCGGAAGATATATTCGTTTGCGGAAATATCGACGCTGAGAGTGTCGTAAACCGCATTTTCCATCTGGCAGGCAACAAAGCGCGACCAGATTATGCGATAAACCTTATACTGGTCGGCAGTAAGATTCTTCTTGATTTTGTCGGGAGTGAGGTCAACATACGACGGGCGGATAGCTTCGTGAGCATCCTGCGCGCCCTTCTTTGTCTTGAAGTAGCGTGCGGATTTCGGGCAGAATTCGTTGCCGTAGGTTTCTTTTATATAGCCTCTTACAGCAGTAATCGCCTCGTCAGCAATACGGAGAGAGTCTGTTCTCATATAGGTTATAAGACCTGTTGAGCCGAGACCGTCGATTTCAACACCTTCATAGAGCTGCTGAGCAATGGCCATAATGCGGCTCGGAGACATACCGAAACGGCGGGAAGCCTCCTGCTGAAGTGTTGATGTGATAAACGGCGGCACGGGAGAACGCTTTTTCTGTGCGCGCTTTATTGATTTTACAAAGAAATCAGCATCCTTGATGCTTTCGATAATTGCGTGGGTTTCTTCTGCGGATGACGGCTCGATCTTCTTCTTTTCAGTTCCGTAAAACTTTGCGGAGAAGCTGCCGAAATTCGGAGCGATTCTTGAGAAGTTTGCGTCAATTGTCCAGAATTCGACCGGGACAAACTCGCGGATTTCGTTTTCGCGGTCGATGACAAGACGCGTTGCAACAGACTGAACGCGGCCTGCGGAAAGTCCGTAGCGCACCTTCTTCCAGAGAAGGGGAGAGAGCTTGTATCCCACGATTCGGTCAAGAAGTCGTCTTGCCTGCTGAGCGTTTACGAGATTTTCGTCTATGTCACGGGGGTTTTTGATACCCTCGATAATTGCGTTTTTGGTAATTTCGTTAAAGGTAACGCGCTTTGTCTTCTTCTCGTCAAGGTCAAGGAGTTCTTTCAAGTGCCAGGATATAGCTTCACCTTCGCGGTCAGGGTCCGTTGCGAGATATATCGCGTCACTTTCGGCGGCGAGAGAGCGAAGCTCACGGATGAGTGCGCTTTTTCCGCGGATAGCGAGATATTTCGGAACAA
The DNA here is from genome assembly GCA_045636865.1 of Eubacteriales bacterium. Taxonomy (GTDB): domain Bacteria; phylum Bacillota; class Clostridia; order Oscillospirales; family JAAYXM01; genus SIG480. The sequence goes on from JAZTYJ010000017.1 coordinate 26,908, forward strand.
AACCTGCTTCTATATCAATACCGATGTCGCTCTTCGGAAGGTCGCGGAGGTGCCCCATAGAGGCCTTGACCGTATACTTGCTTCCAAGATGCTTTCCGATAGTTTTGACCTTGGTGGGAGACTCCACTATTACAAGATAAGACATACGCATAAAACTCCTTATAAGTGTTAGAATTTCTTGATTTTAAAACGGTTTCCCGGAAGCTGAAGGACGCTTCCGCGAATCTCGAGCAAAGTCAGGAGTGAGAGAACTTTTGCGATGGAAAGGCCTGACTTTGCGGCAATTTCGTCAGCTCGGACGGTGTCACACGAAATTGCAAGAAGAACTGACTGCTCGTCAGATGAATGTGAATTTAAAAAGGCCTGCGGAAGAGAAAAAACAGACTCTTCTTTCGGGGATGCTTTATCTTTATGTGGTGCATCCGAAGACTTTATGTTTACTTTGCCGGGGAAACGGTGGGCATATTCCGACATAACGTCATAGCCTGAAAAGATGGGCGTTGCGCCGTCGCGGATAAGCTCATTCGATCCTCGTGCAGTATCTTCAAATATGCCCGATGGCACGGCGAAGACATCTCTGTTTTGTTCAAGAGCCTCTCTTGCGGTTATGAGCGCGCCGCTTTTCTCGGGAGCTTCGATAACGACAGTTCCGAGCGAGAGAGCGCTGATTATACGGTTTCGTTTCGGAAAATTGTTGCGGTCCGGTGCGGTTTTCGGAGGATATTCCGAAATAAGCGTTCCGCCATCAAAAATCTTTTGCATAAGAGACTTGTTCTCGGGCGGATAGCATATATCGAGCCCGCAACCGAGAACGCCGATAACACGTCCGCCATTGCGGATAGCCGCGTCCATCGCAAGTGAGTCAATTCCGCGCGCCATACCGCTGCACAGAACACCGCCGCATAAGGCGATTTCTTCAGCGATCTTCTTTGCGGCAGAGCATCCGCCGGAGGAAGCATGCCTTGTGCCCACAACTGCGATGACGGCATCGTCATCAACCGAAAGCGTCTCTCCCTTTGCATAGAGAACAAAAGGTGCATTGGGGATTTCAAGAAGCCTCTTCGGATATTCGGAAGAGTTGCGTGTTATTATTCGGATTCCGAGTCTCTGACATTCGGAAATAATCTTTTCTGCCACGTCAAGACTCTTGTCGCAAAGCTTTATAAGATCGTTTTCCGTAAGATTTATGTTCAGAGAGGAAAATGCCTGTCTGTCAGCTTTGAAAACCTTCTGCACATCGCCAAAGTGAGCGAGGAGAAGAGAACTCTTCATAAGACCTTTGTTAAAGCATTCGGAAAACCATACCCACTTATCGACATTATTCATGGCACTTGCTCATTTCATACATAAATATCGCGGCGGCGACCGCTGCGTTGAGAGATTCCGCACCGCCCGACATCGGGATAATGACACTTCCGTCACAGAGCTTTGAAATCTCGGGGCGGACGCCGTTACCCTCATTTCCGATGACGATGAAGGTGTTCTTCAGGTCGCAGTCGGAAAGTGTGGAGACTTTTCCGTAAAGCTCGGATGCAAGGATTTTCTTTCCGTCGTTGCGGAGAGTAGGGATAAGAGATTCAAAGTCTGCAAAAATCACGGGGACTCTGAAAATCGAGCCCATTGCAGACCGGATTGTTTTCGGATTGTAGATGTCGGCAGTACCGTCGCAGAAGATTGCATCAAGTGAGAAGGCATCTGCTGTCCGGATGATCGTGCCGATGTTTCCCGTATCCTGAAGTCTGTCGAGTAAAAGTGCTCGCTCTATATCGCCGATTGCATTGTCGCGCATTCTGCAGGAAAAAATGACATTCTGCGAGGTTTTAAGCGTTGTTATGCTGTCAAGCACGTCCTGCGGTGCGACAAAGAGACGGTCGTGCAAATCGGAAGGGATTTTGCTTTCATAGCCGTCGGTAACCAGAAGAGAGGTGATCTCGACGTTCTGAGAAACGGCTTCAGAAAGAAGCTTTTCACCGTCGCAGACAAATTCGCGACACGAAAATCTGAAGTCTTTATCGCGTGCAAGCGCGCGAAGCTTTTTAACCGTCTGATTCTGTCGGCTTGTAATCCTCTCCATTCGCAACCTCCGTTTGTAATAGAATTAATTTGCTGCAAGCATTCCGCGTATTACATTTGCGGCATTTTCATATTTTCTCACAATGCGCTCTTTCTTAAGTCTTTGTTCGGTCTTTATCTTTATGCCTGCATAAATGCCGTTGTCGTGTACAATGTTGTAGTCCTTCCAGAAGGGAAGAGTGTCAACGCGGACAAAGAATTCATTTTCGCTCTCAATACCGAATGACGAAAGCGGCTCAAACGCACCCTCTTTTGCATACCACTCTGCATATCGCTTGTCGAAGAAGAAGAGAAGAATCTCATCATCTGCCATACTGACGGCGATTTTATCTATGTTCGCGCTTGTGATTTCATCAAATAAAAGTGCCTGATCGCCCGTGCCCACGGTGCTTCTTGTCGAAAGAATCTGCCGTCCGATTTTGGTAGGTGTGTCAGGCTTTTCCGGAGAGACAAAGACCGAAATATCTTCGGCAAGCTCCTGCATCTCAGCAGAGTCTGCAAAAACCGAACCTGCAAGGATGAAGTCAAGGTCGTTATATTCCTTGAAGAAAACATCGGAAACGAGGGTTACTGCGAAAATCGCGGCGAGGATAACTCCTAAAGTTGCATATTTGAAGTGGAACCAGTAAACGTTTTTAAACCAATAGATAAGCTTTTCAAAAAAGGTTGCATTTTCCATAAAACTGCCCTTTTTGAAAACGGCAAAAACTTCACGATAATCGCGGCTGTCTTTCATAGGAGACTACTCCTTTTCAGTCTTCATTGTGGGGAAGAGGAGAACGTCGCGGATAGCGGCGCTGTCTGTAAGAAGCATGCACATGCGGTCAATACCGAAGCCGATGCCGCCTGTGGGGGGCATACCGATCTCAAGAGCATTGAGGAAGTCTTCATCTGTTGTGTTTGCCTCGTCGTTGCCCTGTGAGAGCTGTTCTTCCTGATCCTTGAATCTTTCGCGCTGATCAATCGGGTCATTGAGCTCTGAATATGCGTTTGCCATTTCCCAACCGTTCATAAAGAACTCAAAGCGTTCTACATAGTCGGGGTTTCCGGGCTTTTTCTTTGTAAGCGGAGAAATCTCAATGGGATGATCCATAACAAAAGTCGGCTGAAGGAGATGCTCCTCAACAAACTCCTCGAAGAAGAGGTTCAAGATATCGCCCTTTTTGTGGCGTGTTTCAAACTCAACGTGCTTTTCCTTAGCGATAGCACGAGCCTCTTCGAGTGTATGGATTTCGTTAAAGTCAACGCCAGAATACTTCTTGACGGCATCAATCATTGTGATTCTCTCAAACGGCTTGCCAAGATCCATCTCAATTCCGTTGTAAACGATTTTGGTAGTGCCCAAAACTTCCTCGGCAACGTGGCGGTACATAGCCTCCGTGAGATCCATCATGCCGTGGTAGTCCGTATATGCCTCATAGAGCTCCATGAGGGTGAACTCGGGGTTGTGGCGTGTGTCAAGACCTTCGTTTCTGAAAACGCGGCCGATTTCATAAACCTTTTCAAGACCGCCGACGATAAGACGTTTTAAGTAAAGCTCAAGAGAGATGCGGAGCTTAAAGTCCTCATCAAGTGCATTGAAGTGAGTTTCAAACGGACGTGCAGCAGCACCGCCGGCATTTGAAACGAGCATCGGAGTTTCAACTTCAATAAAACCGCGGTTATCAAGGAAACGGCGGATTGAGCTTATGATTTTTGAACGCTTGACAAATGTATCCTTTACCTCAGGGTTTGCGATGAGGTCAACATATCTCTGACGGTAGCGGACGTCGGTGTTCGTGAGACCGTGATATTTTTCGGGAAGCGGCTTTAAGGATTTTGAAAGGAGAGAAATCTCTGATGCGTGGATTGAGATTTCACCGCGGCGTGTGCGGAAGACGATTCCGCGGACACCGATAATGTCGCCGATGTCAAATTTCTTGAACTTTGCAAACGGCTCTTCGCCGATGTCGTTTATGCGGACGTAAATCTGAATCTTGCCCTTTAAGTCCTGAAGGTCACAGAAAAAGGCCTTACCCATATCACGACGGCTCATCATACGGCCTGCAAGGCAAACTTCAGAGCCTTCCATTTCGTCAAAATTGTCGATGACGTCGGTTGAGTGATGTGTGCGGTCATATTTCACGATTTCATACGGATTTTCGCCATCCTCAACGAGCTTTGTAAGCTTTTCTCTGCGAATTCTGAGAATTTCGTTTAAATCTTCAACGGGAGTTTCTACTACCTTTGTTTCTTCTGTTGCCATTTAAGTTTCCTCCATTTAAATACATCACAGGCGGACGCATAAAAATATGCGACCGCCAAAAGTTCCTTAGTTTTTGATTTCTACTACTTTGTATTCGATGATTCCGCACGGTGCCTCAACACCGACGATCTCGCCGATTTTCTTTCCGAGAAGTGCACGACCGAAGGGAGATTCGTCTGAAATTCTGCCCTTGTAGGGGTTAGCTTCCTGAGAGCCTACAACCCAGTATTCCTCTTCTGTACCGTCTGAAACGTCAGCGACGATAACGTGAGAACCGGTGTGAACCTCGTTTGTATCATCGGATACTTCGATAATTTCAGCGTTCAATATGATGTTTTCGATTTCTGCCTTGCGTGAGAAAAGACGGCCCTGCTCGTTTTTTGCCTCTTCGTATTCGCTGTTTTCTGAAAGGTCACCGAATGAGCGGGCTTCTTTTATGAGCTCTGCAACTTCGTGCTCACGGACGTTTTTAAGATAATCGAGCTCTTCGCGAAGCTCCTGTAGTCGCTCTTTTGTAAGTTTGTAAGTTTTAGCCATTTTTACTACCTCATTTTCATTTTATGATAAAAGTATTTTTCTATTTTCTACTATATAAATAGTAAATTACATTTTTACAACTTATCATATTATAGTGAGCAAAATGCAAAATGTCAAGTAAAGATTTTAAAAAATTGCATTTTCATTTCGACAAAAGTTCACATTTAATGTCATTATCCCCCAAAAAACCGCATATTTTAAGGCACGACGAAAGCGCGGCAACGCAAGCTTGGGGAAGCTCTGCGTCAAAGGAATGAGAAAGTGAAAGACCGAAATCCGAAAAGGCTAAAAATTTCTCCTCAAAAACAAGAAATTTCTCTTCTGCCGGACGGATGATTACAGAGTTTTCAAAAGGCGTCGCTCTTATAACCGCGCCGCAGAAATCCGCACACACTTCCGCTACCTCATCAAAATCGGCACACGAAACGGAAACTTCATTTGTCTCCGCGAGGAGAGAAATTGCAATCCTTGAAACCGTATAAAAGCTCCCGCCCTGTATATGAAATCTTTTTCCGAGATTATTTTCTTTTGCAAATAAAAGTGCCATATCGGGAATGAGGGAAGAATATGCCTCCGTTCCGTCGACGGGCGTTATGCCGTATGATAAAAAAGCGTTTTTGAGATGCATAAGCTCGTCGCAGACGGCAGCAAAGGTAATGTCGAGACCGGAAAGTTTTTTTAAAAGTCGCCTTTGAGAGCGAAGACTTAAGTTTCTGGAAATTTTTGCAGAATAAATCTCGAACCCCTTGAAAAAACCGACGAAAGAGGTGGAAAACCCACCTCTTTTTCGCAAATCTGATGAATGAACTATACATATCCGCACTGCTATCACCTTAATTTGAAATTCAATATTATGATATTAAAAAGCGGTGCAAATATTACATAAAATAAAGAATTATTCTGAAGCTGCCTGCTTTTCGTTTATCACGCGAATAGCCTCTTGAAGCTGACGGTCCTCCTTGTCGGAGAGAAGGTAGTAGTTCTTGTTTTCCTCCTCTGTCAGTTCAACGAGATAGTCAGGCTTTATTCCCTTTGAGTCCTCAAGGCTGTTTCCGCGACCTGTAAAGTATTTGCTTACGGAAAGGACAAGACCTGAACCGTCTTTGAGCGGAATGTTACTCTGGGCAAGACCTTTGCCTGTTGTAGGTTCACCGACGATAACAGCTTTTCCGGCCTCGCGGAGAGCTTCGGCAAAGAACTCTGCCGCGCTTATGGAGTACTGGTTTATAAGAACAACCATCGGAAGATCAAGCTCGTTTGCATCGGAATTGTGGAACGTAACCTTGCCGTTTTTATCCTCCTCACGGATAATGACACCCTCCGGGAGAAGCGGATCAAGGATGTTGGTCATCACGTTCAAAAAACCGCCGGGATTGTTTCTGACGTCAAAGATAAGCCCGGTTACGTTAGCTTTTTTGAGGCTTTCGAGAGCCTTTGCGGCATCTTTGTCGGCGTTGGTGTCAAAACCTACGATTTTTATATACCCGATGTCACCGTCTAAAATCTTTGACTTGATGTTTGGAACGTCTATCTCGCGACGTGTGATGCTCATGCTGATAAGAGTGTCGACGCCTTCTCTTTCAACCACGAGAGAAACGGGAGTGTTTATCGCACCCGTAATGCTTTTTACCGCCGCATCATATCCGATGTCAGCCACCTTCTTGCCATCGACACTTATAATCTTGTCAAACGGCTGAATCTTTGCATATTCTGCGGGGGAGCCCTCGAAAACGTCAAGCACGACAAGGCTCATATCTTCGCTGTCGTAGGTTGCATTTATGCCGATACCGTAGACCTTGCTGTTGAGCGAGTTCGTAACAGATGAAAACTGTTCGGGAGTAAGGTACTTTGACCAGCGGTCTCCGAGCATTGCAACCATTCCGTAAAGTGCGCCGTCTGTAAGCTCCTTTTCGTCATAGCCGTTTACATAGTATTTTTCGATGTAGCTTAAAACTTCTGCAATTCGCTCATACTGTGCTTCTTTTTCGGATAGATTTGAGAGCTTTGCGTTATATTCGCGCTCGGCAGTATAAAGTGTTATGCAGTAGGTAAGAGCTGCAGTCAGAAGCATAAGTGCAACTGTCGTCATCAGATGCTTTTTCTTCATATATACCTCCCAAATTAAATCGTATGGGGCGATGAGTCATCGCCCCGAATACGTTTTGGATTATGATTTTTTAAAGTAGTTCATCGGGTTTGTGTGGTTTCCGTTTATGAGAATCTCAAAGTGGAGATGCGGACCGGTTGACCAGCCTGTCGAGCCGACAAGACCGATAACATCGCCCTTTGCCACCTTTGCACCCTTTGTCGTTTTGATCTTGCTCATATGAGCATAAAGAGTGGATTTGCCGCCGCCGTGGTCAATTACAACATAGTTGCCGTACCCCTTGCTTGACCAGCCTGCAACGATGACCGTGCCGCTGTTTGCGGCGTATATGTTGCTGCCCATACCGGCACCGATGTCAATACCCGTATGCATCGAGGATTTTTTTGTTATCGGGTCTTTTCGTGAGCCGTAGTAAGAGGTGATATAGGTAGCTTTTGTCGGCCAGCGGAAGTCACCGCCGACGTATGTCGAGCTTGAACTGCCGGAGCTTGCAAGAAGCTTTTTGAGCTCTGCCTTTGCCTTTTCCTGCGCCTTTTCGGCTTCGTTGAGAGCCTTTTCGTATTCCTTCGCTTCCATATTGAGCGACTTTAAGAGGTTGTTTGCATCGGCATACTGCATCTCAAGTGATTTCTGCTTGCTTGCAAGTGTTGCTTTTGCCTGAGTCTGCTGTGCTCGTGTTTCGTCAAGCTTTGCCTTCTTTGCCTCGATATCGGCACGTGTTTCGGCAAGCTCGCGCATAAGCTTTTTGTCGCCTTCTACGATATCGCTTATAAGCTCTGTTCTTGCGAGCATATCAGAAAAACTGTCAGCAGAGAGAATGACGCCAAGCATGGATACGGAGCCTTCCTCCTCCATTATGCGAAGTCGTTTGAGAAAGTCGTCGTTTTCTTTATTTTCCTTTGCCTGAGCCTCTGAAAGCTCGGCGGAAACGGTTTTAAGCTGAACATCAAGAGCCGAAATAAGCTCATTGATTGTGTCAACTTCCTGCTCGGTAAGAGAAATCTGCTTGTCGAGAGCTGCTTTTTTTGTCATTGTAGACTTCTTTTTTGCATCAATCTGCTTGAGCTCTTTCTGGATTTTTGTTTTTTCTTTGTCGAGATTTGAAAGTTTTGTGTTAAGGCTTGCAACCGTCTGCGCGGCGCCGGCCTGGCTATTGTATACGATTTCGGAAACGAAGGCAAGAATGAGAGTAAAGACCAAAATTCCGGCTATAAGCGCGGAGATGATGCGGATTGCTTTCTTACTCATACTCAAAACCTCCTATACCTTCAAGAATTTTCTGAGAGTTATTGCACTTCCGACACCACCGACAAGGATTGCGGTGGTGAAAAATATCGTCAGGATATAGTTCATACATTCGGAGAAGGGAACGGTTGCTATAAAGCTGATTCCCGAGAGCGCCGCGGCAACAACGTATTCGTAAATTGCCCATTGGAGGAAGAATGCAACGATTGCGCCGGATAGACCGATCAGAAGTCCTTCGATTACGAACGGAACGCGGATAAAGCCGTTTGTTGCACCGATCATCTTCATTATAGCTATCTCTTCACGTCTGTTGAACATAGTGAGGTTTTCCGTTGTTGAGATGATAAAGACGGAAACGAGAATAAGAATTATAATGAGAGCCGTGCAGATGAGCGTTACAACGTTTCTGACCTCTACGATCTTGTCTGAAATATCGCTTCTTGCAGAAACTTTTGCGATTCCCTCAATTTCAGAAAGAGCATCTGCGGCTTTCTGGGTATTCTCAATGTTTTTGAGATTTACGGTGTAACGGTCGCGGAGAGGATTTCGGTCCTCGAGACCGTCCAAAAGCTCGCTCTCATCGCCGAAATCTTCTTTAAAGAGATCAAGTGCCTCTTCTTTTGTGGTAAATTCCACAGAATCAACTTCTGCGATAGCGAGAATCTCGTCTTCGAGTGCGCGTGAATCCTCTTCGGAATATGTTTCGTCGACAAATGCGACGACCTTGTTTTTGCTTTCGACATCCTCGAGGAGATTGTCTATGTTGGTTGCAATGAGGGAAAAGCTGCCCATAAGAAGAAGGCAGACCGTTATGACGCTCATTGCGGCAAAGGACATAAAGCGATGTGAAAATATGCTCTGGATGCCTTCGCGGAAAAAGTAAGATATGTTATAAAGTCTCATTTCTGATAATACCCACCCGTTTTATCACTTATAATTCTGCCGCCGCTTATGGTAACGACGCGCTTTTCAAATTCGTCAACAAGCTCTCTTTCATGAGTGACAACAAGAACGGTTGTTCCAAGCTTGTTTATTGTTTCAAGAAGAGTCATTATCTCTATCGACATCTGCGGATCGAGGTTACCTGTCGGCTCGTCTGCGATTATCATCTTGGGATTATTTACGATTGCGCGGGCAACGGCAACGCGCTGCCGCTCACCACCCGAGAGCTGATTCGGAAAGCTTTTTGCCTGGTGTTCAAGACCGACAAGCTTGAGAACGTATGCGACACGCTCCTTGATTTTTGACGGGGGTGCGCCTACCGCGCGCATTGCAAAAGCAATGTTTTCATACACCGTCTTCTTATCGATAAGTCGGAAGTCCTGAAAAACAACGCCGATAGTTCTGCGAAGAACGGGAACCTCCGAGGGCTTTAGTTTGTTCAAGTTAAAGCCGTTTACGATGCCTCGTCCCGAGGTCATCTTAACTTCGCTTGTGAGAGTTTTTACGATGGTTGATTTGCCTGATGCCGAAGAGCCGACAAGAAAGACAAATTCGCCGTCATCTATCTTGAGATTGATGCCTGAAAGCGCGGGAGTGCCATTTTCATACACCTTGCAGACATCTAAAAGTCTGACCATATTTAACAATCCTTTCTCTGAATTTTATATTCCTTTCGGATCAGAATGAAGAAAACTGAGTTGAAAGATATTTTTTGACCATAAGTGCAACCTTGAAGGTTATGGCGTGGTCAAATTCGCGGAGATCAAGCCCTGTGATTTTCTTGATTTTTTCAAGGCGGTAGACAAGGGTATTTCTGTGAACGAAGAGATTTCTTGAGGTTTCGGAAACGTTTAAGTTGTTTTCAAAAAACTTCTGAATCGTCATCAAGGTTTCGGAGTCGAGCGACTCGATTGCGTTATCGGGGAAAACTTCAGAAAGGAACATCTCGCAGAGCGTTGTCGGAAGCTGATAGATAAGTCGACCGATTCCGAGATTTTCGTAGCTCATGATTTCCTTCTGACTGTCAAACATCTTTCCGACGCTTATTGCAGACTGCGCTTCCTTGTATGAAACGGCAAGGTCCTTGAGGGATCTGGCAACCGTGCCGATGCCGATCTCAATTTTTGTGAGAAGCTCTGACTTGAGAGTGTCGTGGATGCTTTCCGCAATTTTGATGTGGTCCTTTATCTCGTCGATGGGGGAGACCTCGTGAACAAGAACAACCTCGTTTTCGCTGACGCTTATAACAAAGTCCTTGTTTCTGTCGGGGAACATATTTGCGACGATGTCAAGCGCTGAGGTGTCGAAGCGTTCAGTCTGCCTGATGAGGAAGACTATATGAGGAACGTCCTGCGACATACGGAGCTCGCTTGCCTTCATATAGATGTCGCCCGAGAGGATATTGTCAAGAATGATGTTCTTTATGAATGTGGTCTTGTCGTGCTTTTCGTCATAATACTTTTTTGCATTACCGACAGCAAGAGCCGCCATAACGGCAAGGCTTTTTGCTGTTTCGTCCTCACCGGACACGAAAACAACATACTCAAAGCGCGCGCCGGGAGTAGAAACGGGCTTGTATGTATTGCCGTCGAAAACGAGATATGAACCGATCATTTCCTCAAGGGCACTTATTGCATCTTCGCAAAAGCTTCCCTTAAGAGAAGTGTCGGTACATGCACAGATCTTGCCGGAAACGTCGAGAACGCCGATTGTTCTGTCTGTTGCCTCCTTCATCTGCAGTATTGTATTCTGAAGCATTGTCCAAGCCATGATATATCCACCCTTAACCTTTTGAAATAAAAAACAGAAAATCCATATGTCGATATTACATCACTTACATTGTACCAAATAATGATGTCAAAATCAATGAATTTTCTGTAAAAATATCTAATTTTCGAGTCTTGCGCGGAGGATATCTTGTGATATTTGCTCACAAAGCTCCTCGTGGGAAGAGAACTTTTTTTCTTCTCTCAAAAAGGAAATAAACTCGGTTTTCATCATTTTGCCGTAGATGTCGTCTGAAAAATCAAAAATATGCGATTCGGCAAAGACGGTTTTATCGTCCGTAACGGTCGGGCGTGAACCTACGTTTGTTATCGCCTTGTATGTCGTGTTATCGACGGTAACGCGTGTTGCGTATACTCCCGGCTTCGGGGTTACGATGTTTTCGGAGATTTTCTGGTTTGCGGTTGCAAAGCCGAGCTTTTTTCCGATAGCCTGTCCGTGAAGGACTTTACCGGTAATAAAGTGGTTGTGTCCGAGAAGCTTTGCAGCGGTATCCGGCTTTCCGTCAAGAATGAGCGTGCGGATGTGTGATGAGCTTACGCTCACGTCACCGAGCATAACTTCATCGACTATTTCACATCCGATGTTTCGATCCCGGCAAAGCTTTTTGAGAAGCTCTGCATCTCCGCGACCGAGGTGTCCGAAGCGGAAATCAAAGCCTGCAACAACAAAGCCGCAATCAAGCTCGCCGATGAGGATGTTTTCAAAAAAGTCCTCACAGGAGAGAGAGGCGTATTTTTCGGTAAAATCCTTTATGACTATGTCGTCTATACCGTAAAGCCCTGATATGAGCAAAATGCGCTCATCTACGGTGTTTATGAGCGAAACACCGCTACTTGATAGCACCTCGGACGGATGTTGTGCATATGTAAGCACGCACGGAGTGAGTGCATTTTCTTCCGCAGCGCGTTTTACTGTTTTAAAGAGCTCGCCGTGTCCGATGTGGACACCGTCAAAAAAACCGAGTGCAACGGCTCTTTTCATAATCAATTCACCTCAAAAAAGCTTTTTACGGTAAGCAGCTCACCGTTTGCTCCACCACGCGCAAGCATGAGAAACTCGCCGCTTCCTGCGCTGTATACGCGATAGAGCCGTCCTTCCTCCGCATCAGACGGAACTGCGGCTCCGTTGCGGCATTTCAGCTCGCCCTTGCCGTCAATTTTAACCGCATCGTATTCTGAAAACATAAAGTCAAGCGGAGTAACCGACGGGGAGGACTCGATTTCCTCAAGGCTTCTTGCGTCGGAGATTTCAAAAATGCCCGACTTTGTTCTGCGGAGAGATGTCATACATGCGCCTGTTCCGAGCTTTTCTCCGATGTCGTGAACAAGCGTTCTGATATATGTACCTTTTGAGCAGAAAACCTCGATTTCGTAGTCATTTTCCCCGATGTGACGCGGAGAAATGTCAAAAATCTCGATTTCGCGGGACTTTCTCTCGACCTCTTCACCGCGCCTTGCAAGCTTATAAAGAGGAACACCGTCGACTTTTATTGCGGAGAACATCGGAGGAATCTGCTCACTTTTGCCGAGAAAGCTCTCACAAACTGAAAAAACCTCGTCGGGGGAGACAGTTGATTCCTTTTCGGAAATGACGTTTCCCGTAATGTCCTGCGTGTCGGTTGTTATGCCGAGACGGAAGGTTGCTATATACTTTTTCTCGTCAGACAGGGCAAACTCGCACGCCCTTGTTGCGCGCCCGATGAAAATGGGGAGAACCCCCGTAGCAAGCGGGTCAAGCGTTCCCGAGTGACCGACGCGGCGCGTTTTGAAGATGCGGCGGCAACGGGATACAACATCGTGGGAGGTTATGCCCTGCGGTTTATCAACAATTACAATTCCGTTCATAAATTATACCTAACATTTTGCGGAACACAAAAGTGCTCCGCAAAAGACTAAAAGATTTCAAGTTCTGAAAGTTTATTTATAATGGCTTCTTCTGCATCGGAAATCGTTCCGCCAAAAGAACAGCCTGCGGCACCGTTGTGTCCGCCACCGCCGAAATATGAGCAGAGCAAGGAGCAGTCGATGTCACCGTCAGAGCGCATTGATACCTTGATTCCGCCGTCTTTTTCGTGGATGTAGATACCGAGCTCAACACCCTTTGCGACACGCGCAAGAGCAGAGATGGAATCTGTGTCATCGGGCGTTGCTCTGTGACGCTTTATCATCTCTTCAGTCATTTCAATGACAGAAACGCGTCTGTCAAAATAGAATCTGATCTTTGAGAGGATTTCTGCCTCGAGTGCAATTCTCGCGGGAGACTTCTCAACAAAAAACTCGCGGTTTATGCCCGTGAAATCCGCGCCGAGAGAAATAAGCTCTGCCGCTTTTCTGTGGCTTTCGGGGGTTGTGTTTCCGTGGAGGAATCTTCCCGTGTCGGTTGAAATTGCGATGTAGAGAAGGTCACAAAGCTTCTTTGTGAACTTTACTTCAAGTGCGCGGATGATGTCAAAAACAATCTCTCCGCAAGCCGCTGATGTATCAAGAACGCATTCTTTTGTTGCAAAGGATGCGTGAGTTGCGTGGTGATCAATTGCAAGCTCGATTTTGTCTGCAAACTCTTCGCATTCTTTCGGAAGAAGCTTTGCGTCGGCAATATCAACCGCAACAATGCACGAGGGAGAAAAGTCCTTCGGTGCGATATACGGTTTTGCATATTTTTTGAGCTTGTCCGGAAATTCGGGGTTGTCAAAAAGATACGCGCGCTTTCCGATTGAGGTGAGAGCGAGCGCAAGCGCCGCCGCACTTCCCGTTGTGTCACCGTCGGGGCTTTTGTGAGTGAGGATGAGAATGTCGTCGCGCGTTTTCAAAAACTTTGCGGCACCCTCAACGTCAAGCTTTTTCATCTCGCGGTCGCGTTTTGATACATTTTCTATAAGCTCCATAATCTGGCTTCCCGCAACGATGGAATCATCGTCAACAAATGTAAGCTCAGGAGTATAGCGGAGGCGAAGCTTCTTCGCCGCCTCGCGCCGCAAGAATCCGCTTGCGGCACGAAGCGCCTTTATGCAATCTTTTCTCTTTTTTTCGTCGCCGAGCGCGCTTACATAGACCTTTGCACTGCCGAGGTCGGGTGCCGTTTCAACATGCACGATGCTGACAACGCCCGAAACTCTCGGGTCGCGCATATCGCGGAGAAGTGCAGAAAGAGTCTTCATAAGCTCGTCGTTGACTCTGCCTATACGAACATTTCCCATAAGTCAAACAGTCCTTTCTTATGGTATTAAGCCTTGACTTCAATCATTTCGTACGCCTCGATGACGTCGCCTTCCTTGATGTCGTTGTAGTTTTCTACGCTGAGACCGCATTCATAGCCTGATGCAACTTCCTTCGCATCGTCTTTAAATCTCTTGAGAGAAGCAAGCTCACCCTCGAAAATAACGATGTTTTCGCGGAGAACGCGGATCTTTGCGTTTCTGACAATCTTACCGTCAGTAACGTGGCAACCTGCGATTGTGCCGACCTTTGAAACCTTGAAGGTCTGGCGGATTTCGGCATGACCGAGAACCTCTTCGCGGAAGGTCGGGGCAAGAAGTCCCTTCATAGCTGCTTCGATTTCTTCGATGCAGTCATAAATTATGCGGTAAAGTCGGATGTCTGTTCCCGAAACTGCGGCACTGTCGCGTGCACCTGAGTCGGGACGGACGTTAAATCCGACAACAATAGCATTTGAAGCTGATGCAAGAAGTATGTCTGATTCGTTGATTCCGCCGACGCCTGCGTGGATAACGCGGACGCGGACTTCGTCGTTTGAAAGCTTTTCGAGAGAAGCCTTGACCGCTTCTGCAGAACCCTTAACGTCAGCTTTTACGATAATCGGGAGTTCCTTGATTTCGCCCTGCTGAATCTGATCAAAGAGGTCCTCAAGTGAAACCTTCTTCGCGGCAGATTTGTTAATTTCGTCTTTTTCTGTCTGTTTTCTCTGCTCAACAAGCTCTCTTGCCATACGCTCATCGTCAACAGCATAGAAGATGTCGCCTGCGTTCGGAACTTCAGAAAGACCGATAATCTCAACCGGAACAGACGGACCTGCAGTCTTTATCTTTCTGCCCTTGTCGTCAGTCATCGCACGGATGCGACCGACGCTTGTGCCCGCGATGATGACATCGCCTGCGTTGAGTGTTCCGTTTGAAACGAGAAGCGTTGCAACAGGACCGCGGCCACGGTCGAGCTTTGCTTCAACAACAGTACCCTTTGCGCTTCTGTTCGGGTTTGCCTTGAGGTCGAGAAGGTCAGCCGTGAGGATAACCATCTCAAGAAGCTCATCGATACCCTGACCAAGCTTTGCGGAAATCGGGCAGATAACGGTGCTTCCGCCCCATTCCTCGGCAACGAGTTCATGCTCTGTGAGCTGCTGCTTGATGCGGTCGGGGTTTGCGCCCTCTGCGTCCATCTTGTTGATAGCAACAACAATGGGAACGCCTGCTGCCTTTGCGTGATTTATAGCCTCTATCGTCTGCGGCATGATACCGTCGTCAGCCGCAACAACGAGGATGACAACGTCTGTAACCTGAGCTCCGCGTGCGCGCATTGAAGTAAATGCTTCGTGACCCGGAGTGTCGAGGAATGTTATCTTTCTGCCGTTTACGTCTACGCGATAAGCACCGATGTGCTGTGTGATACCACCGGCCTCACCTGATGCGACGTTTGTTTTTCTGATAGCGTCGAGAAGTGATGTTTTACCGTGGTCAACGTGTCCCATAACTACGACAACCGGATCTCTTGAGAGGAGATCTTCTTCGCGGTCAACACTCTCGTCGATGAGCTTATCCTCGATGGTAACGATGATTTCCTTTTCTACCTTTGCGCCCATTTCGAGTGCAACGATAGCGGCGGTATCATAATCGATAACGTCTGAAACCGATGCCATAACGCCGAGCTTTATAAGCTGCTTTACGACGTCTGCACCCGTTCTCTTCATGCGGGATGCAAGCTCACCTACTGAAATTTCGTCGGGAATCATAACTGTAACCTGAGGCTTCTTCTGAACCTGTGCCTCAAGCTTTTTCATTTTATCCTGCTCCTCCTGACGGCGCTTTGTGCCAAAGTTCTGCTGCTTGCGGTCGGGAGACTTCTTTATTTTCTGCTTCATTGAGCCCATATCCCTTACGCTGTCGGGAACGAGGCTGTCAACGCGGTCATCGTACTTTGAAAGGTCAACGCTGCCGCCGCGAGTATCGATGACGTGAGTCTGGACCCCCTTCTTGGTAGCAACTGACGCACCGCCGTCTGTCTTGACTTCCTGCTTCGGAGCCTCCGGCTTCTTTTCTGCTTTTGCGGGAGCATCTTTTTTGGCTTCCTTTTTCTTCGGTGCAGCATCAGCCGGTTTTTCGTCCTTTTTCTCATCTGCCGGCTTCTTTTCTTCCTCATGGTAGACGTCAGCCATAAGGCTTTCAAAGCTCTCAACCTGATTTTTTGCGGTGAGAACGTCGAAAATTATATTGAGCTCCTCGTCTGTGAGAGCCTGCATATTTGATTTGGGAGTTTCTGAATATTTTGTGAGAATTTCCGTAATTACCTTCGATGTGACCTCAAAGTCCTTCGCGATATCACGGACTCTGTATTTCTGTACACTGCTCATACAGTATTCCACCTCCGATTGAAATTAGTATCTGACGATATGTTATTTATGTTTCTTTTTTGATCTTGATGCAACTCTTGCGGCCTTTTTCTCAGCTTTTGGAAGCGCATTTTTTGCATCCTCGTTTGTATCCGCAAGCTTCTTTATGATAGCCGCCGCAAAACCGGTATTGCAAACTGCGCAAACCGCTATCGGACGTTTGCCGAGCGCGTTTCCGATTTCTGCACGCGTTTCGGAAACGGTTATACACGGGATGCCTGCGCTCTCTGCAACAAACTCAAAGGTTTCGCGTGTGCGGGGGGAAGCCTCCTCCGAAATAATGAGGAGACGGGCAAGAGATGCGTTGCAGGCTGCCCTTGCGGCATCATCGCCCATTTCCACTTTGCCTGCGCGCCTTGCAAGACCTAAAAGACCGAGATATGAACTGCTCATATTCTAAACCTCCGAAAGCTCGGAGATGAGCGTGTCATAGAGTTCATCATCTATCTTCTGCCCGAAAGCACGGTCAAGTGCGTGAGCTTTTTTTGCAAGCCTAAGGCAGGCTTCACTTTTGCAGATATATGCACCGCGCCCCGGCTTTTTGCCGTCAAAATCGAGGGAAATCTCGCCCTCTTTTGAACGCGTTATGCGCACGAGCGCGTCTTTTTCAAGCATTTGTCTGCACGCAATACACATTCGCTGCGGAATTTTCTTTTCCTTTGCCATATATCTTATTCCGTCCTTAAAAGCTTTTATCAGATGCTGCTTGCCGGCTTGATATCAATCTTATATCCGGTGAGCTTTGCGGCAAGGCGTGCATTCTGACCGTCTTTTCCGATTGCGAGAGAAAGCTGGTCATCATCGACGATTACGCGGCATGAGCGTGCTTCCTCGTCTGCGCTGACAGAGATAACGTTTGCCGGAGCGAGAGCTGCCGCAACAAATTCGCTGATGTCGTCTGAGTATTTGACAATATCAATCTTCTCACCGCAGATTTCGTCAACAACTGCAGCCACGCGGCTACCGTGCGGACCGACGCATGCGCCGATGGGATCAACGTTTGCATCATTTGCTGAAACTGCGATTTTTGTTCTTGAGCCGGCTTCACGTGCAACGCTTCTGATTTCAACCGTGCCGTCGTGAATTTCCGGGACCTCGATTTCAAAAAGACGGCGGACAAGACCGGGGTGAGTTCTTGAGATGATAATCTGCGGTCCGCGGTCTGAACGCTTTACTTCGACAACATAAATCTTTACGCGGTCACCCTCACGGAGAACTTCACCGGGAATCTGTTCCTTTGCACCGAGGTAGATTTCTGTTTTTTCGTTGGCACCCATAATCTCGATTGACGCGCCGCCGCTTTTCGGGTCGGTGCGGGTAACAAGAGCTGTTAAAAGCTCGTGCTCCTTTGAGCTGAATTTGCGGTAGACAACGCCGCGCTCAGCCTCTCGGATGCCCTGGATGATAACCTGCTTTGCAGTCTGTGCGGCAATTCTGCCGAAGTCGCGTGTTTTCACTTCAACGTTAACGATGTCGCCGACACCGCTTTTCTTTGAAATCTTCTTTGCATCGTCAAGTGCGATTTCCTCTGCCGGATTTTCGACAGCATCAACAACCGTCTTCCTGACGTACATACGGATTTCCTTCTTTTCACGGTCAGGCTCTACGAATACGTTTTCAACGTTGCCTGCATTGTCGCGCTTATATGCGGCAAGAAGTGCCTGTGAAACACGGTCGAGCATATAATCCTGCGGAATGCCTTTTTCAGCTTC
Organism: Eubacteriales bacterium; assembly: GCA_045636865.1. GTDB lineage: Bacteria > Bacillota > Clostridia > Oscillospirales > JAAYXM01 > SIG480. The sequence goes on from JAZTYJ010000017.1 coordinate 45,176, forward strand.
GAGCTGCGCGATGGCAGCAAAAAATTCTGCGTTCATTTTTTAATCGTCCCCTTTTCTGATATTTATATATAAGTTAAAATTCTACACGCAATCTTACAGATGCGATTTCTTTCTTCTCAAACAAGATGTCTTCATCATCGATTGAAAGTGTAACATTTCCATCTGCATATGAAGAAAGGTTTCCTTCAAATTCCTTCTTTCCGTTTTTGGGAGAGAAGGTCTTGAGAGTTATGGGAGAGCCCATATATCTCTCAAAGTCAGACGGACGTGAAAGCCGTCTTTCAAGCCCTGCGCTTGACACCTCAAAGATGTATGAATCGGGAATCGGGTCAGCATCGTCGAGAATTTTGTCAAATGCCCGTGAGAAGCTTTCGCAGTCGTTTATTGAAACGCCGCCTTCCTTGTCAATATAGACGCGGAGATATCTCTCACCGCCCTCTTTGACGTAGTCAACATCCCATATTTCAAGACCGAGACCTTCGGCAACGGGAAGCGCGAGCTTTGTTACAACATCAGTAATCTTATTCAAAAAAACACCCCTTACAAGTAATACGAGAGTGGACGGTTGCGTCCACTCTCGATTCCTACTTTCTTACTTTACGGTTAGTATACCACATATAACTTTAAAATGCAAGTTTTTTTATTAAAAAGTTTAGTTTTTAACAAAATCAATGTAGCTTGAGTCGATAGCCTTTGCTTTTTTGTCTGATTTTGCGTATTCTCTTGCAAGAGATAATGCCTTGTCAAGCTGAGTGTCCTCAACTATGTACTGCTCCTCAAGTGCCTTTGTTGATTCATCTATCTTCAGGAGAAGCTCCCAGCTGCATGAAGAAGAAATCTTCTGAAGGTCGTTATATCTGCAGTACATATTTACGGCAAATACCGTTCTCTCATCCCATACATTGTCGGGAGTGCCGTAGAAGTAGCCGAGAAGAGAAAGTCTTTCCTCAAGAGCCTTTACGTTTGCGGTTTTTATCTTGCTTGCAATTGACTTGTACTTAAGCGGTGTAAGCTGCGGAAGCTTATAAGGTGTTTTCTTGAGATCAACCTTGTAGTCGGGAATGATTCCGATTTGGTCATAGCTGCCGTTTACGGGAAGCTTAAGGTCAACAACAGAAACAACGGCCTCATCGCCCGTGCTTGTTTCTATATGACGCTGTCCCATGCCCTTGCCTACGGTTGTTTTACCGACGACAACGGCATATCCGAGCTCCTGCATTGAGCCTGCAAGGACTTCTGATGCAGATGCGGAGTTTTCGTTTACAAGGATAACGAATTTGTTGAACTCCCAGCCATAACCTTCGGATTCAAACAAAGTGAGCTTGAGCGGGTGTGCCTGCCATGTCATGAGATAGGGGACTTCTTCGGGGAAGATGTTGTCAACCATATTGATGAGGCAGTCGAGTGAGCCGCCGCGGTTGTTGCGAAGGTCAAGGACGATGGTGTTGACTCCCGAATCCCTGAAGTTGTGATATGCTTCAATAAAGTCGATGAAGGTGGTAAGCCCCTCAAACTGAGCTATCTTCATATATCCGATTTTCTCGTCGATTATCTCTGTGCTGACATCAGAGAGTGCGATAACCGCGCGCTTTACGAGAACAGTTCGCTGTTCAGTGCCGCGGATAAATCCAATTTTTACGGTAGTTCCCGCCGTTCCGCGGATTGCAAGAGCTGCTTCAGACGGAGCAAAGCCGCGCACGTTGATATCGTCTACCGAGACGATTTTGTCACCGGGGAGAAGACCTGCAAGATCGGCAGGACCTCCATTTGTAACGCTGCTTATCTCAAGAACGTTTTCGTCGAGGTTCATGCTCACGACAACGCCGATGCCGACCATTACGTTTGTGTTGCCGTATGCTGCTTCATACGTTGTCGGTTCAAGATAGTGAGAGTAGCGGTCGTTCTTCTCGTAGATCTTGTTCATAAAATCATAGAAGAAGTCCGGGTTTTCTTCAAAGCTTGCAATGAGAGCGTCTCTGATATAGTCCGTATCCTCATTGCCGAAGAGACTGTAGTTCTTGTAGATGGAAAGTGCTTCGTCGAGTTTTGCGCCATAGTCGATTTCCTCTGCGGCAAGGGCACAGACAGAAAGTGCAAGTGTGAGAGCGAGTATGAGTGCAACTTTTCTGATATGAGACTTTTTCATAAATTTATCCTCCGTAAAAGTTATACTAATTTGAAACACCGGCTGTGCGGATATTCATATAAAGCACGTTTTCTCCGGCAACGGCGTTGTTTATTTCCATAGAGTAGTCGATTCTGAGCTTGCCACCCGACTCCGAAAGGGTTTTATCTATCTTTCTTGTGTTTATTCCCACAGTGAGCGAGCCAAAACCCATATCGTAATATGAGATGTGCTTCTGACCTTCCTCAAAAATCATATGTGTTTCAAGCTCACCGAAGCGGATGACGGTGACTTTGCCTTTTTCAACCTTTACCGTGGTGGTGGTATCTCCGAGCCCCGTGAGCTCGCTTTCTTTATATTTTATATAGTAGTTTCCGTTTTTTTCATAAAAGCTGCCGCTTGTAACGAGCTCAACGTTGCCGTCTTCTTCGACCTCGTCGAAATTCTGCAGTCCTTTTATGGTGATAATGACGTCTTTTTTCATTTTTCCTCCTTGGCAGATATCGGCTATTTGCCTACAAATACCTTCTTGACCTCGCCGCAAAGGGACGCGCCGAGAAATGCCGATGCGTGCCTTGAGAAGCTCTCGGCATCGTCTGAAACGAAGAATCTGTGTCTGCCGCACTCTGCGGTGTTTTTCTCAATGTCGTCGTTGGCCCTGAGGAGCTTTGCCGCCTCAAGACCGGGGTTTATGAGAGTTATGGAATCTCCCGTGAAACTTCTTATCGCGTCTTCAATTATGGGATAGTGTGTGCAACCGAGAATGAGTGTGTCGATTCCCGAATCCTTAAGCGGCGAAATGTATTCGCGGATCATCGTCATAATAACGACGTCATCGGGGCTTGTTCTTCCGTTTTCAACGAGGGGAACAAAAAGCGGACACGGAGCCGCAAAAATTTCCGTGTCGGGCAAGAGATTCATAATCTCACGCTCATAAGAACGGCTTCTGATGGTTGCTGATGTGCCGATTATGCCGATTTTTTTGTTTTCGGTTGCGCGCACAGCGGCAACAGCCGCAGGCTGCACAACACCAAACATCGGTATATCGTAGTCCTTCTCAATTTTCGGAAGCGATACGGAGCTTACCGTACCGCAGGCGATTATTATTGCCTTTGTATCATAGGAGAGGAGAAAGTCAACATCCTCGCGGGCATAGCGCGTAATGGTTTCCTCGGAGCGTGTGCCATACGGCACGCGTGCGGTATCGCCGAGGTAGACGATGTCCTCACCCGGAAGAAGGCGCATGATTTCAGATACTGCGGTGAGCCCGCCGAGTCCCGAATCGAAAACGCCTATCGGACGCTTATCCATAACTTATCTTTCCTTTCTCTCAAGTGCGAAAGATATGATTCTGTCAAGCAGATCTGAAAACTCTATTCCGCAGGCGGCAAAGAGTTTTGAATACATGCTGATGCTCGTAAAACCGGGGATGGTGTTTATTTCATTGAAGATTATCTTTCCCGTTTCCTTGTGGATGAAGAAGTCAACCCTCGAGAGTCCCGAGCAGGAAAGGGCGTGGTAAATCTTCTTTGCATATCCGCGGATTTCTTCGGAAATCTCTTCCGGAAGATCTGCGGGAATAACTGTCTTTGAAGCAGAATCGAGATATTTTGATTCGTAAGAATAAGTCTCGGTAGCGGAGAGAACCTCACCGCAGACAGAGACGATTGCATCGTCGTTTCCCAGAACCGCGGTTTCAATTTCGCGTGCAGGGATAAATTCTTCAACGAGAGCCTTTCCGCCGTAAGAGAGCGCATTGGAAAGTTTTTCACGAAGCTCTTTCCGGTCTGATGCCTTTGCGGCACCGACAGACGAGCCTGTGCCCGTCGGCTTTACGAACACGGGATATGAAAACTTTTTCTCAACTTTCGAAATCACATCAGAACTCTCGAAATCGTGAGTCGTAACGCATATCCAGTCAGCCTGGGCAACTCCTGCAGAAGCGGCAACGAGCTTTGTGAGCGATTTGTCCATGCAAACTGCGCTCGATGCGGCACCCGGGCCGACACACGCGATTCCCGCAAGTTCGCACGCACCCTGAAGGCGTCCGTCTTCGGCATTTTCACCGTGCATAACGGGGAATATAACGTCGAGAGAAATCCACTCGTCTGTTTTAAAGACATAAAGCCCTGCACTCTTGCGGCTTGTAACGAGTGTACACTCAAACTTCGGTAGAGTCTGCCACTTATCAGCCTCAATGTCGGCGGGAGATACTTCGGGCAGATAATACCAGTCGCCATCGCGCGAGATTCCGACGATTGAAAGGTCATACTTTGAACGGTCAAGACCGGAAAGTACGCTCGCGGAAGAACGAAGGGAAATTTCATATTCACTTGATGCGCCGCCAAAGAGTACGGCAAGACGAGTTTTGCTCATAAAAAACAACTCCGATTCAGTTAATAAAATGCTAATTTATATTCAAAAAAACCAAAAAATATGTCAAAGGATAACGTATGCAAAAATTGAGATAAAGTGGCAGACGCTTCCACCCAGCGCAAAAAGGTGAAAGACGGAATGCATATACCTGACACGGCTTCCGATGCCGTAAAGAACTGCGCCGACCGTGTAAAGGATGCCGCCGGCAAGCAGGAGTGAAACACCTTCGGATGGTACGGATGCGATGAGCGTTTTGACTGAAAAGATAACAGCCCAACCCATAGCGATGTAGAGAATCATCGAAAGAACAGTTGACTTTTTAAGGCTTATTGCATTGAGGGTAATTCCCAAAGCTGCCGCTCCGACGATTACACCAAAAACCGTAAACCCAACGGGACCGCGCATTGAGACGAGTGTATACGGGATATAGGTGCCTGCAATGAGAAGAAATATGCTGCAATGGTCCAAGATTCTGAAAACGCGCTTTGCACGGTTTATGCCGAGCGCGTGGTAGATTGTCGAAACTGAATAAAGAATAATCATTGAAGAGCCGTAAAGCGCGCTGCTTACAATCTTCCAGGCGTCTCCGCTCTTTGCAGAAAAGACAACGCACAAAACGAGAACAACAATGCCAAAAACAGCACCACAGCCATGGGATATTGAATTTAAAAGCTCTTCGCCGAGAGTGTATTTCGGAATGCCGAGTCGTTCTCTTTTGTCCATAAAGTACATCCCCTTTCAATTTTATATCATACCACTTTTTAAGTCAAATTACAATGCATTTTTGATAACATACATATATAAAATATAATATAAAAAACTTGACAGCAGTTTTTTGCGGTGGTATAATTAGCACAAACCGTTGAGGAAGAGTAAGTAGGCTATGCCGATTTTCCCAAAGAGAGTCGCAGATGGTGTGATTGCGGCGGAGAATGCATAACTGAATGGGCTTCCGAGGGCAATCAGAAAGGTTTCCGAGTATGTGCGACGGAGTGTGGCTCTCCGTAAACAAAGGTCTGCATATGTTAGTATGCGTAAGTGGGCGCGAAAGCGTCAAGCCGGGTGGCACCGCAGGATATGTTAATTCATCCTGTCCCAGCAAATTGTCATGGGACAGGATTTTTCTCTGTTTTCCGTCCCTATCAAATTGAAAGGAGATTGCAAAATGGCAGACAAAAAAATCCCTTACAAAATTTATCTCGAAGAATCGATGATGCCGAAGTATTGGTACAACCTTCGCGCAGAAATGCAGAAGAAGCCTGCTCCGCTTCTCAATCCCGAAACTAAAAAGCCGATAACGGCGCAGGAGCTCTCGAAGGTTTTCTGTGATGAGCTTGTCCGTCAGGAGCTTGATGACACAACAGTAAATATCGAAATTCCGGAGCAGATCCGCAATTTCTATAAAATGTACCGTCCGTCTCCGCTTATCCGTGCATATTGTCTTGAGGAAAAACTTCAGACTCCCGCTAAGATTTACTACAAGTTTGAGGGCAACAACACAAGCGGAAGCCACAAGTTAAATTCCGCTATCGCTCAGGCATACTATGCAAAGCAGCAGGGACTCCGTGGCGTTACAACCGAAACAGGTGCAGGTCAGTGGGGAACCGCGCTTTCAATGGCATGCTCATACTTTGACCTTGACTGCAAGGTTTTTATGGTTAAGTGCTCATATGAACAGAAGCCCTTCCGCCGCGAGGTTATGAGGACATACGGCGCATCGGTAACTCCGTCTCCGTCTATGGATACGGAAATCGGAAAGAAGATTCTTGCCGAGCATCCCGGAACTACGGGAAGCCTCGGATGTGCAATTTCTGAAGCTGTTGAAGCGGCAGGAAAGAACGAAGGCTATCGCTACGTTCTCGGAAGTGTGCTCAATCAGGTTATGCTTCATCAGTCGGTAATCGGACTTGAAGCAAAGGCCGCGCTTGATATGTACGGCGAAAAGGCAGATATGATTATCGGCTGTGCAGGTGGCGGTTCAAACCTTGGAGGACTCATTGCTCCGTTTATGGGAGAGAAGCTCCGTGGCGAGCGCGACTATCAGTTTGTCGCTGTTGAGCCGCAGTCCTGCCCGAGCCTTACAAGAGGTAAGTATGCATACGACTACTGCGATACGGGCAAGGTGTGTCCGCTTGCAAAGATGCACACGCTCGGTAGTGGCTTTATTCCGTCTGCAACTCACGCGGGCGGTCTTCGCTACCACGGTATGAACTCAACCCTCTCGGAGCTTTATGACCAGGGACTTATGGAAACAAGAACCGTTTCACAGAAGGAAGTCTTTGCGGCGGCAGAATATTTTGCGAGAATTGAAGGAATTCTCCCTGCTCCCGAGAGCTCACACGCAATCAAGATTGCGCTTGACGAGGCGATAAAGTGCAAGGAAACGGGAGAGGAGAAGACAATCGTCTTCGGCCTTACGGGAACGGGATATTTCGATATGTATGCATATGAAAAGTTCCACAACGACGAGCTTGGTGCATATATCCCGTCTGACGAGGAGATAGCAAAGAGCCTTGCATCTCTTCCCGTTGTTGAATAATAAAAAGCGGAAAGGAGACCCGGCAAATGAATAATGAATCGCTTAAGAGCTGTGCTGTTATAAACGACTTGTCGGGTTTCGGCAGATGTGCTCTTAACGTAACCGTGCCGGTTATGAGCGCGATGGGAATCCGCGTGCTCCCGGTACCGACGGCAGTTCTTTCAAATCATACGGGGTTTTCGGATTATTACTTCCGCGACCTGACCGACGGTATGGAGGAGTATCTCGCCGCGTGGGAAAAGCTCGGCCTTTCGTATGACGGAATATATACGGGCTTTCTCGGAAGCGAAACTCAGGTCGATATAATTTCCGAATTCATAAAGAAAAACAGAAAAGAGAACACGCTTTTGTTTGTAGATCCCGTTATGGGCGACGACGGTGCGATTTATCCTACATACACGCATGGGCTCGTAAAACGGATGAAAAATCTCATCCACGAGGCAGATATAATAACCCCGAACCTCACAGAGGCATGCCTTCTTGCCGATTGCGATTTCGAAGAGATGAAACAGGCAGAAACAGATAAGCTTTTCGCTCTCGCTCTTCACCTCACGCAGTTCGGCGCAGGAAGTGCGGTAATAACGGGGATATACAGGGAAGACAAGGTCTCAAATGTCGTTTGCGACGGTGTTTCGGGCAAGATGTTTGAAACCTCCTCAAAATGCGTTGCAGGGCAGTTCTGCGGAACGGGGGATCTTTTCTCATCACTTGTTTTCGGATATGTTATGCAAGGTAAAAATTTAAAAAAAGCGGTAGCGCGTGCGTCAGCGTTCATTTGCCGTGCGGCAAGATTTTCCGAAAAGGCGGGAGTCTCACCGACCGACGGAATCGCGTTTGAACCGCTTATGTCAAAGATTTAAGGAGGACATAAAGATGAATTCAGCAAAGACAAAAAAAATAATTATGACAGCTCTTTTTGCCGCGATAATCGCAGTGTGTACGCGCTTTACGGCATTCCCGATTCCGGGAACGAGCGGATACGTTCACCTCGGTGATGCATTTGTTTTTCTGTCTGCGGCGTGTCTGCCGGCACCGTATTCGCTTATCGCGTCGGCTCTTGGCGGAATGCTTGCAGATTTTATGTACGGCTCACTTATATACGTCATTCCGACTGCAATAGTCAAGGCACTTATGACGCTTTGCTTTTTCGGAAAAAAAGAAAAGAAGCTTTTTGCAAAAAAGAGCATCGTTTCGTGCATTTTCGGAATAATAGCTCTTGTAGCGGGATACTACATTGCAGAGGTTATAATATTCGGAAGCTTCATAGCTCCGCTTACGGGCATTATCTGGAATGCGGCACAGGGCATCTTCTCCGCAATTTTGTTTGCAGTAGTGGCGGTTGCGCTTGATGCATCCAATATTATGAAAAAAATGTAATAAGTAAGAGTTCTCGGAAAGAGAACTCTTTTAATTTTAAAAAATTTTTTCACGAAAAAAAGGGAAAACGGTTTTTTTGGAGTATATAATTATGTAGAGTATTTTTTGAAAAGGAAGTGGTGCGTATGAATATAAGAGAAATCGAAGAAAAAAGAGAAGTCAGAGATTTGTCCGAATATGCATGTCTTTCTTCAAAAAGCGGTGGCAGAGAGCGCGAGGAGACTGAATGTGAGGTCCGCACGTGCTTTATGAGAGACCGCGACAGAATTATCCATTCAAAATCATTCAGACGGTTAAAACACAAAACCCAAGTGTTCATCTCGCCCGAGGGCGATCACTACAGAACGCGTCTTACTCATACACTTGAGGTTTCGGGCATCGCGAGAACCATTGCGCGCGCACTTTCACTCAACGAAGGTCTTTGCGAAGCCATCGCGATGGGGCACGACCTCGGACACACTCCGTTCGGACACAGCGGCGAGCGCGAACTCAAGGCTCTTACCGGCGGTGCATTTTCGCATAATCTCCAGAGTGTGCGCGTGGTGGAGAAAATTGAGCACGACGGGCGAGGTCTTAACCTTACGCGTGAGGTGCGCGACGGTATCGCCTGCCACAGCGGTGACAGGGTGGCGAGCACGCTTGAAGGCCGCGTTGTTGCGCTTGCCGACAGAATCGCCTATATAAACCACGACATAGACGATGCCTGCCGCGCAGGGCTTATGCGTGAGGGCGATATTCCGAAGGAGTATCGCGATGTACTGGGCGAGCGTCCGAGCAAGAGAATAAACACTCTTGTTATAGACACGATAAAAGAAAGCTCAGGTTTAAACGAAATCAAAATGTCAGACGAAGTAAACCGCGCTATGCTGGGACTTCGTGAATTTATGTTTGAGCGTGTCTACCGCGCAGAATTTGCTCTCCTGCAGGAAACGAAAATACGCGATATGATAAGGCGTCTGTTTGAATATTACAGCAAGGATGTGTCTTATCTTCCCGAAGAGTACAGGCAAATAGCGGAGGAAGACGGAATGACCGTTGCAGTATGCGACTTTATCGCCTGTATGACGGACAGATATGCTCTCAATACATACAATGAGCTGTTCCTGCCGATTTCGTGGGGACATGTTCAGTAAAAAATATAGTGGGAAAGGAAGTGAAAAGGATGGCGTTTCCGAGAGAATTTATGGACGAGCTGCTCTCAAGGACCGACATAGTGTCGGTGGTGTCGAGATATGTTAACTTATCGCGACGCGGAACAGGATATCTGGGGCTTTGTCCGTTCCATAACGAGAAAACACCGTCGTTTTCAGTTTCCTCAGATAAACAGTTCTTCTACTGCTTCGGTTGCGGCACAGGCGGAGATGCAATAACATTTGTTATGAAAATCGAAAACATCGATTTCTCGGAAGCCGTCGGAAAACTTGCCGACTGGGCAGGACTCAAAATTCCCGAATCAAGCTACGGCGCAGAAGAACGCGGAAAACGAAAACGCCTCAATGAAGCTTTGCGTTTTGCGGCAAAATACTATCACGAAAGCCTCAAAGGTGACGGCGGCGAGGCGGCGAGAAAATACCTCCTCGACCGAGGTCTTACACCGACTACCATAACAAACTTCGGCCTTGGTTTTTCTCCCGACAGGTGGGACGGACTCCTTACCGAGCTTACCGCAAAAGGTTTTTCAAAATCCGAGCTCATAGAAGCAGGGCTTGAAAGAGCCGGCAAAAACGGACGTATTTATGATTGGTTCAGGTCAAGGGTAATGTTCCCGATAATCGACGTCAGAGGCACGGTAATCGGCTTTGGCGGAAGAAATATGGGACCTGAAGAACCGAAATATTTAAATTCGCCGGAGTCGTCGGTCTTCAACAAGCGAAGAAACTTATACGCGATGAATTTTGCGCGGCAAAGCAAGGCTGACTATTTCATCCTCTGCGAAGGGTATATGGACGTTATTGCCCTGCATCAGGCAGGATACAATTCTGCGGTTGCGTCTCTCGGCACAGCTCTCGGAGAAGAGCAGGCGCATCTTATGTCGAAATACAAAGGCAAGGTAATAATTTCATACGACTCCGACAAGGCAGGCCGCGCCGCAACAGAACGGGCGATTGATATTCTCACAAAGGCAAACCTTGAGGTGCGTGTGCTTTCGATGACGGGTGCAAAGGATCCGGATGAGTATATCAAAAAGTTCGGAAAGGAAAGCTTCGGAAAGCTGATTGAAAATGCATTGCCTGCATCGGAATACCGCCTTGAGATGACAAAGCAGACATACGATCTGGCTGACGATGATCAACGTGTTTTGTATATAAAGGAAGCGGTCGCATATCTTGCGAAGATGTCAAATGCATTTGAACGCGAAATATATGCAGGGCGTATCTCAAGAGAAACGGGAGTTACAGCCGATGCCATCTTAAAAGAAGCGGAGCGAGAGAGAAAAAAGCTCATAAGCCGACAGAAGAAGGACGAAGAGAGGCGTGTGCTTGATCCTGTCAGCTCGATTATGCCGAAGGACAAGTCCGCAAGATACAGAAATCCGCGCTCGGCAGTGGCAGAAGAGAGCTTGCTTTCTCTCTGCGCGGCAGATATTGCGGCATGTCGCGAGGCGATGGAAAAAATTTCGGGAAAGATGTTCTCTTCCGAGCTTCTGGGAAGAGCCTTTGACAAGCTGTGCCGCCACATCCGTGAAACGGGTGAGGAGGCACCTATCCGAACGATGTGCGAGGGTATGAGCGAGGATGAGGCATCCCATATTGCGGCAGTATTTGCGAGAAGGCAGAATGCAGACAGGAAAGCGTTGGGAGATTATCTCGACACAATAAAGCAAGAATATATGAAGGGGCAGGGAGAGTGCGACGATGCAGCACTTCTTGCCGCCACAGAATTTTACAGAAAGAAGAAGGGGAAACAAGATGGATAACGAAAAGACAGAAAGAAACATCACCGTTGAGGAGAAAAAACAGATAATCCGTGAACTCATTGAAACCGGAAAGAAGAAGGGCAAGCTTTCACAGAAGGAGCTCTCGGCGGTTGCAGAAGAGCTTGAGATGAATTCGGACGAAATAGAAAAACTCTATGATGCGCTCGAAAACCACGGAATAGAGCTTCCTCTTGAAGAATTCATCGCAGACATTCCGACAGAAGATGAGTTCCTTGAGGACGCTCCGGAGGATCTTGGCGATATTGAGGAAATTCCCGAGGAAGAACTTGCAGATTCGGCATCGCTTCTTGAGGGTCTTTCGATTGATGACCACGTAAGAATTTACCTCAAGGAAATCGGTAAAGTTGATCTTCTTTCACCCGAGGAGGAGATAGAGCTTGCTGACCGTATGGCGCAGGGCGACAAAGAGGCAAAAGAGCGACTTTCGGCAGCAAACCTCCGTCTTGTTGTTTCCATCGCAAAGCGTTATGTCGGACGCGGTATGCTCTTCCTTGACCTCATTCAGGAGGGTAATCTCGGCCTTTTAAAGGCTGTTGAAAAGTTTGACCACACTAAGGGATATAAGTTTTCAACCTATGCAACCTGGTGGATCCGTCAGGCAATCACCCGCGCAATCGCCGATCAGGCAAGAACTATCCGAATTCCTGTTCATATGGTAGAAACGATAAACAAGGTAATCCGCGTGTCGCGTCAGCTTCTTCAGGAGCTTGGTCACGATCCCTCTCCGGAGGAAATTGCAGAGGAAATGCAGCTTCCGGTTGCCAAAGTCCGTGAGATATTGAAGATAGCACAGGAGCCGGTATCTCTTGAGACACCTATCGGTGAAGAGGAAGACTCGCACCTTGGCGACTTTATTCCCGCAGAGAATGCACAGGAGCCGGCAGAGGCTGCAACAGTTACCCTCCTGCGTGAAAAGCTCGTTGAGGTGCTTGGAACACTTTCGCCGCGCGAAGAAAAGGTTCTGCGCCTTCGTTTCGGCATTGAGGACGGAAGAACACGCACTCTCGAAGAGGTCGGCAAGGAGTTCAACGTTACCCGTGAACGAATCAGACAGATTGAGGCAAAGGCATTGCGCAAGCTCCGTCATCCGAGCCGTGCAAAGCTGCTTAAAGACTTTTTTAACTAAAGAGGTGCGCGAAAACGTTGAAGATTATAGATTCACACGCACATATTTTTCCGCAGAAGATATCGAAAAAGGCAAGTGGCGCAATAGGAGAGTTTTACAATATCAGCATGCATCATAACGGAATGGCGCATATCCTTGAAAAACTCTCGAAAGAAGCGGGGATATCAAAAACGTTGGTGTGCTCAACCGCAACAACTCCGCATCAGGTTGAGGTAATAAACGACTTTATCTATGAAAAATGCAAGCAGTATCCGTCTTTTATCGGAATTGCAACCCTGCACCAGGATATGGAATGCCCGGAAAAGGAAATCGAGAGGGTGGAAAAACTCGGTCTTTCGGGCATAAAGCTTCATCCGGATTTTCAGAAGCTAAATATTGATGACGAAAAAATGTTTCCTACATACGCACTTCTTGAGAAGAAGAAACTGCCGGTTCTCTTTCATACGGGGGACGACAGATACGATTTCTCATCACCCGAGCGACTCATAAAGGTTATGGAAAGGTTTCCGGATCTTATCTGCATAGCTGCTCATTTCGGCGGATATGCAAGCTGGGATAAGGCAGAGAAGTATCCGAAGAGCAAAAACCTGTATTTTGATACATCGAGCTCACTTGATGTGATCGAGAAATCGCAGGCGCTCTCTCTCATCGAAAAATTCGGTGTGAGCCAGTTTATGTTCGGAACGGATTTTCCGATGTGGACTCCGAAGGAGGAGATAGAAAAGGTTCTCTCCCTCGGATTGTCGGAGAAGGATTACGAGCAGATTTTTTCAAAGAACTTTGAAAGACTTTTCGGTATTAAATAATCAGGCGGTAGAATATGTATTTTGACACACATGCACACCTCGACGACCGGGCATTTGATGAAGACCGCGACGAGCTCATAGCATCCTTTTGCGATGCGGGAGTTACGAGGATTTTAAATGCGGCGGCAAATCTTGAGTCGTCATATGAGACGGTGAAGCTTTGCAAAAAGTATGATTTTATATACGGTGCCGTGGGAGTTCATCCCGATTCGGCAGATAAGTTCGGTGAGGATACCCTGCAGGAAATAGAAAGGCTTCTTTCCGAAAAAAACATCTGCGCGGTCGGTGAGACAGGGCTTGACTATTATTACGATGATATATCGCCCGAGCTTCAGAAAAAGGCATTCAAGGCGCAGGCGGCGCTTGCTTATGAAAGGAAGCTTCCGCTTATTGTTCACGACCGTGAGGCCCACCGCGACTGTCTTGAGATTTTAAAGAAGTTTCCGGGTATTTCGGCGGTTTACCATTGCTTTTCGGGAAGCCGCGAATATGCATCAGAGCTTTCAAAACTCGGGTTTTATATGTCGTTTGGCGGTGCAGTAACCTTTAAAAACGCGCGTATGGCTCCCGAGGTTTTAAGGAACATTCCGAAGGAGCGTGTAATGCTTGAAACGGACTGTCCGTATATGGCACCTGTGCCGCATCGCGGAAAGAGAAATCATCCGGGGTATATACCGCACATCGCAGAGAAAATTGCGGAGTTATGGGAAATGACACCGGAGGAAGTCGGCAAGATAACAACAGAAAACGCAATAAGATTTTTCGGCATAGAATAGGGGATATATATGAGTAAGAAAAAATTCAGATTCCGCATCGGAATGCGGAACATAAAAACAGCAATCGCGGCAACGCTTTGTGCATTCGTATATTTGTTTATTGACCGCAATCCGACGTTTGCGTGTATCGGTGCAATTTTCGGCACGGGAAGTGATATGGCGGATTCATGGCTCAATGGCGGCAATCGTCTTTTCGGAACGATTATCGGCGGCTTTATAGGAATGATTCTTTTCAGAATATACCTGTTTTTAGAGCCGACAGGCGATGTCGGACTTCTCATGATGCCATTTCTTTTCGTCGGTGTTGTGTTTCTTATAATCGCATGTCAGTTTTTCCGCTGGCCGGGCGGAATTCAGCCGGGAGGCGTTGTGCTCAGCATCATCCTCTTTACGCAGAACGATTCAGCCGCATATATTCCGTACTCGCTCAACCGTATGCTTGATACGGCAATAGGTGTCATCGTTGCGCTTTTAATAAACCATTTTCTCCCGAGAGAAAGGCTTGTAAAGATTATGGAAGTTCTCCATCTTCGCAAAAAGCCGGAAAAGCGCACAGAAGATGTTTCGGAAACAGTAAGCGAATAAAGAAAAAAGCCTTTCGGAAATTCCGAAAGGCTTTTGAAATATCTAAACCATAAGTCCGCGTGCAACGGTATCAAAATCACGGGAGACACCTGCGCGTGTGCCGGGGAGAATTGTGCAAGTTGCGGTATATGTGTTGTCGCTTGCATCATATGTTATCACCGTAACCGTGCTTTCGTTGCAGGAAAATTTTGCGACAAGGCAAGGAATGCCGCTTATGCTGATTTTATCAAACTCAAGAAGCGCGATATCGTCGTAGCCCTTGCTTTTGATACGTGAGATAAAGTCGTCCTCGGACATATCGGAAATACCGTCAACCTTTTCTTCGCGCATAATCGTTACGTTGGAGCCGGTTTCGTCATCCATAATAACAAAGTCGATCTGCGAACCGAGAGAGGACACGTTATACTTTTCGGGATATTTTACCGTATACCCGTTGTCAGAAGAGTATGTTGCATATTCCGCATCATCAGAAACGCCGTTATCAGAACATCCTGCAATAAAAAGCAGAAAGACAGAAAGCAAAATGCAAATAAGTTTTTTCATAATATTTTCCTCCGAAACAAAGATAGAACTATTTTAACAGAAAAAAGGATATAAAACAACAGAGAATATGAAAAAATATTGTAAACTTATATTTTGAAATGAGCTGCGCACATACTATTGTTAACAGAAAGTTCATTGATTTCATATATTTGCGATGATAAAATATAATTATATGGAAAAATAGGAAGAGGAGATATCGGGATGATAAGAAAATTGCTCTCATCACTCAGAGAATACAAGACACCGGCGATTCTTACGTTCGTTTTTATCATCGGTGAAGTCATATTGGAGTGCATAATCCCGTTTATTACAGCGAATCTGATGAATCAGATAAAGGCGGGAATAGAAATTCGCGCACTGCTGCAAACGGGCGGACTTCTCATACTCATGGCACTTCTGTCGCTTGCGTGCGGCGGTATGGCGGGCGTTACTTCCGCAAAAGCATCAGCAGGCTTTGCGAAAAATCTCCGCCGCGACCTTTTTGCAAAAATCCAGAGCTTTTCATTTGAAAACACCGATAGATTTTCCGTTTCCTCGCTCGTAACCAGAATGACAACGGATATCTCAAATGTGCAGATGTCGTTTATGATGTGCATAAGAACGGCCATCCGCTCACCGTTTATGTTTATTTTTTCAATCATAATGTCGTATATAATGGGTGGAAGGCTTGCAACGGTGTTTGTTATTGCAATTCCCATTATTCTTGTCGGACTTTTTACGGTAAGCCGAAAAGCTATGCCGGCATTTAAAAGAGTTTTCAAGAAATACGATAAACTAAACGAGTCGATAGAAGAGAATGTGCGCGGAATGCGCGTTGTAAAGGGCTTTTCAAAAGAGGAGTTTGAAAAAGAAAAGTTTTCCCGCGCGGCAGAGGACATTTGTTCCGACTTCACAAAGGCTGAACGCATAGTCGCGTTCAATCAGCCGGTTATGCAGGTCTGCCTCTATATAATAATGGTGTTCACTCTCTCGTTCGGCTCATATATGGTAATTTCAAGCCGAGGTCTTGAAATAGACGTCGGTCAGATTTCGTCTATCCTTACTTACGGAATGCAGATTCTTATGTCGCTTATGATGATTTCGATGATTTATGTTATGATTTCGATGTCGCTTGAGTCAATGAAGCGAATATATGAGGTTTTCACGGAGGAGTCAAAGATAGTAAACTGCGAAAGCCCGATATACGAGGTAAAGGACGGTTCTGTTGAGTTTAGGGATGTTGATTTCAAATACTCGGCAGAATCTGAAAAGGCGGCACTTGAGAACGTGAACATAAAGATTGAGTCGGGAATGATGGTCGGAATAATCGGAGGCACAGGCTCAAGCAAGTCAACTCTCGTTCAGCTTATTCCGCGTCTGTATGATGCAACTAACGGCGAAGTTTTAGTCGGAGGAGTGAACGTCAGGGAATATGACCTTGAAACACTTCGCGACAGCGTTGCGATGGTTTTGCAGAAAAATCAGATTTTCTCGGGAACGATATGTGAAAATCTCCGCTGGGGAAATGCCGATGCGGATATCGAAGAAATCAAGGAAGCCTGCCGCTTTGCCCAGGCTGATGAATTTATATCCTCCTTTCCGGACGGATATGACACGTACATTGAGCAGGGCGGAACAAACGTATCCGGCGGTCAGAAGCAGAGACTCTGCATAGCAAGAGCCTTCCTCAAAAAGCCGAAGGTTCTTATTCTTGATGACTCAACAAGTGCTGTTGATACAAAAACAGACGCAAAAATAAGAGAGGCGTTCCGTGAGTATATCCCCGAAACCACGAAAATCATTATTGCACAGCGAATTTCCTCTGTTTCGGATGCGGATATGATAATCGTTATGGAAAACGGAAAGATTTCGGATTTCGGAACGCATGATGAGCTTCTTTTGAGAAACGAAATTTACAGAGAGATTTATGAAGAACAGAAGGGAGGGCAGGCCGATGAGTAGGAAAATGCCACCGGCAAAGGGTAAAAGACCTCCTGCAGATATGCGCACGTTAAAGAGGGTAATGGCATCTCTGTTCAAAGAATATCCGAGACTTCTCGTTTCCGTAATCATATGCATAATTATCTCATCGGTAACAGCGGCAGCACCTGCGGTTTTCCAGCAGCAGATACTTGCCGACATCGGCGTTTTTGCAAGCTCGGGAGACTGGACGGCAGCTTCAAAGGTCATAATTCCAAAGGTGATTCTGCTTGTTATAATGTATGTCATCTCGCTTGCGGCGATAACTGTCTATACACAGCTTATGGCAATTATAACGCAGGGATATCTCAATAAGATGAGATGTATGATGTTTCAGAAGATGCAGAATTTGCCGATAAACTTCTTTGACACAAATAAGCACGGTGACATAATGAGCCGTTACACGAATGACATAGACACCCTGCGGCAGCTCATTTCTCAGGCGTTACCAACGTTTCTGAGAGCCGGAGTCATTATAGTTTCGGTTCTCGGCATTATGCTCTATTACAGCGCGTGGCTGACGCTTGTAGTCGTTTTCGGTGTTTTTGTTATGATGCTTGTGACAAAGACAGTCGGAGGCGGAAGTGCGAAGTTCTTTATGCGTCAACAAAAGTCACTCGGAAAGAATGAAGCATACATTCAGGAGATTATGAATGGTCAGCGTGTTGTCAAGGTTTTCAACCGCGAGGAGACTTGCAGGCAAGAGTTTGATGAGCTCTCGGAAAAGCTTTTCGAGGACAGCTTCAGGGCGCATTCGTTTGCAAACGTTCTCGGACCGATAATTCAGAATATAGGAAACATCCTCTATGTTGTTATCGCGGTAGTCGGAGGTCTTCTGCTTCTTGCAAAAGTTCCGAACATCGCTGTGTCGAATCTCGTTGCCGGCGGAATCGGAGTTCTTTCAATCGATATAGTCATCCCGTTTCTGAATATGACAAAGCAGTTTACGGGAAACGTTAATCAGCTTTCACAGCAGATTAACGCAATAGCAATGGCAAGCGCGGGTGCTTCGAGAATATACGAGCTTGCTGATTCGGAAGCGGAGACGGACGAGGGATATGTAACGCTTGTCGATGCAAGAATCGGGGAAGATGGAGAAATAACCGAATCGGACGAAAAGACAGGAATCTGGGCATGGCGTTATCCGCACAATGACGGTACGGTTACGTATACCAGACTTCGCGGCGATATAGAGATGACCGACGTTGACTTCTCATACGTTGAGGGAAAACAGGTGCTTAAAAACATAAGTGTGTATGCACGCCCCGGACAGAAAATCGCTTTTGTTGGTGCAACGGGAGCAGGAAAGACTACGATAACAAATCTCTTTAACCGCTTCTATGATATTGAGGACGGCAAAATCAGATACGATGGAATAAACATCAATAAGATAAAGAAGAAGGATTTGCGCCGTTCAATGGGGCTTGTTCTTCAGGAAACAAATCTCTTCACGGGAACCGTTGCCGAAAACATCCGCTACGGAAAGCTCTCCGCGACGGATGAGGAGGTGCGCGCGGCGGCACGCCTTGCAGGAGCTGACGATTTCATAACAAGACTTCCGAAGGGATACGATACGCTGATTACGAATAATGGCGAAAATTTAAGCCAGGGACAGCGTCAGCTTATCGCTATTGCACGTGCGGCGGTATGCGATCCGCCGGTTATGATTCTTGACGAGGCGACCTCTTCAATCGACACAAGAACAGAGCGGATTGTTCAGCGTGGTATGGATAAGCTTATGGAGGGCAGAACGGTGTTTGTTATTGCACACCGCCTCTCAACCGTCAAGAATTCCGACGTTATAATGGTTCTTGACCACGGTGAAATCAAGGAGCGCGGCACACACGACGAGCTTATCGCCGAAAAGGGGATTTATTATCAGCTCTATACAGGTGCATTCGAGCTTGAATAAACAAAAAGCAGTTGGCATATGCCAACTGCTTTTTATTTGCTTGTGTGAGCTTTTTTGTAATCTGACGGAGATATCCCCGTTTTTGATTTAAAAAGCCTCGAAAAATAATGAACAGAAGAAAAACCAAGCCTTTCAGATATCTGGGTGAGATTCAGCGCACTTTCGTGTATAAGCCGCTTTGCAAGACCGATTTTCAGCGAAATAAGGTAGTCAATCGGTCCGCAACCGCAAACATCTCTGCAGAGCTTTCCGAGTTGCGACGGACTCAGTAAAAGTTCGGAGCATATTTCCTCTGTTGTAAGCGGGCGGTGCATATTATTCTGCAAAAAGGTTGTGAGAGCCGAAAATTCCTTGTTGAGATTGCTTTTGTTTGTTGTATGTTCCGGAAGCTTGCCGGATAACTTTTCTTCAAACAGTCCGATCAGAAACAGCTCGGTAAGATTTGCAAGCTTTTGAAGCGAGAAATCTGAACTTTCGTTGCGAAGACACATTCCGCGCTCGTCTGAAATATCTTTTGGCAGTGAGAAGGTAGCGCGTCCAAGCTCCATAATTTTATAAAGCGAGGACATATGGGTGTCAGAAAGTGGGATAACCGCATTTGCAAATTGCGGAAGAACGCTTGAGGAGGCGGAAAATGCACAAATATTCACAACCGCTTTTGATGAGACAGACGTGATATGAAAAGAATACGGCGCATAGATAATCAGGTCGCCCGGCTGAAGACAGAAAAGACGACCGTCGACGAGAATATTCAGCTCTCCCGACTCCAGATGTAAAAACTCCCAGAAATCGTGCGCCTCACCGTCAGTGCAAAAGTCAGGTGCCGAAATGTCCTGAAGCTTCCGGCTGAAGACGGAAACGAATTCTTCAATTCTGATGAAGTCTGAAACGGGAGTGCGTTTGAATTTCAGCATTATTTCACCTCAAAAAGACAAAATTGTGCAAAACAAATGTCAAATAGTACAAATCAATTCCGATAAATATACTTTATAATAATATCATACTCATAAAATTGTCAAGAGGAAGGATCAATTTGAAATGAAAAAAATAAGACTTGGCCTGATTGGTTGCGGCGGAATGATGAAACGCCATGCAGAGGGTGTTTCTCTTCTTGAAAACATCGAAATTACCGCCGTGTGTGACATTGAAATTGACCGCGCAAGGGATGTTGCATCGGTGCTTGATAATCCGTTTGTTACAACGGATTACAAAGAAATGGTGGATTATGTTGATGCCGTGCTCGTTGTACTGCCACACCATCTGCATTATCAATGCGGAATGTTTTTTGCCCGTCATAATAAACATATTCTTATGGAAAAGCCGTTGTGCAATACGGAAGAGGAATGCTTAAGACTCATTTCGGTATGTGAAGAAAATAATCTGACTTTGATGTGTGCATATCCGGTAAGATACTGGGAGGGAATCAGAAAACTCAAGGAAATGGTTGACAGCGGCGATTACGGAAAGATTATGCAGATGTCAATCTGGACAGAACAGCTTACCAAGTTTGATGAGCTTGAGTGGTTTGCAACATCATGCCTCGGCGGAGGTCAGCTCTTCTCTCACGGCTGCCACTACATAGATATTCTTATGTGGTTCTGCGGTCGACCTGTTTCGGGCGTGCATTTCGGAACAAATGTGGGAACACCGTGGATGCTTCGCGAGGGAACAAGCGCGGTTACAATGAAGTTTGAAAATGGGTCCCTCGGTTATCACGGGGCAACGTGGGGTTCTCGCGGTACGCGTATGGGGACGGATTTTCAGATAATAACCGAAAAGGGAACACTTGAATTTGACTTCGTTTCGGGAGAAGTGAAGGTTTATGATAACGTTAAAGAGCACATCCCAGGAATGGCTGACAGTGATGCGCAGAAATACAGGGTTGTGTGGAAGAGGGAAAATGCAGCAAGCAAGGAAACACAGCACGAAATATCACATTTTGCCGACTGTATCATAAATAAGAAGAAGCCGGAAACAGACGCGCACAGTGCGCTTGAATCACTCCGCGTTATATGGAAGCTTTACGATGCCGAGAAGATGGGCATCGTCGCAGACCTTTGCGATATAAACGTATAAACAAAAACACTCGGCATATGCCGAGTGTTTTTAAGTTTTAATGAGCACTTTTGAAAACGTCTGCAACCTCCGTAATCGTGAGAAATGCCTGAGGATCGATTGCATGTGCGATTTCTTTGACGTTCGGAATCTGGAAACGGTTAACGACGAAATAAATAACCGTCTTGTCCTGCTTTGAGTAATGTCCGCGCGCAAGAAGCTGTGTGATTCCGCTTTCGTATTCGCTTGAAAGAACGTTGCAGATTTCATCGGGCTTGCTTGTAACAATCATAACCGCCTTGTTGCGGTCGATACCCTCGACGATAAAGTCGATAACCTTAAGACCTGCGCCGTAGGTGAGGATCGAATACAGCGGCAAAATCCAGCTGTTGAAAACGATTCCGCAGATGACGTAGAGAAGTACGTTATACACCATAACGAACGTGCCGACGGTAACGCCGAGTCGTTTTGCAAAGATAACAGACATAACCTCAACACCGTCAATTGCACCTCCGTAGCGAATAGTCAGACCGCTGCCGATACCCGATATAACGCCGCCGAACAGTGCACATAGGAGAAGGTCTTTTCCCGCGAGAGGCGACATGGCGCTGACGTCAATGGGGAGAACATTTGTTATGAGATGCGCACCGAGAGAGTACATTGCAACTGCCCAGAGAGAATACAGCGTAAAAAGCTTTCCCTGTTTTTTAAATCCGTAAAGGAACAGAGGGACGTTAACTGCAATCAGGAAAAAAGAAAGAGAAAACGGAGTTATCTGGGACAGGAACATAGAAGTTCCCGAAATGCCGCTGTCGTAAAGCCCGACCGGTGCAAGAAAAACGGTGATGCCGAAGGCGTTTATGAAGCCGGCGATGGTAAGACCTAACAGGTTTGTAAATTTGAATCTGTGATAAGCGGGGGTTTTTCTCATAAAAAATCACTCCGTATAAATATCTGATTAAATTATAACACTTTTTTATGTCATATACAAACGATTTTACAGAAAATTAAAAAAGAAAAAAGCACCGAAAAATCGGTGCTTTTCTGTGGCGGAGGGAGTGGGATTCGAACCCACGTGGGGTTGCCCCCAAACGGTTTTCAAGACCGCCTCGTTATGACCACTTCGATATCCCTCCATATCACATGTGGTGAAAACCACATATGATTCTAACAAAAAACAAGTTAAATGTCAAGAGTTTTTTTGAGTTTTTTTATCCGATATTTTCGGAACTCTCTGCCTGCGGCGCAATTCCCTCGATTCTGACATCTGCGTTGAGGGGAACGATGGCAACATAGCTGTCTCCCGGGAAGACTTCAAGCTCTGCACCGCTTGTGTCGTAGAACTTAAACGGAGCAGTTTTTCCGCTTCTCTTCCAGGTGAGCTCGCGCTTTTCACCGTTTACAAAGTAGTATCCGCTACCCTCGCCGATGGAGTCAAAACGAAGTCTGCCTGCGGTGTCGCCCTTAATAACATAAGAGTTCATACGAAGAATGAAAACGTTTTTGAATGCAAGCTGACTTCCGGAGAGCGCATCAACGTGGCTTGTGCCGTACTGACCGATGCGGTAAAGACCAAGGGCCTCGTCATATGTATATGTTCCTGTTTTGTAGGATGAAAATACGGCAGTGATTTTTGTTGCATCCTTTACGCCGTAAGACAAGATGGTTTCGGAGAAGTTGAAGGCCGGTCCGTAGCTTGAGGAGCGCGTCATACGAACACCGTCAGCATTCAGTCTCTCCATAATGCGCGGGCCCGAAGTGAAAACGCTGTGCTCATATCCGTTATTCTTGATCCGGTCCTTATCGCGCCACGACATAGAGCTGTATTTTCCTTCGATAAGGTCGTATGAGTCAATGTCGTCGTTTGCAAGGCGGCTGTAAGCCTCGGGGCTTCCGCCGATGTGGATGTAAACTGCGTCAAGGCTCTCCGCAAAGTCGATGTAATACGGACGCGAAGAACGGATAGTGCCGATCTGCTCTATGTCCTCAAAATCGTCAAAAACCGCGAGAAGACGCGTTATTCCGCCCTCTGCAAGAGCTTCAATAATAATGCTTGCGTTTGAAATGCCGTACTGCGGAAGGGCCTTTTTGATATTGTTTATCATAATTGCGACAGGACGGCGGTTTTCGTCCTCTTCGCTGTCAACGGGAAGGCCTGTAAGAGCACTTTTGTACTCGGGAAGTTTAACTTCTTCAACTTCTACATCAATCGGGTCATCGGATGTAATATCACCGCCTCCGCAGGATGTGAGAAGCATCACAGCTGCAAGAATAAGAGCGATGAGAGAAAAGAGCTTTGATTTCATAATTTTGCACCTTCCGTTTCTTTTGTGATAGATTAATTATATCACAGTTTTTTAAAATAGTACAGCAAATTATACACTACATTTGACAACGAGAAAAATACCGCTGCACATACGCGGCTCACACACCACGGAGAGCGAGCAGGGGAGTGCCTCTGTGTGTATGCTGCAAACGGCACTTGCACAGATTGTTCCGTCGCAGGTTTCCGTTTCCGAGCCTTTGATTTTCCTGTCGTTTATTGAAAATGCGGCGCGGAAACCGGGTGGTGCAAAAAGAAGAAAATAAACGCAGTACAAACCCTCCTCACTTATGCATATTTCAGAAAAAACTCCCTCCGCGAGCCAGGAGGGAGGAGGATTTGAAACGATGAGCGCCGTGTCGTAGGTTTTGCCGTCAGAAAAAATAAGGGCGGCAGAACCTATATTGTTTTTAAAAGAATCCATTGTGTATCCTCCGAATATATACTGCTATATGCTATTCGGAGATGGGAAAAAATGTTAAAGCTACAACTTCTGAAGTTGTGGCTTGTGTTACCATATTATCGGCATTTCGCCGGATAGAATCAGCTCGCGGTTTGCAGAGTTGAAGTGTCCGCAACCGAAGAAGCCGTTGTGGGCAGAGAGCGGGCTCGGATGCGCCGCCGTAAATACCTTGTGATGCTTGTTTGTGATGAGTGACTCTTTTTCCTTTGCATTTCTGCCCCAGAGAAGAAAAATAATCGGTTTTTCACGCTCATTCAGGTGGCGGATTATCGCATCGGTAAAGAGCTCCCATCCCTTGCCATGGTGCGAGTTTGCCTGACCTTCGCGGACGGTGAGAGCGGCGTTTAGAAGCAAAACGCCCTGGCGCGCCCAACGGGTCAGATTTCCGGATTCGGGCGGAGTGTTTCCCGTTTCCGCATATATTTCCTTATAGATATTTTTAAGCGACGGAGGAAGCGGAATCCCGTCTTTGACCGAAAAAGCAAGACCGTGCGCCTGACCTTCGCCGTGGTAGGGGTCCTGGCCGAGAATAACGACCTTGACGTCATTATAAGGCGTAAGAACAAGTGCGTTGAAGATATCGTGCATATCGGGGAAAATTCTGAAGTTTCTGTACTCCTCGGCAAGAAACTCGCGGAGCTTCAGATAATACTCGCTTTCAAATTCATCCTTTAAGATGTCATTCCATTCGTTCTTCAGATCAACCAATTTTCATACCTCCGAAAAATATCTCAAAATACAACAAAAACCGAAGCTGAAAACAGCTTCGGTGCAGCTTTGACACAAAGATAATTACTTATCCTGAGACAAACCGAACTTTTTGTTGAACCTGTCGACGCGTCCGCCTGTATCAACGAGCTTCTGCTTGCCGGTATAGAACGGATGGCACTTAGAGCAAATTTCAACCTTGATATTTTCTTTTGTTGAACCTGTCTCAATAACTTCGCCACATGCACAGGTAATTGTTGTCTGCTTATAATCCGGATGGATACCTGACTTCATGAAATTCACCTCTTTCGGTACGCATTAAATAGCAAAATAAATAATACCATATTGATTTGCAAAAATCAAGCTATTTTTTTACTTTTTCTCAAAATTTTCGAAAAATGGCTTATTGCTTGACAAAAAAAGCGGATTTGAACTATAATATCAAGTGCGAGTAAGCCGGACAGTCGCGTGCGTCATATGCCGAAAGGCGGCGCATGAGCAAAGTCCGAGCTCCACAGGGCAAGGATAACGGGTAACGCCCGCCGAAGGCGACTTCAGGAAAAGTGCAACAGAGATATACCGCTGTGGCTTCGCCGCAGTAAGGGTGGAAACGTGAGGTAAGAGCTCACGGGTGAGCAGGGAACTGACTCATCCTGCAAACTCTATCCGGAGCAACACCGCA